>JAHEBM010000073.1 GCA_024642245.1 Haliea sp.
GCTCGAACACCTCGGGAGCCGCCATGACCAGCCACTGGTCCTTCTGGATGCGCCCTTCATCGATCTCTATTTTTTCGATGATTTCATCGATACCCTCTTCCACGCGCTCCTCAGCCGATGCGGTGAGTTGCACCTCCACAGCGCTCTCCACGCCGGACTCGACATCCTGGGAAACACTGTCGGCAACAGTGTCTTCGATGCGCTGCTCCACGGAGCCTTCCACGGATTCCTCGACAATAGCCTCGATGGTTTCTTCCACGTCCTGCTCGATGTCGTTCTCGATATTACCCTCCACGGTAACCTCGATATTGTCGGTGATGTCCTGCTCCACCTCGTCCTCTATGCTCTCCTGCAGGCCGTCTTCTACCTTGTCCTCGATATTGGCCTCGATGCCCTCATAGCCCAGGACCAGCACGTGCTCCTCGATTTGCTCCTCGACCTGCTCCTGCACGCTTTCCTCGACCTGCGCCTGGGCTGCGTCTTCGACGACCTCGTCGAGGTAGTCTTCCGGCAGCCCGCCCAGGGTCAAATCCGCCTGTGCCAGTGGAGCGGCCAGGAACAGGGAAAAACTCAGGCACACGGCGCCAGCCAGACCGGCGCGAACGCGGGCTGCAGCGACTGGATGCAAAATATTTTCTTTACCTTTCAGCATGTTAGATGTAAACATAGCGGCTATAACCACCCGGCGTATATTGCCTGATACTGATAAGTTGACGTCCAGCGTCAACAATAATTCCCTCGGGATGGAATAAAACCCAACCCAGAAACGTCACCCATAATAGCAGGAATAGGATGCCAATGCTCAGCGATCTACAGCGCGAGGCACTGCTCGCCGAGCTGGGGGGGCTGCGCAAATTCTGTATTTCACTGACGGGAACAATGGCCGACGGTGACGATTTGCTGCAGGCGACGGTTGAGCGCGTGCTGGAAAAAGGATTGCCCGCCGACGCCCATGTCGCCAAGTGGGCGTACCGGGTCTGCAAGAACGCCTGGATCGATGAGATCCGGGCCAGGGACGTGAGGCACAAATACCCTCAGCTGGTCGTCGATGAAGAGGACGACTCGCCCTCTGCAGAGCAAGCTGCCAGCGGGCAGCGGGAACTGGAGACAGTAAGTGCAGCGCTGGATGGCCTGCCGCAGGACCAGAGACTGGCACTGACACTGGTGGCCATAGACGGCAAGACTTACGCCGAGGCCGCTGAAATACTGGAAGTGCCGGTGGGAACAATAATGAGCCGCATAGCCCGGGCGAGACGCTCCCTGCTGGAGCAACGCGAACCGGGCGACGAAAACTGAGAAGACTATGGACGCGACAGAACAGGATTACGAATTACTTTCACAGTACCTGGACCGGGAACTGTCCCCGTCGGCCGCGCAGCTGCTGGAACAGCGCCTGGAAACAGAGCCGCAGCTGAAAGCACGGCTTTGCGGGCTGCAGTCGCTGCAGCGCCAGATACAGCACGCCTACAGCGGGATAGACGCCGAAGCCGTACCGCAGCGTATTACCGCCTTGCTGCAGGACGCTCCCGTGCGCATAGTCCCACTGCCACACAAACGCGTCATGAACTGGGGCTTTGCCCTGGCAGCGTCGCTTGTCGTGGCGGTCGCCGCCACGCAGCTTGCCCAGTGGGAGCGCTCCGCCGGTGTCGATGCCGCGCTCTCTGTCGCGCTCGAGAACACCCCGTCACAGGCCTCCGGCTGGATGACCCTCGCCGATGGCCGCAACGTCAGGCCGGTACTGAGCTTCCAGCACAAAACCGGCAACTGGTGCCGCGAGTATCTGGTGGCGGAAGCCGGCACCAGCTGGCATGGCGTCGCGTGCCGGGGCGACAAGGGCTGGTCCACCGCCGTCCTGGCATCTGCCGACCTTGTAGACTCTGGTGCTGAGTACCGGCCTGCCGGGGCCGATGACTCCACCGAGGTTGCCGACTTCATCGATCTGCACGCGGCCGATATTCCCCTGGACGCGGCCGGCGAGGCCGACCTGATCGCACGGGAATGGCAATAGGCACAGCAAACACCGCGGCGGAATAAACTCCGCCCCGGGTGCCGTGGGGGAGAGCATCCCGCTTTACCCCATCGCTTCACTTATTACATCGTAAGCCCTGTCAACACCGTTGCGGGGCACAGTCAGTTACCCTCCTCACCACCGCCATAAATCATCGGCAGGCACGCCACACCCCAGTGCGCGTGATTCCATTGGAAAGCCGCGCACGCAAAGAACGCCAGAAAAATTCGGCAGGATTCAGGAAGATTCAGGAAAAGAGAAGCAGGGCTTATCGCCTCATGTTGACGATAAGCCCTGGGGTTCAGTGCAGAGGGCTAGCGGTCCCTGCTCTGTGAGGCTTGATTCGGACAGGCCCGATTTGCCAATAGATACAGACCCTGCATGGCGGGTCCGGCCTGTTACCGATAAAAAAGTGAGGACGGTAGCGGGGGCTGCCTGGTCTCTTCTGTAAACGAAAGACTCTCGGCACCCAATGCCCGTCACTACCTCCCCGAGCGGTTTCACTCCACTTTCATCCGGATGACGGTTCAGGACGGGGATTTATTCCCCCGGCACGCAAAAATAATTTCACTTTGTTGCGGATCGCTTGCACCGTGGCCCCGCCGGCAAGCCCAGGCGCGCCCGGCGGAAGGCCAAAACCCGGCCAGACAGCTGCTATCGACGCCGATTCCACGTAGACTCCATTGATGAGACATGGAAATTTCGAGCCCGAACCCGACACCCGGGTAAACTGGCAAATCATCCGGCACCTGGTCCCCTACCTGCTGGAATCCCGCTACCGGGTGGGACTGGCGCTTGCCTTTCTCCTGCTGGCCAAGGGCGCCATCCTGCTCATCCCCTTCCTGCTGAAGCACCTGGTGGATTCCCTGGAGGGCCAGTCTGTCCAGGCGCTGGCACCAGGCCTGCTGTTAGGCCTGGTACTGGCCTACGGCGCCGCCCGCTTTTCCAACGTCTTTTTCGGGGAGTTGCGCGATACCGTGTTCGGACGGGTCACCGAACGGGCCATGCGCCGGATCGGCCTACAGGTGTTTCGCCACGTGCATGCCCTGGACCTGGATTTTCACCTCAACCGCCGCACCGGTGCCCTGGCCCGCGATATCGAGCGGGGCACCACCGGCATCAGCTTCCTGATGCGCTTCTTCGTCTTCAACATCGCCCCCACGCTACTGGAAATATCCATGGTAGTAGGCATCCTGCTGTACAACTACAGCCTCAGCTACGCGTTGATCACGCTGGCGTCGGTACTGGCCTACGGCCTGTTTTCCCTGCGCGCAACGGAGTGGCGAACCCAGTTCGTGCGGGAGATGAATAACGCGGATTCCGCCAGCAATACCCGCGCACTGGACAGCCTGCTTAACTTCGAGACAGTAAAATATTTCGGTAACGAGGACTTCGAGGCACGCCGTTACGATCGCGAGCTGGAAAAGTGGGAACTGGCCCGGCGCCGCAACCGGCTCTCCCTGTTCGGCTTGAACGGCGGCCAGGCGCTGATCATCGCCCTGGCGCAAACCGGCATGATCGGGCTCGCGGCCTGGCAGGTGCGCGACGGGGAGATCACGCTTGGGGATTTCATCCTCATCAACCAGTTTATGATCCAGTTGTTCCTGCCCCTGGGCTTCCTGGGTTTCGTGTTTCGCGAGATCAAGGGCTCGATGGCCAATATCGAGAAGATGTTCGAGTTGCTGGCCCTGTCCCCAACGGTGGTCGATGCCCCCGGGGCCAGCGAGCTGACGCTCCAGGGCCCACGCATCGTCTTTGACAGGGTGAACTTCGGCTACAGCCGGGAGCGCCCTATTCTTCACGATGTGAGCTTTACCGTGGAGCCTCGCGAGAAGGTCGCAGTCGTGGGCACCAGTGGTGCGGGCAAGTCCACCCTGGTGAAAATGCTCTTCCGGTTCTACGACCCGGACAAGGGGCGCATTCTTATCGATGGCCAGGACATCCGCCAGGTCAGCCAGGCCACCCTGCGCCAGGCGATCGGCATCGTTCCACAGGACACGGTGCTGTTCAACGACAGTATTTTTGAGAATGTTCGCTACGGCAACCCGCTGGCCTCGGACCCGGAGGTCGAGGAAGCGATACGGCTCGCCCACCTGGACGAATTTATCCGCCTGCTCCCCGCCGGCAGGGACACCCTGGTGGGAGAGCGCGGCCTGAAGCTCTCCGGTGGCGAGAAGCAACGGGTGTCCATTGCCCGCACCATTCTCAAGCGCCCACCCATCCTGGTCTTCGACGAGGCGACATCGTCACTGGACAGCAAGACCGAACAGGCGATACTCGCCGCGCTGCGGGAGATCGCCCGCGACCATACCAGCCTGGTTATCGCCCACCGGCTGTCCACCATTATCGACGCGGACCGGATCGTGGTGCTGCACCGCGGTGAAATCGTGGAAAGCGGCACGCACGAACAGTTGCTCGACGAGGGGGGGCACTATGCCGGGTTGTGGCAGGCCCAGCAGCGCAAGGAGATCACTGTTTAAGCGGGGCGACCGCGTTATCCGCAATAAACCTGGCCTACCGCCAGTCACGAAAAGGGTGATTGTAAAGCACATTATTGTAATAGCGGGCATCCCCCGTCACCTCGCTACCCACCCAGGAGGGCAATCCGGGATTTTCCTGTTCGTGGGACAACTCCACCTCGGCAACAACCAGGCCGGCGTTGTCACCCTCAAACACGTCGATCTCCCAGACGTGGCCCGCATACTCCCTGCAGTAACGGGTTTTGGCAATCAGCCGGCCACCACAGAACTCGTCGATCATCTGGCGCGCATCCGCTGCGGGGATCGCGTATTCGAACTCGCTGCGAACCGCTCCCTGATTTTTGCCCTTGAGGGTAAGCCAGGCTTGATCCCCTGCCATCCGCACCCGCACCACCGCGCCGTCGCCGGAACTGATGTAGCCCTGCACGACCCTGGTGCCGCCCTCCAGGGTACCCAGCGCGGCACTATCTACCAGGAACTTGCGTTCGATTTCCTTCGCCATCAGCGGTCCCCGCCTTACGAGTCGAGCCGGCCCCCTCGAATCGAGCTCGCCGGCACAGGCAGAATAGGCGAGTTGTTATTGCGAGACAAATCACACCCATGCCATTTAGCGGGCAAAGCGCTGGCCCTCCCGCGAACTTATCTGCTAGGGTTTTCGTTGACACGGAACTTGAGTCGGCGCAGGTGCACGGGCGCCGACGCGGCAGGTTTCAAAAGGTCACAACAGCGAGACGCACGGGCCAACATGAAGAACATCAAAAGGACAGCCGGGCTCTGCGCCCTGATTTTCAGCCTTACCGCCTGCGGCTGGGGCGACTCCGCCGAGAAACACGTGGCAAAAGCCAACCAGTTCATCATCAGCTCCGACTACAAGTCGGCCATTATCGAGCTGAAAAATGCCCTGCAGCTGGACAACCGCTCCGCCGAGGCCCGCTACCTGCTGGGCAAGGCTTACCTCGACACGGGTGATATCCCCTCCGCGCAGAAAGAGTTGCAACGGGCCCTGGAACTGGGCTGGCCGGCCGACGATGTGCAGCCGGCCCTGGCACAAACTCTGCTGGCGCAGGGCGAGTACGCGCAGGTAAGGGAGATCCGCACGCGCGGTATGAGCCCTGCGGTACAGGCAAACCTGCTTGCAATACAGGCCCAGGCGGCCCTGGCGCTGGGCGACAGCTGGGATGCCCAGGAGTTGATAGACAAGGCGTTGGTAAAAGCCCCGGATTCGCCCGATGCCCTGCTGGCAAAGGCCCGCCTGCTGGCCAGCCACGAGGACCTGGCCGGTGCGGATGCGGTACTGGACAAGGTCATTGCGCTGGAACCGGCTAACGGTACAGCCTGGAGTTTACGCGGCGACCTCCTGGTCAGCCAGCGCGACACCGCCGGGGCCCTGGCCGCCTATGACCGTGCTATCGGCGCCCGGCAAAACAACGAAAGCGACTTGTTCAAACGCGCCGCGTTAAACCTGCAGCAGGGAAATTACGCGGCTGCCCAAACCGATACCACGACACTGCTGGCGAAAGCACCCCAGCACCCGGGGCCGAATTACCTGCAGGGATTACTGCACTACCAGGCCGGTAATTACGCCGGGGCCGTCACTTCCCTGTCTGTCGCCGAACCCGCCTTTGAGCAGTATCCGTTGGTGCTGTTTTTCCTGGCCAGTGCGCAGCTGGTGCAAGGCCACATGGACCAGGCGGCCAGCCTCGCCGGGCGCTTCCACAACCTGGCCCCCGAGAGTGTCCGCGGGCGCAAGCTGCTGGCCACGATCCGCCTGCAGCAGGGCAAATACAAGACCGTGCAGAGCCTGCTGCAGCCCGTACTGGCCGGCGACCCCGATGATATCGACGCGCTCAACCTCACCGCCAACGCCCTGCTGCGCGATGGCAAGACCAACGAGGGTATCGCACTTCTGTCGCGGGTAGCGGCACTACAGCCTGACTCGCCCGTCGCCCAGGTCAGGCTGGGTGCGGGACTGCTCATTGGCGGTGACAGCGACGAGGCCGCCCAGCACATGGAAACCGCGCTCGAGCTGAACCCGGAATTCCAGCAGGCCGATATCCTGCTGGTGCTGAATTACCTGCAGAAGAAGGACTACCCCGCCGCGCTCAAGGCGGCCGAGGCCTACCAGCGCCGCAACCTCACCAGCGTCACTCCCTATAACCTGCTGGGCAAGGTGCACCAGGAGGCAGGCCAGCCGGAGCAGGCCAGGAGTGCCTTCGAGCGCGCGCTGGCGCTGGACGGGGGCGACCCCGCCGCCAATCACAACCTGGCGCAGATGGCGCTCGCGGACAACGACCTGGTCGCGGCACGAACCTATTACGAGACCGTGCTGGCCGCCCACGAGGACTCCGTGCCATCGCTGGTACAACTGGCCATGCTGGATGCCCGCGAAGGCAACGAGGCAGCGCTGGTGTCGCACCTGGAACAGGCCATGGCCGCAGGGCCGACCATTATCCAGCCCCGCCTGATACTCGCCCGCTTCTACCTGGGCAAAGGTAAGCCCGAGCAGGTCGCGCCGCTGTTCACCAACCTCGATCCCGCGCAGCAGCAGTCGCCGGAGGTGTTGCGCCTGCTGGCCATGGCACAGCTTTCCAGCAGGGATGCAGGCGCAGCACAATTCACGCTGGAGCAGCTGCTGGAGGCAACCCCGGACAGCGCCCCGGTACGCCACATGATGGCGATGGCGGCCGCCGGCGCCGGTGACAACAAGCGGGCAAGGGAAGAACTGCAGCGCGCGGTGGCGCTGGATGGCGACTATATCCCCTCGAGAATTGCCCTGGCCCGGATGGCGCTGGCAAACCAGTCAAAAACGGAATTCGAGCAGCAACTGGAAAAGCTCGTGGCCCTGGCCCCGGACAACCCGGACGTGCTGCTGCTGCAGGCCGTTGCCGCAAATGAGCATTCAGATACGGCACGTGCCCTTGGCCTGGCGGAAAAGGCATTCGGGCTGGCCCCGACCACGGCCACCCTGGTGGCCGTGGCCACTTACCAGGACGCCCTGGGTGATCGTGTCGGCGCACTGCAACGCTACGCCAGCTGGCTCGACGAGAACCCGTCTGACCACACCGCCCGCATGGCCTATGCCAACGCCCTGCAACTGGCCGGAAAACTCGCGGACGCCGGGCCGCAATACGCCGAGGTACTCAAGGCCAATCCCGACAATGTCATCGCGCTCAACAACCAGGCCTGGATCATGCGGCTACGCGATCCCGCCCTGGCCCTGGAGTACGCCCGCAAGGCCGCCAGCCTGGCGCCGGATGCCGCCGAGGTGCTGGACACCCTGGCGGTGGTGGAATACGTCAACAAGGACTACCCGCGAGCGCGGCGCAGTATCGAGCGGGCCCTGAAGGCGAGTCCCGGCCAGCCATCGATGCTCTACCACAGCGCGATGATCGCCGCGGCGCTGGAAGACAACGCGGCCGCCAGGCAAACACTCGAGCAATTGCTGGCAAGCGAAACCGACTTTCCGGAAATCGACGACGCCAGGGCGCTGCTGGCGCAATTGGGCCAGTAACCCCGGGTGACCGGCTCTTGATGTGCATCATGGCCACCGTGCCCGGTAGCTGAGAGCATCGTGCCTTATATCAGGTAAGCGACGGCCCCGGCCCGGGATGGCGGTAATGGATTTTTCCTACAGCGATAAAACCCAGCAGTTGCGCGCCCGGGTGGGCAACTTCATGCAGGACCACATCATCCCCCGTATCGGACAGTGGCGCGATGAAGTAAACAGCGGGATATACCCTGTCTCCTTCATGGAGGACCTCAAGACCCTGGCAAAATCAGAGGGCCTGTGGAACCTGTTCCTGCCGGGACTGCGCGACGATGAGCCCGGCACCCGGCTGAGCAACCTGGAGTACGCGCCACTGGCGGAAATCATGGGCCGGGTGCCCTGGTCCTCCGAGGTGTTCAACTGCAATGCACCGGACACCGGCAATATGGAAGTCCTGCATATGTTCGCCACCGAACAGCAGCGGGAACAATGGCTGGTGCCATTACTCGACGGCAATATTCGCTCGGCTTTCGCCATGACCGAACCGGACGTGGCCTCATCCGATGCCACCAATATACAGACCCGTATCGCCAGGGAGGGTGACGACTACGTCATCAACGGGCGCAAATGGTTTATCACCAACGCCCACCACCCGAATTGCCGGATCTTCATCCTGATGGGCAAAACCGACCCGAATGCCGATACCTATCGGCAGCAGTCGATGGTGCTGGTGCCCATGGACACGCCCGGCGTGGAGTTGGTGCGCAACATCACCACCATCAACCACCACTCACCGGAAGGCCATTCCGAGGTGCTGTTTCGCGACGTGCGGGTACCGGCGAGCAACCTGATCGGCAGGGAGGGCGATGGCTTCATGATTGCCCAGGCCCGCCTGGGTCCCGGCCGTATCCACCACTGCATGCGCAGCATCGGCATGGCCGAGGTCTGCCTGGAACTGATGGTGGCGCGATCGCAGGAGCGCAAAACCTTCGGCAAGTACCTGCACCAGCACGGCTCGATCGGCGAATGGATTGCACGCTCGCGCATCGAGATCGAACAGGCCAGGTTGCTGGTACTGAAAACCGCGGCGATGATCGACCAGGTGGGCGCAAAAGGCGCACGCAAGGAAATCTCCATGATCAAGGTCATCGCCCCCACCCTGCTCACCACGGTGGCTGACCGCGCCATGCAGGTGTTCGGCGCCATGGGTGTCACCCCGGATACGCCGCTGGCGGATTTCTATACCGGCGGCCGGGTGCTGCGCTACGCCGATGGCCCGGACGAGGTGCACCTGCAAACCATCGCCCGACTCGAGCTAAAGGAAAGTGCGGACAGGCGGATGGATATCTCGCGCTATATGACGCCGGTGCAGTAGCGCGCTTTTTTCAGCCAGCGATTTTTTGCAGGTACCCTTTCCAGGTCGGCGAACCAGGTCCTTGTCCACCTGCAACTCGCTGTGATCTTAACGCAGAGAAGGTTACACCCGGGCTGCCTGCCCCGCAGGGCTCACGGCCTTGTAAGTGTCAGTTATCTTTACATATCCCGTTCTGGATCAATTCCTGCGACCCACAACACCCTGTTTTTACATGACAAATGTAGCTTGGCCCATTAATTGCTGTACCTACGTTATCGGTCCAGTGCAGACCTTACGTTGATAACGGAGCCAGGCATGATTACCAGGGTTATTGGATTTTTCGGACTCTTTCTGGCTGGACTGCAGGTTGCGAACGCAGCTGTCGTAGGGCTGCCCTCCGCTGCTCCACTGGGAATCGTAGGGGTCAGCGCCTCAGCCTTGCCACTGGATGTCGGCGGACTTGCCGCCATCGCCACGGTGAGCCTGGTGATTGGCGCGCAATTGATCAAACGTCGAAAATAGATTTTCCCGTTGCCAGGCTCGCCACCGCAACCCCGGCTGCGCGTGACCTGGTCATACCTTGGATAATTTCACACAGATCAGCTTTCCAGCGCTGGCAGTGGTTCTGTTACTGCTGGAACGTTTTTCAAGTCTGCGCCGCTGCGACGCCCCCGTCCGGCATCGCTGGATCACCAATCTTGGCCTGATGTTGCTGGGGGCCATCCTGGTTTCTATTGTTTTTCCCGCGAGTGTCACGCAGCTATCGACGGAACTTGAAGGGGGCCTGGTGAGCGGACTGGGGTTGCCGCCGTTCCTGGAGATAGTCCTGGCATTCCTGATAATGGACTGCTGGTACTACTGGCTACACCGCGTACTGCACGAGGTGCCGCTGTTATGGCGTGCTCACCTGGTGCACCACAGTGATATTGCCATCGACATCACTACCGCCGAACGCCACCACCCCCTGGAAACCATCCTATCTGCTTTTCTCGGCTATGTTCTCTTATTCGCCATGGGCTTTTCCCTCACGGCATTACTGTTCTATTCACTCTGCGCAAAACTCTCCTCACTGTACACCCATGCAAATATCCGCCTGCCGGACGCCATGGACAGGTTGCTGCGCCACTTATTCGTTACGCCGGCGCTGCACGCCATACACCACTCCAGCTATAAGCCAGAGACCAACAGCAATTACGGTATGGTGCTAAGCATCTGGGACAGACTTTTTGGCACCTATACCTGTCCGGCACTCACAGGCGTGCCAGGATTCGGCCTGGAATACTTTCGCCAGCCCCAGGACGAAATACTGGTGTCAGTCCTGGTGCAGCCGTTCAGCTACGCTCAGGATTTGCCATACACGCCGGTTCAGGCCACCTCCCAGACCGGCACAAGCACCCATAGAGAACACTTGAGCCCTGAATGGCGGCAGGTTCTGGGGTACGGCGGCGCCGGTCTATTGCTGGTATTTATCGGCCTGTGGCCAACAGTAGTGGATATGGCGAATATGTGGCGTGACACCGATGCTTACCAGTACGCCTGGTTGGTAATCCCCACGTTTATCTATGTCGCCTGCTGGCATCATCGCGATAGTATCCTGGCCATGACGCCCCGGCCGGGCTACTTCGGTCTGCCACTGATACTGCTGGCCACCGTGATATGGACAGGCTCTTTCGTAGCAGACATCAAGTTAGGTCAACAGCTTGCGTTTGTACTTTTGTTGCAAGGTATTGCCCTGTGCTGTCTTGGTATGGGCGCCTACCGCAAATTGCTGCCCTTAATGCTACTGCTGTTCCTGATGATTCCCTGCGGTGATATTTTGCAGCCACTGCTAAAAGCCCTTACTGTCAAATGGATTGAATGGTTCGCAATCATCACGGGGCTACCGCATGCCATTGATGGCTACTACGCGCATATCGGCCCGCATGAATATATCGTCCTGGATGCGTGCTCCGGACTCGGTTTCTTCACGCTGGCGGGGTTTCTGGGTTACAGCTTCGGCTTACTGCTGTTCCGCTCTTTGGGAAAAGTCGTCCTGTTTGCCTGCCTGGGCGCGGCCCTGGGTGTGCTCGTCAACGCGATGCGTGTTTGCCTTATCGTCACCATCGATCAGTTCAAAAGCACGCAGATGCAACTCGACGGGCATGCAGACGTACAGTGGGTCGTTTTACTAGCCGCACTGGGCCTTCTGATCTATTTCGCCAGCAGGCTGAACCGTGAACAGTGGTCGACGCAAGACCGTAAGACGCGCCTGGCCATCGCGCCGCAACAAGCCTACCCCCTTGCCCCGGTCCTTGCCGGACTCGTGGTTTTGTCGACTGTTTGCCTGATTCATGTGCTATCACTTGCCGACGGAAGGAACGTCGCTGTCAATTCGATGCAACACCTGTCAACGCTATACCCCGACAGCCAATGGGACACAGGGACTATCGATAACGAAAAAGTCCTGGTGATCCACTACGATAAGCATCTCGATGCCGTTCTGGTGGCCAACGAGAAAGACGCGGGGCGTATTGGCGACAACATCCTCCGAAGCGAATACGGGAAAAGCTGGCTGCACACGCATACTGAACGCTTTAAAGATTGTTCCAACGATGGCTGCACCTGGTTCACCCATCAAATTTCCAGGCATGCGGAAACAGACGAGTTGCGCCATGCATTTTACGCATACTATATCGGTGATCTGGTGACCGATTCCAAGCTGACCTTCCGGCTGGCCAGCGGCTGGAACCGTCTGACTGCCGCTGCCGATGCGACGGGATTGATTGGCTTTGATTTGCGTGGCGAGATTCCGGCGCATCTCTCTTTGAGTGCTATTTTCCGGCAATTCAAAAGTGATCTGGTATCCGGTGGCCAGACAGCGGCGAGACCCCACCCCGATGGGCTGTATCAAACCGGGCTGGCCAGTGCACATGCCACTGGTATTGGAAACTGATCTCTCGCCCTGCGCTATCAGTAACAAGCCCTGCAGACCATCATCCCCCGGCTCGAGCTCAGGGAAAGCGCGGAAAGGCGGATGGCTATTTCGCGCTATATGACACCGGCGTAGTCGTCACGCGAGGCGCTGGTTAGCTCGCCCAGGGCGGCGCACCAGACCGTTAATTCCACGCTGTCAGGAAATTTTACGCCTGCTGAACCCTTTCTGTGATGGCCATCACAGAGTCCTCCCATGCCCCATCGATTTCCTATACACGCGCCTCCAGGCGCCTTCACAAAGAAAACGTATCCCACTGTAATTTAACACTTTTTTGCACATGGCCCGGTTCGTGCAACTACCATTCCGAGCCAGGTGAATCCTGGCTCAAGCGGTATGGGAATCGCCAGGCGCAACGCGGTGAGCGATCAATTGGGTTTTTTGAGGAACGAAGGAATGAAAAGGTGGAAGGGGATTTTCGTAATCTCTGCGAGCTTGATGGTCAGCAGCATGGTCCAGGCTGTCCCTATCACGCTCGATCAGAACGGTATCGTGTGGCACTGGACATCAAGCGATATAGACAAGAACAAGGGCATCATCACGCTGTTTGCCGATGTGAGCAACTCGCAGTTGAGAGACGCTTACCTCCACTCGTTTCTGTTGAAGAAAGGCGAAGAAGCTGAAGCATTTTCGGTATTGGACGCCAGCGTGAACCCCCAGCCCCTGTCAAATAGCTGGACCTGGGTGAACGGGGAACTGGATGCAAACGATTGC
>JAHEBM010000023.1 GCA_024642245.1 Haliea sp.
AACCTGACCTGTGTCACCTGCCACGATATCCACGCCGAGCGGGACAAGGTACTGATTCCCGACGAGCAGGCCCAGGTGTGTACCACCTGCCACAAGACCCAGAAAAAAGGTATCCACGGCCTCGAGGACATCGCGAAATACAACCCGCCGTGCACCACCTGCCACAATCCCCACGACCATGAGTCCGCTGAAACCGAGCTGCTGAAAAACGGTTCCAGCGGTTGCCGCAGCTGCCATAACATGGAGCGTATGGCTGGCGATCCCGGCGTCCCCGAAAAAGTGAAAGGTTATCACCGGCGTATGCTGCAGCCGGAAAATACCTGCCTGGATTGCCACGAGGGTATCGCCCATGCCCCCGCAGACGCGGTAACCGCCATGGTGAGAGACGCCCTCTCCAGCAAAACGGTCACCCTGTTCTATCCCGGCATGGCTGACAGCGACTGGTTGCTGCAGAATCACCCCGGCTCACAGCCGCTGCGCCAGGGCAGGAACTGCCAGCAGTGCCACCGGGGAGAGGAAAAGAGTATGGGGGAAGTGCAGGCCAGCGGCTTTGCTCCACCCACCCGGGAAATCCAGGTCTCTTTTGCCGCCGATGACGAGAACCTGACCGTCAAGCTCGCATGGGAGGGACCGGCAAACGACACGGACGTGGCGATGATGTGGGATGATGGCGGCAACGAGGCATTCCGGCGTGGCGGTTGCTTCGCCGCCTGCCACAGTGACCTGCCGGGCATGTCACGGGATCGCGGCCAGCACACCGGGAAGTACCTGTGGGTCTCCCGCTCCCAGCACCAGCGAATCGGCCAACCCTCGCTGGTCAAGGCGCCGCAGGCGCTGGCGCAGCTGATGTCGGAAAACAATTTCGTCGCACTGTGGCGGATGCGGCTGGACCGGGGCACACTGGAAGCCGGCACGCTGCTGGAGAAAGTGTCGTGGCAGGCCGGTAACTTGATACAGATCAACAAGAGCTATAAGGAAGGGCGCTGGACGGTGACTTTACAGGCGCCCCTGAACGATACTGGTACGCTGAAGCCTTTCACCCCGGACGGTAAGTATACCTTTGGTATCGCACTGCACGGGGCAGGAAATCCAGGCGGCAAACACTGGGTGTCACTGCCGATGACCCTGAGCTTTGCAGGCGATGAAACTGACTTCAAGGTGGAGCAACAATAAAAATGGCTGGTTACCGTAGTAAATTTAGCCACCTGTGCTGCGCAATTGCCCTTGCCGCGACGGCCATGGTCGCCCAGGCAGAACGCCAGTGCCTGGACTGCCACGCGGACGACGATGCGCCCATTCACGCCATTGCCGGCACCGTGCACGGCTCGCTGGCCGGTGGTGGCAGCGAAACCTGTGTCGCCTGCCACGGCGCCAGCCTGGAACACAAAAAGAAAGCCACCAAAAACCCCCCCGATGTGAGTTTTGGCCCGGAGTGGCCGTCTGCGCCGGAAGTGCGCAACGCCAGCTGCCAGACCTGCCACGACACCGGCGAGCAATTGCTCTGGGCCGGCAGTGAGCACCAGCAGGAAAACCTCAGCTGTGACAGCTGCCACAACGCCCACCAGCAAAAAGACCTGGTGCTGAACAAGCAGACCGCCGAAAAAATCTGTACCGATTGCCACACCCGGGTGCGCTCCGAATTGCACCTGCCCTCTCGCCACCCCATCGCCGAGGGTAAAACGGCCTGTACCGACTGCCACAACCCCCACGGGGGCACCGGCCCGGCCGCCCTGCGTGAGGTGTCCGTCAATGACAACTGTTTTACCTGCCACGCCGACAAACGCGGTCCCTTCCTGTGGGAGCATCCGCCGGCGGCAGAAGACTGCGCCCTGTGCCATAAACCCCACGGCTCTGTTAATAAATCACTGTTGACCTCGCGCAGTCCCGCACTGTGCCAGCAATGTCACGCCACGGCTTTCCACCCAAGCCAGCCCTATGGCAGCGAGGGCCTGCCCTCGGGTAGCGCCAACCGCAATTTGCTGGGCAAGGACTGCTTGAGCTGCCACAGCCAGATTCATGGATCCAACCATCCGTCGGGAGCGCGCTTGACACGATGAAGAGCATGAACCGCTTTCACTGCCAACTGAGCATGGCCAGCAGCCTGGTGCTGGCCGCCTGCGGCGCCCTGGCCCAGGACGCCGAGCAGTATGCACCCCTGGGATTGCAGAACCGCCCGCCGCTGAAAACCGCCTGGCAAACGGGCAGTCCCATGGCCGGCCAGCTGGGTGCTGGCTATACCAGCGACGACAATTATATGTTCGGCCAGTACAACGGCCTGAACGAGGAAGGGGCCAGCGTGATCGGCAACTTCCAGTGGCAGGACTTCAACAGCGGCGACAATTACACGCAGGCTTATCTCTCCAACCTGGGGCTCGACACCCGGGAAGGCGAACTGACCTGGGGCAGGGCAGGCCGATTTTCGGTAACCGCCGGCTACGACTCCCAGGTGCAGGTCGGCAACAACGACGGTCGCACGCCTTTTTCCGGCAACTCAAAGCTTTCACTGCCGGACGATTGGATCAGCGGCATCACCACTGCCGACTGGACGAACCTGAACCAGTCGCTGCACGGTTTTGACCAGGAACTGAAGCGCGAGCGGGTTTACCTCGACGTGGAATCCCGCCTGAACGAGCACTGGACTGTCAATACGGGCCTCTCCTACGAGGAAAAACAGGGCAATGCGGATATCGGTGGAGCCATCTACATCGATGCCAGCACGGCCGATGCGGTGCTGATGAAGCAAGCCATCGACTATCGCACCAGTGAGTTCAGCCTCGGCCTGGGATACAGCGACAGCCGCCTGAATGTCAGCGGGCAATTGAACTACTCCGAATTCGATAACCAGAACGATGAACTGATCTGGCAAAACCCCTACAGCTCGTATGGCCCGAATGTCAGCTACCCGGCGGGTACGGGCGGACTCGGCCTGGCGCCGGACAACGACCAGATGGGCGGGCGGCTCACGGGCCAGTACCTGTTTTCAGCCAGGACACGCCTGCAGGTGGACGGCAGTTACGCCGTCGCCGCCCAGAACCAGGACTACCTGGATTACAGCGTGAACCCGGCGCTGGATGTCAGTGTTCCCTTACCGCAGGCAAATTATGACGGCGAGGTGGAAACCAGCACGTTCAATACCCGCCTGTTGATGAATCCATGGTCGAAAGTGGATACGGAGCTGTTTTTCAAATACCGCAACCGGGACTACGACGCCGGCCGCAACGGCTACCAGTACATTCGCGGCGATGGCGGAGACCAGCCAGGCAGCGAATTCACGGTTTACAACACCAATCACGATTTCCGCTCGGAAATCAGCGGGTTCGAAGTAGGCTATCGACTGCCTGTGCGCAGCAAGTTGAGCTTCCAGTACGAGTACGAAAAAGACACCCGTCAAAATGCTGCCGTAGAAGAGAGCGAGGAAGACCGGTACACCGTGGCTTACCGCCTGCAACCCACGCCCGGGTTCAGCGCAAAACTCGAACTCCTCTATGCGGACCGGGCGTCGGATACCTATGAATGGGGCCAGTCATACTATGCCCTGCTGGATACCGCCCTGATCAATGCCACACCGGACAACCAGCGGTACATCAACCACCCGGAGCTGATGCAGTTCTACATGGCCAACCGGGTGCAGCGGCAGACCAAGGCCGATTTTACCTGGTTGCCGGCTGACCAGTGGAACGTAAACCTCAACCTGCAAATGCGCGACGACGATTACGAGAAGAGTGAACTTGGGCTTACCGAAGCCCAGTGGTACCGCAGCTTCCTCAGCGCCAGCTATGTGCCCAGCGACTCCCTGTCGACCAGCGTGTACGTGGGCTACGATGTTTACAGGACCGACCAGACCAGCCGCGCCTTCCGCGGCGGACTGGAAAAGGATGCTTTCGAGATCTATCCACCCCTGCCCCAGGCCAGCGACCCGGCGCGCAACTGGGACAGCAAGGGCGAGGATACCAGCGTAACCCTTGGTGCGAATATACAGTGGCAGGTTTCGGCAGACCTGGAAATCAGCTTTGACTACAGTTACGTCGATACCCAGGCGGAACAGAGCTTCAACACCGATCCCAGCAGCGGCCTGGTGGCCAGCGACCTGCCGGCGGTAGATACCCGCCTCCACCACCTGCAAGCCAGCGGTGTGTGGAAAATGCAGGACAACCTGTTCCTCCAGCTGGATTACCAGTACTACGATTACAAGAGCGACGACTGGGCCTGGAATGGGGTACAGCCGGATACCATCGGGAAAGTGCTGACCTTCGGCCAGGGCAACCCGAACGAACAAATCAATTATGTGGGCGCATCAGTGATTTATCACTGGGAATAAAACCCGGGAGAGAAAGACCATGGTTATAAACACACGCAACTGGATAATGGCCGGCATGCTCGGCCTGCTCGTCGCCTGTGGCGGCGGAGGCGGCGGCAACAGCGCCTCCGGCGTGGACCCGGGGCCACCCCCTCCCGGGCAACCGATACCACCCGATCCGATTCCGCCGACGCCGTCCCAGACGCCTTATGCCGAGGCCGAGGAACTCAGCGCCTATATCACGGGTGCGACCATCCCGGATGACGGCCGGCCCGTGGTGGACTTCACACTGGCGGATGGCAAGAACAACGCCATTACCGATCTGACAGCCAGCGATGTGCGATTCACTTTAGCGAAACTTGAAGCCAGCCCCCTGGGCAACCTCACCGGCAGCTGGCAGTCCTACATCAACCGCATAAGCAACCCCGACCCCGAAGACGGCCCGGGTACCGAGCCGGCATTGCAGGCGACTTACGAGCGCGGCACCAGCGGCGAATTCACCAACCTCGGCGATGGCAAGTACCGCTACCGCCTGGCCACCAGCGTCGAGGAGCAGGACGCGGACATCCAGGCCCAGGCCGACAGTGAGGGCCTGGACCTGGCGTATGAACCCGATCGCACCCACCGGGTGGGCATGCAGTTCGACAATGCGCAGGATTACGTCAATCCCACCTACAACTGGGTACCGGCCACCGGGGCCACGGACGGCATTTTCACCATGGACATCGCCGCCACCGCCAACTGTAACCGCTGCCATGACCCGCTACGCATCCACGGCCGCAGGGTCGAGGTCGGTTACTGCGTCACCTGTCACAACCCCGGCTCGACAGACCCCAGCAGCACCAACACTGTCAACCTGAAGGTGATGGTGCACAAGATCCATATGGGTGCAAACCTGCCAAGCGTGCAGGCCGGCGGCGACTATGTGGTCGGCGGCCACGATTACTCCGACATTCATTTCCCGCAGGACGTCCGCAATTGCGAAAACTGCCATGCGGGCAGCGCCACCGGTGCCAACCCGGTACGCCCGGACGGCTCCGAGTATTCACTGGCCCTGACCTCACAGGGCGATAACTGGTCGCAATTCCCCTCCCAGGCCGCCTGTGGCAGCTGTCATGATGACCTGGATTTCAGTGCACACGCCGGCGGCCAGACCGATGACTCGAACTGCGCCAGCTGTCACTCCGAGGGCGGCAAGGCCGGTAGCATCCAGCACAGCCACCTGATACCGACGGACGAGGCCAGGAAGAATTTCGCGGCCAAGATCCTCTCGGTGACAAACACCGCTCCCGGTGAATTCCCGGAAGTCATGTACAAGGTGTTCGACCCAAGCAACGATGATGCACCCTACGACCTGCAGAATGATGCGCCCTGGACCGTGGGTGGCGGCGCAAGCCGCCTCGCCATAGACCTGGCCTGGTCGACGACCGACTATACCAACACCGGGAACGGCACGGACGACGCCAGCGCGGTGAGCCTGGACGCGCTGACAGGCACGCCGGTAGGGGATGGCAGCTATATGATCACTTCGGGAACCGCTATCCCGAACGGCAAGGCCCATCCTTCGGTTGCCGCCAGTGGCAGCGGTGTTGCGGCCATCGAGGGCCACCCCGCGGTCAATGTCGGCAGCGAGGCGGAGCCGGACGAGCAGCGTATTGCGTTCACGAGCGGCACCGAGTTCTTCAGCATCGATGAGGCCGACGGAAAGGCTGTTCCGCGCCGCACCAGTGTCGACCTGAACAGTTGCCTGGACTGCCACCAGACCCTGAGCCTGCACGGCAGCAACCGCACCGACAACGTGCAGCTCTGTGTCACCTGCCATAACCCGCGCAATACCGACAGGGAGGTGCGCGCGGTCGCAGCCAACCCACCGACAGATGGCAAGAAAGAGGAATCACTCCACTTCAAGACCATGATCCACGGTATCCATGCCGCCGGCATGCGCGAGAACCCGCTGCAGGTGGTTGGTTTCCGCGGGTTCAGCACCTATGTGTACGACGAGGAAGAGGTTCAGTTCCCCGGCGACCTGGGTAACTGTACGACTTGCCATACGGATGACGGCTTCACCCTGCCGCTGGCTTCAGGGGCGCTGGGCACCACTGTCGACACCGGCAAGGATCACCAGGATCCGGCTGACGACACGGTGGTATCACCGATCGCGGCGGCCTGCTCAAGCTGCCATGACGAGGCCGACGGTCTGGCCCACATGACAGCCCAGGGTGCCAGTTTCTCCACCACCCAGGAGGCCCTGGACAGCGGCGAAGTGGTGGAGCAGTGCTCCGTGTGCCACGGTTCCGGTAAGGACTTTGACGTGGCGATAAAGCACAACGTTCACTCTAAACCGGTGCAATAGCCGCCCGGACCCATCTGAAAACCCCCGCCCAGCGGGGGTTTTTTTTAGCTTACAGCCGGTGATTTCCGGGCGCTTTCACCACGGCGGCCGGTCATCCCGGGTAGCGCGGCGGACGTATCACTGCCAGGGCGCTTGGATTTAGGCAGCCGCAAACGTATATTGGGCCACCATGAAATATATCGGCAGCAATAACTTCGACCACGGCCAGCCACCCCGGGTGGGTGTGCTCGTTACCAACCTGGGGACCCCGGATGCCCCCGAGAAAAAGGCGCTGAAGAAATACCTGAAGCAGTTCCTGTGGGACCCCCGGGTGGTGGAGATTCCCCGCCCCGCCTGGTGGCTGATTCTCAACGGCATTATCCTGCGGGTGCGCCCCAAACGCTCGGCGGCGGCGTATCGCAAGGTATGGACCGAACGGGGCTCTCCCCTGCTGTTTCACACCCGCGACCAGGCCGAAGCCCTGGACACTGCCTTGCGCAAGCGTTTCGGCGAGCAGCTGATCGTCGATTTTGCCATGCGCTACGGCACGCCGGGTATTGCCGATACGCTGCAAAGTATGGTCGAGCGAGGCGTGCGAAAGCTGCTGGTTCTGCCCCTGTATCCCCAGTACAGCGGCGCCACCACCGGCTCCACCTTCGATGCCCTTGCGGCGGACTTTACCCGGCGTCGCTGGCTGCCCGAGCTGCGCTTTGTCAGCCAGTACCATGATCACCCGGCGTATATACAGGCAGTCGCCGACAGCATTCGCAACTATCGCGCCGAACACGGTACCGCCGACAAGCTGCTGTTCTCCTACCACGGGGAGCCCCGACGCTACCTGGACCAGGGCGATCCCTACCACTGCCAGTGCCACAAGACCACACGACTGGTGGCCGAGCACCTGGGTCTGCAGGAATCGGACTACCTGGTCACTTTCCAGTCGCGTTTCGGCAAGGCCGAGTGGCTCAGGCCCTATACCGATGAAACCCTCAGGGCCATGCCGGGTCAGGGCATCAAGTCCGTGCAGGTGGTCTGCCCGGGATTCGCCGCCGATTGCCTGGAAACCCTGGAAGAGATCGGGGAGGAAAACCGCCATTATTTTACCGCAGCAGGCGGCGAGCAATTTGACTACATTCCCTGCCTCAACAGCGAGCCGGGCCATATCGCAGCACTTGCGACCATCGTCGAGGAACAGCTTTCAGGATGGCCGAACGGTGATGACGAGAACGCCTGCAACAATACCAAATCCAGGGCGCTTGCCCTGGGTGCATCCAACTAGAGGAAGCGCTACATGAACAAACTGGTCGCCATTTGCCTTTTATCGCTTTCCCTGCTTGCCGGCGCCGGCGCCCGGGCAGAATCACCGGCAGCCGCGGTGTGGATCGATGTGCGCACCCCGGACGAGTATGCCCAGGGGCACGTGGAGCAGGCGCGGTCCATTCCACTGGATGGTATCGAGGTGGGGGTCGCCGGCCTGGCCCTGCCCAAGGACGCGCCCATCTACCTGTACTGCGCCAGGGGCGGTCGTGCGGAGGCTGCCAGGCAGCGCCTGCAGACACAGGGGTATACCAATGTCACCAATGCGGGTGGGTTGGAAGACGCCAGGGCGCTCGCGGGTAAACAGTAGGCCAGGTTCGCACGCCCTGCTGCCCCACCGGTCGCGGGGGCTCGCGCACCAGGACTAGCGCAGCAGCGGTGAATCCAGGGCCGCGATATCCGGGCCGATCAGCTTCTCGGTCGCCTGGCGCATATCCGCCAGGGATACCTTGCGTATCACCATAAGCTGCCGGGTTACATCGTCAATGGAATAGGCACCATCGCTGCGGCGACGGATCTCCTGGTCCAGCTGGTCGATAAGCACCACGGCACGCGCCGTCACCGGGCCACTCGAGCGGCTTACCCGTAAATGCTCGACCTCGCTCCCCCACTTTCCCAGGTCCCGGATAATCTTGCTTCGGCGCGCCTTGGAAATGCCCCGGGCGCGGTACAGGAGTTCGAAGGAATAGTACTCGGCCAGCCCCTCGGCTATCCAGTCATCACCGCCCTGTGCCGTGGCGACACCGGAAATCCGCGTCACCATGTGGGTGAGTTCATGCACCAGCGCACTGGTACCATTTTCACTGACCAGTGGCCGATCGGCGTGCAGGAACAGCGAATTGGCGGCGGACAGGCCGCCACGCCACATCGGGTCACCGGCGCCCACGATGAGCAAGCTGTCGGGGGTCACCTCAAAGGCCTGCTTGATCTCCCGCCAGACGAAGCGCAGATACGTCAGGGCATCCATGCGCTGGTAATTCTCTCCCTTGGGGGCGGCAACCGTAATGGCCGTGCCCTTGATGGTCGTGGTGCGTGTACCCACGTCACCCGCGATCATCCAGCCGGTGGGCCGGTCCAGGCGCCGCTCGGGGTTATCGATACTGAAGGTGGTGCCCTCCAGGCGTGGCCAGCCGGTGTACGCGTTACCCCAGCCCTCAGGCAATACGAACGTGAGCTTCGAGCGGGAGTAGGAACCCATCACCTCGCCCGTGTCGATATGCATCGCGGGCACCAGGTCATCGCCGCGAAAAATCGCCCAGCGCGGGTTGACGATGGCATCGAATTTACCGGGGTCGCGCTCGTGCGTAATCTTGACGAAGTAGGACAATTTCGCCGGCCCGGAGGGCAGGTCCCAGTATACACGGCCTTTTTTTTCCGCCAGGGTACCGTTGGCCTTGAGCTCCGACATGCGCGCATCGCTATTGTCGAAGTTGACGTGCTTGAGCAACTCCCCCTTGTCAACCGACATGGCAACCAGTGCACCCTGGCTGGAAGGGATCAGGGTCACCTCGTAATTCACGTTGAATGACTGTGGCTCTGCCGCCGTCGGCGGCGCCGTGAAGCCCAGGCACACAATGGACAGCAGGGCAAAGAAAGCGGGGTATTTCCTGGACAACATAGGCAAAATCCGGACAGGTGGCAGCGGCGCAGGTGTATTAGGGGCTTGAGATTAACACTTCAGCCGAATGGCTTACCAGACAGATCTGTACCACTGCACACAACCCGGCCCGGCGTTGAAGCGATGCCGCCGGACCGGGCCGGCGGCATCCGCGCCTGTCAGGCCTCGAGGGCTTCCCGGGCCGAGACGTAGTCAAGACCGAGATCCTCCGCCACGGCCTTGTAGGTCAGCTGGCCGCGGTGCACGTTGAGCCCCGCACACAGGTGCGGGTCATCCAGCAAGGCCTTGCGATATCCCTTGTCGGCAAGATTGAGGGTAAACGGCAGGGTAGCGTTGTTCAGGGCAAAAGTTGAGGTCCGGGCCACGGCACCGGGCATATTGGCCACGCAGTAATGCACGACACCCTCATCGACATAGGTGGGATCCGCGTGGGTTGTGGCGCGACTGGTTTCGAAACACCCCCCCTGATCGATAGCCACGTCAACCAGCACGGAGCCGGGTTTCATGGTGCGCAGCATCTGGCGATCGACCAGTTTTGGGGCAGCGGCCCCGGGGACGAGCACCGCCCCGATCAAAAGGTCGGCGCTGGCGACGTAACGTGTCAGTGCCTCGCGGGTGGAGTACACGGTGTTGAGCATGCAGCCGAACTGGAAATCCAGTTCCTTCAGGCGCTGCAGCGACCGATCCAGCACGGTGACGTGGGCCTCCATACCCATGGCCATACGCACCGCGTTGGTCCCCACCACGCCGCCGCCGATCACCACCACCCTGGCCGCCTCCACGCCCGGCACACCGCCCAGCAGAATGCCGGAACCACCCTGCTCTTTTTCAAGGCAATGGGCGCCCGCCTGGATCGACATGCGCCCCGCAACCTCGCTCATGGGCGACAGCAGCGGCAGGCTGTTGTTCGGACCGGTGACGGTCTCGTAGGCAATGGCGATACAGCCGGAATCCAGCAGTGCCCGGGTCTGGTCCGGATCGGGCGCCAGGTGCAGGTAGGTGAACAGCACCTGCCCCTCCCGCAACATCCTGCATTCCCTGGGCTGGGGTTCCTTGACCTTCACCACCATCTCGGCCCGCTCGAAAACCTCGGCGGCGCTGGCTACCACTTCCGCACCGGCCTGCCGGTACAGTTCGTCGCCCAGGCCTATGCCGTCCCCGGCGCCGCTCTGCACAATGACCTCGTGCCCGTGGAGCACAAGCTCCAGCACGCTGCTGGTCGTCAGGCCGACACGGTATTCATGGGTTTTTATTTCCTTGGGCACGCCTAACAGCATCGGGATTTCCTCCACAAAGGGCTGGGTATGAGTGATTCTGCGGACGACAGTATAGGGCTTCCCTGGTAGCGGGTTTTTTCTATTTTCACGTCTTAATAGGTTTTATTTCTGATTAGTGTTATTTTTTTAGCTGAATCAACTGGCATATAACATTTATTGCAGATGAATAATCTAAATAGAATCGACAGGAATATTCTCCGGATCCTCCAGCAGGATGGCCGCCTGAGCTACGCTGAACTGGCGCGCAAGGTTGGCCTGACCACCACCCCCTGCATCGAACGGGTGCGACGACTGGAGCGGGACGGCGTGATCACCGGGTTCAGCGCGCTGGTAAACCCCAGGGCCGTGGGGGCCGCACTGCTGGTGTTCGTACAGATTCGCCTGTCGCGCACGTCCCAGGACAACTTCGAGCAATTCAAGGCGGCGGCCTCGGAACTGCCGGAGGTACAGGAGTGCTACCTGGTGTCGGGGAACTTTGACTACCTGATCAAGGCACGGGTGGCCGACATGGCCGCCTACCGGGAATTTCTGGGAGAGACATTACTGGGACTCCCCGGGGTACAGGAATCCACCAGTTACGTGGTCATGGAGACCGTCAAGGAAACACTGAGCGTGGAGATTCCCTGACCCGACACAACGCCTACAGCCAACGCCGCACCCGCTGGCAATAGGCGGGGTATTCCCCGGGAAACAGGCCATACAACATGCGCTCCTCGGGACGAATAAACCGGGCCTGGACCACCGCGGCGAAAATCAAGGGCACCGGCAGCGCGGACACGACACCCACGGTGAGGGCGCAGCCCAGCAGCACGCAGACCATGCCAAGATACATGGGATTACGGCTGAACCGGTACACGCCCCCCGTCAACAGCGTGCTGACGCTCCTGAACGGGATGACATCGTTTCCCGCGCGCACAAACAGGCCATTGGCGGTCACCAGCAACAACAGGCCGACCACGATCACCACCCCACCCGCCAACTGGAAAGGCAAACCGGTAAAGCGGACCAGTGGATACAGTTCATTGAGCGCAAAAATCGCGATCAGTGCCAGCAACAGCCACACCGGGGGATAGATTACGCGCTTGACCATATCCTGCCTCCGGGGTCAGTGTGTGGAAAGATGGAAATTGGCCGGTTCCAGCGCACCGATGGCGAAGGCCACGCCGATACCCAGCAGGAACGCCAGGGTCAGCCGGGTGCGGTCATGGCTGTGGAATTGCACCTCGGGCAGGAGGTCGCTCAGGGCGATACAGATAAAGGCACCCGCTGAAAAGGCCAGTGCCGCCGCAACGACGTAGTCCGCTGAATCCACAAGCAGGTCGACCCCGAAGAAAAACACCAGCGCGCCCAGGGGACACATCAGCGCAAACACGACATTGTTGATGGCCCGGGCGCTGCGACTCCAGCCGCCCGCCGCCATAACGGTGGTGATAGACATGGCATCCAGGGGCTTGTGCAGAAAAATGGCCAGGAATACCCCCACACCTACCAGGCCCGAGGCCCCGTCGGCAATCTCACCCTGCATCGCCGCGCCCAGGGCGATACCATCGATCAGGGTATGCACCCCCAAACCCAGCGCAATGCCCACCCAGCTCATGCTGCTCACGGGCCGGGCGCGCCCCTGGTCGTGGTGGTGATCGTGGTCATGGTCGTGGCCGTGATCATGCGCATGCTCATGCGCCGGTTGTGGCTCGTGGAGATGATCTTCCTCATGACTGAAGTCGTGCTGGTGGAAATGGAAAATGCGCAACAGCAACAGCATGGTGATCAGGCCGAACATAAGCCATTGCACCGAGATGTCGGTTGCGCCCGGACCACCAAGCATCGCGACACTGTGGGGCAGCAGGTGATAAAAAGCGACGCCCAGCATCAGGCCGGACACCAGGCTCATCGCAAGCTGGGTGCGGGTGTGGGTCATCTTCACCCAGTCGGGCAACAGCCCGCCCACCAGCGAGAAGCCCGCAATGGCAGTGCAATAAAGGACCAGCAATAGTGTCGGCGACAAGGTCATGAACCTGAGTTATGCAATGTACTGATGGGCGGCGATTATCCCACAGTCATGCGGTCTTGTAATTCATACCCTGCCGGTGCCCGGTCACCGGGGGGCATTGACACTAAAACTAATGACTAATAGCTTGGCGCGAAACCACAGGAGTATGCCATGTCCCTCTACGAACCCATTGCCTCCAGCGATGCCCGCCGCCACCTGCAACTGCGTAGCCCGGTCACCCTCGAACCCACGGGGGAGTTGGTGTGCGCCAACGCGGAGGATGTGGCCGCAGCGATCGCAAAGGCACGCGCGGCGCAGCCCGCATGGGCCGCCACCAGCATGAAGGACCGCGCCGCCATCGTACAGCGCGCCCTGCAAATCGTGCTGGAAACACAGGATGAGATTATCGATACCGTCGTGGCCGAGACAGGCAAGGCGCGCACCGATGCCATGAGCATGGAGATATTCTCGGTTGCCGATTCCCTGTGTTACTACGCCAAAAATGCCGAAAAATTTCTCAGGCCCCGCAAACGCCGGGTGCACGGGCTGCTGGGGCTCATGAAACAACTGCGCATACTCTATAAACCACTGGGTGTCATCGGCCTGGTCACCCCCTGGAACGGTCCCTTCGTGCTGGTAATGAACCAGGCCGTCCAGGCCATCCTGGCGGGTAATACGGTGGTGGCCAAGGGCTCGGAAGTGACGCCATTCTCGGCGCGACTGGCCGAGACCATACTCAGCCGGGCCGGACTGCCCCACGGTGTGCTGCAGGTGCTCCTGGGCGATGGCGAAACCGGCGCCGCCATCGTCAGCGGCGGGGTCGACAAGGTCTCGTTCACCGGCAGCGTGGCTACCGGGCGCAAGGTCGCCCAGGCCTGCGCTGCGCAACTGATTCCCTGCACCCTGGAACTGGGTGGCAACGACGCCATGATCGTATGTGCCGACGCTGACCTGGACCGGGCGGCGGATGGCGCCTGGCTGGGGTCCTGCATGAATACGGGGCACTACTGTTGCGGCACGGAGAGAATTTATGTCGTGGACCAGGTGTACGACGAATTCCTGCGCCTGGTGCTGGACAAGGGCAAGAACCTGCGCCAGGGCCAGCAACACGGCTGGGACGAGGACGTGGGCGCGGTGTTCTGGGACCGGCAGATGGCCATCATCGAGGCCCACGTCGAGGATGCCCGGGCCAAGGGCGCCAATATCATGATGGGGGGGCGCCGCAATCCCGACCTGGCGGGCCTGTACTATGAACCCACCGTGATAACAGGCGTCGACAACAGCATGGATATCATGATCCATGAGACCTTCGGCCCGGTACTGTGTATCCAGAAAGTGGCCAGCGAGCAGGAAGCCATCGCCCTGGCCAACGACTCCGAGTTCGGCCTCAACGGCAACGTCTGGACGAAGGACAAGGACAAGGGATACCGCCTGGCGGCGGCCATCGACACCGGCTCCTGCAGTGTCAACGACATGGCGGTGAGCTATGGTATTCCCGCGGCGCCCTTCGGGGGCCGCAAGAGTTCGGGCCTGGGGCAGGTCAACGGCAAGAAAGGCCTGCGCGGATACTGCCACGAGATGCCCATCGTCATCGACCGCTTCGGCGGTAAAATGCAGAACGCGTATCCCTACAGTGCGAAAAGCGCCGAGGGGATGAAGAAGCTGATGGATTTCCTCTGGGTGAAGACCCCGATCGGTCGCTGGATGAGCTAATGCGCTACTGCCTGACTATGGACAGTCAGGCAGCAGGGCATTAAACCAGGACGAGGTTGTCCCGGTGAATCAGCTCCTCGTCGCGCAGGTAACCCAGCACACCCTCGATCTCCCGGGAGGGCAGGCCCATGATGCGACGGGTTTCCGCGGCGTTGTAGTTGACCAGCCCACGGGCGATCTCCCGACCGGCGCTGTCGCGGCAGGAGACCATCTCACCCAGGGTGAAATTGCCCTGTACCGCGCGGACACCCACGCTGAGCAGGCTGCGCCCCGACTCCCGCAGTACCCGAACCGCGCCATCGTCCAGTTCCAGGCTGCCCTGCACCTGGACCATCCCGGCCAGCCACTGCTTACGGGCGTTCTGGGGCTGCTTGCCCGTGCGCAACCAGGTGCCCACCTGCTCACCCGAGGTCACCGCGGCGACGATATTGGCCACTCGCCCACTGGCGATAATGGTTTCCGTGCCGGAGCGCGCCGCCAGTCGCGCCGCGCGCAGCTTGGTCACCATGCCGCCACGACCCAGGGCACCGCCCTCCCCGGCCATGGCGTCGAGCTGCGGGTCGTGCACGTCGCAACTTGCGAGCAATTCGGCGGCGGGGTTGAGGCGGGGGTCCTCCCGGTACATCCCTTGCTGGTCCGTCAGCAGCAGCAGCGCGTCGGCATCGATCAGGTTGGCCACCAGGGCCGCCAGGGTGTCGTTGTCGCCAAAACGGATTTCATCGGTCACCACGGTGTCGTTTTCGTTCACCACCGGCACCACCCCCAGCTCCAGCAGGGTCTTGAGTGTACCCCGGGCGTTGAGGTAGCGATCGCGGGCGGTCACGTCATCGTGCACCAGCAGGATCTGGGCGGTCGCGATACCGTGTTGCCTGAAGGCATTTTCGTAATGCTGCACCAGCACTGACTGGCCCACGGCGGCCGCTGCCTGCAGTTTGTGCAGGAGGTGCGGGCGGGCGGTCCAGCCCAGTCTTACGATGCCGGCGGCGACCGCGCCGCTCGACACCAGCACCACCTCGCAACCACGCTCGCGCAGACGCACCAGCTGTTCCACCAGTGCCGCGATAATCGCCGCGTCGAGGCCGCGGCCATCGTCGGTCAGCAGCGCGCTGCCGACTTTCACCACCCAGCGCCTGGCCCCGGCGATTTCCCCACGATCAGACATAAACCATCCTAGGGTACATACTCCACCTCGACGTCGTAGTCGTCATCGTCATCGTCATCGTCATCGAAATCATCGTCATCTTCATCACTGCCTGGGCCGGCTTGCTCGCCCCTGGGACGCTTGCGCAGGCGGGCGCGATACTCTTCAACGCGCTGCCTTGCCTCCTCCTGCATGGCGAGCTGCACCTGGTGCTCGGCCTCGGCCAGCCCGGGATCGGCCAGCTCGGCTTCCCGGCGCTCCTCAAGATACACCATCATCTCACCGCACAGGGCGGCGGTGCCCCCGCTGTTGATCGCCGATATCTCGTACACCCGCCCCGTCCAGTCGAGCGCTGCCAGCACGGCCTGCCGGCGCTCGGCAAATGTTTCGGCATCCAGCAGGTCAGACTTGTTCAGCACCAGCCAGCGCTCCCGCGCCGCCAGCGTCGGGCTGAATCGCTCCAGCTCCCGCACGATCGCGACGGCGGCATCGGCCGGTTCGCTGCCGTCATAGGGCGCCATATCCACCAGGTGCAGCAGTATGCGGTTGCGGGTCAGGTGCTTCAGGAAGCGAATGCCCAGGCCGGCACCCTCGGACGCCCCCTCGATCAGCCCGGGTATGTCAGCCACCACAAAACTGCGGTGGGCCTCCACCTTGACCACACCCAGGTTGGGCACCAGGGTCGTAAAAGGGTAGTCGGCCACCTTGGGCGTGGCGGAGGACACCGCCCGTATAAAGGTGGACTTGCCCGCGTTGGGCAGGCCCAGCAGGCCCACGTCTGCCAGCACTTTCAGTTCCAGCTTGAGATCGCGGTGTTCACCCTCACTGCCTTTTGTGGTCTGGCGCGGCGCACGATTGGTGCTGGACTTGAAGCGGGTATTACCCAGCCCGTGGAAGCCGCCCTGGGCGACCACCAGGCGCTGGCCAGGCACGGATAAATCACCCAGCATCTCGCCGGTATCCTCATCAAATATGGTCGTGCCCACCGGTACCCGCAGGACAAGGTCCTCGCCACTCCTGCCGGTCTTGTTCTGGCCCCGGCCGGATTCCCCGTTCTGGGCGCGGTAGGCCTTCTGGAAGCGGAAATCCACCATGGTGTTGAGGTTGCCGTCGGCCTCCATCAGCACGCTGCCGCCATCCCCGCCGTCCCCGCCGTCGGGGCCGCCCTTGGGAATGTATTTCTCGCGGCGGAAACTGAGGCAGCCACTGCCGCCATTGCCGGCGAAAACCTTGATACTTGCCTCGTCTACGAATTTCATCTTGGTTCCAGTGTGTTACCGACCGCGCACAGCGCGGTCAAAAAAAAGCCCCGTCACTGACGAGGCTTTGGTCACCCGGCTCGAAAGCCGCGTCTCAGGCGCTCACCACCTGGACGAACTTGCGGCTGTTCGGTCCCTTGGTCACGAACTCAACCTGGCCATCGGCCGTCGCGAACAAGGTATGATCCTTGCCGATACCAACGTTTGTGCCCGCGTGGAAACGCGTGCCACGCTGACGCACGATGATGCTGCCAGCCAATACAGTTTCACCGCCGAAGCGCTTGACGCCAAGGCGTTTGCTCTCGGAATCACGCCCGTTACGGGTACTACCACCAGCTTTCTTGTGTGCCATTGCTCAAACCCTCCTGTTACGCCGAAATACCGGTGATTTTCACTTCAGTGAACCACTGGCGGTGACCGGTTTCTCTCCGGTAATGCTTGCGGCGATTGAACTTGATAATCTTGACCTTCTTGTGGCGACCGTGGGCAACCACCTCGGCAGTGACCTTGCAGCCGGCAACCACAGGTGTACCGATCTTGATACTGTCGCCACCGCCAACCATCAATACCTTGTCAAATTCGACGGTATCGCCGGTCGCGGCTTCAATTTTTTCCAGTTTCAGGGTTTCGCCTTCAACTACACGGTGCTGCTTACCACCGCTTTCGATTACTGCGTACATAATGTGCTCCGTTGAGTTAGCCTGCTCGCAATCGTAAAAAAACCCTTGCAAATCAAGGGGGCAGAGACAGGCACTAACAGTTGATAAACACCGGCCGGCGCAGCGTTTGCACGCGACAGGGGCCAGAGGGCGGCGATTTTACTTAAATCGGCCGACAACAGCAAGGGTTACTTATTTCATGAAAACAAGAACTTAAGTCCCGCGCAGGGACAGCGGGACGCTCGCTTGACAGCCCGGTGGCCGCACCCTAGCATGCGCGGGCACTCTACACACCATACTTCCCATGCAACAAATACGCGCGACCATTTCCACGGAGTTCGAGCAGGTCAACCAGCTCATCGTGGAGCAACTGCATTCCGATGTGCCCATGGTGGAAAACGTGGGCCACTATATAGTCGACGCCGGCGGCAAGCGCCTGCGGCCAATGCTGGCCCTGCTGTGCGGCTCCGCCCTTGGCGGTTGCACCGCCCATCACATCAAGTTCGCCGCCATCATCGAGTTTATCCACACCGCCACGCTCCTGCACGACGACGTGGTGGACATATCCACCCTGCGCCGGGGCCGGCCCACTGCCAATGCCGAGTTTGGCAACGCCCCCTCGGTACTGGTGGGTGACTTCCTTTACACCCGCGCGTTCCAGCTGATGGTGCAATTGCAGGACATGGACATCCTCCACCACATGGCTGATACCACCAACACCATCGCCGAAGGCGAGGTCCTGCAATTGGCCCGAGCCGGCCAGGACGGCACCACCGAAGCCCAGTACCTGGATGTCATCACCCGCAAAACGGCTATCCTGTTCGCGGCGGCCTGCTACGGGGCCGCCACCCTGAGCGGCGCGGACCAGGCGATGCGCCAGTCCCTGCACGCGTTCGGCCTCAACCTGGGCATCGCCTTCCAGATGATAGACGATGTGCTGGACTACGAAGGCGACCCCGCGACCATGGGCAAGAATGTGGGGGACGACCTGACCGAGGGCAAGACCACCCTGCCGCTGATCCATGCCATGCGCGAGGGCACCGGCGCGGAGCAGGCGCTCATTCGAACGGCCATTACCGGGAAGAGCGCGCAGCGTATCGACGAGATCATCACTGCCGTGCAGCGCTGTGGGTCACTGGATTACACCCGGGCCCAGGCCGGGCACTATCACGACGCGGCCCTCGCACAACTGCAGCAGCTGCCCGCCAGTGAGTGGCGCAGCGCGCTGGAGCGAATTACCCACCTGTCGACCCACCGCGACCACTAGGCCCAGGCGCCAGGGCACCCACTACAACCTGCCCGCGCGCTCGCGGCATTGCGCCCACCGTGGTGGCTTCCTATACTCGCTGTTTCCGATCTCCCGCCGCGACAAGGTCATACCATGACATCACGCCCACTCCTGTCTGAGTTACCCGGCTACAGCGACCTGCAGGCGCTGGCCAATGGCGTGAAATCGACCTCCGTCAGCCAGCTGCTGCAAGACGACCCGGGCAGGGCCACTGACTTCACCCTGGAGGCCGCCGGCCTGCGCCTGGATTACTCCAAGCACCTGCTGACCACCGCGGCCCTGGAGCAACTACTGCGCCTGGCCGAACATGCGGGGGTGGCACGGGATATCGCCGCCCTGTTCAGCGGGGAGCCTATCAACAACACCGAGGACCGACCGGCGCTGCACACCTTGCTGCGCGCCTCGGGCAGCCAGGGCCTGGAGGGCAAATTCCAGGAAGTCGTGGCAGCCAGGGCGCTCATGCAAACCTGGGCCGAGCGCCTGAACAGCGGTGCCCAGCAGGGCTTCTCCGGCGCAACCATCACCGATGTAGTAAACATCGGTATCGGCGGTTCAGACCTGGGACCGCGCCTGGTCAGCGAGGCACTGCGACCGTTTCACGGCAATATCAGCTGCCACTACGTGGCCAACGTGGACCCCGCCGACCTGCAGGACACCCTGCTGGAACTGGACCCGGAGACAACCCTGTTTATCGTCTGTTCCAAGTCCTTTCGCACCGAGGAAACCCTCACCAACAGCCTGGCGGCGCGAACCTGGCTGCGCAATGCCGGGGCCGGCGAGGACGCGCTTGGCAAACACTTTATCGCGGTCACCTCCAACCTGCAGGCCGCCGCCGAATTCGGCATTCCCGCCGGCAACTGCCTGCCGATGTGGGACTGGGTGGGGGGGCGTTATTCGGTGTGGTCCGCCATCGGCCTGAGCTGCGCCATCGCCGTCGGCTGGGAGAATTTCGCAGCGTTCCTGGCGGGGGCCGAGGCCATGGACAGGCATTTCCGCAACAGCGAACCGGCGGCCAATATGCCGCTTCTCATGAGCTTGCTCGAGATCTGGTACAACAACTTCTTCCAGGCGGGAAACCACGTAGTACTGCCCTACGACAACAGCCTGCAACACCTGCCCGCCTTTCTCCAGCAGTTGACCATGGAAAGCAACGGCAAGTGCGTCAGCGAGGACGGACGGGCTCTGCCCTACACCACCGGCGCCGTGCTCTGGGGATCTGCCGGCACCATGGGGCAGCACTCCTTCCACCAGCTACTGCACCAGGGGACACTGTTGTGCCCGGCCGATTTTGTGCTGCCACTGAACACCCACACCGGCATGCGCGAACAGCACCGGCGGCTGGTAGCAAACTGCCTCGCCCAGAGCCGCACCCTGATGGTGGGGCGCACGCAGGAAGCCGCGCGAGCGGCATTGCTGGCGCGGGGCCTGGGTGCACAGGAAGCGGACCGGCTGACCCCGCACCTGGCCATGCCCGGGAATCGCCCCAACAGCGTCATTACCATGCACTCGGTCAATCCAGGCTCCCTGGGCGCACTGCTGGCCCTGTACGAACACCGCACCTTTTGCAGCGCCCGCCTGTGGGGAATCAACCCGTTTGATCAATGGGGCGTGGAGTTGGGCAAGGAGATCGGCAGCGAGATTCTCGGGCGCCTGTCCGGCGAGGCAAGCCCGGGCCCGATGGATCCTTCCACCGAGCGACTCATGCGTGAATGGCGGGCCGCCCAGGAAGGGGATGCCCGGGCCTGAGCACGGCTTTCAGGGGCCGTCTATCAGCGCCAGCAACTCACTGGTTTTCGCCTGCATCAGCGCTGCATCGCCACGACTTTCAACGTTCAGGCGCACCACAGGCTCCGTATTGGACATGCGCAGGTTGAAGCGCCACTGCCCGAGCACCATGCTCAGGCCGTCCACGTGTTCGACAGACCCGGCCTGATCCCGGTAGGTGGCCTCGACCCTGCCGAGCACCTCGGCCGGGTTTTCTATGGTGCGATTGATTTCCCCGCTGCAGGGATACGCCGCCACGCGTTGGGCCACCAACGTGGACAGGCCCCGCCCGGCCGCGCTGACCAGCCCGGTGACCAGTAACCAGGGAATCATCCCGCTGTCACAATAGGCAAAATCGCGAAAATAATGGTGCGCGCTCATTTCCCCGCCGTAAACCGCATTTTCCAGTCGCATGCGCTCCTTGATAAATGCGTGGCCGGTCTTGCTCTGCACTGCCTCGCCCCCCAGCGACTCGACGATATCCACCGTGTTCCATACCAGGCGCGGATCGTGCACCACCCGCGCCGGCCCCTGACGTTTCAGGAACGCCTCCGCCAGCAGACCCACCACGTAGTAGCCCTCGATAAAGTCGCCCTTCTCATCGAAGAAGAAGCAACGATCGAAGTCGCCATCCCAGCCAAGCCCGAGATCGGCGCCGTGTTCGCGCACCGCCGCGATGGTTGCGGCCCGATTCTCCGGCACCAACGGGTTGGGCACACCGTTGGGAAAATTGCCGTCGGGCTCGTGATGCAGCTTGATGAACTCAAAGGGCAGGTGCGGCTCCAGCAGGTCAACCACCCGACCGGCACCCCCATTGCCCGCATCAACCACGATTTTCAGGGGTTTCAGCGCAGGCACATCAACATAGGAAAGCAGGTGCTCGACATAGGCCGCTGAAGTGTCGAGCGCGTGTAGCTGGCCGGGCTTTGCCGCGGCTTGAAACTCGTCCCTTTCCGCCATCGCCTGTATATCGAACAGCCCGGTATCGCCGGATATCGGTTTCGACTCCTCCCGCACGAACTTCATGCCATTGTAATCTTTCGGGTTGTGGCTGGCGGTTACGGCGATACCGCCGTCCATGCCCGCATGGGAGGTGGCAAAATAGATCTCCTCGGTACCACACAGGCCGATGTCATAGACATCCACGCCCTGCTCCAGCAGGCCCTTGACCAGGGCCGCCTTGATGGCCTCGCTGGTCAGGCGAATGTCGTGGCCCACCACGACCTGGCGCGGTTTGATGACCTCCGCATAGGCGCGGCCGATGCGGCGCGCGATGTCCTCGTTCAACTGGTCGGGCACCCTGCCCCGAACGTCATAGGCCTTGAAACAGGTAATTTCCTTCACCGGATGGCTCCCTCAATCTTTTGCATAGTAGTTTTCGTAGACAAAATTAGTCGCCTCCACAAAGCCCGGCACACTGCCGCAGTCGAAGCGACGGCCCTTGAATTTGTAGGCCATGACACAACCGCGCCGGGCCTGAATCTGCAGGGCGTCGGTCAACTGGACTTCGCCATTGGCGCCGGGAGGGGTCTCGCGAATAATGTCAAAGATATCCGGCGTGAGAATATAGCGACCGATGATGGCCAGGTTGGACGGCGCATCCTTGGGGTTTGGCTTCTCCACCATTTCATCAACCCGGTAGATGCCGTCCCTGAGACTTTCGCCGGCGATCACCCCGTACTTGTTGACCTCCTCCGGGGGTACTTCCTGTATCGCCACGATCGAACAGCGAAACTGTTTGAAAAGCTCCGCCATCTGGGCCAGTACCCCGGGGCCATCGTTGAGGCACAGGTCATCTGACAGCAGCACACCGAAAGGCTCATTACCGATCAGCGACTGGCCGGTGAGTATGGCATGGCCAAGACCTTTCATTTCGCGCTGGCGCACCATGGTAAACACGCCCTTGTCGAGCACATTGCGAATACTTGCCAGCGCGGCCTCCTTGCCACTGCCGGAAATCTGGTGCTCGAGTTCGTAACTGATATCGAAATGGTCCGCAATGGCGCGCTTGCCGCGGCCGGTCACCATCGCACAGGTTGTCATTCCCGCCGCGATCGCTTCCTCCACGCCATACTGCACCAGCGGCTTGTTGACGATAGGTAACATTTCCTTGGGCATGCTTTTGGTCGCCGGCAGGAAGCGCGTGCCGTAACCCGCCACGGGAAAAAGGCATTTGGTGATACTCATGGAACCTCCTTGTAATAGCCGGGCTATTTGCCGCGGCCGTAGACGTCTTCGTAACGCACGATATCGTCCTCACCGAGATAGGCGCCGGACTGCACCTCGATAAGCTCCAACGGTATCCTTCCCGGGTTTGCCAGGCGGTGTTTGTGGCCCAGGGGGATGTAGGTGGATTCATCCTCGCCGAGCATGAACACCTTGTCCTCGCAGGTGACTTCAGCGGTGCCGTGCACGACCACCCAGTGCTCCGCCCGGTGGTGGTGCATTTGCAGCGACAGGGTCTGTCCCGGATTGACGACAATGCGCTTCACCTGGAAGCGCTCTGACATCACCAGGGACTCGTAGGAACCCCAGGGCCGGTAGACCCGCCTGTGCTGGGAGACCTCGGGGCGGCGCAGGTCTTTCAGGCGATTGACAATGCGCTTGACGTCCTGGACTTTCGTGCGATCCGCCACGAGCACGGCATCGGCAGTCTCCACCACCACGAGATTCTCAACACCGGTTGCAGCCAACAGGCGGGAATCACTGCGAAAATAGCTGCCCCGGCAATTGTCGAGTATGACGTCGCCCTTGCAGACGTTGCCATCGCTGTCACGCACCGCAACATCCCAAAGTGCGGACCAGGCACCCACGTCGCTCCAGCCGCAATCCAGTGACACCACGCCGCCACAGGAGGTCTTCTCCATCACGGCATAGTCGATGCTGTCGCTGGGGCACTCGAGAAACGGCTTGGCGGCCGGACGCACAAAGTCCATGTCGGCGCTTGCACCGGCCATCGCACTGCGGCAGCTGGCAAGCATAGCCGGGGCGTGTTCACCCAACTGCTCCAGGTAGGTAGCCGCGCGCAACAGGAACATACCGCTGTTCCACACATGGCTACCGCCGTCGAGGTAGGTCTGGGCCGTGGCCGCGTCCGGCTTCTCGACAAAGCGCTCCAGGTCGTAGATATCGGGGCCCAGGGCAGCGCCGCACTTGATGTAGCCATAGCCTGTTTCCGGGCTCGAGGGCACCACGCCGAAGGTCATCAGGCGACCCTGCTGGGCCAGGGGTATGGCTTTGCCAACGGCCGCGGCAAAGGCTTCCACATCCTGGATCAGGTGATCTGCAGGCAGCACCAACAGCAGCGCCTCCGGGTCGCCCTTGAGGGCCTGTATGGCAGCCAGCGCGACGGCGGGGGCGGTGTTGCGCCCCTGGGGCTCGAGAATCAGCGCGCTGGCCTTGATAGCCACCTGGCGCAACTGCTCCGCCACCATGAAACGATGCTCCTCGTTGCACACCACGAGGGGCGCTGTCTCCTCGAGCCCGGAGGTGCGTTGCAGTGTTTCCTGCAACATGGACAGCTCACCCGCCAGGGGCAGGAACTGTTTCGGGTGTGTTTCGCGCGAGACCGGCCACAAGCGACTGCCGACGCCACCGGAAAGTAGGACAGGTGTTAACATAGGATCCCTGCATCACCGGCCATCGGCACGGTGAAAATAGTCTTGAGACGCCCACGATATACCAACAGGGCATGATGTTCCGCTTATGTTAGCGGATGGTACGGGGCTTTGCTACCGACAGGCCGGGTACCGTTTACAACGGCCATTGGCCTGATGCCAACCGTGCGTTACTACCGAAATGCGCTGGACTTGTGAGCATCAACTATTAAAATAGTCCCACTTCCCGGGGCGCCACGTGGTTTCCAGCGACCGGGCCGTCGCCAGCCTCCGATGCGGCGATGCGGATTTCCACCCAACACTGGATAAGCTATGACAGCGAAAAGTGCCTACGGCAAGGACGAACTGATCACCTGCGGTAACGGTGAACTGTTCGGCCCCGGCAATGCACAATTGCCCACGGACAATATGCTGATGCTGGATCGCATTCGCCACATCAGCTCCGAGGGAGGCCAATACGGCAAGGGTGAAATCATCGCCGAACTCGACATCCACCCGGACCTCTGGTTTTTCCAGTGTCACTTCCCCGGCGACCCGGTCATGCCGGGCTGCCTGGGCCTGGACGCCCTGTGGCAGCTGGTGGGTTTTTTCCTGGGCTGGCGCGGAAATCCCGGCCGGGGCCGCGCACTGGGTTGTGGCGAGGTCAAGTTCAGTGGACAGGTTCTTCCGTCGGCATCGAAAGTCGTCTACAACATCCACGTCAGGCGCGTCATCGAGCGCAAGCTGGTCATGGGCATAGCAGACGGCAGCGTATCGGTGGACGGTCGCGAAATTTATACAGCCTCGGACCTGCGAGTCGGACTGTTCAAATCCACGGAGGCCTTCTAACCCATGGGCAGAAGAGTAGTCATTACCGGCCTGGGCATCGTTTCCTGCCTGGGCAACGACGCAGAATCCGTTACCCGCTCGCTCTACGATGGCCGTTCGGGCATCAGCCTGCGACAGGAACAGGTTGACATGGGCTTGCGTTCACATGTGGCCGGCGCGCCCGATATCGATATCCCTTCCCTGGTCGACCGCAAGCAATTGCGCTTTATGGGCGATGCGGCGGCCTATGCCTATATCGCGATGCAACAGGCGATAGACGACTCCGGGCTGAAGGAGGCGGATATCTCCAATGTGCGCACCGGTATTATCGCCGGTTCCGGCGGGGCGTCCGCAGCGATGCAGGTGGAAGCCGCTGATGTGCTGCGCGAACGCGGCATCCGCCGGGTAGGACCCTACCGCGTCACCCAGACCATGGGCAGCACGGTCTCGGCCTGCCTTGCGACACCCTTCAGGATCAAGGGCGTAAATTACTCCATCTCCTCTGCCTGCTCCACCAGCGCCCACTGTATCGGCAATGCCATGGAACAGATCCAGCTGGGCAAACAGGACATCGTTTTTGCCGGCGGTGGCGAGGAACTGCACTGGACCCTGAGCTGCCTGTTTGACGCCATGGGCGCCCTCTCAACGAAGTACAACGATACGCCCGAACGCGCTTCACGCGCCTACGATGCCAATCGCGACGGTTTTGTCATCGCCGGTGGCGGCGGCATGCTGGTGGTGGAGGAGCTGGAACACGCACTCAAGCGCGGCGCCAGGATTTATGCCGAACTGGTAGGCTACGGCGCCACCTCGGATGGCTACGACATGGTTGCCCCCTCGGGGGAAGGCGCGGTGCGCTGCATGCAACAAGCCCTGGCAACGGTGACCGGGCCGGTGGACTATATCAACGCCCACGGTACCAGCACACCCGCAGGTGATATCCAGGAACTCAAGGCGGTGCGTAACGCCTACCAGGACAGGGATCACATCCCCGTTGTCGGGTCTACCAAATCGCTGTCCGGCCACTCGCTGGGTGCCGCCGGCGTCCAGGAAGCCATCTACTCCCTGCTGATGCAGCAAAAAGGCTTCATTGCGGCTTCGGCCAATATCGAAACCCTGGATCCCGAGGCGGAGGGCCTGCCCATCGCGCTGCAACGTCACGACGACGTGGATCTGCAGCGGGTGATGTCCAACAGCTTTGGCTTTGGCGGAACCAACGCCTCGCTGGTCTTCCAGAAATACGTCGACTAACTAACCGGCTCAGGCGAGCTGGTCGAGCAGCAGCACCTGCACCCGGTCACCCTCGTCAATCGTGACGCCCGGCGGGATCACCGCCAGGGCGTCGCTGTAACTCACTGAACTGAGCACCCCTGAACTCTGGTTGGCAAACCGGTGCGCCTGCAGCCCGTGGGTGCCACGGGACAGGGTGACCCGCAGGTAGTCCTGGCGGTCCCCCGGCCGGCTGACACTGAACCGCGCTGCGGCCTCCAGGGGCGCCGCAGCGGGCTCGGTCACACCCTGCAATTTCAACAGGAAGGGGCGCGCGACCAGGCAAAAGGTGACAAATACCGAGGTGGGATTGCCGGGCAGGCCGATAAAGGGCGTGTCGCCGATACGCCCGAACGCCAGCGGCTTGCCGGGCTTGATCGCCAGTTTCCACAGATCGAGCTGGCCCAGGCGCTCGACCTGGGCCTTGACATGATCCTCCTCCCCCACGGACACGCCACCGGAGGTAATGACACAGTCAGCGCCCGCGGCGGCATCAGCCAGGGCACGCGCGGTAGCGGCCGGATCATCCGGCACGATACCCCCATCGACGACAGTCATGCCCAGGGATTGCAGCAGGCCCGCCAGGGTGTAGCGATTGGAATTGTAGAGCTGCCCGGGGCGCAGCCCGGCACTCCCGGGTTCCACCAGCTCGTCCCCGGTAGACAGCACCGCGACCCGCAGGGGCCGGTATACGCGTACCGAGGCCAGTCCCACGGAGGCAAGCAGTCCCATGTCCTGCGGGCGCAACACCCTGCCCCGTGGCAGCACCGTGGCACCCAGGGCAATGTCCTGGCCCCGGGGCCGTATATTCTGCCCGCGTCGCACGGGCGCGCAGACGCTGACCACGCCCTCCCGCTCCTGGCAGTCTTCCTGCATTACCACGGCGTCGGCGCCCCGGGGTACCGTGGCACCGGTAAAGATACGCACCGCCGCGCCCGCCGGCAGGGCGGCAACAGCGGTATCACCGGCGGCGATCCGCGCAACGACCGGCAGGGGCCCCACCGCATCCGCGCAACGCAGGGCATAGCCGTCCATGGCGCTGTTGTCCTCGCCCGGCACGGCAACAGGGGCCATCACATCCTTCGCCAATACGCGGCCCATGGCATCGATCAGCGGCACTTCCACTACAGGCTGGCCGGGCCGGGCAGCGGCCAGTACCCGCTCCAGCGCCTGCGCAACCGGCAGCAGTGGCATCAGGCCTCCCGCTCGCGAACCTTCAGTACGCCTACAAAATTACAGGGGCGATGACTGCTGTCGAGCTGTTCACGGATCAAGCCCTGCCAGGCTGTCCTGCAGGCGCCGGTGGAGCCGGGCATACAGAATATGACGGTATTGTTGGCAAACCCGGCTACCGCCCGGGACTGGATGGTGGAGGAGCCTATCTCGGCGTGGGACAGGGCCCTGAATACCTCGCCAAAACCGTCGATATCCTTGTCAAACAGCGGCCGCACGGCCTCGGGCGTTGAATCCCGGCCGGAAAAGCCCGTGCCGCCGGTTACCAGCACCGCATCGATGCCCGCATCCGCTATCCAGCCGGACAGCACCGCCCTGATCTGGTAGATATCATCGACAACGATGGCCTTTGCCGCCGGTCGGTGCCCGGCAGCGGTAAGCGCTTCTACCAGGTAGTGCCCGGAGGTATCGGTATCCTCGGTGCGGGTGTCGGAGACAGTCATGACCGCGACGGCCAGGGTCCTCGCGCATTCATCGGTCGCTTTGGCCATATAGTCTCCTTAATCCTGTTTGCGCTGCAGCTGGTAGTAGCGCTTGACGACGCCGGCAACGGCAGCGCGCCACGGCGCCTGCTTGATGGCGAAGGTATTGCGAATCTTGCCGCAGTTGAGCGCGCGGTTAAGCGGCGACAAGCCCTCCGGCTGCCGCTGCAACTGCACCGCCGTGGGGCTGAAATCGGAAAATTGTGACGCGGCCGCCAGCAGGGCCTCGGCGAACTCATAGTAGGTTGCCGTATCGGAACTGCAATAGTGGTAAATGCCGCTGGCTTCCATTCCGGTCCCCAGCTGGTCGAGCACGGCCGACAGGACCCGTGCACCATCATCCGCCGCCACCGGGCAACCGCGCAGGTTATTGTCCATCACCAGGCTGCCGCCGTTTGCTCCCAGCTCGCCCAGCATCTGGGTAATCAGGTTTGTCCCCTCATGGGAAAAAACCGGGCCGAAACGCAGGATCAGGTGCCGCTCGCAGCTGTCGCGCACCAACTGCTCGGCACTGGCCAGCATGGCGCCAACGCCCGTCTCGTTGTCCGGGTAATCCTCCTCGGTATAGGGTCGGTCCAGCTGGCCGGAAAAAACCCTGGAACTCGAGGTAAACAGGTAGGTGATCCGGCTGCGCTGGCAGGCTTTTGCCACCCAGTGGCAGCGCTTGAGATCCAGTTCCTGCAGTTGGTCCACACCGTCCGCCGCGGCGGAGATACGCAAATCAACCACAATGTCGCACTTGGCCCTGACCACGGCTTTCTTGGCCTGCCGCTCGCTCTTCCAGCGGCAGGTGGCACGGGTCACCAGCACGGCCTGGTGGCGACCCAGGTGCTGCAGGAGGGTGGCCAGCGAGTGGCCCAGGGGCGTGTCCGAACCGAGGATGAGTACGCGCACAGCCGCTATGCCATCGCTATCGAATATGTCACCCGCGGATCAAATACGGCCTTTCAGAACGGTATGTCGTCGTCAAAGTCGCCGAAATCGGTGGGCTGTGAGTGCGCGGCAGGCGCCGCGGCAGCGGCCGGCGCCGCCCGGGGAGCACTGCGTTGCTGGTCGCCGGGCGAGTCGTAGTCACCGCCTGAACCCGCATTGCGGCTATCGAGCATTTGCATCTCGTTGGCCAGGATCTCCGTGGTGTAGTGGTCCACCCCGGCCTTGTCCTGCCATTTGCGGGTCTGCAGCCTGCCTTCAACATACACCTTGGAGCCCTTCTTGAGGTACTCTCCGGCAATCTGCCCGAGCCGGAAGTTCCCCCGGTCGCGAAAAACCACCCGGTGCCACTCGGTCTTTTCCTGCATCTGGCCGGTCTGCTTGTCCTTCCAGGATTCACTGGTGGCAATGCTGGCGTTGGTTACGGCACCGCCATCTGGAAAGAAACGTGTTTCCGGGTCGTTGCCCAGGTTGCCTACCAGAATGACTTTATTGACGCCCCGCGATGCCATAGGAATTCCTCGATGTATACACAATATTGGTCTTTGGATGAACCGTGGACTATAGCAATCCCACCACCCAATTGCGACAGCCCCAATGGCCATCTCGCATCATTTACCGCTGGGTGCGCCGCTGGCGCGGTGCGGGGGACGGGCCTATCGTACCTCGGGGACCTGCCCGGGCTCCGTCACCGCGTTGCGATGGGCACGCAGCATCAGCAGGAACCATACCGCCGCCAGGGACAGGCACAGGCCGACCAGGTAGGGCTGCCCGAAGTGCTGGATAAGCCAGCCTCCACCCGCACCGCCGACAAACGTGCCGAAAAACTGGCTGGTGGAATAGATACCGAGGGCCGTGCCCTTTCCCCCGGGGAAAACGCTCTTGCTGACCTGGGACGGCAGCGTGGCTTCAAGGTAGTTGAAGCCAACGAAAAACACCCACAGGCCGAAGTACAGTACGAGTGCACCCGTCGCCATTCCCAGCATGGGGATCGCGATTGCCAGCAGGGCGATGCCGCACAGGAACATTTCGCGTGGCCGACCGCCCCGCTCCGCCATGCGCATGAGCGGTAACATGCCGGCAACGGACAGGATCACCACCGGCAGGTAAACCTGCCAGTGGTGCGCGCGATCCACACCCGCCAGCTGCTCCAGCGCCCCCGGCACGACCATGAAACAGCACATAAGGATAAAATGCAGGCTGAACACACCGAAGTTCAGCCGGGCCAGCGCCGGATCCCTCAGGGCGCGCCCGAACAGGCTGGGCTCGGCACCCGCCTCGCTGTGCGCGGGAGCGGTCCCTGCAGGCGTCGGCACCAGCAGCAGGACGATGGCAATCCCCCCCAGGGCGAGCACGGCCGTCAGCCAGAATACGCCCGACAGGCCCCACGCGGCGGCGACGGCGGGCCCCAGGACCAGGGCGACAGCAAAGGACAGGCCGATACTCACACCGACGATCGCCATGGCCTTGGTGCGCTGCTCGACGCTCGTCAGGTCGGCCACCAGGGCCATGACCGTGGCGGCGATGGCGCCGGCACCCTGCAGCGCGCGACCGAAAACGATACCCCACATGCTGTGCGCCATCGCTGCCACCACGCTGCCCGCGGCAAACATCAGCAAGCCACCGACAATCACCGGTTTGCGCCCCACCTTGTCAGACAGCCAGCCCAGCGGGACCTGCAATGTCGCCTGGGTCAGGCCATACGCGCCCAGGGCGAGGCCTATCATGCTCGGCGTGGCACCCGGCAGGTCTGCCGCATAGAGTGCCAGCAGCGGCAGCACCATAAAGAGGCCGAGCATGCGAAAGCTGTAAAGCAGGGCCAGGGAGCTTACGGTGCGCCGCTCCAGGGCCGTCATGGGATGTTCAGTTATCACGGGGATTAATGTCTTGGGAATAACAGCTGCCCATAATACCAGTTTAGCCCGCAACAGCACATCCACTCACACGCTGTCAGCGTAAAATACAGGATGTTTTGCAGCGAAATGAGCCAGCGCATATACTGCCTGGTTTCGCTTTCACAGCGGTATCGGACCAGATATGGACACCATTCAAGTACGCGGGGCACGCACCCACAACCTCAAGAATATCGACCTGGACATTCCCAGGGACAAACTGGTGGTGATCACGGGCCTGTCCGGTTCGGGAAAATCCTCGCTGGCGTTTGACACGCTCTACGCCGAGGGCCAGCGGCGCTACGTGGAATCCCTCTCCACCTATGCCCGGCAATTCCTGTCGATGATGGAAAAGCCGGACATGGACCATATCGAGGGCCTGTCTCCGGCCATATCCATCGAGCAGAAGTCCACCTCGCACAATCCCCGCTCCACGGTGGGCACCATCACCGAGATTTATGACTACCTGCGCCTGCTGTATGCGCGGGTGGGAGAGCCGCGCTGCCCCGATCACGGGCACAACCTGCAGGCCCAGACCGTGAGCCAGATGGTGGACACGGTGCTCGCCCTGCCCGAGGGCAGCAAACTCATGCTGCTGGCGCCCGTCGTGCGCGACCGCAAGGGTGAACACCTGCACGTGTTCGAGGAATTGCGCGCCGGCGGCTTTGTGCGCGCCAGGATAAACGGCATCGTGGTCGACCTGGATGACGTACCGGAACTCGACAAGAAAAAGAAGCACCGGATCGAAGTGGTGGTGGACCGCTTCAAGGTCCGCGATGACCTGGGCATCCGGCTGGCCGAGTCCTTTGAAACCGCCCTGGGGCTGACGGACGGCCTCGCCTCGGTGATTTTCATGGACGGTGATGGCGAGGATATCAGCTTCTCCGCCCGGTTTGCCTGCCCCGAGTGCGGCCACAGTATCGACGAACTCGAGCCCCGGTTATTCTCTTTCAATAACCCGGCAGGTGCCTGTTCCAGCTGCGACGGCCTTGGCGTGCGCCAGTATTTTGATGCGGAGCGCATCGTGCTGCACCCAGAGGCCAGCCTGGCCGAAGGCGCCATCCGAGGCTGGGACCGGCGAAACGTTTACTACTTTCATATGCTTACCTCCCTCGCAGACCACTACGGTTTCGATATCGACACGCCCTTCGAGGAACTGGACAAGAAGCACCGGCAGGTCATCCTGCAGGGCAGCGGGAAGCAGGAAATCGCCTTTGCCTATGTGAACGACCGGGGGGACGTGTTCAAGCGCACCCACCCCTTCGAAGGCATCATTCCCAATATGGACCGCCGTTACCGGGATACCGATTCGTCGTCGGTGCGGGAGGAGCTGGCAAAATTTCTCTCCACGCACCCCTGTCCCGATTGCGAGGGCACCCGGCTGCGCCGCGACGCCCGCCATGTGTTTGTGGATGAGCGCACCCTGCCGAGCATCACCGGCATGCCGGTGGGCGAGGCGGAGCTGTACTTCGAGCAGCTCAAGCTGGATGGGCGCAAGGGGGAGATTGCCAACAAGATCCTCAAGGAATTGCGGGCGCGCTACCGCTTCCTGGTGGATGTCGGCCTGAATTACCTCACCCTGAACCGCAGCGCCGAAACCCTCTCCGGGGGAGAGGCCCAGCGGATCCGCCTGGCCTCGCAGATTGGCGCGGGGCTGGTGGGGGTGATGTATATCCTGGATGAACCGTCCATCGGGCTGCACCAGCGGGACAACGAGCGCCTGCTGGCGACGCTCACCCACCTGCGTGACCTGGGTAATACCGTGCTGGTCGTGGAACACGACGAGGACGCGATACGCCGGGCCGACCATATCATCGACATCGGCCCGGGCGCGGGCGTGCACGGCGGCCGGGTGGTCGCCCAGGGCAAGCTGCGGGACATTCTCGCCAACAAAGACTCGCTCACCGGCGCCTACCTCTCGGGCAAACGCAAAATCGATATCCCTGCAAAACGCACGCCCAATAACCCGAAGCGCCAGCTGGTGCTCACCGGCGCCACCGGCAACAACCTCCAGGCCGTGACACTGGAGATACCCCTGGGCCTGCTGACCTGCGTCACCGGCGTTTCCGGGTCCGGGAAATCCACGCTGATCAACAGTACGCTCTACCCTATCGCCGCCACCGAGCTCAACGGTGCCACCACGCTCACACCGGCGCCCTTTGCCACGATCAGCGGCATGGACCAGATCGACAAATGCATCGACATCGACCAGAGCCCGATCGGTCGCACGCCACGATCCAACCCCGCCACCTACACCGGTATTTTCACGCCCGTACGCGAGCTCTTCGCCGGCACCCAGGAGGCGAGGTCGCGGGGCTACAAGGCCGGGCGATTCAGTTTCAACGTCAAGGGTGGCCGCTGCGAGGCCTGCCAGGGCGACGGCGTGACCAAGGTCGAGATGCACTTCCTGCCCGACATCTACGTGCCCTGCGATATCTGCAAGGGCAAGCGCTACAATCGGGAGACACTGGAAGTTCGCTACAAGGGCAGGAATATCCACGAGGTACTGGAGATGACCGTGGAGGACGCCCTGCAATTTTTCGAACCGGTGCCTGCCATCGCGCGCAAGCTCCAGACCCTGATGGACGTGGGCCTGTCCTATATTCGCCTGGGCCAGGCCGCCACCACGCTGTCCGGCGGTGAGGCGCAGCGGGTAAAACTCTCCCGCGAGCTGTCAAAGCGGGATACGGGCAAGACCCTGTACATTCTCGACGAACCCACTACCGGACTGCATTTCGAGGACATCAAGCAACTGCTGGCCGTACTGCACCGCCTGCGCGACCATGGCAATACCATCGTGATCATCGAGCACAACCTGGATGTCATCAAGACCGCCGACTGGATCGTCGACCTCGGACCGGAAGGTGGTAGCGGAGGCGGCCAGATTATTGCAACCGGTACCCCCGAGGATGTTGCCAGATCGAAAAAATCCTTCACCGGCCAATTCCTCGCGCCGATGCTGAAAGCGCGCAAGACAGGCAAACGCGCCGCCTGATATCCAGCCCTGACCTGCAGCCCGGTGATCACACAGCCCGACCTGCCTTGCCAGGCCGGGCTGGATTCAGCGGATGAACGTGATCAGGGCCAACCCGCCGCTGCGGCAGCTGCCCTGATCGTCTCAATTTTGCCTGTTCGCTGGGCGGTCGCGCCGTTGTGGTGGCTTGAACTGGCCGTTACCAGGTACAGGTCGCGCCCATCAGTGCCCCCCAGCATACAGGCGTAGCAGTTATCGCTGGTCTCAACTACCCGCAGTATCTCCCCCCCTGCGGCGACCAGGACACATTCCGCAGCCACGGCGTTTGCCACCCAGACATTACCGTCGGCATCCAGGCAGATGCCGTCCGGCGCCCGGGCGCCCACCTCAGCCCACACCCGCCGCCCGGAGAGGCTGCCATCTGCGGCAATGTCAAAAGCACTGAGCCGGCCAGCCAGGGTCTCGGCGATAATCAGGGTCTTACCGTCCGGCGTGATCACGGTACCGTTGGGAAAGTGCATGTCCGGCGCCGCCAGGTGCACGGCGCCGTCGGGGTCTACCCGCACCAGGTTGGTCGTGGGGTGACTGGCCAGCACGCCCTCGACCCCGCGTTGCGCCAGCTCCGAATCCAGGTCAAAGCCGAAATTGCCAACCCAGGCGCGACCGGCGGCATCCACCACCATGTCATTGCACAGATGCCGGGCCAGGCCCGACAAATCGGCGTGGGTGACAAAGCCATCCCCCTCCTGCCGCAGGACTTTCAGCGCTTTCATGGAGACCACCAGCAGGCGACCGTCGGGCAGCCAGCCCAGGCCGGAGGGCTGGTCGTCGATCCGGTGTTCGATTTTCACCTTGCCCGAGCCGTCCATGGATTTGACCGCGTGGTCATAGAAATCGCTGAACCACAGCCGACCCTCGTGCCAGCGGGGACCCTCGCCGAAATAGAGGCCCTGGGCCAGAATTTTTGTCTGCGCCACGTCTCATTCCTTTCTCGGATAGTTGTCCCACCAGACTAGCAGAAGTGTGATCACAGACAAGCCGTGCCTGTTAGCCGGACCGCGCTTTCCCATTTCGGCGAAGGAGGGGAAAAGCGTGCCCATTCTCGATCAAAATCAAGGGCAAGCACCCCGGGAGATAAGTTAATGCGCTCGATGTCAGGCAGGGATCCGGGTATGTTCTGGCGGAATATAAAAGGCCAGCGCCGAAGGAGTGGAGCAAGACAGCGAAGCGCTGTAAGGCTTGCGACCGACTGAGGGAACCCCGGAGGGGCGCGGCCATGGAGCCAGGACATACCCGGATCCCGGCCGGCTTGGAACAGAAACGCCCGCTTTACGTTGGCCCGCGATTTAAGGACACAAAAAAGCCGGGCACTGCCCGGCTTTTTTCAATACACGGTGCGACTACAGGAGCTTAATCCTCGTCGCCATCGGCAACGTCAAGCTCGGGGCGGTCGACCAGCTCGACATAGGCCATGGGGGCCTTGTCACCGGTGCGATACCCGCACTTCAGGATGCGGATGTAGCCGCCCGGGCGCGCCTGGTAGCGCGGGCCAAGCTCGCCAAACAACTTGCCCACGGCTTCCTTGCTGCGCGTGCGGTCGAACGCCAGGCGACGGTTAGCCACGCTGTCATTCTTGGCCAGGGTGATCAGGGGTTCTGCATAGCTACGCAGTTCCTTGGCCTTGGGCAGGGTGGTCTTGATCAACTCGTGCTCCACCAGGGACACGGCCATATTGCGAAACATGGCCTTGCGGTGGGAGCTGTTCCTGTTTAACTGACGTCCACTATGACGATGACGCATTTTTCCAATCCTATACTTTCTGTGCTATCTCAGCACTGCTTAGTGTGATGCGGGTTTTGTTAAATGCTCAAAACCCGATCGTCGTTTTTGAGGCTCGCCGGTGGCCAGTTGTCCAGGCGCATGCCCAGGGACAGACCGCGTGAAGCCAGCACATCCTTTATTTCTGTCAGCGACTTCTTGCCCAGGTTGGGGGTCTTGAGCAACTCGACTTCAGTGCGCTGGACCAGGTCGCCAATATAGTAAATGTTCTCCGCCTTGAGGCAGTTGGCTGAACGCACGGTCAGCTCCAGGTCGTCGACCGGACGCAGCAGAATCGGATCCACTTCGTCTTCCTCGATAACCGACTCGGACTCGCTCTCGCTCTCCAGGTCGACAAATACCGCCAGCTGCTGCTGCAGAATGGTTGCCGCGCGACGAATGGCCTCTTCCGGGTCAATCGTACCGTTGGTTTCCAGGTCCAGGACCAACTTGTCGAGGTCAGTACGCTGCTCGACACGGGCAGCCTCTACCACGTAGGAGACACGGTGAACCGGTGAAAAGGTGGCATCCAGCTGCAGGCGGCCAATGGAGCGGGTTTCTTCTTCCGGGTTCTCGCGAGAATCTGCCGGAGAGTAACCGCGACCGCGGGCCACGGTGAGCTTCATGTTAATTTCGGAGTTGCCGTTCAGGTGACAAATCACGTGCTCGGGATTACGCACCTCGATGTCGTGGTCGACCTGGATATCAGCGGCTGTTACGACGCCGGCACCCTTCTTGCTCAGGGTCAGCTCGGCTTCTTCCTTGCCATTCATCACCAGGGCAACGCCCTTGAGGTTGAGCAGGATCTCGATCACATCTTCCTGTACGCCCTCGATGGCACTGTACTCGTGCAGCACACCGTCGATCTCGACTTCGGTGATAGCACAGCCAGGCATGGAGGACAGCAGGATACGGCGCAACGCATTGCCCAGGGTGTGGCCAAAACCACGCTCCAGCGGCTCCAGGGTTACCTGGGCGCGGGTGTTGTTCTTCTCATCAACTTTGATGACACGGGGTGTCAAAAACTCGTTCACTGCACTCTGCATTGGGGCACCTGTATTGTAGGTTAGTCCTTCAGTGGATTACTTGGAGTAAAGTTCGACGATCAGGTTTTCGTTGATCTCCGAGGAGAGATCCTGACGGTCGGGTACTGACTTGAAGACCCCTTCCAGCTTTTCGCTGTTCATTTCGATCCACTCGGGTTCGCCACGCTGTGCAGCCAACGCCATGGCAGACTGCACACGCAGTTGCTTCTTTGCCTTTTCACGCAGGGATATAACGTCGCCGGCCTTAACCTGGTAGGAAGCGATGTTAACCGCCGCGCCATTTACCAGGATCGCCTTGTGCGCCACCATCTGGCGTGCTTCTGCACGCGTGGCGCCAAATCCCATGCGATACACGACGTTATCAAGCCGGCTTTCCAGCAGCTGCAGCAGGTTTTCACCGGTTGCACCTTTCAGGCGGGCCGCTTCCTTGTAGTAGTTGCGAAACTGCTTCTCGAGCACGCCATAGATGCGGCGTACCTTCTGCTTCTCGCGCAGCTGAACCCCGTAATCAGACAGGCGGCCACGACGGGCGCCATGCTGGCCGGGAGCAGCCTCTGCCTTGCACTTGCTTTCCAGCGCACGCACTCCGCTTTTCAGGAACAGGTCAGTTCCTTCACGACGGGAGAGCTTGCACTTGGGTCCAATATATCGAGCCATGTCAATTCTTCCTGTAGGCGCTTACTGTGTGTTAGACGCGACGTTTCTTGGGGGGACGACAGCCATTGTGTGGTATTGGCGTTACGTCGGTAATGTTGCTGATCTTGTAGCCGCAGGCATTGAGTGCGCGCACGGCAGACTCGCGACCGGGGCCCGGACCCTTCACCTGGACATCCAGGTTCTTGAGGCCGTATTCCTTGGCTGCTTCACCGGCACGCTCTGCTGCAACCTGGGCAGCAAACGGGGTGCTTTTGCGTGAACCACGAAAACCGGAACCACCTGAGGTCGCCCAGCTCAGGGTATTACCCTGCCTGTCGGTGATGGTAATGATCGTGTTGTTGAAGGACGCGTGTACATGGGCGATGCCGTCCACGACAGTCTTGGTTATCTTCTTACGAGTGCTCTTGGCACCTGGCTTGGCCATAATTTCATTCCTGCTTTAATATCAACACTGCACTTGGGTGCAGCTACACTAAAAACGGATTCGCGCTGAAGGTGTCCTTACTTGCGAATCGGCTTGCGCGGACCCTTGCGGGTACGTGCGTTGGTCTTGGTACGCTGGCCGCGAAGGGGAAGCCCCCGACGGTGACGCAGGCCACGGTTACAACCCAGGTCCATGAGACGCTTGATGTTCATGGACACTTCACGACGGAGGTCGCCTTCCACGGTCATCTCTGTCACCTTGGTGCGCAGAGCGTCCATTTCGGCCTCGGTCAGCTCACCGATCTTGGCATTTTCGGCAACGCCAGTATCCGCGCACAGGCGACGAGCCTGGCTACGACCCACACCGAAGATGTAAGTCAAAGAGATAACAGCGTGCTTGTTATCAGGTATGTTGACGCCGGCAATACGAGCCATCCATCTTTCTCCAATCGTTTATCGTCGCTCTTTGCTGCAAAATCTGTCCCGTTGGGGTGAAATGACTTCTATTTCACCGGGTCGGGGGCAAAAGGCGCAGCATTCTAGCGATATCGTTTCTAAAAATCAACCGCCGGATGTTAGCCCTGGCGCTGCTTGTGGCGCGGGTCGGTATTACAGATCACACGTACCACGCCGTTACGGCGCACTACCTTGCAATTCCTGCAAATCTTCTTGACCGATGCACGTACTTTCATGACAACTTCTCCGTTTTCCTAACCCTGGCCTGCCCCGCGCGCTTTGCTATCAGCGAACACGCCCGGCACTGCCATAAGTCTTCAAATTGGCCTTTTTCATCACCGAGTCATACTGGTGTGACATCAGGTGGCTCTGCACCTGGGCCATAAAATCCATTACCACGACAACCACGATCAACAGCGACGTACCACCCAGGTAAAAGGGTACGTTCCACATCACCACAAGAAACTGTGGCAGCAGACAGACCAGGGCGATGTAAGCCGCGCCGAACACGGTCAATCTCGTCAGCACACCGTCGATATAGTTCGCGGTCTGCTGCCCGGGTCGAATGCCTGGTACGAAGGCGCCCGATCTCTTCAGGTTGTCGGCTACCTCTACCGGGTTGAACATCAACGCCGTATAAAAGAAGCAGAAAAACACAATAAACACCGTGAACAGCAAAATGTTCAGCGGCTGGCCCGGGCCAATCGCCACGGCCAGGTCCTGCAGCCAGTCAACCGAACCGGAGGCGCCGAACCACTGCGCGATCGACGCCGGGAAAAGCAGGATGCTGCTGGCAAAGATGGCCGGGATAACACCCGCCATATTCACTTTCAGCGGCAGGTGTGAGCTCTGCGCCTGGTACATCTTGCGACCCTGCTGCCGCTTGGCATAGTTCACCGTAATACGGCGCTGGCCCCGCTCGATAAACACGATCATGTAGATCACGGCTATTGCCAGTGTCAGTATCAGCAACAACACCAGTATGTTCAGCTCACCCTGGCGCGCCTGTTCCAGCGACTGACCGATCGCCGAGGGCAGGCCCGCAACGATCCCGGCAAAGATCAGCAGCGAAATACCGTTACCCACACCCTTCTCGGTGATTTGCTCGCCCAGCCACATCATGAAAACAGCCCCTGTCACCAGGGACGTGATGGCTATCACGAAGAATAGCGGGGATGAATCAAAAGACATTCCCTGGTTGGCCATACCAACTGTCATGCCGGTGGCCTGGATGATCGCCAGCACCACTGTCAGGTAGCGGGTATATTGGCTGATCTTACGCCGACCCGACTCACCCTCTTTCTTCAACTGCTCCAGCTGTGGCGTTACCGCCGACATCAACTGCATGATGATGGATGCCGAGATGTAGGGCATGATCCCCAGTGCGAGGATACTCATCCGCTGCAGCGCGCCGCCGGAAAACATGTTCGCCAGGCCAAGGATCGTGCCCTGATTCTGGTTGAACAGCGCCGCCAACTGGTTCGGGTCGATTCCCGGGACAGGAATGTGGGTACCTATCCGGTAAACGACGATGGCCAGTAATACAAAGCGAAGGCGAGCAAAAAGCTCGCCCAGGCCTGCCTTGTTTACTGGTGGCAGTTGCGGTGTCGCCATTTATTCCTCTACTTTCCCGCCGGCCTTCTCGATTGCTTCCCGAGCGCCCTTGGTGACCGCGATACCCTTGACGGTCACGGACTTGTTCAGCTCGCCGGACAGGAATACGCGCACACGTGCGATATTTTCGTTGATCAGGTCGGCATTCTTGAGGGCCGCCAGGTCCACGACGTCTCCGTCAACCGCATTCAGTTCGCTCAGGCGAACCTGGGCAGTCGTGCGTGAAATCCTCGAAGTGAAGCCGTACTTGGGCAGGCGCTTCTGCAGGGGCATCTGGCCACCCTCGAAGCCTGGCCTTACACTGCCGCCCGAGCGTGCCTTCTGGCCCTTGTGGCCACGACCTGCTGTTTTACCCAGTCCGCTGCCGATGCCACGACCAACGCGTTTGGCGTCCTTGCGTGAACCCGGTGCCGGACTCAGGGTGTTCAGTCGCATTACGTCTGACATGATTTATTCCTCAACCCTTACGAGGTAATTTACCGCGTTGATCATGCCACGAACGGAGGGAGTGTCTTCCACTTCCACGGTGTGACCGATACGACGCAAACCCAGACCCGCTACACACGCCTTGTGGTTCTTCAGGCGCCCAAAGGAGCTCTTGATCTGTGTAACCTTGATTTTTGCTTTAGCCATGACGAGCAAATCCAATAATTAGTTCAGTATCTCTTCAACGGTTTTGCCACGCTTGGCGGCAACCTCATCCGGCGCACACATGTCACGCAGACCGTTGAATGTGGCGCGTACAACGTTTACCGGGTTGGTAGAGCCGTAGCACTTGGCCAGTACGTTGTGTACGCCTGCAATTTCCAGCACCGCACGCATCGCGCCACCGGCGATGACGCCTGTACCTTCGGAAGCCGGCTGCATGTAAACACGGGACGCCCCGTGAGCAGCTTTCACCGGATACTGGATGGTGCCGTTATTCAGCTCAACCTGAATCATATTGCGACGGGCAGCCTCCATGGCTTTCTGGATAGCAACCGGCACTTCGCGAGCCTTACCGCGCCCGAAGCCAACCTTGCCATTACCGTCGCCGACAACAGTCAGTGCGGTGAAACCGAAAATCCGGCCACCCTTGACCACCTTGGCCACACGGTTGACCTGTACCAGTTTCTCCTGGAGATCACCTTCCTGCTGCTGCTTTTTCTGATCGTTGAAAGCCATATCAATACCCTAGAAATTCAGTCCAGATTCACGAGCCGCATCAGCAAGAGCCTTGACGCGACCATGATACTTGTAGCCACCACGATCGAATGCTACTGCTTCGATACCCGCTTCCTTCGCGCGCTGCGCTACCAGCTTGCCGACCGCAGCCGCGGCCTCGACATTGCCGGTCTTGCCACCACGCAAGTCACTGTCCAGCGTAGACGCACTCGCGAGAACCTTGTCTCCGGCAGGAGTGATAATCTGTGCGTATATATGCCTGGGTGTACGGTGGACGCTCAGGCGGTTTACACCCAGGTCACGCATACGGGCGCGAGCGCGACGAGCGCGACGCAACCTTGAATCATTTTTAACACTCATCTCAGATTACCTACTTTTTCTTGGCTTCTTTGCGACGAACAAACTCGTCAGCGTAGCGAATACCTTTACCCTTGTATGGCTCCGGCGGACGGAAGCTGCGGATTTCAGCAGCTACCTGGCCAACCGTCTGCTTGTCGATACCGGAGACAACAATTTCAGTCTGGGTCGGGGTCTCTGCAGATATCCCCTGGGGCAGCTTGTAGTCGACCGGGTGCGAAAGACCCACGGTCAGGTTAACGCTGTTGCCATCCGCCTTGGCGCGATAACCAACACCGTTCAAAACCAGCTTCTTCTGCCAACCTTCGCTGACGCCCTTGACCATATTGCTTACCAACGCACGCGTAGTCCCGGCCATTGCCTTGAACTTATCGCCGTCGTAAGCAACAGTCAGAACGTTGTCATCCTGGCTCACCCGCACGCCCTCAACCAATGACAGCTGAAGCGTACCCTTACCGCCCTTGATGGTGAGGTCGTTGCCATCCAGCTTGACCTCTACACCGCGCGGCAGTTCTACCGGATTATTTGCGACTCTAGACATTTCAAATGCTCTTTAAATCAAAAATTCTTTTAGAAAACGGTGCACAAAACTTCGCCGCCCACACCGGCAGCACGGGCTGCGCGATCAGACATTACACCCATGGATGTGGACACAATCGCCACCCCGAGCCCTGCACGTACAGACGGCAGTTCGTCCTTTGCGCTGTAGCGACGCAGGCCGGGTCGACTGACACGGTCTATTTCCGCGATCACCGGCTTACCCTGGTAATACTTGAGTGAGATCGAGAGCCGCGACTTGCCACTTTCGTCTGAAAGTGAATAGTCACCAACGTAACCCTCTTCCTTCAATACCGCGGCCACCGCTGCTTTCAGCTTGGAACCTGGCATTTCGACACTCTTCTTGCCGGCCATTTGCGCGTTGCGTATACGGGTCAGCATATCTGACAGTGGATCTTGCATACTCATAATCTAATTCTCTTAATTAAACCGACTGGATTGTTACCAGCTGGCCTTAACCAGGCCGGGCACATCACCGCGCATAGCGGCTTCCCGCAATTTGTTTCGACACAGGCCAAATTTTCTGTAAACACCATGGGGGCGACCCGTTATCTGGCAGCGACGCCGACCGCGAGTCGGGCTGGCATCACGAGGAAGCTTTTGCAGGGCGACCTGTGCGTCCCACTTCTCCTCGTCCGATGCCTTGCTGCTACCGAGAATCGCCTTGAGTTCGGCGCGCTTGGCAGCGTACTTCGCTACCACACGTGCACGCTTCTTCTCGCGCACTACCATAGATGTTTTAGCCATGTATTAAGCCTCTTAAGCTTTCAGGGGGAAGTTGAATGCACGCAGCAGGGCGCGGCCTTCATCATCCGTACGAGCGGTGGTGGTAATGGTGATATCCATACCACGCAGGGCGTCCACCTGGTCGTAATTGATTTCAGGGAAAATAATCTGCTCGGTCACACCCATAGCAAAGTTGCCGCGGCCGTCAAAGGATTTCGGGCTGATGCCACGAAAATCACGAATACGCGGAATAGCGATGCTGACCAGGCGGTCCAGGAATTCGTACATACGATCCGAACGCAGTGTCACCTTGCAGCCAATAGGCCAGCCGTCGCGTACCTTGAAGCCCGCAATTGACTTGCGCGCCTTGGTAACGACCACTTTCTGGCCTGAAATTTTTTCCATATCGGCGACAGCGTTCTCCAGAACCTTCTTGTCACCCAGCGCCTCACCCACACCCATATTCAGGGTGATCTTGGTAATGCGTGGAACTTCCATTACATTTGCCAGACCCAGCTCTTCCTTGAGACGGGGAGCGATTTCGCTCTTGTATTTGTCTTTCAACGTTGCCATGTCTAATTCCTGCTAACCCGGTCAGCCCCAAGGAGCTTAAGAGTCAATTGCCTCGCCACTGGATTTGAAGATCCTGGTCTTGCTGTCTCCATCCACCTTAAAACCTACACGATCCGCCTTGCTGCTGGACGGGTTGAAAATCGCCACGTTTGAAACCTGGATAGGCGCTTCTTTCTCAACAATGCCACCGGCCACGCCCGCCTGGGGGTTGGGCTTCGTGTGCTTCTTAACCATATTGATGCCGCTGACAACAAGCGTATTGTTGTCCAGCACCTTGCGAACCTTGCCGCGCTTACCCTTGTCCTTACCGGCCAGGATAATCACTTCGTCATCGCGCTTGATCTTCAACATTTCCTTTCCTCTCCCTGCTGGCCGGCCTAGATAACTTCCGGGGCCAGAGAAATAATCTTCATGAACTTCTCACCGCGCAGCTCACGGGTTACCGGTCCGAATATACGGGTACCGATAGGCGCTTGCTGGGCGTTGAGCAGCACTGCAGCATTGTCGTCGAACTTGATCAGTGAACCATCGGGACGACGGACACCTTTCCTGGTGCGAACGACAACTGCCGTCATAACCTGGCCCTTCTTGACCTTGCCCCGCGGAATTGCTTCCTTTACGGACACCTTGATCAGGTCGCCGACGCGGGCATAACGACGCTTGGATCCGCCCAGCACCTTGATGCACATCACTCGACGGGCACCGCTGTTGTCGGCAACTTCCAAATACGACTGTGTCTGAATCATCTTCTACTCCAAACTGCGATAAATACAGCTAAGCCTGCGCTTAAACCTGAGCGACACTCTCTACTACTTCCAACAGTTTCCAGGACTTACTCTTGGAAATCGGCCGGGTCTCGGCAACAGTGACAATATCGCCGATGCTGCACTGGTTGTTCTCGTCATGTGCATGGACCTTGGATGAACGAGTTATATACTTGCCGTATACCGGGTGCTTTACCCGACGCTCCAGCAGCACAGTAATCGTCTTGTCCATCTTGTTGCTGACTACCTTGCCAGTAACAACCCGTGTACGCTTTTCTGCAGCTGACATTATTAATTACCTGCCTTCTCGTTGAGTACAGTCTTCACGCGAGCGATAGCACGCTGGTTCTGCTTCAGCAAATGAGTCTGACCCAGCTGTCCAGTGGATTTTTGCATGCGCAACTTGAACTGCTCTTCACGCAGGGTAAGCAGCTGCTTGTTCAGGTCCTCTGGGGACTTCTCACGCAATTCAATCGCTTTCATCACATCACCGACCGTTTAACAAATGCTGTAGCAAGCGGGATCTTGGCTGCCGCCAGGGCAAACGCTTCCCGTGCCAACTCTTCGGTTACACCCTGTACCTCGTACAGAACCTTGCCGGGCTGTACCTGGGCCACCCAGTATTCCACGTTACCCTTACCTTTACCCTGCCGTACTTCCAGGGGCTTGCCGGTAATAGGCTTGTCGGGGAACACACGAATCCAGATTTTCCCGCCACGCTTGATATGACGGGTCATCGCCCGACGAGCGGCCTCGATCTGGCGCGCAGTAAGACGCCCGCGCCCAATGGCCTTCAGGCCGTACTCGCCGAAACTCACTTTGCTGCCGCGATGGGCCAGGCCGCGGTTGCGGCCCTTCATCGCCTTGCGAAATTTTGTACGCTTTGGTTGAAGCATCTGCGTAACCCTTAATTAGTTGCTGTCTTCTTGGCGCCATCGGACGAGCTCTCGCTACCGATAACCTCGCCTTTGAAAATCCAAACCTTTACACCCAGGATGCCGTAGGTTGTCACCGCCTCGTACGTTGCGTAGTCGATGTCGGCGCGCAGTGTGTGCAGCGGGACCCGACCTTCGCGATACCATTCTGTACGAGCAATTTCAGCTCCACCCAGACGACCACCAATTTGAACCTTTACACCCTCTGCGCCCTGGCGCATGGCGTTTTGTACAACGCGCTTCATGGCGCGACGGAACATCACACGGCGCTCCAGCTGCTGTGCCACGTTCTGTGCCACCAGCTTTGCATCCAGGTCAGGCTTGCGAATCTCCTCGATATTGATGTGCACTGGAACGCCCATCTTCTCGGTGAGAGTCTTGCGCAGCGTGTCAACATCCTCGCCCTTCTTGCCGATGACGATACCCGGCCTGGCGGTGTGAATCGTAATACGCGCTGTCTGCGCGGGACGCTCGATCACCACGCGGCTTACGGAAGCACTTTCAAGTTTCTTCTCGATAAACGCGCGAACTTCCAGGTCGTTGATCAACTGCTTGGAGTAGTTCTTGCTATCCGCGTACCAGATCGAGGTGTGATCCTTGACGATACCTAACCGAATGCCGACCGGATTTACTTTCTGACCCATGTGGTCTTCTCCTAAACTTACGCTTCGCCGTCTGCAACTTTCACGGTGATATGGCAGCTGCGCTTAAAAATGCGATCTGCACGACCCTTGGCTCTGGGGCGCAGGCGCTTCATTGTCATACCTTCATCTACAAAGATGCTGGATACTTTCAGTTCATCCACATCCGCACCTTCATTGTTCTCAGCATTGGCGATCGCAGAGTCAAGAACCTTCTTGACGATATGCGCAGCCTTTTTCGAGCTGAACTCAAGCAGGCTAAGAGCCTCTTCAACGGGCTTGCCACGTACCTGGTCTGCGACCAGGCGAGCTTTCTGAGCGGAGATCCGCGCGCCCTTCAATTTTGCTGCAACTTCCATTTCTTCAACCTCGCTACAGGCAAGCGCTTAGCGCTTGGCCTTCTTGTCCACGATATGGCCCTTGAAAGTGCGAGTCGCCGCAAATTCACCCAACTTGTGGCCAACCATGTCCTCGTTGACCAAAACCGGCACGTGCTGACGACCGTTGTGTACGGCGATAGTCAGGCCAACCATATCCGGCGACACCATCGAACGGCGCGACCAGGTCTTGATCGGGCGACGATCATTACTCTCAATCGCAGCCTCTACTTTCTTCAACAGGTGAAGGTCTATAAAGGGACCTTTCTTCAGTGAACGCGGCACAATATCTTCCTCTAATCTCTGGGTCTCTGGTGACCGAATTTACTTCTTGCCACGACGGCGTACGATCAGCTTGTTGGTACGCTTGTTCTTGCGTGTCTTGTAACCCTTGGTCGGTGTACCCCAGGGGCTGACCGGGTGGCGACCACCTGAGGTCCGGCCTTCACCACCACCATGCGGGTGATCAACCGGGTTCATGGCAACACCGCGTACCGTCGGGCGCACACCGCGCCAGCGGGAGGCGCCGGCCTTGCCCAGTTTCTGCAGGCTGTGCTCGGAATTCGACACTTCGCCAAGGGTAGCGCGGCAGTCAGACAACACCTTGCGCATCTCGCCGGAACGCAGGCGCAGGGTTGCGTACTGGCCTTCGCGTGCGACAACCTGCACCGAAGTGCCGGCCGAGCGGGCGATCTGTGCACCCTTGCCGGGCTTGAGCTCAACAGCGTGAACCATGGAGCCCACCGGGATATTGCGCAGTGGCAGGCAATTGCCGGTCTTGATCGGAGCCGCCGAGCCAGACTGGAGCACGTCACCGGACTGGACACCCTTGGGAGCAATAATGTAGCGACGCTCACCATCGGCGAACAGCAGCAGGGCGATATGCGCGGTGCGGTTCGGGTCGTACTCAATGCGCTCTACAGTGGACGCAATACCGTCCTTGGTGCGCTTGAAGTCGATTACACGGTAGTGCTGCTTGTGACCGCCGCCAATATGCCTGGTGGTGATCCGGCCATTATTGTTACGGCCGCCGTTCCTGCTCTGTGTTTCCAGCAGGGGCTTGTAGGGAGCACCCTTGTGCAGATCCTCACTAACCACGCGGACGACATGACGACGGCCGGGGGAAGTGGGCTTGCTAATTAAAACTGCCATCTCGAACCTACTCCTTAATCAACCGACGCAAAGTCGATGTCCTGACCCTGCTCCAATCGAACATATGCCTTTTTCCAGGTCGACTTGGTGCTGAAGCCGTGCTTGTTACGCTTCACCTTGCCTTTGACCCTCAAGGTACGCACATTATCAACGTTGACCTTGAACAGCTGCTCGACCGCTTTCTTGATCTCTGCCTTGGTGGCATTGACGGCCACCTTGAACACGTACTGGTTGTTTATGTCGGCTACAACGGCAGCCTTTTCAGAAACGTGGGGGCTTTCCAGTACCTGAAATATGCGCTCCTGGTTCATCCCAGCATCTCCTCAAACTTCTTCACCGCGTCCACGGTGATCACCACCTTCTCGTGGCCAATCAGGCTGACCGGGTCGATGCCATCGACATCGCGCACATCAACCTTGTGCAGGTTGCGGGCGGCGAGGTAAAGGTTTTCACCCACCTCGGCAGACACGATCAACACGCTGTCCAGTCCGTATTCACCCAGCTGCTTCACCAGCAACTTGGTCTTGGGCGCTTCCAGGTCCATGCTCTCAACAACCACCAGGCGGTCCTGGCGAGCGAGCTCGGACAAGATCGATTGCATCGCCGCGCGGTACATCTTGCGGTTTACTTTCTGGCTGTGATCCTGCGGACGGGCGGCAAAAGCCACGCCGCCACTGCGCCAGATCGGTGAACGGATAGTTCCCGCACGGGCACGGCCAGAACCTTTCTGGCGCCAGGGCTTCTTACCGCCGCCGGCCACATCGGAACGGGTCTTCTGTGCACGAGTACCCTGGCGAGCTCCTGCCATGTAGGCAGTAACGACCTGGTGTACCAGGTCCTCATTGTATTCGCGCGCAAATGCCACATCAGAAACAGACACAGTGCCTGCCGCAGCGTTACCCGGCTTTAATACACTTAATTCCACGTTAGAGACCCCCTAACCTTATGCCTTGACCGTGGGGCGTACGACTACGTCCCCACCGGGTGCGCCTGGTACTGCGCCCTTGATGAGCAGCAGATTGCGCTCAGCATCAACACGGACAATCTCCAGCCCCTGGGTGGTGACATTCCTCGCACCCATGTGGCCCGCCATTTTCTTACCCTTGAACACCCGGCCAGGTGACTGGTTCTGGCCAATCGAGCCCGGGGCACGGTGTGACAATGAGTTGCCGTGGGTGGCATCCTGCATCTTGAAGTTCCAGCGCTTGACGCCACCCTGGAAGCCTTTGCCCTTGGACTGTCCTGCCACATCAACGATCTGGCCGGGCTGGAAACGCTCGACTGTCAGCTCTGAGCCAACCGCGGGCGCTTCATCAGCCGCTTCAAGGCGGAATTCCCACAAACCGGTACCGGCCTCGACACCCGCTTTCGCGAAGTGTCCTGCCTGGGACTTGCTTACTCGTGAGGCCTTGCGACTGCCCGCAGTGACCTGGATTGCACGATAGCCATCGCTATCGAGCTCTTTGATCTGAGTAACACGGTTTGGAGATACCTCCACTACGGTCACTGGAATGGATACGCCGTCTTCGGTAAAA
>JAHEBM010000024.1 GCA_024642245.1 Haliea sp.
GGCGATTCCCGTGATCACGTACTCCCGGCCGGCGGCGCTGAATCGCAGGGAATGGCCTTTGGGGCGGGTATCGGTGGTCATGATACCGCTAGCCGCCTCCGTCCAGCCGGTGCCGGACAGTGTCGCCAGCGCTCCGGGTATGGCCGCCTCTATCAGCGCAACCGGCAGGGGTTCACCGATGACCCCGGTGGAAAATGGCAACACCCTGGTTGCATCTACCTGCGCCGCGCCTGCCACTGCATCGGTACATGCCCGGGCTGCCCGGATTCCTGCCTGCCCGGTACCGGCATTCGCATTGCCGGTATTGACCAGCAGGTAACGCGCCCGGCCGCCGCTGGCCTGCAGGTGCTCCCTGGCCAGGATCACCGGGGCTGCGCAAAAGGCATTGCGGGTAAATACCGCCGCAGTGGTCGCGCCCTCCTGCAGTTCCATCAGCACCAGGTCCCTGCGGCCCGGCTTCTTGATACCTGCCGATACCGTCGCCAGGCGCAAACCGGGCACGGGGTGAAGCTCACCCAGCGTGTCGTTTCCTACAGCCATGCGTGTGCCTCCCGCTCAAAGCTTGCCGTGGCACTGTTTGTATTTCTTGCCACTGCCACAGGGGCAGGGCTCGTTGCGACCCACCTTGGGCTGCTCTCGAGTGAAGGTCTGGGGCGCTGCCGCGGGCTCCTGCCCCCCATCCCCGTCCGCTCCTTGCTCAGACAGGCCCGATGCCTCGGCGTGCTGGAAGGCAAGCTTCTCCCGCTCGGCGGCCTCCCGTCGCTGCCGCTCTATCTGCTGGGCCTCGTCCTGCCGCTGGATCTGCACGTGGCTCAGGAACTTCACCACCTCGTCCTTGAGGCTCTTCAGGAGTTGCTCGAATAACTCGAAAGACTCCCGCTTGTATTCCTGCTTGGGGTTTTTCTGGGCATAGGCCCGCAGGTGAATCCCCTGGCGCAGGTGATCCATGGTCGACAGGTGCTCCTTCCACAGGGTGTCAAGCACCTGGAGCATGATCTGCTTTTCTATCTTGCGCATACCCGGGCCGACCCGCTCACTCTTGGCATCGTAGGCGGCCTGTATCTCGCTGCAGATTTTCTCCCTCAGGGCTTCTTCGTGCAGCTGGTTGTCTGCTTCCAGCCACTGCGCCACCGGCAGGGTACTTGCAAACTCCGCCTCGAGCTGCCGCTCCAGGCCCGGTATATCCCATTGCTCCTCCACGCTCATGGGCGGGATAAAGCTGTCGATCGCATCATTGACCACATCCCGGCGGATGGCCGTGATAGTGTCGGACACGTCGAGTTCCCCCAGCAGGTCATTGCGCTGCTGGTAAATGATCTGGCGCTGGTCATTGGCTACATCGTCATATTCCAGCAGCTGCTTGCGGATATCGAAGTTGCGACCCTCGACCTTGCGCTGCGCCTTCTCGATGGCATTGGTAACCATGCGGTGCTCGATGGCCTCGCCTTTTTCCATGCCCAGTGCCTGCATGAACCCCTTGACCCGGTCCGAGGCGAAAATGCGCATGAGATTATCTTCCAGCGACAGGTAGAACCGGGATAGTCCGGGGTCGCCCTGCCGGCCGGCCCGGCCCCGCAGCTGGTTATCGATACGGCGCGACTCGTGCCGCTCTGTTCCCAGGATGTGCAGGCCCCCGGCATCGAGCACCTGCTGGTGACGCTGCTGCCAGGCCGCACGCAGCGCCGCCCTGCCGTCATCATCCAGCTCACCCGCAGAGGCAAACTCGGATTCCAGATTACCACCCAGGACAATATCCGTACCCCGCCCCGCCATGTTGGTAGCAATAGTAACGACACCCGGGCGACCGGCCTGGGCTATAATTTCCGCCTCCTGTGCATGGTACTTGGCATTGAGTACCTTGTGCTCAATCGATGCCTTGCGGAAGCGCTTCGATAGTTCCTCGGATGTTTCTACCGAGGCGGTACCTACCAGTACCGGGGCACCCTTGGCCATGCAGTCCTTCACATCCGCGACAATTGCGTCGAATTTTTCCTCCTTGCTCAGGTAGACAAGGTCATTGAGGTCGGCGCGCTGCTGCGGCACATTGGTGGGAATCACCAGCACCTCGAGTCCGTAGATCTGGCGGAACTCGAAGGCCTCGGTATCGGCGGTGCCAGTCATGCCCGACAGTTTCCGGTACAGGCGGAAATAGTTCTGGAAAGTGGTCGAAGCCAGGGTCTGGCTCTCGCTCTGGATGGACACGCCCTCTTTTGCCTCGATTGCCTGGTGCAGGCCCTCGGACAGCCGGCGTCCGGGCATCGTGCGCCCCGTGTGCTCATCGATAAGCACCACCTGCCCATCCTGGACGATGTACTCCACATCCCGATGAAACATAACGTGCGCCCTCAACCCCGAGTACACGTGGTGCAGCAGGTTCAGGTTGGTAGCGGCATAAAGGCTGTCGCCCTCCTCCAGCAGCTTCTCCTTGATCATCAGGCTCTCGATGTACTCGTGCCCCTCTTCCGTGAGTTCCACCTGTCGCTGCTTCTCGTCCACGGTGAAGTGGCCATCCTGGCCCTCCGCGTCGGGCTTGAGCAGTGGCACCATGCGATTGATTCGCTTGTACAGCTCGGAACTGTCTTCGGACGCGCCGGAAATAATCAGCGGGGTACGGGCCTCGTCTATAAGGATCGAATCGACCTCGTCGACGATGGCAAAACTCAGTTCTCCCTGCAAACGGTCTTCCATGGCAAAAGCCATATTGTCACGCAGGTAATCGAAGCCAAATTCGTTGTTGGTACCGTAGACAATATCGGCGGTGTAGGCAGCGCGCTTCTCCTCCTGCACCTGGCCGGAACGAATGACGCCGACAGAAACACCGAGAAACTCATACAACGGTTTCATCCACTGGGCATCACGCGTGGCAAGGTAGTCGTTTACCGTGATCAGGTGCACACTGCTGCCGGCGAGCGCGTTGAGGTAGGCCGGCAGTGTCGCCACAAGGGTCTTGCCCTCACCGGTGCGCATCTCGGCTATTTTGCCCTCGTGCAGCGCCATGCCACCGATCAACTGCACATCGAAATGGCGCATCCCCAGCACCCTTTCACCCGCCTCGCGCGCTACCGCGAACGCCTCCGGCAGGATCTTGTCCAGGTTTTCACCATCGGCAATGCGCTGCTTGAACTCGGCCGTCTTGCCGGCGAGCTGCTCATCACCGAGGGCCTTCATCTCATCGGCAAAGGCATTGACCTGCTTCACCACCTTACCCATGCGTTTCAGTTCCCGGTCATTGCGGGTACCGAACAATTTTTTCAGGCTATTGCTAATCATCGTAATTCACTTTTTGACATAGGAAAGTTCGCCGGGGCTGACGCCGGGGCGTAAGGACTGCGGTGGTGCGGGGGTCTAGCGCCGGGTTCGGCGCACGTAGCTGGAGGGGTCGACCGAACGGCCGTGCTTGTAGACCTCGTAATGCACGTGGGCGCCAGTGGAGCGACCTGTGGTGCCCACCAGAGCGATCGGCTCGCCCTTGCGCACCAGGTCCCCGGGCGACACCAGGTTCTGTTTGTTATGCGAGTAGCGAGTGACAAACCCATCGCCATGGGAAACTTCTACCAGGTTGCCATAACCTGATTCGCGACCGGTCCAGGTCACCACGCCCGCCGCCACAGCCAGCACTTGCGAGCCTTCCCTGGTGGCGAAGTCGATACCGTTGTGCATTGCCTTGCGGCCAGTAAAGGGGTCGCTGCGCAGGCCGTAGCCAGAGGAAACCCAGCCCTTGGCCACGGGCTGTCCGGATAACCAGGCTTCATCCGCCAGTTTCTGATTATGGAAAAGGGATTCCAGGATACCCAGCTGCTCTTCGCGGTTGTCCAGGCGCGCTTCGAAACTGCTGACTTCACCGGCCAGGTCCACCGAGCTGAAATCGACGCTGTACTCGCCAGCCAACGGCCCACCCATCGCGGGGGGCTGGCTGAAATCAAACTCCCCGTCGCCCAACTCTGCCATCGCGGTCAGGTGTTCCCCGAGGGCGTCCAGCCGGGTCATCCTGGCCTGCAACTCTGCCAGATTGATGGTAAGCGCCTGCAACTTCAACTCGGCCTTGTCCTGCAGGGCCTCGAGTCCTATGGTCTGCTGGTCGAGACCCTCCTGGATGGTATCCAGCGTGGCCCCGCGCAGGGCACTGGCCTCACTGCCCTGCCCGGCCAGATAGCCGATAGCCATCATACCGAGCGGAAAACCCAGGCAACAAAAGGACAAAAGAGCACGGGACCAACGCCCCAGCTCGATAGAACGGGAGGCCCCGTGCTTGCCGCTAATAAGAATGACTTTCATTTTATGATTGCGAGCAACAGTTTGGCCGGCGACTATGCCACAATTACCGTGAAAAATCCACGAATCAGCGCGCGCCAGCGAAGCCCCTGGCACGCCCCTGGATGTCGGCCCTATCCCGCGCCCGCAGGGGCCATGGCGTAGCAGATCGGCACAGGGGCCTGCTCCCCGAATGTCACCATTTCCCAGGCATCAGGCTGGGCGATCAGGGCGCGCAGGGTCGCGTTATTGAGAGCGTGCCCGGACTTATAGGCACGGAATTCTCCCAGCAGGCTATGGCCCAGCAGGTACAGGTCGCCAACGGCATCGAGTACCTTGTGTCGGACGAATTCGTCCTCGAAGCGCAGGCCATCCTGGTTGAGAATCCGGTACTCATCCACCACGATCGCGTTGTCCACGCTGCCGCCGCGTGCCAGGCCCTGCGAACGCAGGTACTCGATCTCATGGATAAAACCGAATGTGCGGGCGCGGCTGAACTCCTGTACGAAGGAGTTCGTGGAAAAGTCGAGTTCGGCGTGAGCGGTACGGTCACGAAATACAGGGTGGTCAAAATCGATGGTAAAAGACACCTTGAACCCGTCGAAAGGCAGCAGGCTGGCAACCTTGTCACCGTGCTCTACGGTGATCTTGCGCTTGATGCGCACGAATTTTTTTGCGGCGTGCTGCTCGAGTATGCCAGCGGACTGTATCAGGAAAACAAACGGCCCCGCGCTGCCATCCATGATCGGGACTTCCGCAGCACTGAGGTCGACGTAAACATTATCGATACCCAGCCCGGCAAGGGCTGCCAGCAGGTGCTCAACCGTTGAGACACGCTGGCCGTCGACCACCAGCGTGGTCGACAGGGTAGTCTCACCGACATTCTCGGCCCGCGCCGGCAACTCCAGCACCGGATCGAGGTCAGTCCTGCGAAACACAACACCGGTATCGACCGGCGCCGGATGAAGGGTCATGTAGACCTTCTCACCCGTGTGCAGACTGACGCCCGTCGCCTTGATCGGGTTACGCAGTGTGCGCTGTCGCATCTATCCCTCTCCCAAGCAACTCAAACCGCGGCAGTGCTGCCGCGGCGGGGACAGCGGCTGGCTACCTAGTCGGCCTGGCGACGCAGGAAGGCCGGAATATCGAAGTATTCCTCACCACCGGCTTCTATCGCCAGAGCCTGTCCTGCACCCGCCCGACGGGATTTACGCATGGCCGTGGGCCGATCAAATTGTGCGTAGTCCGGCTCCAGCTCCACGTCCGCTGAAGCGGCCTTGGGCGCGGCCTCGACGACCTGCAGGGGAGCGCGCGCAGCCTCGCTACCAAGCCCTGTTGCAACCACGGTCACCCTCAACTCGTCTCCCATATCGGGGTCGATCACGGTGCCCACCACAACAGTGGCGTCTTCAGAGGCAAACTCCTCGATGGTGTCACCAACTTCGGAGAATTCGCCCAGCGACAGGTCGAGACCCGCGGTGATATTGACCAAAATGCCGCGGGCACCTTCCAGGTTGACGTCATCCAGCAACGGGCTGTTGATTGCCCGCTCGGCCGCCTCGCGGGCGCGGCTCTCGCCCCTGGCACTGCCTGTTCCCATCATCGCCATGCCCATTTCCGACATGACGGTGCGTACGTCCGCGAAGTCCACGTTGATCATACCAGGCCGGATAATCAGGTCCGCGATACCCTGAACCGCACCCAACAGTACATCATTGGCTTCTTTAAATGCATCCAGCAGACTGGTATTTTTTCCCAAAACCTCCAGCAATTTTTCATTGGGAATAGTGATCAGCGAATCCACGTGCTGCTGCAGCTCCATCACCCCCTCGGCGGCAATCTGCAATCGCTTCTTGCCTTCAAAAGGGAACGGGCGGGTTACCACGGCAACTGTGAGTATGCCCATTTCACGGGCAATCTCCGCCACCACCGGCGCGCCGCCGGTGCCAGTGCCACCGCCCATACCGGCTGTGATGAACACCATGTCGGCGCCTCGCAGGGCTTCGGCAATCCTGTCCCGGTCTTCCATGGCTGCCGCCCGCCCGATTTCCGGGTTGGCACCGGCCCCCAGGCCCTTGGTGATATCGCCACCGAGTTGCAGCACCGTCTTGGACTGAATGTCCGACAGTGCCTGTGCATCGGTGTTGGCGCAGATAAAATCCACGCCTTCGACATTGTTTGCAATCATATGCTTGACTGCATTGCCGCCACCACCGCCCACGCCGATAACCTTGATTACGGCATTTGAAGGTACATTTTCTATCAGTTCAAACATGGCCTTGCTCCCCTTGGTATTAATATGCCGCACTCGCGCACGACGGTCTGCTTCAAAAAAAACAACTAAAAATTGCTCTGCAACCAGGCTTTCGCCCTACTGAACAGCCCCTCCCCCGACCCACTGGATTTACCGGACACACCGGCCCCCGACTCCTGGTAGTGCTCCGCCCCATACAGCAACAGACCCACGCTGGTGGCGTAGATCGGGTTGCGCACAATATCGTTCAGGCCTTGCACGGTTTGCGGATAACCCACACGCACCGGCATATGGAAAATCTCCTCGGCCAGCTCGACCACCCCTTCCATCTTCGAGGTGCCGCCGCTGAGCACCACTCCCGCGGGAACGAGGTCCTCGTAACCGCTGCGCCGCAGCTCGGCCTGCACCAGGGTGAAGAGCTCGTCATAGCGGGGCTCAACCACCTCCGCCAGGGCCTGGCGTGATAGATCACGAGGTGGACGGTCCCCGACGCTGGGTACCTTGATGGTTTCGTCTGCCCCGGCCAGCTGCGTCAGGGCGCAGGCATAGCGAATCTTGATTTCTTCCGCGTGCTGGGTCGGTGTGCGCAGGGCCATGGCAATGTCGTTGGTCACCTGGTCACCGGCAATCGGTATGACGCCGGTATGGCGAATGGAGCCGTCGGTAAAGATGGCGATATCCGTCGTACCCCCGCCTATGTCCACCAGGCAAACACCCAACTCGCGCTCGTCATCGGTAAGTACCGCGTAACTGGAGGCCAGCTGCTCGAGAATGATCTCCTCGACCTCCAGGCCGCAACGCCGGATGCACTTCTCGATATTCTGGGCGGCGTTGACGGCACAGGTGACCAGGTGCACCTTGGCCTCCAGCCGCACACCCGACATACCCATGGGTTCCTTGATACCCTCCTGGTTATCGATCACGTATTCCTGCGGGAGGATATGCAGGATTTTCTGGTCGGCGGGAATTGCCACCGCCTGGGCCGCATCGATCACCCGTTCCAGGTCGAGGCCATAGACCTCGCGATCCTTGATTGCCACGATGCCGTGGGAATTAAGGCTGCGAATATGGCTGCCGGCGATGCCCACATAGACAGAGTGAATCTGGCAACCTGCCATCAGCTCTGCTTCTTCCACCGCCCGCTGGATCGATTGAACGGTGGACTCGATATTGACCACCACGCCCTTTTTCATACCCTTGGACGGGTGGGAACCGATGCCCACTATCTCGATATTGCCGTCCGACCCTATCTCTCCCACGATCGCCACGACCTTGGACGTGCCAATATCCAGCCCGACGATCATTTTCTTATCCTGTACGCTGCCCATGGCAGTGTCTCTCCTGTGCCGCTTGTTATTCGCTTATATTCCCGCTACGCGGGACGACTCCTGGGCAAAAGCCACAGCTATACCCGTTTCGTAACGCAAATCCACCCGCTCTACTTCCTTGACCCTGGGCGCGAGCTCCGTACGGTAGATCGCCACAAAGCGATGCATCCGCTCCAGGAAATCCTCGCTGCCCAGCAATATCTGCATGCCCCCCGCGAGTACCACATCCACCTGGCCCCGCTCATCGATTGTCAACTGCGCCACTGCCAGATGCAGGGGCGCCAGGATTTCAACGATGCGCTGGTACCCTGCCACCAACGCCTTGGCGCTGCCCGCGGGACCCTGCAGTCGCGGCAGCGCCTGCCATTCCTGGCTCGAGGCAGACTGGAACACCTCCCCCTCGTGGTTCAGGAAACCGCTCTCGCCCCAGCGGGCAATGGGCAACTGTTCGACCACATGGACTTCCAGCGCGTTGGGCCAGCGACGCTGCACCGTGGCCTGGTAGATCCACGGCAGCTCCTCCAGCTGTGCCCGAATACGTTGCAGGTCTGCCCGCAGGAAGCCCCCTACCAGGGCGGGCTGGATCATCTCCTGCACCACGTCCGTCCGGGTGTGTTCCAGTTCCCCGGTGACGATGATGTGCTCGACCGGAATCGACTGCAGGGTTATATAGGCCTGCAGGGCGGCGACCGTGACAACACCGGCGCCGGCCAGTATGAGCAAGCGGTTGAGCCAGGCGGCAGGCTTGCGCGCGGCTTTTACCGCCGGCGACTTGCGGGTGGCTCCCTGCGCGGCTTTACGGGTTCCCCCCTTCGCCACCGGCCGGCGCCGGGCAGCCGGTTCCGGCTGCTGTCGTTTGCCTACGCGCATATCAACGCCAGCCCCCCTCGCTCAACTCGAGAATCCGGCCTACCAATGACTCGATATCCATGCCCGCAGCACGGGCGGCCATGGGCACCAGGCTGTGGGAGGTCATACCCGGAATGGTATTGACTTCCAGCACATAAAACCTGCCACTGCTGTCGCGCATGATGTCGACCCGTCCCCACACGGCACAGCCCAGTGACTGGAACGCCCGCAACGCCAGCGCGCCCATCTCGGCCTCCTCCGACGGGGACAGCCCACAGGGACACAGGTAACGGGTGTCGTTGGAAATATACTTGGCCTCGTAGTCGTAAAATTCGTTATCGGTTTCCAGTCGAATGGGCGGCAACACCTGCTCGCCCAGAATTGCCACCGTGTACTCCGGCCCGTCGATGAACTGCTCGGCCAATACGCCGCCGCCGTATTGGCTCGCCGCTTCGAATGCCTTCTGCAGCGCCGCTGCGTTGCTCGCTGACGTCATCCCGATACTGGAGCCCTCACAGGTTGGCTTGACGAACACCTTGCCGAAGCGGTCGATGACCTGCTGCCAGTCGGTAGTGGCCGTGAGCTGCATGAAGCCGCCGGTAGAAAGCCCGATGCCCTGCCAAAGTTGCTTGCTGCGCAACTTGTCCATTGCCAGGGCAGAGCCCAGTACACGTGACCCCGTGTAGGGCACCCGCAAGGCCTGCAGCGCACCCTGCATGCTGCCGTCCTCGCCACCTGGTCCGTGCAGGGCAATGAAGGCAAAGGACACACCCTGCAATTGCGCCGTCCAACCAGCGTCTGCCGGGTCTATGGCCCGCACCTCGAAACCCTGCGCCCGCAGTGCCGTGACGACAGTCTGGCCACTTTGCAGCGACACCTCGCGCTCGGCGGAATTCCCTCCAAGCAGAACTGCTACCGGGGCTGTGCGTAACGACTCCAGACTCATTCGCCTGACTCCTGTGAAAAATCCATTGCCGCCAACTCCTGAGCCAGGCGCCCGATATTCCCGGCGCCCTGCGTGATCACCACGTCGCCTTCGCCAACGATGCCCCGCAGAACAGCGGGTACATCCTCGATCCGCTCGACAAAAACAGGTTCCAGCTGACCCCGCTGGCGGATACTCCTGGCCAGGCTGCGACTGTCCGCGCCGGGAATGGGGTCCTCCCCAGCGGCGTAGACATCCAGCAGCAGAAGTACATCGCAGCGGGACAATACCGCCACGAAATCCTCGTACAGGTCACGGGTGCGGGTATAGCGGTGCGGCTGGTAGACCATCACGACCCGGCGCTGGGGCCACACCTGCCGCGAGGATTCGAGCGTGGCCCTGACTTCGGTTGGGTGATGGCCATAGTCATCGACCAGCTGGGCCGTGCCGCCGGGAAAGTGCAGCTCCCCCATCCGGGTGAAGCGACGTCCAACCCCGGCAAAACTGGCCAGTCCACGCTGGATGGCAATATCATCGAGGCTCTCATCCGAGGCCACCGCCACGGCGGCGGCCGCGTTGAGGGCGTTGTGGGTGCCCGGCATATTGAGGTTTATCGCCAGTGCGGGCTGACCACCGGGGCGATGAACAGTGAAGCGGGTGGAGAGCCCCTCCCGGGTGAGCTCGTCTATCCGGTAGTCCGCATCCTCGGCGAAACCGTAGGTGATTACCTGCCGGGTCACTTCCGGCAACAGCTCCCGGACCACCGGGTCATCGATACACAGTACCGCGATACCGTAAAAGGGCAGGTTGTGCAGAAACTCCAGATAAGTACGACGCAGCACCGAGAAATCACCACCGTAGGTCTCCATGTGGTCCGCTTCTATATTGGTAACCACGGTGACCATCGGCTGCAGGTGAAGAAACGACGCGTCACTTTCATCCGCCTCGGCAATAAGGAATCGACTGGCACCCAGCTGGGCGTTACTGCCCACGCTGTTCACCAGGCCACCGATGACAAACGTGGGATCCAGCCCCGCCTCGGCAAATACGTTGGCGATAAGGCTGGTTGTTGTGGTCTTGCCGTGGGTCCCGGCCACGGCGATGCCGTGACGGTAGCGCATCAGCTCCGCCAGCATTTCAGCGCGGGGCACGACCGGGATGCGCGACGCGCGGGCAGCAAGCACTTCCGGGTTGAGCTCGTTCACGGCGCTGGAACTGACGACCACGTCGGCACTACCGATATTCTCCTGGGCATGTCCTATGCACACCCTGATCCCCCTGGCCTCGAGCCGGTCGGTCACCGCGCTGGAACGGATATCCGATCCCGATACCTCGTAGCCGAGATTGACCAGCACCTCGGCTATGCCACTCATCCCCGCACCGCCGACCCCGATCATGTGGATGCGGCGGATACGGCGCATTTCGGGCACCGCGTAGGCACTGCGTTCAATCGCCATGGATGAGTTCCTCGCAATAGTCACTCACCCGGGCTGCGGCATCCGGCGTGGCGGCTGCCGCGGCCGCCGCGGCCATATTGACCAGCAACTGGGGGTGGGCCATGTAGCCCAGCAACGAAGCGGCAACCGCCTCGGCACGCATGTCCGACTGGCGCAACAGCACGGCACCACCGCGATCACTGAGGGATCGCGCATTGGCCGTCTGGTGATCGTCAATGGCGTGGGGTAGCGGCACCAGGATGGACGGGCAACCCATCACGGCCAGCTCGGATACCGTCAGGGCCCCCGCTCGACACAGGACCAGGTCGGCCCAGCCGTAAGCGGCCGCCATATCCTCTATAAACGGGTCGACACGCAGGTCCTGGCCCAGTAACTCGCCATAGGCCTGTCGCACCTCGCCGACGTGGAGCTGCCCTGCCTGGTGCCACACTTCCAGTTGCCGCCCCCCCGCCCGGATCGCCCGAACGGTGTGTGGCAGCACCTCGTTGATGGCCTGGGCGCCGAGACTGCCTCCCAGTACCAGCAGGCGCAGCGGACGCTGGCCGTCATAGTCATAATGGCGGGCCGCACCGGCTTCCACCAGCTGGCGCCGCACCGGATTGCCAAGCACCGAGTGTCCGACTCTCTCCCCGAAAGCGCCGGGGAAGGCGGCGACCACCTGCGAGGCGAGGGGTGCGAGCATGCGATTGGTAGTGCCGGCAACTGCATTCTGCTCGTGAATCAACAGCGGCTTGCGCAACAGCCAGGCGGCGAGACCAGCCGGCCCCGCAACATACCCTCCCATACCTACCACACAGCGAGGCGCAAGCCGATGCAGCAACCACAGGGCCTGTACTCCCGCGACAAGCACGAAGCAAAGGCCCACCAGCTTGTGCCACAGGGATTTGCCGCGCACACCTCGCACCGGCAGGCAGTGCAGGGTTATCCCGGCGGCGGGCACCACCCGGTGCTCAAGTCCCCTGGCTGTGCCCACCCATTCCACCCGCAGGCCGCGGGCCATAAGTTCGCTGGCAACGGCCAGGGCCGGGTAGACATGGCCGCCGGTACCGCCGGCTGTCATCAACACCAGGGGAGCCGTCACTTGGGCCTCCCCTGCAGGCGGGTGTCGCGATCAATGCGCAGCACCAGCGCGAGCATGCAGCAACACACGACCAGGCTGGTACCGCCGTAACTCACAAAGGGAAGCGTCAGGCCCTTGGTCGGCAGCAGCCCGGAGCTCACACCCATATTCACGAAGGCTTGCCCGGAGAACACCAGGGCGACGCCGTAACAGATATAGGCGCCAAAAGGATTACCCGCAGCGAGGGTGGTGCGACCCACCCAGAGAATGCGGCCGATCAGGGCGACATACAGCGCGATCACCGCCAGCGCGCCGACAAAGCCGGTTTCCTCCGCCCAGATAGAGAATACGAAGTCCGTATGGGCTTCGGGGAGGTAGAACAGTTTCTGCACACTGTTACCCAGGCCCACCCCGAACCACTCGCCGCGACCGAAAGCAATCAGTGACTGGGTGAGCTGGAAGCCCGTATCAAAGGGGTCCGCCCAGGGGTCGGTATACGCGGTGAGTCGTTTGAGCCGATAGGGCGCACTCACCACCAGCACCAGCCCAGCTGCAAGCGCGCCACCCGAAACCAACAGAAAATGCCCCAGCTTCACCCCGGCGAGGAACAACATGCCGAAGGCGCTGCCCGCCACAATTACCGTGGCACCGAAGTCCGGCTCGATCATCAGCAGCAGGGTCGCCGCGAACAGCACGGCCATGGGCTTGAGAAAACCCTGCCAGTGATTGCGCACTTCATGCTCCCTGCGCACCATGTAGCCGGCCAGGTAAATCACCATGGCCATTTTCGCGAACTCGGAGGGCTGCAGGGTAAACGGGCCAAGGGGCAACCAGCGCTGGCTGCCGTTCACCTCGCGACCGATGCCCGGTATCAGCACCAGGATAAGCAGCGCCAGCGCCACAAAAAGCCACACCCAACCCGTATCCAGCCAGAATTTTGGCGAAACCCGGTACGCCATGACCCCCGCGCCCACGCCCAGCAACAAGTACACCAGATGGCGTTCTGTGTGATACCAGGGATTCTGGTAGTGCCAGTCGGCGTACTCGATAGAAGCGGAGCTGATGGCCACCAGACCGACCAGCAACAGGGCCAGGCCCGGCAGGGCCAGGAACATATCGGGGGCGGTAGAAACCGTGGCAGCGGGCCGGTAGGCACTCATAGCGATTGCCCCTGCAACTGCGCCACTGCCCTGCAGAACACCTCGCCCCGGTTTGCGTAACCGGCGAACATATCAAAACTGGCACAGGCGGGAGACAACAGCACCACGTCACCGGGTGCTGCCAGCGAGGCGGCAAGTGTCACCGCTTCTTCCATGGAGCCCACCCTCGACACGGGGGCGCAATCGCGCAGCGCGACTTCCATCTGCGGGGCGTCTTCCCCGAGCAGCAACAGCTGCTTGCAGTGGCTCGCTACCGCTGGCTGGAGCTGGGTAAAGTCGGCACCCTTACCCTGGCCGCCGGCAATCAGCAGGATATTGCGCGCCTCGCCCATCCCTTCCAGGGCGGCGATTGTTGCACCTGTATTGGTGCCCTTGGAATCGTTCACATAGCTGACGCCGGATATTTCCGCGACCCGCTGGCAGCGGTGCGGCAGGCCCCGGAACTGCCGCAGGGTCTGCGCCATACCAGAGACCGGCAGCCCCGCCGCAAAACCCAGCGCCAGGGCGGCCAGCGCGTTGGCCACATTGTGGCGCCCCACCAGCCCGAGCTCCCGACTGGCGACCACTGGCTCAAAACCGTGACAGAGGTACTCCTGCCCGTCCGCGGTCTCAAGACCAAATCCCCCCAGCTCAGGCCGTCCCATCCGCCAGCTGATCACCTCGACATCCGGACCCACCAGCGGAATGGTCAATGGGTCGTCACGGTTCACCACGGCCTTGCGGCAGCCACGGAAGATCCGGTGCTTGGCCTGGTGGTAGCGAGGCATGGAGCCGTGCCGGTCGAGATGGTCGGGGCTGATATTGAGAACCGCGGCCACCTCCAGGTTGAGATCGCCTGCCCGTTCCAGCTGGAAGCTCGACAACTCCAGCACATAAAGTGCCCGGGCAGCATCAAGCAGGTCCAGTGCCGGCGTGCCAAGATTACCCCCAACCCCGACGTCCAGTGCCGCGTCACGCGCCATCTGGCCCACGAGCTCGGTGACGGTAGACTTCGCGTTGGAACCGGTGATCCCCACCACCGGTGCCGCGGCCTCGCGCACAAACAGGTCGATGTCGCCCACCACTGCGACCCCGGCGGCACGGGCCTGCTCCACTACCGCCGCATCCATGGCGACGCCGGGACTGACAACCAGCTCGGTGGCACTGGTCACCACCTCGAGGGGGTACACGCCGGCGTAGACCGGCACGTCGGGCATTTCGGCACGAAACGCCGCGAGGCCAGGCGCATCGGGACGGGTATCGAGCATGCTGAAGGGCAGGCCCCGCCGGTGAAAGTAGCGCGCGCAGGACAAACCGGTGACACCCAGGCCCACCACAACCCGGTTCACACTGCTTGCAATCACTCCCTTTGCCACGTTCGAGATCACCCTGTTAGCGCAACTTCAGTGTCGCCAGCCCAAACAGGACCAGCATCACCGTGATAATCCAGAACCGCACGATGACACGCGGCTCCGGCCACCCCTTCAGCTCGAAGTGGTGATGAATGGGGGCCATGCGAAATATCCGCCGCCCGGTCAGCTTGAATGAAGCGACCTGCAGAATGACGGAGACAGTCTCCAGAACGAAAATGCCACCCATGATGAAAAATACGATCTCGTGGCGCGTGATAACGGCCACGGTTCCCAGCGCGGCGCCCAGGGCCAGCGCGCCCACATCACCCATGAAAACCTGGGCGGGATAGGTGTTGAACCACAGGAAGCCCAGCCCCGCACCGGCGATAGCGCCACAGAATACGGCCAGCTCGCCGCTGCCGGCGACGTACGGGATATGCAGGTATTTGGCAAAATCCGCATGTCCCACAAGGTAGGCTATGATGCCGAGCGCCGTGCCCACCATCACCGTTGGCAAAATGGCGAGCCCGTCGAGCCCGTCGGTCAGGTTGACCGCATTGCTCGCCCCGACGATGACGAAATAGGCAAAGGGCACGAACAGGAAGCCCATGCCCCAGGCAAAGTCCTTGAAAAACGGTATGTATAACTCGGTAGTCACCGGCGTATCGAAGGCAATAAACAGATAGAGTGCGGCGCACAGGCCGGCGACCGACTGCCAGAAATACTTCCAGCGCGCGGGCAGGCCGCGGGAATCCCGCTCCACCACCTTGCGGTAATCATCCACCCAGCCCACCGCGCCAAATACGGCGGTAACCAGCATCGCAATCCACAGGTAGGGATTGCGCAGGTCGCCCCACAACACGCTGGCTATTGCGATAGCCACCAGGATCAGCGCACCTCCCATGGTAGGCGTGCCGGCCTTGCTGAGGTGGCTCTTGGGTCCGTCGTCGCGCACCGACTGGCCCACCTGGTAATAGTTCAGCCGACGGATCATCGCCGGCCCGACCAGCAGTGATATTGCCAGGGCCGTCCCGGCCGCCAGGATGCCGCGCAGGGTCAGGTACTGGAACACGAGGAAGGCCTTGTGGTACTGGCCGAGGTACTCTGCCAGGAATAACAACATACTCAGGCCTCTCCCGCCGGCGCTGCGGCCAGCAATGCGTACAATACGCGCTCCATGCGTGCGCTGCGGGAGCCTTTCACAAGCACCATGTCGTCCGGACCGAATTCGCCATCCAGGGCTGCGACAAGGGCTTCACAGTTTTCAAACCAGCGCCCGCCCGAGCCAAAGGCGTCCAGTGCACACTGCAACTCGGGACCCACGCCCCAGAAACGCTCGATACCCGAGGCGCGGGCGTACTCACCGATCTCCCGGTGCAGGGCATCACTGGTCGGCCCCAGCTCCCTCATGGCGCCCAGCACCAGGGTGCGCCGTCCCTCGCAACCCGACAGCATCGCTATGGCGGCGCGAACAGAACCCGGGTTTGCGTTATAGCAATCATCGATAACCGTGGCGCCAGTGGGTGAGAGCGCCGTGGCGAGGCGCCCCGCCGTGGGTTGCACCGACTCCAGTCCCGCCCGGATTTCGTCCAGCGCGAGGCCACAGGCCAGGCCCACCGCTGTGGCCGCCAGCGCATTGGCCACGTTGTGCCCACCCGGCAGGGACAGTGTCACCGCCATATCGCCCTGTGGCGTCACCGCGGTGAAGCTGATGCCCTTGACCCCGCGCGACTGCACTGCAGTCGCCGTAACGGCCGCCGGGGCCTGCAGGCCAAAATCAATCACCCTGGCGTCACCGGCCCGATCCCGCCATGCCTGGGCCCAGGGCAGGTCGGCATTGATAACGGCGACATCGCCGCTGCCGAGCGCATCGAAAATCTCGCCCTTGGCGCCAGCCACGTCATCCACTGTCCCGAAACCCTGCAGGTGCGCCGGCATGGCATTGAGCAACAGCGCCACAGTGGGCCTGCCCAGCTCGCACAACCAGGCAATGTCACCGGCCTTGGCCGCGCCCATCTCCACCACCGCGTACTCGACCCCGGGCTCCAGGGCCAGCAAGGTAAGCGGCACACCGATCTCGTTATTGAGATTGCCCTCGGTCGCCAGTGTCCGGCCCTTCCTCGCAAGTACGGAGCGCACCATATTCTTCACGGTGGTCTTACCACTGCTGCCGGTAATGGCCACCAGCGGTCCCTTGAAAAGGGCACGGTTATAGGCCCCCAGCCGCCCCAGTGCGCGCTGGGTATCCTCCACCCGGAGGCAGGGCAGGTCCGCATCGGTGGGCTGACTAACCAGTGCAGCCGCGGCACCTGCGGCGGCTACCTGGCCCAGAAAATCGTGACCGTCAAAGTTGTCCCCGCGCAAGGCGACGAAAAGCTCACCGCTGGTCACATTGCGACTGTCGGTGGTAACCGTGTGGAACTGCCGGTCCGGTCCCACGAGGCTGGCCTGCAGGGGTGCCACCAGTTCGGACAAGGTCATTGGGCGCATCATGAGGCAGCCCTCATGGCCAGGGCAGAGCGCGCGTGTTCCACATCGCTGAAGTGGCGCCGCTCGCCCTCGATAATCTGGTAGTCCTCGTGCCCCTTGCCAGCGATGACCACGCAGTCACCGGCTTCCACATCGGCGATCGCCCCTGCGATAGCCCGGGCGCGGTCGACCACAAGGCTGAAGTCGCCGCTACAGCCGGCGGCTATCTCCGCCAGGATGGCGGCGGGATCTTCGCTGCGTGGGTTATCGCTGGTGACGATGACGCGATCGGAATACTGGCTGGCCACCCGGCCCATCAGCTGCCGCTTGGCCCGGTCGCGATCGCCTCCGCAGCCAAATACCGTCACCAGCTTACCGCTCACGTGGGACTTCAATGCAGCCAGCACCTTCTCCAGCGCGTCGGGCGTATGGGCGTAATCGACAATCACCTGCACACCCACCTCATTGGGAATGGCCTGCATGCGCCCCGCGACCGGTTGCAGGCGTGAAACCGCCTCCAGCACGGCCAGTAAATCCTCACCGGCAAGCACCACGGCGGTCACCGCTGCGGCCAGGTTGGCAAGATTGAACTCTCCCGGGAGCGGACTGCTGAAAGCGCCGCTACCCCAGGGTGTGTGCAATTCACCTTCGACACCACTCGCGCTGAAGCGGGTGTTCTTTACGCGTATGTCGGCATCGGACCGGCTGGTCGAATAGGTCAGTACCCGGACGCCCTCGCCCACCGCGGCCAGCACCTGGTCGGCGTATTCATCATCGAGATTGACGACCGCGTGGCGCAGGTGCTCACCGCAGAACAATTGCAACTTGGCGCGCCCGTAGGCGTCCATGCTGCCGTGGTAATCCAGGTGATCGTGGGACAGGTTGGTATAGATGGCCGTCTCAAACTCCACACCGTTGACGCGACCCTGGACCAGTGCGTGGGAAGAGACCTCCATGCTCACGGCCTGCACACCCTGGTCACGCCACTGCGCCAGCTGGAACTGCAGCGAGACAGCGTCGGGCGTGGTATTGGCCGCATCCACGACGCTGTCATCAAGGGTCGACCCCAGGGTGCCTATCACCCCGCAAGCCTTACCCAGCGAACGACCCAGTTGGGCTACCAGGCGACTGGTCGTGGTTTTACCGTTCGTGCCGGTCACACCCACCATGTGTAGAGCCCTGCTGGGGTAGCCGAAAAAACGTGCGGCCATAACACCCATGTCAAAGCGCAGTTCGGGAATCTCTACCAGCGGCACCGGCAATTCATCGACAAACCCTGCCACCGGCGCCTCGGCAACCACCGCAGCAGCGCCGTTGGCCACGGCCTGCTCGATAAACTGGCGCCCGTCGTGGACATCCCCCGGCACGGCCAGAAACAGGTCACCGCTGCGCACCTTGCGACTGTCAAGCTGCAGGCCATGAATCAGCGTATCGCCACCAATGCAACCGGGGAGCCCAAGCACTTCGGCCAGGGGCAGGGCTTGCGCCGCAGCGCTGCCGGACACCATCATGCCGGCCCCCTCGTACCGGCGGTTGCCGGCGCCGAGGCCACTGCCTCAATTTCTGTGGGTGGCACATTCAACAATCGCAGCGCACCCTGGGTGACCGAGGAAAATACCGGTGCAGCAACTGCCCCGCCGCCGTACGCCGCCCCCTTGGGATCATTGATAACGACCACGGTGACAATACGGGGATTGTCGACAGGTGCGACGCCGGCAAACCAGGCCACGTACTGGTCGGCCAAGTAACCTCGGGGCCCTACCTTGTGAACCGTTCCGGTCTTGCCGCCCACGAGATAACCCGGAACGCGGGCCTTGCGCGCCGTTCCCTCGTCCCCGGTAACCGCGTGCAGGACACCCAGTACCTCGCGGGCAATCTGGCTGGAGACGATACGTTCGCCCTCTGGCGCCTTACCTTCCAGTGCCAGCAGGGAGACCGGCTCCTGCACACCGTCGTTGGCAAACACGCTATAGGCCCGCGCCAGCTGCAGCGGCGTCGCGGAGATACCGTACCCGAACGCCAGGGACACTTTTTCCGTGGCGTACCAGCGCACCCGGTCGGGCAGGGTTCCGGCGCTCTCCCCGGGGAAACCGGTACCCGGAGCGTGGCCGATACCAAAACGGTTAAATACCTCGCGTATCGGCTCGTGTCCGAGGTCGAGGGCGATCTTGGTCACACCCACCTGGCTGGACTTCTCGATAACCCGCGACACCGAGATCAGGCCGTAGTTGCGCGGGTCGGGGTAGACCTTGGGTCCGACACGGATACGCCCGGGCGACGTGTCGATCATCGTGGTGGTGGTAAAGCGCCCGCTCTCCAGTGCCGCCACCAGGGTCAGTGTTTTCATGGTGGAACCGGGCTCGTACACGTCCGTCATCGCGCGGTTGCGCATGCTGGCCGGATCGGCGCCCTTGCTGCTGTTGGGGTTGTAGGCCGGGAAATTCACCATCGCGAGAATTTCCCCGGTGTGAGCGTCCAGGGTCACGATGGAGCCCGATTCCGCGCCAATCGCGGTGACTGCCTTGCGCAACTCGCGATGCTGCAGGTACTGCAGGCGCAGGTCGATACTCAGGGTCAGGTCCTTGCCCGGCTGCGCCGGCTCCAGCACGCCGATATCCCTGACCACCTCGCCGTGCAGGTCCTTGATGTACTTTTTCTTGCCGGGAACACCCTTCAGCCAATCGTCATAGGCCAACTCCAGGCCCGAGATCCCCTGGTCGTCCACGTTGGTGAAACCGATCAGCTGGGAGGCCACCTCCCCTGCCGGGTAAAAGCGGCGATATTCGCGCTCACCGCTGACGCCCCTGATCTTGAGTGCCAGGACTTCCCGCGCATCCGCGGGCACCATATGACGCTGCAGGTACATGAACTGCTTGCCCTGGTAGTGCGCAAGACGGTCGTTCAGCGCGGACAGCTCCACGCCCAGGGCCCGGGCCAGTTCCGGCAAGCGTTCCGAGCCCGTCAGCACCGAGGGGTTGGCCCATATGGAAATGACCGGCGTACTGACCGCCAGCGGCTCGCCCCGGCGATCGGTGATGACCCCGCGATAGGCGGGAATTTCCGCGGTGCGCACTGAGCGCATGGCGCCCTGGTCCTGCAGGAACTCGTACCCGCGCTCCGTATCGATGATCTGCAGCGACAGGACACGTCCCACCAGCAGGGCGAGCAGGATGCCCAGCACCGCCACTACCAGGTAAAAGCGAATCAGCGCTTCGGGCTTTTTTTCCGCAGCGCGCTTCACCGCGGCACCACCTTGAGCTGGGCCAGCCCGGGCGCCTGCATGCCGAGTTCCTCTTCCGCCACTTTCTCAACCCGGTAATGGGATGCCCAGGTACTGTGCTCCAGCAGCAGACGGCCATAGTCTTCCTGCAGGTACCACTGGGAGGACTCCAGCTCCTGCAGGCGCGCGTACAGGGCGCGGCAGGCGTGGGTGGTGTGTATCACAGCGAAGGTGGAGAACAGTATGAGCAAGGTGACAACGGCGCTCATCCACGCGACCCTGCGGCCAGCAACGCCTGTCTCTACTGTTGACGCCCCTGTCACCATAACCTCAATTACCCAACTTCATGCCGACCACCGGTCAGCTGATCTTTTCGGCAACGCGCATGATCGCGCTGCGGGAGCGAACATTGCCCGCCACTTCCGCGGCGCTGGCACGCACCGCTTTCCCGACAAGTTTCATACGCCTGTTCAGCGCGTCATCCCGCACCGGAACACCCGGCGGAAACTGCTCTCCGCGGGACATATCCCGCATGTAGCGCTTGACCAGCCGGTCTTCCAGGGAGTGAAAACTGATCACCACGAGGCGCCCGCCCACGCGCAACAGGTCCAGGGCACCAGCCAGCAGCTCCTGCAGGTCGACCAGCTCGCGGTTTACCTTGATCCGTATGGCCTGGAAGGCACGCGTGGCCGGATGCTTATGCTTCTCCCACTTGGGATTGGCCTCGCTGACCACCCGGGCCAGCCGCGCGGTCGAGGTAATGGCCTCTACACCCCTGGCCGCCACGATGGCCGCCGCGATGCGGCGGGAAAACCGCTCTTCGCCATACTCCTTCAACACCAGGGCGATCTCCTCGGTCCCGGCGTGGGATAACCACTGCGCGGCGGTTTCACCGCGGGTGGTATCCATGCGCATGTCCAGGGGGCCGTCCTGCAGGAAACTGAAGCCCCGGGTGCCGTCATCCAGCTGCGGGCTCGACACACCCAGGTCCAGGAGAATGCCATCGACCGCCTCTATTCCCATGCGCCGCAGTTGCGCGGGGAGTTCCGCAAAGGATCCGTGAAAAAACTCGAATCGCGACTCGGCACCTGCCAGCTGCTGCGCTGCAGCCTGCGCGGCGGGATCCTTGTCCACACCCAGCAGTCGGCCACCGGCATCGAGTTTCTCCAACAGGTAGCGGCTGTGCCCGCCGCGCCCGAAGGTCCCGTCGACATAAAAACCAGCGGGGTTGGTTACCAGAGCATCTACGGCCTCTCGCAACAGGACTGTCTGATGCATTGCACTCACCTACAGGGTCAGCGACATTAATTCTTCTGGCAGCTCCGCCTCGGCGCCGGAATCCAGCAATGCCTGGTCACGCTCGGCCAGCCACAGGGACTCGGACCACAATTCAAGCTTGTTACCCTGACCCACCAGCACCAGCTTCTTGTCCAGCTGCGCGTATTCGCGCAGGGGCTGGGGCAGCAACATGCGGCCATTGCCATCCAGTTCCAGGTCAGTGGCATAGCCCAGCATCAGGCGCTGGAAGCGCTTCACCGCGGGTTTGAGGGCGGGCAAACCCTGGATAGCCTTCTCGATACGCTCCCACTCGGGCAGGGGGTAGATCGCAAGGCAGGCGGACTGGGTGTCAATGGTTACCACGATCCGGCCCGCGCACTCACTCAACAGGGGCTCGCGCTGGCGGGCCGGCATAGCCAGCCGACCTTTCGCGTCCATGTTGATGTACTGTACTCCGCGAAACATCCCGATTTTCCCCACTCACCCGGCCTTTAAACCCACTAAAAGCCAGATAACTCCACTTATTTCCACTTTTCGACACTATAGGACCCACGCCGAGAAAGTGTCAAGCCGCCCTGAGAAAAAAACGTTTTAATTTCAGCTAATTAGCGTGGTTTCCGGCAGGGAGCCGGCAACTTTCCAGGGGGTCTATCACGGGAAATAACGGGACAAAACAGAACAGTAAGGAAGGTTGTTGAGGATCTACATTAACTTACAGTTTATTTTTCTATTTATTTTGGTTCTTCTTAGCAGGAAAAAGTATAAGACGGGCGTCAATCGGACACCCCGCCACAGCCTGCGTTCTACAGGGCGGCGAGCCAGTGCAAAAAGGACGCATCGGTCACGGCAAAGGGGGGAAATCCGGGGTGGAAAATCCGCCCCCGGGTGCGGCGCGGCGCAGCCTCCGGGGATGCCCGCGCAAAAGAAAAAGAGTCGGTCGATAAGCCGGGTTCTGTCGTGGACGATCATTCATCTGCGACAGGTGTCACCACCTGCCTGTAGCGACCTACCCGAATCCACTGCGGGCCACAGCTGACGGATTCCTATTTGGTCTTGCTCCGAGTGGGGTTTACCATCGCCACGCCTGTTACCAGTCGCGCGGTGCGCTCTTACCGCACCATTTCAGCCTTACCCAGCCACGAATGGCACTCAAATGGGGACTTGCCCCATTTTTGGGCGGTATGCTCTCTGTTGCACTTTCCGTAGGCTCTCGCCCCCCAGGTGTTACCTGGCACTCTGCCCTGCGGAGCCCGGACTTTCCTCCCCCGTCCACCCGAAGGCGCAACGGAAGCGATCGCCTGACCGACTCGGCGCGAAGACTAACCCCACGGGCTCGCAAGAACAAGGTTTTCCGGGAAAAGTGAAGACGGGCCTACACCTCGCCAGCCGCCACCACGATGGCCGCCGTACCCGGCTATTTTTCCTTGTGGGCCAGCAGATAGTCATACAGAACTCTCTTGCGCAAACCGGTATGATCGGCCACCACGGCCGCCGCGGTCTTGGCTGGCAACTCCCGGGCCAGGCGCCGCAGCAGGGCCCCGACCTCTTCCGTCACCTCGCTGGTATTGGCCCGGGCGCCCGCAACCAGCAGGACGATCTCGCCCTTTTGCTGGTTATCATCGGCACTGACAAAGGCCAGCAGTTCCGCTAGGCTGCCGCGCCTGATGGTCTCGAAGGTCTTGGTCACCTCCCTGGCCAGCACCGCTTCCCGCTCGGGGCCAAAAGCCGCGGCCATCGCCGCAAGGCTCTCAAGTACCCGGTGGGGGGCCTCATAAAAAATCACGGTGGCCGCTTCCCCGGCCAGGCCGGCAAGACGGCTGTCCCTGGCAGCGGCACGGGCGGGCAAAAAGCCTTCAAACAGGAAACGGTCTGTGGCCAGGCCCGAGACGCTCAGCGCCGCCACCGCGGCACAGGCGCCGGGAATCGGGCGCACCGGAAAGCCGGCATCCTGAATGGCCCGCACCAGCCGATAGCCCGGGTCGGATATGAGTGGAGTGCCGGCATCCGACACCAGTGCAACGGCGCCGCCGCCGGTAAGGCAGGCAAGGATTTTACCGACCGCGCGATCGTCGCTGTGGTCGTGGTATGCCATAACCGGCGTCGCTATAGCATAATGTTGCAGCAATCGCTGGCTGTGGCGGGTATCCTCGGCGGCGATAAGGTCCGCGCCTCGCAGGATATCCACCGCCCGGACGGAAAAATCGTCAAGATTACCGATGGGTGTCGCCACAACATAAAGACAGGATTCCACAGTTTCCCCTTATAATGTCTACCCACAACAGGGCAGACCCACTTCAAAACAACCAACCGGTAAAGCATAGCATGAGACACACCCGCACCAGCCAAGCACCGCGCAGCGCGCAACTCTGCCTCACCATAGCCCTGTTGGGGCTGTGGGGCTGTGGCAGCGAGCCTGTCAAGGCGCCGGAACCAACACCCCCGCCGGTTGTCGAGAAACCAAAGCCGGTGGTGCAGCCCAAGGCGGACCTGGCGCTTCCACCCAGCGCCTACAACGCCCAGCTTCTCAAGGCAGACCAACTGCTGGCGCAAAACCAGTGGATGCCCGCAAGCGAGGTAATGGCGACCCTCCCGGCCGATGGCATGAGCGCGACGGACGCTATCTACCTGGGCTACCTGCAGGCCCGCATCGCCTACATCCGGGGCCGGCAGGCCGAGGCCCTGGCACTGCTGGACACGCTCAACGACCCGGCCATGAACACGGCACAGCGCTACCGGATTCTCAATCTACGACGCCACATCGTTGGCATGTCGGGCGATTACCTGGAGAGTGCGCGGCTCGGGGATGAAGTTTTGCGGCTCGCGCTTGCGGCAGACGCCCCCGCGCTCAAGCGCAGCGTCTGGCACGACCTGCAGCGGCTCGATACGGACGCGCTCGAAGCGGCCACTCAATCCGCCAGCGATCCCCAGTGGCAACGCTGGCTTGAGCTGGCGCTGCTGACCCGGGCACCGCTGGCCGCCCAGATGGAAAGCCTGCCCCTGTGGCAGCAGAATAACCCGCAACACCCCGCTGCCAATCCACTGCCGGGAGGCCTGGCCTATGTGCTCGGCGCACCGGATCCGGTAAAGAAGGTGGCCCTGATATTGCCGTTAAGCGGCCGGCTGGCGCCCGCGGGTCGCGCGGTGCGGGATGGCTACCTCGCAAGCTACTACGCATCGCATGAAAGCGGTGGTGCGCAGTACGAGATCCTGGTGCTCGACCAGGACAGCCTGGGATCCAGCAACACCGCCTATGACACCGCCCTGGCACAGGGTGCCAATATCGTCGTGGGGCCCTTGAGCAAACAGGCGGTGGCAGAACTTGGCGCCAGGCAGGAAAGACCCATCCCGGTGCTCGCCCTCAATCGACTGGACGACGGTACCGCCCCGGCCCAGGGGACCAGCGCGCTGGTGCAGTTCGCACTGGCCCCGGAAGACGAAGCTCGCGACATTGCCGAGCAGGCATTTGGCAAGGGGGCCCGCAGGGCCCTGGTCATCCGGCCCCGGGGGGACTGGGGCAGTAAAGTCGCACAGGCACTTCTGGACCGCTGGCAGCAACTGGGCGGTACCGTTGCTGACAGTGTCGCTTACAGCGGGCGTGAGGACTACTCGACCACGGTAAAAGACGCGCTTGATATCCCCGCCAGTGAATCGAGAGCCCGGGCGGTGCAGGAATTCATGGGAACCAATATCGAGTACAACGCCCGCCGTCGCCAGGATATAGACGCCATATTCCTGCTCAGCAGCAATGGCGCGGAGGCGCGCTCACTCAAGCCCCTGCTCGCATTCCACTATGCCGGCGCGGTGCCGGTATACGCCACCTCCAGCGTCTACGGTGGTGCCCCGGATCCCAGGGATAGCGACCTCGACGGCATCAACCTGGTCGAGACACCGTGGTTACTGGGTAAGAACCCCGAGCTCAAACAAGCCCTGACCCAGGGCAATACCGGAGCCGACAGCTACACCCGCCTCAATGCACTGGGTGCGGATGCATTCCTTGTCCAGTCACAGTTCCGGCAGTTACAGGGCGGTGCCGACGCGCTGATGCGAGGGAATACCGGGCTGCTGAGCATGAATCCGCAACTGCATATCCAGCGCGAACTGGTATTGAGCACATTTGATGAAGGCGCTATCAAGCCCGAGTAGCTAGACTGCCCGGGTCTGCAGCCAACATGGGACCCGGGCATGGCTTTTTCGGGAGAAGATTACGAGGACCGCGCGGCCAGGTGGCTGGGTGAGCGCGGAATGCAGCTGGTGGCGAGAAATTTCAGCGCCAGAACAGGGGAAATCGATATCATCGCCAGAGATCGTGAACACCTGGTTTTCCTGGAGGTCAGGGCGCGCAGCAACCGCGCCTTTAACACCGCAGCCGGTTCCGTCGACCGGCGCAAGCAACAGCGCATACTACGCACCGCCCAGCTGTTCCTGCAACGCCATCCCGACCTGCGCCACCTGCCCTGCCGATTTGACGTAATCGCCTTCGAGCCGCGACAATCGGGCCACAGTCTCGAGATCCGCTGGATTCCCGGGGCATTTACCGCCTGATACAGGCCGCCCGGAACCCAATACATGGACTACTACCAGATCATCTCCGACAGTTTCCAGAGCACTATCGAAACCATCGCGGCATCGGTCGACACCATCGCAGAACCCCTGGGTCGCGCCAGCGAAATCATGGCCAGGGCCTTGCTGGAGGATCGAAAAATCATCGCCTGCGGCAACGGCGTGGACGGTGCCCTGGCACAACTGTTTACCAGCAACCTGCTCAGCCGGCTCGAACACGACCGACCCGCGTTACCGGCACTGGCCCTGAACAGCGACGGCACCATCCTGACCGCCATTGCCCACGCTGGCGGCCTCTCGGATATCTATGCCCGGCAATTGCGCGCCCTGGGCCAGGCGGGAGATGTCCTGCTGTGCATCAGCAGTGACGGGGAAGCCAATAATCTGCTACAGGCAGTGCAGGCTGCACATGAACGGGGCATGGCCGTGGTGGCCCTGTCGAACGCGACGGATGGTGAATTTGGCACACTGCTTGGCCCTGGCGATGCGGGGATCTGCATCGACAGCGTGCGACGCCCGCGGGTTGTCGAGTTGCACACGATGACGATTCAGTGCCTGTGCCAGCTGATCGAGCATAGCTTATTTGGCGGCTACCACGGGGAATGAAGCACGGCGAGATCGGCCGCCCTGAGCCTTACTTGACGATCTTGAGAGCGGGACCACCCCTGGGCTTTATCGGGTCCGGAGGCGGTTCTTCCGGCGGCGTGCCAGGTTCCTCCGGTTCAAATACCATGCCCTGGCCATTCTCCCGGGCATAGATGCCCACCACGGCAACAATCGGGACGTAGATATCGGTCGCCACTCCACCGAAACGGCCGTTGAAGGCCACCGCGTCGTTACCGATGTTCAGGTCCATTACCGCGCCCGGCGAAATATTGAGCACGATCTGGCCGTCTTTTACAAACTGCTGCGGTACCATCACATCGGCGATGGTGGCATCCACCAGCACGTAGGGCGTGCAGTCGTTATCCACGATCCACTCGTACAGTGCGCGCATGATATAGGGGCGACTGGGCGTCATTAGCTATCCCTGTCCTGCTGCAAACGCGCCCTTACAGGCGCATCTCCCGCTCCTGTTCGGTCAGGCTCTCCTGGAATGAATCACGGTTAAACAGGGAGTCCATATACGCGAGCAGTGGCTTGGACTGCTTGCTGGAACGGATATCGATCCCCAGGGAGGGCAAGCGCCACAGGATCGGTGCAAGGCAGCAATCCACCAGGGTGAATTCATCGCTCATGAAAAATGGCTTCTCCGCAAAGATCGGCGCTATTCCCATGATGCTCTCGCGCAATTCCTTGGTGGACTTTTTCACCACGTTGTCACTGCGCGAATGCAGGATGGAATCCACCAGGCTGCACCAGTCTTTCTCGATGCGATGAATATAGAGGCGACTTTCAGCCCGGGCCACGGGGTAGACAGGCAGCAATGGCGGGTGTGGAAAGCGCTCGTCGAGGTACTCCATCATGACCTTGGATTCATACAACACCAGTTCCCGGTCGACCAGGGTCGGCAGGCTGTTGTAGGGGTTGAGATCGGCGAGCTCGGCCGGCGGATGGGCTGCATCTGATTCGATCAGATCGACCGTCACGCCCTTCTCAGCCAGCACGATACGAACACGATGACTGTACTGGCTCGTGTTATCGGAGAAAAAGGTCATTGAAGACCGCTTAGCCACAACACCCATCGGGGGATTCCTCAGTTATTTCTTGGGTAAAACGACACAGCGCGGCAAGCTGCCGCGCTGCAGCTATCGATCACTCAGGATCAATGTACGTCTTTCCAGTATTCCCTGTTGAGCAACCAGGCAAATACGAAAAACAATGTTATAAACAGCAGCACAAAGGTGCCGATTCGATGCCGGTCAGCCACCACAGGCTCCGCCATGTAGGCGAGGAAATTGACCAGGTCGTAGACGGCGCCATCAAACTCCTCTGGCGTCATCTTGCCGGCGGTGTTGATGCTGAAACGGCCGCAGGGATCTTCCAGGATATCCTGCCCGGTCAGGGGGTCGCGCTTTACACCGCCGTTATGCGCGGTGACAGGGCCCATGGCGCATTCGGGCATGCCCTGCAGCTCCAGCAGCACATGGGGCATACCCACGTCCTTGAAAACCTTGTTGTTCACGCCGTAAGGGCGTGTAGGGTCTTTATAAAACGTGCGCAAATACGTGTAGAGCCACTCTGGCTGGCGGGCCCTGGATACCAGGGTAAGGTCCGGAGGATTCGCGCCGAACCACACCTTGGCGGTGCGATCGTCCATCGCGTTATCCATCAGCTCACCGATCCTGGTGTCGGGATCGGACACCAGGTTGGCCATGAACAGGTCTTCCGGAATACCCAGGTCGGTCGCCACCCTGGTGTATCGGGCGTATTTCAGCGAGTGGCAACCCATGCAATAGTTCATGTAAAGCTTGGCCCCGCTTTGCAGGGACGCCTTGTCGTGCGGGTTTACCTCGATCTCGTCACAGGCCATGCTGCCACAGTTGAATTCCGCCTCGGACCCCACTGCCTTGAGCGGCAGTATGGTCAGCGCCAGGATCAGGGCAAGGCCAGCCAGGCTGCCCCACACACCGATACCACCGTCCATGGTGACCCGCTTGGGCACAGGCTTGGTCTTGTCCAGCGAACTCCAGATCGGCATGAACAGGAAGAAGCCGAAGTAGATAATGGAGCAGATCTGCGCCAGCGTGGTCCGCGCCGGTGTTGGCGCCTTGACGCCCAGCACACCGAGAATCAGGAAGGAAGCCACAAATACCACCAGCATCACCTTGGTGATATTGCCGCGATAGCGCCAGGAGTTTACCGGGCTGCGATCCAGCCAGGGCAGGAGGAACGGGATAGCGACAGAGGCGGCGAAGGCGACGAAGCCCCAGAACTTGTCCGGGACAGCGCGCAACACCGAGTAGAACGGCGTGAAATACCAGACCGGGGCGATGTGCGCGGGCGTCTTCAGGGAATTTGCTTCCTCGAAATTGGCATACTCGAGGAAGTAGCCTCCCATCTCGGGCAGGAAGAAAATGATCCCACAAAAGACAAACAGGAAAACGCCAATCGCCTGCAGGTCATGCACGGTGTAGTAAGGGTGAAACGCCACGCCGTCCAGGGGGATGCCGTCTGCGCCCTTGGTTTTCTTGATTTCCACACCATCCGGGTTGTTCGAGCCAACCTCGTGCAGGGCCAGCAGGTGCAATACCACCAGGGCCAACAGAACGATGGGCAGGGCCACCACGTGCAGCGCAAAGAAGCGGTTGAGCGTGATACCGGAGATGAGGTAATCACCACGAATCCAGGTGACCAGGTCGTCACCCACTACCGGGATGGCACCAAACAGCGAAATGATCACCTGGGCACCCCAGTAGGACATCTGCCCCCAGGGGAGTACATAGCCCACGAAGGCCTCAGCCATCAGTGCGATAAAGATCAGCATACCGAAGATCCAGATCAACTCACGCGGCTTTTTGTAAGAGCCGTACAACAGGGCCCGGAACATGTGCAGGTACACTACGATGAAGAATGCGGAGGCGCCGGTGGAGTGCATGTAGCGCAGAATCCAGCCGAAATCCACATCGCGCATGATGTATTCGACAGAGGCAAAAGCCCCCTCCTGGCTCGGGTTGTAGCTCATGGTGAGCCAGATACCGGTCAGCAACTGGTTGACCAGCACCAGCAGGGAGAGCACACCGAAGAAATACCAGAAGTTAAAGTTCTTGGGAGCGTAATACTGCCCCATGTGGGTATTCCAGGCCCGCATGATGGGCAGGCGCGCATCAACCCAGTCGCGTAATCCAACAAGCATATTGATCATCAGGCAGCCTCCCAATCCACGCCAATTACCAGGACATCATCTCCCTCGAAGGTATACGGGGGGACCACCAGGTTTGAAGAAGCCGGGACGCCCTCGTAGACGCGACCGGACAGGTCGAACTTGGAACCGTGACAGGGGCAGAAAAAGCCCCCCTCCCATTCGGTGCCACCCACTGACAGCTCAGGTGCGCCCACGTCAGGACGGAATTTCGGGGCACAACCCAGGTGGGTGCATAATCCGACGATCACCAGCAGGTTGGGCTTGATGGAGCGGTCAGTCCCCTTGATGTATGCGGGCTGATCCGAGATCAGTGAATCGGGATCCTTGAGCAGGTCGTTCAGCTTGGGCAGTTCTTCCAGCTGGCTTTCGGTGCGGTTGACCACGTAGACCGGCTTGCCGCGCCATTCCACCACCACCATCTGGCCGGGCTCGAGCTTGCTCACGTCCGCCTTGACCGGCGCACCGGCCGCCTTGGCCTTGGCCGAGGGGTTCCAGGACCCCACGAAAGGAACCGCAACACCCACCACGCCGGCCACACCGACGAGACTGGTGGCCGCCGTCAGGAATTTTCTCCTGCCGGAGTTTACGCCATCGCTACTCATGCTTTTCTCTCCTGATTGCCCGCCCCTGCACAGCCGCTTCTACGCCGTCGGTTCAGCTCTTTCCAAAAAGGTTGAAATGGTAATGATTTTGCCCTGCTCTTACAAGGTAAACCCTTTGACTTCAAAGGGTTTACTAGGCGATTTCGCTGTTGATCCAGGCTGCCCGGGCTGCAAAAAAAAACGCCCGGGCTGTACCAACAGCCGGGCGCTTCCGGTTCTCCTGAGAATCCCGCGCGACACGCGGGATATCACATCGCTTAGCGCTTGGAGTACTGTGGACGCTTGCGCGCCTTGCGCAGGCCGACTTTCTTACGCTCGACTTCCCTGGCGTCCCGGGTGACATAACCCGCGCTGCGCAGCGAAGGCCGCAGGGATTCGTCATACTCCATCAGGGCGCGGGTAATACCGTGGCGAATAGCGCCCGCCTGGCCAAAGCTTCCGCCGCCAACAACAGTGACGTTGATGTCGAACTTGTCTTTTAAATCAACAAGTTCCAGAGGCTGCCGCACGATCATCCGCGCGACTTCCCGACCAAAGTACACGTCCAGCGGGCGATGGTTGACGGTAATGTTACCACCACCGTTCTTGATGAAAACGCGGGCAGTGGAGGTCTTGCGACGACCGGTTCCGTAATATTGCGTTGCTGACATATATAATATCCGTTAGACGTTCAGTACTTGAGGCTGCTGGGCTGCGTGGGGGTGCTCGGTGCCTGCATACACTTTCAGCTTTTTGAACATGGCGCGACCCAGCGGATTGCGCGGCAGCATTCCCTTGACCGCACCCTGGATAACGCGCTCAGGCGCCTTCTCAATCAGTTTTTCGAAGGACATTGACTTGATACCGCCGGGATAACCCGTGTGGTGATGATATATCTTGTCCTTCGCCTTGGCACCGGTGACGCGAATCTTTTCCGCGTTGACCACCACGATGTAGTCGCCGGTGTCCACATGGGGGGTATATTCGGGCTTGTGCTTGCCACGCAGACGGTGGGCAATTTCACTCGCCAGGCGACCCAGGGTCTTGTCGGCAGCGTCCACCACGAACCAGTCGTGGTTGATTTCGCCTGCTTTGGCACTATAAGTTTTCATGAATAACAGCCTCTTGGAGGGCTCCAATTTCGAGAGCGCGAATACTAATCAATGGGACACGCTATTTCAAGCAAAAAAAAACAATGTAAAATCACAACTTAGCGCCTGCCCGACCCAGGATCGCCCGCAAGCCGGACCACAGCGCAGTGTTGCCTATTATTGGCGACACGGCACTAGGGTTTGTGCTCCCTGGCAAGGTACTCGTAAGACTGCATCTCCTGCAAGCGGGAAATCGTCCGCTGGAATTCAAATGACAGGCGCCCCCCGGCGTACAACTCCAGCAATGGCGCCGCTGCTGCCATCACCAGCTTGACGTTGCGGTCGTAAAATTCGTCCACCAGGTTGATAAAGCGGCGGGCCTGGTCATCCATATCGGGGCCGAAACAGGGCACCCCGGACACCAGCACCGCGTGGAACATCCTGGACAGCTCGATATAGTCATTCTGCGAGCGGGGCCCGTCGCAGAGCTCGGCAAAGTCAAACCAGCCCACATCGTCCGAGCGGCAACGGCAGGTGATATACCGGCCATTCACCTCCATTCTCTCCCAGTGGTTTCCCGGGTGCGCGGCCAACTTGTCGAAGCTGTCCCGCAGGCTGTCGTCGGCAGCCGCATCCAGGGGGTAATGGTAGAGCTCAGCCTGCTGCAGGGTGCGCAGGCGGTAGTCGATACCGGCATCGACGTTCACCACTTTCGTATACTTTTCGACCAAGGCGATGGCGGGCAGGAAACGCTGGCGCTGCAAACCATTTTCGTACAGTCTCGAAGGTTCGATATTCGAGGTCGCCACGAGGGTGACCCCGCGGGAAAAAAGGGCCTCCATCAACCCCCCAAGGATCATCGCGTCGGCTATATCGCTCACGTAGAACTCGTCGAAGCAGATCACCTCGGCCTCCCGGGCGAGCCGGTCTGCAACCTTCAGCAGCGGGTCCTTCTCCCCTTCCAGGCTCTTCAATTCCTCGTGAACACGCCGCATGAAGCGGTGAAAGTGCACCCGCATTTTCTGCCGGAAGGGCAGGCACTCGTGAAAGGTATCCACAAGGTAGGTCTTACCCCGGCCCACACCACCCCAGAGGTACAAACCGACCTCCGGCTCCGCGTAGAGCCCCCTCAGCTTCTGCAACCACCCCACTATCCCTGCGCGTCGCTGGCGCCGCCGCGCCAGCAGGCGCTCATACAGGTCCTGCAATAGCTTCACGGCCTGCTCCTGGGCAGGATCGTGGGAAAAATCATCCCGCTGCAGGTCTGCCTGGTAGCGTTGCCAGGGAGTGGTCATGAAACGAGGCTCACCAGGGGCCCGCCCTGTCCGGTTAAGTTGGAAGCGGCACACTTTAACCACAGCTCAGTGCAGTGTCACGAACAAAGTACCCCGCCCACGGGCAGCTGCGCACGCTCCGGCCGGCGCCACGGGACAGTCACTGCCCGGCACGGACCGAACACGGGGGCACCTTCTAGTTACAGTGCCGGGCTCATGGGGTTATACTGCCGCGTCTCTAAATTAGCCGGTATAAGAGGACCCGCCTGTGGAATCTGTCGAGTACAGCCTGACCATCGTAATCACCGCAGGTATCGCCCTGCTCGCAGTGGGACTGGGACTGGGGTTGCTGCTTGGGCGCCGCAGTTCGGCCTCGGCGCAGCGCCTGCGGGACGCTGAACTCAAACTCGAACAGGTCCTGCAGGACAAGAAAGCCTACGAGGATGACGTGGTGGAGCATTTCACCGATACCGCAGCGCTGCTCAACGACCTGACGGAGCGCTACCGGGACGTCCACAACCACCTGGCCAAAGGCGCCAGCACCCTGTGCCAGGGCCGCGGCCCGGTTTCACTGGAACGCCTGGAAAACAGCCGTGACAGCTCCGAGATTCCCGCACACCTGGCGGACATCCGCCAGCCGCTGGACTACGCCCCAAAGTCCTCACCTGGGGAAAAAGGCATGCTCAACGAGGAGTTTGGCATCGACCGCAAAAAATCCCCCGACCCCGCGGAAAAGACCAGGTCCGTGACGGATCCCGACATCGACTGATTTGCACAGGAATACGAGCAGGCTGAACAGGGCAATCGTGTGCAAAGGCTGAAATTCCTGGTCTGGCCATCCATTGCCGGCCTGCTCGCGGCCTTGCTGATCCTGGATCGGTGGGTACTGCCGGGCACCAGCAGCTTCAACCCGCTGGGTTATGAAACCGTCAGTTATGCCAATGCGGTGCGTATCGCCGCACCCGCGGTTGTCAACATCTACACCGCCAAACTGGTCAGCTCCCGCCCCAACCCCATGGTGAACGACAGGTTCTTCCGGCGCTTCGCACAACCGGGCCAGCAGCACCAACGCATCGAAAGGTCACTGGGCTCCGGCGTCATTGTCACTGCCGAAGGGCACATCCTGACCAACAACCATGTCATTGCGGGTGCGGATGCCATCCAGGTACTGCTGCAGGATGGCCGCTCCGCCAATGCGGTGGTGATCGGCACAGATGCGCCAACCGATCTTGCCGTGCTGAAGATTGATCTGCCCGACCTGCAACCGATAACCCTCGGGGACTCCAACGCCGCAAGGGTGGGCGACGTGGTCCTGGCCATCGGCAACCCGCTGGGCTTTGGCCACTCGGTCACCCAGGGCATTGTCTCTGCCCTGGGCCGCTACGGCCTGCAACCCAACGCCTACGAGGACTACATCCAGACCGACGCCTCGATTCACCTGGGTAATTCCGGCGGGGCGCTCATCGACACCCGCGGGCGCCTGCTGGGCATAAACACCCTGATCTACACGGGGAGTTCCGGCGGCCACAATACCGCTACCGGCATAGGTATCAGCCTGGCCATCCCGGTCAATATGGCGGTTTTTGTCATGCAGGACCTGATCGACTACGGCGAAGTGATTCGCGGCTGGCTCGGCATCAGCGTGGAGCCTGTAGGCGTACCCAGGGCCGACGGAAAGAGCGGGCAGGCGCTGGTCGTGGTCGACGTGGCGAACAACAGCCCGGCGCAGAAAGCGGGGTTAAAACCAGGAGATCTCATTACTCACATCGACGGGGAACCGGTACGGGACGGCCGCATGACCGTGCACCGTATTGCCCTGTTGCGCCCCGGGGACTCAGTAGAAATTGCCGTCCTTCGCGACCAGCAAAGCATAGAGCTCACCGCGGTAGTAGGAGCGCTGAACCAGGCCCAGGCGGGCGGCTGAAAAGGCTTACTTCGGCTCGAGACGCAGCTCGGCGCTGCGGGCGTGAGCCGTCAAGGCCTCGCCCCGTGCGAGTACCGACGCCATACGACCCAGCTCCTGCACTCCCGGCTCGCTGCACATGATCAACGAACTGCGCTTCTGGAAGTCATAGACACCCAGCGGTGAGGAGAACCGCGCCGAGCGCGAGGTGGGCAGCACATGGTTCGGGCCGGCACAGTAATCGCCCAACGCCTCCGAGGTATAGGACCCCATGAAAATCGCGCCGGCGTGACGCACCAGCGGCAACAGGGCCTCGGGATCCCTAACCGACAATTCCAGGTGTTCCGGCGCGAGCCGGTTGCTCACGGCTACCGCGTCAGCCAGGTCCCTGGTCCTGATCATTGCCCCCCGGCCGGCCAGGGCGGCGCGAATAATCGCCGCGCGTTCCATACCCGGCAACAGGCGGTCGATACTCGCCTGCACCTGATCGAGGTAGGCCGGGTCAGGGCACAGCAGAATGGACTGCGCGTTCTCATCGTGTTCGGCCTGCGAGAACAGGTCCATGGCCACCCAGTCGGGGTCGGTAGCGCCGTCGCAGATCACCAGGATTTCAGAGGGGCCGGCCACCATATCAATGCCCACCCGGCCGAACACCTGGCGCTTGGCGGCGGCGACATAGATGTTCCCGGGGCCGACAATCTTGTCGACCGCAGGCACCGTGCGGGTACCGTAGGCGAGGGCCGCGACCGCCTGCGCACCGCCTATAGTAAACACCCGGTCGACCCCGGCTATCGCGGCAGCGGCCAGCACCAGGTCGTTTAATTCGCCACCGGGCGCGGGTACCACCATGACAATTTCATCCACGCCCGCCACCTTTGCGGGCAGCGCATTCATCAGTACCGAGGATGGGTAGCTGGCCTTGCCACCCGGAACATAGATACCGGCGCGCTCCAGTGGCGTGATTTTCTGTCCAAGCAGATTGCCCCCGGCATCGAGGTACTGCCAGCTTTGTTGTAACTGGTGATCGTGATAGCTGCGGATCCTGCCGGCGGCATACTCCAGGGCCTCCCGATGTGCCGGCTCGATGCGCTGCAGCGCAGACTCCAGGCGCGCGGGTGCAATCTCCAGCTCCGCCACGGAGCCGGCCTGCAAGCGATCAAATCGCGCAGTATATTCCAGCACCGCCTCGTCGCCACGCCCGGCCACATCCTGAAGGATGGCAGAGACTGTCTGCGTGACTTCCCGGTCCAGCGTCTCCTGCCACGCGGTCAGCTGCTCGAGTTGACTATCAAAATCTGCCTGGCGGGTATCCAGTCGCTGCATCTGCTGCTCCGGTTCAGGCCTGCGGCACAGCCGCGGCCAGGTCGTCGATAACCCGCTGGATGATTGCGTGGCGCGAGCGCATGGCGGCCTTGTTCACCACCAGGCGAGAACTGATCGAGGCAATCTCCTCCAGCGGCTCCATACCGTTTGCACGCAGGGTATTGCCGGTGTCCACGATATCCACGATAAGGTCAGCGAGGTTCATGATCGGTGCCAGCTCCATCGCCCCATACAGTTTTATGACGTCGGCGTGTACTCCCCGGCCGGCAAAATGCCTGCGGGCGATATTGACGAACTTGGTGGCCACCCTGATTCGCGCACCAGTGCTGCGCCAGCCAACGGGTCCGGCAGTCATCAGCCGGCAGCGGGCGATACCCAGGTCCAGCGGCTCGTAAAGGCCCTCGGCCCCGTGTTCCAGCAGGATATCCTTGCCCACCACACCCATGTCCGCGGCGCCATGGCGGACGTAGGTAGGTACATCCGAGCCGCGAATGATGACAAGCCGAACCGCCGGGTGAGTCGTTTCGAAGACCAGTTTGCGACTGCTGTCGATATCGTCCACGGGCGCTATCCCCGCACTGGCAAGCAGTGGCAGGGTCTCCTTGAGGATACGGCCCTTGGTGAGGGCAATCGTCAATCGTTGATTCATAATATCTCGCACCGGCAGGCTCAGCCTGCAGTGTGCGCCTGCCACTCCGCCGGGGTAAAGGTGCGGATATTCACCGCGTGAACGCTGCCATCGGCGATACATTCACCCAGGGCCCCGTACACCAGCTGCTGCTTGCGCACGGGGCGCAGGCCCTCGAATACATCGCCGATCGCGATAATATCGTAGTGATTCCCCTCACCCTGGACACGAAACTCGCAATTTTCCAGATGATTTTCCAGCAGCTGCGTGACCGTAGCGGCGTCCATATGAATTCTCCTGAATCAACCGCCCGCCACACACCGGGAGATCCCGGCCGGGCGAGGGTAAAAACCGGCCATTCTAGGAGAAATCCCCCCTGATGGCGAACGCAACTTAAGCGCCTTTCGTCTTCACTTCAACCGCGGTCCAGCTATTGATCACGGCGTCCACGTCGCCGTCATTCTTGCGGGCGCTGGCCTCGAACTGGTTGCGATAGATTTCACCGAGATTGACGCCTTCGATGATGATATTGCGCAGCTGCCACTCACCCGATCCTGACTGACCCATCTGGTAGATGAGTACATAGGGCTCGGGTTGGTCATTGTAAACCAGCTGCCTCACTGCAGCCCTGCCCGCAGCGGCGTCCTCGTTGCTGGCGGCAAACACCTCGATCCGCGAGTTGCCATAAGCCAGCAGGCCCTTGCTATAGGTCCTGACCAGGCCCACACGCATGACCTCGGTAAACCGGTCGAGCTGATCGCGCAAACGCTCGCGACCCGCCTCGTCCAGCGAGCGATAGCGTTCACTGCTGGCGTAGGGACCCATCACACTGCGGGCGAAACCGCGAAAATCGATAACGGGATCGAGTATCTCCTGCACCTGCGCGTAGTAACGCTCGGGATCCTCCTTGACATAGCTATTCGCCCCGGCAACGACCGCCATCACTTTCTGGGTCGTCGCATTGACCACCTCGTGGGCACCCGGCACGGGGTCCTCGGCCCAGACACCTGAGGCCAGCAAACACAAGCCCAACAGCCAAGCTGATTGTACCTTCAACACCTTTACTCTCCTTAATCCCAATATTGGACTACCACGGCCAATCCGGCCCTGTATAATCCCCGCCCAGTACAGCAGCAACCCCTGCCCGCCCCCGGCCTGGACTGACCGCTGGTTCGACAATTGCCTGCATCGCGTAGTTCCCACGGGCAGCGCGGCGCATACTTTAACAGGAATTACTCCCATATGCTGATAGCTGCCGCTGCCATAATCGCCGGCTTTGCAATTCTCATATGGAGCGCCGATTTATTCATCGTCGGCGCCGCCGCCATCGCCCGGAATATGGGCATGTCTCCCATTATTATCGGCATGACCATCGTTTCCGTGGGCACCTCGGCACCGGAGGTACTCGTATCACTGACAGCCGCACTTACCGGCGCGGGTGAGCTCGCCATTGGCAATGCCATCGGCTCGAATATCGCCAATATTGGCCTCGTACTGGGCGTCACGCTGGTAGTGACCCCCTTTGTCGTACTGCAAAGCGCCGTCAAGCGGGAACTGCTGATACTACTGGCGATGACCGCAATAGCCGGGGTGATGCTTGCCGACAACCTGCTGTCCGAGCTGGAGGGTTGCCTGCTGGTGGCAGCCCTCGTGGTGGTGATGACCCTGCTGCTTCGCACCCAGGCCCGGGACACCAAGCTGCAGGAAGAGAGCGAGGAGGGTTGCATGCCCGAGCTGTCCGGAAGCAAGGCCTGGCTCACCTTTGGTTTTGGCCTGGTCCTGCTGATTGTCAGCTCCCGCCTGCTGGTATGGGGCGCGGTTATCACCGCCTATCACCTCGGGGTGTCCGAACTCCTGATCGGGCTGACCGTGATAGCGGTCGGCACCAGCCTGCCTGAGCTTGCGGCCACGCTGGCCAGCGCCCTGCGCGGCCACTCGGAGATAGCCATAGGCAATGTCATCGGCTCAAACCTGTTCAACCTGCTGGCGGTGATGGCCATCCCCGGTATCCTGTCCTCCCAGCAGCTGAGCACCCACGTCATCGACAGGGACTACCCGTCTATGGCGCTGCTGACGGTATTTGTCGCCGCCGCAGTGTACGTGGGCGGGAAAAGTCGCAAGGCCCCGCCCGGCCACGCCTACCTCGGCAGACGGGTCGGGGTGTTGTTAGTCGTATTCTACGCACTGTATTATGGCCTGCTTTACCTAAGTTTCTAGCCACAGGATTTCTTATGTCCGGGACCGGTTTCGCCACCTCAGCACGGCGCACGATCAAGATGGAATCCGAGGCGGTCGCCGCTCTGGAAACCCGTATCGGCGCGGATTTCGAACGCGCCTGCGAACTGCTGCTGCAAACCCGCGGCAGGGTTATCGTAACGGGGATGGGGAAATCCGGGCATATCGCCCGCAAGATCGCAGCCACCCTGGCCAGCACGGGTACTCCCGCCTTTTTCGTGCACCCCGGGGAAGCAAGCCACGGGGACATGGGCATGATCACCTCCGAAGACGCCGTCATAGCCCTGTCCAACAGCGGCGCGGTAGCCGAAATCGTTACCTTGCTGCCACTGCTGAAGCGCATGGGTACGGCGCTGGTAAGCATGACCGGCAACGACGAGTCAGTACTGGCCAAAGCCTCTGACGTACATCTCAACACCGGTGTCGAAACCGAGGCCTGCCCACTGGACCTGGCGCCAACATCCAGTACCACCACGGCGCTGGTCATGGGCGACGCCCTCGCCATCGCCCTGCTGGAAGCGCGCGGCTTCACCGCCGACGATTTCGCGTTTTCCCATCCCGGCGGCACCCTGGGCAAGAAGTTGCTGCTCAAGGTAGCCGACGTGATGCGCTCAGGCGCCGCTATCCCCAGCGTAAAGCCCGGCACACCCCTGTCAGAGGCACTGCTGGAGATCAGCAACAAGGGCCTGGGGATGACCACCGTGCTTGACGCGGATGGCCGCCTGGCCGGTGTTTTCACCGATGGCGACCTGCGCCGCACGCTCAAGGCCCGCATCGATATCAATGAGACCCCTATGGCACAGCTGATGAGCGCCGGCGCCAAGACGGCGTCCCCGGACATGCTCGCCGCGGAGGCCATGCGGATCATGGAGGAGAACGAGATCAGCTCTCTGGTTGTGGTCGACCCTGACAAGCGCGTGGCCGGGGTGATTCACCTGATGCACCTCCTGCACGCGGGGCTTGCCTGAACCGTGCCAGGCCCGGACAATTCCCGGCGCGCCTGTACGGCGGGTGAGCTGACGGACCTGGCGGCCAGAATGGCCTGCGCCGTCAACGCTGCCGCACCAGGCGCGCCACTGGCCGGAAAAATAAAATTGCCTCTGCCGGCGAACCGGTTACCATCGGCTCCGGTCAGAGCACTACGGGGCCTGACAGGGAGCGAGGACGGCCCCCTGAGCCAGGAACCAGGAATGATGCCCAATGCGGAGAGTTACCATGTCCAACCATAGCCCACAGGGGCGCAAGCGACGACTGTCACGCTGGCCGGCAGGGCCGCGTGTCGCCATCCTCCTCGCCTGCCTACTTCCCGCCGGTGTCCAGGCCCTGCCCACCGACAAAGACCAGCCGATACGGATTACAGCCGACACCGCGATCCGCGATGAGAAGCAGGGTTTCACCGTCTACAGCGGCAACGTGCATATGATCCAGGGCAGTCTCGACATCCTGGCCGATACCATCACCATCTACCACGAGACCGAGGAGGCGGATAAAATTGTCGCCGAGGGCAAGCCGGCAAAGATGGAGCAGCGACCGGCGGTCGATGAGCCGATGGTTCGCGCCCGCGCGGAGGTCATCGAATACTACAAAGTCGAGGACCGGGTACACCTGAAGATCAATGCCCACATTACCCGGGATGATGGCAGCTCCGTAACGGGTGACTCCATCGACTACTACATAGCCGATGAGCTGGTGAAAGCAGATTCCAAGCAGTCGCCGGACGGCAAGCGGGTACAGGTCGTTATCCCTTCCAAGCTGCTGCGCGAGGAAGAGCAACCTGGCAGTGCCCCGAAGGAAAAAGCCGCCGATGGCCCAGCTCAAAGCAAGTAATCTCGCAAAAAGCTATCGCGGCAGGGAAGTCGTACAGGACGTTTCCCTCGAGATAGAGAGCGGTCAGGTCGTGGGGCTTTTAGGGCCAAACGGCGCGGGCAAGACCACCTGTTTCTATATGATCATCGGTATCATCCGCGCCGATCGCGGCGTCATCAGTATCGACGGCGAGGACCTCACCAACCTGACCATGCACCAACGAGCGCGCCGCGGCATAGGCTACCTTCCCCAGGAAGCCTCTGTTTTCCGCAAGTTGACCGTGGGCGACAACATCCTCGCCATCCTGGAGACCCGCCGGGACCTCAACAAGTCGCAGCGACTGGCGCGCCGGGACGAACTGCTGGCGGAGTTCCACGTAGAGCACCTGCGCGACAACCTTGGGCAGTCGCTATCCGGCGGCGAACGCCGGCGCGTGGAAATCGCCCGCGCGCTGGCAACCGAGCCCGACTTTATCCTGCTGGACGAACCCTTTGCCGGCGTTGACCCCATCTCGGTCAGCGATATCAAGCAAATCATCAATCACCTGCGCGACAGGGGTATCGGTGTACTCATTACCGACCACAATGTTCGCGACACCCTGGATATTTGTGAGAAGGCCTATATTGTCGGTGAAGGCCATATTATCGCCGCGGGCTCCGCCGAGGAAGTGCTGGCCAACAAACACGTCCGCAAGGTGTACCTGGGCGACCAGTTCCGCATGTAATCGAGCCTCTACACCACACTGTGACGGGAATATTGAGCGATCCCGTTCTCACTTCCAGCAAAGCATAAGCAAATTTCGCGCCAAGCAGTTGCCACCCCGTGCAAACGGGGGCTACACTGAGTCCGTGTCATCACGTTCAAGCCACCGGGGGCGAGCGCCCTCCCGAGGAAGCCCGATACATACATGAAACAGTCGCTGCAACTAAAACTGGGCCAACAGCTGACGATGACGCCGCAGCTGCAGCAGGCAATCCGGTTACTGCAGCTGTCAACCATGGATCTCCAGCAGGAAATCCAGCAGGCGCTGGACAGCAACCCCATGCTGGAAGTTGAGGAAGACGGGGACAGCGATTACGACGACACCTTCGGCCAACGCGACGGCAAAACCGGCGAGCGCGAGTCCACCAGCACCGACTCTGGGGCGGACAAGCCCGGGGGCGACGACGCCGACCAGTCGATCGACGATACCGAATGGACCGCAGGGCTGCCGGAGGACCTGCCGGTCGATACCCAGTGGGACGACCTGTTGCCATCGGCCTCGGCCTCATCACTGTCCGGCGACGACCTGTCCGATACCGGCTTCGACAGCCGCAATGCTGCCAGCGACTCGCTGCGCGACCAGTTGATGTGGCAGCTGAACCTGACGCGCCTGTCGGACGTCGATCGTGTCATCGCCCTGGCTATCATCGACGCTACCGACGATAACGGGCGGGTCATGCAGGAGCTGGAGGACATCCGCCAGTCCCTGTCCGGGGAGATGGACCTCGAAATCGACCTGGACGAAGTGGTGGCGGTTCTGCACCGCCTGCAGCAATTTGAGCCCGCCGGAGTTTGCACGCGCGACCTGCAGGAATGCCTGCTGGTGCAGTTACAACAGTTACCGCCATCAACCCCCTGGCTGGACCAGGCGAGGATTATCCTCAGCCGTCACATCAACCAGCTGGGCAACGGCGATTACAGCCAGATTCTGCGACGCACCCGGCTGAAGGAGAGTGAGCTGAAGCAGGTACTCGGCCTGATCCAGTCACTGGACCCGAACCCCGGCCAGTCAGTGGGCCAGGACAACACCGAGTACGTCGTTCCCGATGTCTTTGTGAGCAAAAAGGATGGCCGCTGGGTGGTGGAACTCAACCCGGACATCGCACCGAAACTACGAATCAACAGCGACTACGCCAGCCTGATCAAGCGTGCCGACAGCAGCGCCGACAACACCTTCCTGCGGGACAACCTGCAGGAGGCCCGCTGGTTCCTCAAGAGCCTGCACAGCCGCAACGAGACACTGATGAAGGTGGCAACCCGGATCGTGGAACACCAACGCAACTTCCTGGAGTACGGCGCCGAGGCGATGAAACCCCTGGTACTGCATGAAATTGCTGAACTGGTAGAGATGCACGAATCCACCATCTCCCGCGTTACCACGCAGAAGTACATGCATACACCGCGGGGCGTATTCGAACTCAAGTACTTTTTCTCGAGCCATGTGGCAACGACTTCCGGTGGCGAGTGCTCCTCGACCGCCATACGAGCGCTGATCCGCAAGCTGGTGGCAGCGGAGAACCCACGCAAACCCCTCAGCGACAATAAAATCACCCAGTTACTGCAGGAACAGGGTGTCCAGGTAGCCCGCCGGACCATCGCAAAATACCGCGAATCCCTGATGATACCGCCGTCCAATGAACGCAAGCGGCTGGTGTAGCGGACACCGGGTGAAATATCTCGTTTCCAATCCGCCAGTGGTCTAGAATTCTGCACATGACCACGCAAATCCGGTCCAATCCGGTGCCGGCTTAACCGGCCTAACGTAGAAGAGGAGCTGTATATGCAATTAAACGTCAGCGGTCACCACGTGGAGGTTACGGACCCATTGCGCGAATATGTCGCGAATAAATTCGAACGCCTGCAACGGCATTTTGACCAGATCACCAACACCCAGGTCACACTGATAGTAGAAAAGATGGTGCAGAAAGCAGAAGCCACCATCCACATCTCCGGGGCAGATATCTTCGCCGCCTCCGAGTCCGAAGACATGTATGCCGCCATCGATGCACTCGCCGACAAACTCGACCGCCAACTCATCAAACACAAGGAAAAATCCAGAGGGCGCTAGCCTTACTCTCCACACTATGACTTTCCTGACTGAGATCCTGACGCCGGAGCGAACCGTTTGCCATGCGCCCTGCGTCAGCAAAAAACGCCTGTTTGAAACTGTCGCCCGCATTTTCAGCGAAGATCACCCCGCCCTGCACTATGACGAGGTGTTTGCCCTGCTGATTGCCCGGGAAAAACTCGGCAGTACCGGCCTCGGCCACGGCATCGCTATTCCCCACTGTCGGGTCGATGCCTGCCCGCAGCCGGCTGGTGCCCTGATCACCCTCGAACAGGCCATTGATTTTGATGCGCCTGATGACCAGCCGGTGGACCTGATTTTTGCCCTGCTGGTGCCCGGCGAGGCCCACCAGCAACACCTGGACATCCTGGCCAACGTCGCTCGCCTGTTCAGCCAGGGCAGTTTCTGCCAGCAGCTGCGCGCCGCCGGCGATGACCGGGCGCTGTACGACGTTGCGCTGGGGTGAACCTCAACGCAGCGGTCCCGGAAGCTGGCCGCGGAAGGCGAGAATATGAGTGACGAGACACAGCGGCAAATGCAACTGGTCATCATCAGCGGCCGCTCGGGTTCGGGCAAGAGTACCGCGCTGCACCAGCTGGAGGACGAGGGCTATTATTGCATAGACAACCTGCCCGCCTCGCTGCTGCCTGCGCTGGTGCAGGAGACGAGCCGACAGGACTTCAGCCACTTCCGTGGCACCGCGGTTTGTATTGACGCACGTAACGCGTGGAAGGACCTGGTCGATTTCACCGATATCGTCGATGCACTGCCGGACTTCGTGCACCGGGAAATACTGTTTCTCGATGCACAGGATTCCGCCCTGATCAAGCGCTTCAGCGAAACCCGCCGGCGGCATCCACTGAGCAGTGAAAGCACGCCCCTGGCTGAGGCGATAGACAAGGAGCGCCTGTTGCTGGGGCCGATCTCAAGCGACGCATCCCTGGTACTGGACACCACCCAGATGACCATTTACGAACTGCGTGATGCCATCAAGCAGAGGCTGCTCAAAAACAGTATCGGCACCATGTCGCTGCTGTTCCAGTCCTTTGGTTTCAAGCGCGGCGTACCGGCGGACGCCGACCTGGTTTTCGACGTCAGGATGTTGCCCAACCCGCACTGGGTCAAGGAATTGCGACTCAAGAGCGGCCTGGATCGCGAGGTACAGGAATTCCTCGAGTCACAACCGCTGGCCGGCGAGCTGTACGGGGACATTTGTCACTATCTGGATACCTGGCTGCCGCGCTACAAGGACAGTAATCGCAGTTATATGACCGTCGCCCTCGGTTGTACCGGGGGGCAACATCGTTCAGTATACCTGGCCGACCGTTTATTCCGTTACTATCGGGCCCACTATACCAACATCCACGTAAGACACAGGGAACTGCAATAAGCCCGTGATCCAGACCCAGGTAACCATTATCAACAAGCTAGGCCTGCATGCTCGCGCAGCGGCCAAGTTCGTCAGCTGTGCCGCCGCTTTTGCCAGCACTATCCAGGCGGGCAAGGAAGGCAAACTGGTGGATGGCAAAAGTATCATGTCGGTGATGATGCTGGCTGCCGGCAAGGGCACGGTGCTCGACCTGAAGATAGAAGGCAGGGACGAGCAGGCCGCACTGCAGGCACTGCAGGAACTCATAGCAAATCGCTTCGACGAGCCCGAGTAGAGCCCCGGCCACGCCCTGGCGGCCACCCGGCGCATGGCGTATCAATGCGCCGGGCCCTGGTGGCCGTATCTGTAACTAATCACGTTGTTGTAGCCGCTGCTTTACCCGATAATTGCCCCCCACCGGGTGCGCGCCCGTGGGGGGATTTTTCGGGAAAAATGCTGTGAGCCAGATAGAAGAGACATCCCAGAAGACCTTCGACAAGCTGACCCTGGCCCTGGACAGCGGCACCTTCGTGGATGTCCGTCGCATGTTTAACGGGCTACCTCCCGCCGATGCCGCCCACCTGCTCGAATCCTCTCCGCCGAAATTCCGCCACATTCTCTGGCAAATGATGGAGGAGGAAAACGAGGGTGAAGTTCTCAATGAACTGAGCGATGAGCTGCGAATTGACTTCCTGAGCGAGATGGAGGCGCCCAAGGTCGCCGAGCTCATGGGGGGACTGGAAGACGACGACGTCGCCGATATCCTGCAGCAACTGCCCGACCGAATCACCCGCGAAGTCCTCACCAGCATGGATCACCAGGACCGATCACGCCTGGAGCGGGTGATGCTCTACCCCGAGGACACCGCCGGTGGCCTGATGAATACGGATACCATCACCATCCGGGCGCCGCTGACGCTGGACGTGGTGTTGCGTTACTTGCGGCGCCACGAAGAAATTCCGGAGATGACCGACAACCTGATCGTGGTGAACCGCTCCGACCGGTTCATCGGCCTGCTCCCCCTGCGCACGCTGCTGGTATCTGACCCCTCGGCGTCGGTGCGGGAAATGATGGACACAGATGTCGAACCCATCCCGGTGGATATGCCGGATTCGGATGTCGCGCGCCTGTTTGAACGCAACGACTGGGTATCTGCACCCGTGGTCGACGCCGATGGTCGACTGGTGGGCCGGATTACCATCGATGACGTGGTCGACGTTATCCGCGAGGATGCAGATCACTCCTTTATGTCCATGGCCGGCCTGGGGGAAGACGAGGACACCTTCGCGCCAGTTTTCCGCACGGCCCCGCGGCGCGCGGTCTGGCTGGGTATAAACCTTGCCACCGCTTTCATCGCCTCGGGTGTTATCAATATTTTCCAGGGCACGATTGAAAAAGTGGTCGCGCTGGCGGTCCTGATGCCTATCGTGGCCTCCATGGGAGGGATCGCAGGCACCCAGACCCTGACCGTGCTCGTCCGCGGCATAGCGCTTGGCCAGGTGGGGCGCAGCAACCAGGCCTGGCTTATCAACCGGGAGGTCATGGTCGGGCTTCTCAACGGCATTCTGTGGGCAGCGGTGGTCGCCGTGGCGGCGTCACTCTGGTTCAGGGACTGGAACATCGGCCTGATCATCGCCGCGGCCATGGTCATCAATCTGATAACGGCTGCGTTCATGGGTGCCGTGCTTCCCCTGCTGATGACTCGCATCAAAATCGACCCGGCGTTGGCCGGTGGTGTCGTGCTCACCACGGTCACCGACGTGGTTGGCTTCGTGTCTTTCCTCGGCCTGGCAACCCTCGTTTATGCCTGAGCAGGATGACCAGTTTGACGGGGCCGAATCGGAAGGACCCAGCAAAAGCGCCCTCAAACGCCAGATGCTCGCCCTGCAAAAACTGGGGGAGACCCTGGTAGCGCTCAGCGAAAAACAGCTGGGCAAAATGCCTATCACTGACGAACGACTGCTGGAGATCATTCGCGAGGCCCGCGCCATGCGTAGCCACGGTGCCCGGCGCCGGCATTTGCAGTTGATTGGCAAGGTGATGCGCGACATCGACCCGGAGCCGATCGAGGATGCCCTGGGAGCCATCGACCGCCAGCGCCTGGAAGACGCAGAACTGTTCCACCAGCTCGAGAAGCTGCGGGACGACGTGATAGCGGCGGGCATGCAGGGCACTGAACTGGTGGTCGGCCGCTGGCCGCAAGCGGATCGCCAACAATTACGGCAGATCATTCTGCAGCACCAGCGCGAAAGCGCGGGTGGCAAACCACCGGCCGCCTCACGCAAGCTGTTTCGTTATCTACGTGATCTGCAGGAACTCTACGGCGAACCCGACTGAGCGGAAGCAGGCGGCGCGGGAACCACAAGCGCGGAAGGCCCGTCCTTTCCCGCAGCCCCAGGGGCCACCGTGTCGTCAAACACCCGGTCAAATTCAACCTCGGGATCATCCCAGGTACCCGTGGCGGTGTAGACTGCACTGGTCAAGCGGTTAACCTGGCTTTCGAATAGCTTGCTCAGCACGTAAACACCCGCCGCCACTGGCAGTCCGGCCGTCAGGGCCGCGACCCACGGCAGGTTGTGAGCCACCGGGAGTGTCAGCACGAGCTCACCATCCAGGGCACGGCTTTCCACCTCGGAGACACCACTGAATTGGAAGCTGCTGGCACCGCCCTCAACCACCATATTTGCCACCTCGATCGTGCCGGCGTGAAAAAATACCTCGCCATTGACCTTGCTGAACGGTATCCCGGACTCAAACATATGGCTGAGGC
>JAHEBM010000074.1 GCA_024642245.1 Haliea sp.
GTTCGGCTTGCCACACTCGACGATTCCGAGCAGCTCCAGGAAGTACAGGGGCTGGTCAAGCATCGCGTACTGACCGGGGAAAGTCACAACCCAGTCGGTCGCCACGTTGCGCTCGGAAGCGGTAGACCAGTCGTTCAGCACGGTAGAGATACCCATGTTGGCGCGCAGGGTGTCGAAAGCACCACCAGCCAACGTACGCTGGCCATCCAGGGGCAGACCACCGTTCAGGTCGGGGTAGTCAAAACCAGTGGGGTCACCACTGAAGATACCCTTTTCCTGGTTGCTCATCATGGCACCGGATGAACCGTTAGCGGGCTGGAAACCGGTGATGTGGATCGCATCACTACCAAACTCGAGGCCGGAAGCCGCGTCGCGAACGAAGTAGGAAACGCGCAGGACGTCGTCAGAACCCACGTAAGTGCTTCCGCAGGCCGTATCGGGGGTTTGAGAATTGTCATCGCAATCCCACAACTGGTAGGTTGTGTGGTTGTCAACGTTACCCACGCCGTTGGCAGGACCGGAACCGTTGAAGCGGCTGAAGAAGTTCTCAGCTACCGCGCCACAGTCAGCAGGAACGCCGTCTGAATCGTGCAGGGCCGCCTGGGAGATCGGCTGGCTCGAGTCAGCAGACGCCATGGCGATCACTTCGATATAGCCTTCCTGCGCACCGGCAGCGTAGATGCCCGGCATGGTGAAACGGCCGTCCGCACGAATCGGGGCGGTACAGCTGTTGTCGTCAGTCGCCAGGACAATGCTGCCTGAAGAATCATCCAGGAAGCCGGTCCACACGTCGTACGGGGACAGGATCACGTTGATGTCCATGGCGTCCATGGAATCCTTGGCACGACGCATACGCAGCTTGACCACCTGGGTCAGGCCGCTGGTGTTGGTGATGTGTACGCCGGTAACGAAATCGCTCTGCACGGTGTAGTAAGGAACGATCGCCAGGTCACCCAGGCCATTCCCAGCGATAGCGCCGTTCGGGCCCTGGGCACTAGCGATGCCCGCATAGCCAGCCGTCGCGGCAGCAACCGCGGCAACAAGGCCAAGAGGTTTAAAATTCATTTTCATAAAGGAGACTCCTAATGTGTCTTTTTTTGTTTCACAATCAACGTTTAACGATTGCTAGCGCTATTGTTGCCATCTGCAGCCAGCTGTCAACACCAACTAATACACCTTAATCGCTGGCGCTGTACCACCATTCACCATCAATGAACATCCATTTCTCGTGAATACTTACCGGTACCGCACCAATCGCCTGGGATGCTGTTGAAGTTTGTTTGAGCGGCTTGGACATGACCCTCGCCGTCACACTTGCCACAGCTGCAGCGGCATCATAGTGAGTAACTTCAACAGCTGTCAACTCCCTTTCCACCGCATAGGAAAACTGCAATGCATACAAATCTTTAGGAAAGACACTTCGATAAACAGGTGTCGAGTATTCCCAGGCCTTGCTGTAGTCAGACCGGGACAGCGCCTGCCAGCGCGCCTGTACCCGCTGCTCGAGGCGCGCCGCCTGGTCTGCCGATAGCCCCTCGGGAGCAGCCGCCCAGGCAACAGAGGACAGCCACCCGGACAACAACAGCGCCAGGACCGGCCCTGACACACGCTTGCAAGTTAGTTGTAACATATTGTTTTTACATCCTTTTTTGATAATTTTGTGGCGATTATACCGGTTTGCCCGGCGCTGGCAAGCGCTCGTCGCCGACGCGTGCCAAGGAAGCTAACCTGCGCCGGCGCAGTGCCAGCGCCTGCCCGTAGAGTGCCATATCTGCCGCATGATACGCTTCGATATGCTCTCTTGCGGACGGGTTCAACAGTCCGTCCACCGTGCTGCCAGCGGTGTCCTGGCGCTGGTTCAACGTATGAGGCCGCAGATTATTCCCGAGGATTTCCTGTGAAAAGTACCGCAAATCTTCCGCGAAAAACTCCGTAATCCCGACGAAATGCAGCCGCTCGAAGGGAAACCCCCAGAGAAACTCTGTGTAAATATTGCGCAGTTCCGGGGCCAGGCAGAAGCGCTCCAGCGACCAGCCCTCTTCTATCACCCGCCGGTGCAGCGCCGACGTGCTGGCCGCCGCCGGATCGAAGGCGCGCTGCCAGTAATGGTAGTGGGACACCAGCCGCGCCACCGGTTCCCGCAACCAGGTGACAAAGGTGCAGGGTAGGGTGTCGGCAAGTTCCAGGTACTTCAGCGGCAGGAAGTGGCCGTGGACACAGCCCACGCCAGAATACTCGCCCGCCCGGGCCGACCGCCCCCACTGCCGGGCCTGCTCCTGTCGCTCAGCGGGCGGGTGGGCCAGCGGGTAATCCTGGTAATCATGGCGAAAGCGCTCGCCGAAGTGCTCCTCCAGGGCAGCCCGGAAGCTCAGGCCCGCGGTCTTGGGCATGTGAACCGAGACCAGCACAAATCAATTGGCGGGCATGTCGATCAGTTCCATATGACGGATCTGCAAACGCATCTCCTCGCTGACCTGCCGCAGGTCCTGCTCGTTGTAGATCGCCCGGGGGGTAATGATCACCAACAGCTCGGTACGGGTGTCTTCTTTCTCGGTACTGCCAAACAGGGGGCCCAGCACGGGCAGCTTGTTCAGGTAGGGAATGCCGGTTTCCCGGGTCTTGGCGTTTTCCCTGATCAGGCCCCCCAGCACCACGGACTCATGGGAACGCACCGCCACCTTGCTCATGATGGCACGCTCGAGGAATGTGGGGTTACCCCTGGCATCCACGGTGCCCACGTCGGTAACGGACTGCTCGATCTGCATGGTTACCAGGCCACCGGCGTTTACCGAGGGGCGCACATTGAGCTGCACACCGGTATCCCGGTAAGTCACGTTCTGGGTCGCGAACCCGCCATCGTTGATGGTTTCGCCGGACACGACCGGCACCTGGTCACCCACATGGATATAGGCGTCGTGGTTATCCAGCACCATCACCGACGGGGTGGATATCACGTTGATAAGGTTATCGTCCGACAGGGCGTTCAATACCGCGTTGATATCCCCGATGGAATTGGTCACCGCATAGGAAAAACCGGGCACGGCCGGCGCCAGCACATCACTGGCTGTCGCCGACAACAGCCCCGTGCCGGTGTAGTCGTCACCCAGGCTGCCATTGAACGTCCACTCCAGGCCGTATTTCAACTTGTCCGTCAGGGTCACCTCGAGGATGCTGGCCTCGATGATGACCTGGGTGGCCTCCTGGTCCAGTTGCTCCAGGGCCGTTTTGATAATGCGGTACTGCATACCGGTGGAGTAGATCATCAGGGCGTTGTTTTCCTCGTCTGCCACCACCCGCACATCACCCAGCAGGGAGTTGGTGTCCCCCGCCGCCATGGTCACCGTGGAGATGGAACCCCCCGAATCGCCCCCGGTGTTGTCGCGCGACGACTGGAAACTTCCGCCGCCAGTCCCGCCCATGCTTGAGCCCATGCTTGAGCCCATGCCGGAGCCCGAGCCGATGGTTTCACGCTTCATCCCGGGCGCGACCGACGCGTCACTGCCAAAACCGGATGAAGCAGAACCGAAGCCACTGGTGCCGGTGCTTTCCGAGGAACCGGGTTGCTGGCTCATACTCCCGGAATAAATGCTGTTCAGCAATTTGGCCAGGCGCTCGGCGGTCGTATTCTGCACGGGGTAAACGTACAGCCGCATATCGGCCTCGGAGTAGTAGGCATCATCCAGGCGCTTGACCCACTTCTGCACGATATCCAGGTAGTGGGCACGAGGCGTCACCACCAGGATACTGTTGAGCCGCGGAATGGGAATCACGCGGATCAACTGGGACCAGTCACCGCCCTTTCCGTCCTCCCCGCCACCGCTGGCCAGCAGCGCGGAAATCGCCTGGTTGACCTCCTCTGCGCTGCTGTTTTCCAGTGGGAAGATGCCCACGGACATACCGGCCAGCATATCCACATCGAAGGTCGCCACCATTTCAAGCCAGCCATCGAGCTGGGCGCTGGTACCGGCGAGCATCAGGACATTGCGGACCTTGTCGATGCGCACGAAGGCAGCGGGGTCCGCCACGGGCTGCAGGATTTCAGCCATATTACCGGCGCTGATGTACTGCAATGGCACGATAATCGTGCTGTAGCCGACCCCCTTGCTGCGCGGGTTGGCCACACTGGGGGCCACCTTGCTGGCATTGGCCGAACCGGTCACCAGGTAACGCCCGTCACTACCGCGGATCATCAGTACATTATTGGCCTTGAGCAAGGACTCGAGCACCACGAACAGTTCGTCCCGTGGTATGGGCGTGCGGGTGCGCAGCGTGACCTCCCCGGCGATGGGCTGGTCGACCACATAATCCAGCTGCAGGATGTCGCCCATAATGGCGTGCATGACCTCGGACAGGGGGGCCTGCTCGAAATTGATGCTGACGTCCTCACCGACGAATCGAATGGGTTCGGCCACCGCCGGCATCCTGACCTGGCGATCAGTGCCCCGGTAAATTGTCGGCTCGCTCTTCTGTTCTTCCTCTTCGGCTGCAGACTTCGCCAGGTCGGCCGCAGAGGTGGACAGCGCGGCGGAAGCGTCAACCCCGGCCTTCGCGGATGGCGCCGGCGCGCCCGTGTTTGCCGCGCCCTGGCCGGTATGGGTCGTGGCGCAACTGGTCAGCAAAACGACCAGGCCAGCAGCTATCATTTTTTTAAACATGGAATATCCCAGTCGTCCCGTCTTTATTAGTCTGTTTTTTTCGATTTTAGTTCTTGTTCCTGCTAACCACCCGGCCCGAGACTCAGGGTTCTCGGCTCCCCCTCATCTGCATCCGCGGCCGGGCCGGGAGTCGGATTCGCCTGGACACCCCCTGCCGCAGCGGCGGGCGGCTGGCCCTGGCTCGCGGCCTTAGCAGTTGATGGCGGTGGCGGTGGCGGTGGCGGTGGCGCGTAGGAATGCGCCGGGTTGCCCGCGCCCGCCAGAGGTGCCTTCTTTGCATTGCCTGACGATTGGGTCACGCTCCCGCGCTCCAGTTTGAGACTTTCGCGCCGCGCCCCGCTGCTGAATACTGTCTCCCCCCCCTGGATCGACTCCAGGGTCCAGCCCTCCAGGGATTCGCCCACCAATATACGCTGCTTCTTGTCCTTGACCAAAGCAATGACACCTGCCTGCTTGCCACTGCCGAATACGCCCACCAGCTTTACGTCCTTGAGTTCTCCCGACTTGCCCCTGGCATCCGCCAACGTCGCCACCTCACTTACCGGGCGCCGACTGCTCCAGAACAATGGCCGGGTAATAATCTCATTGCGATCGCCGGCGGCAAGGACGACCGGGCCACGCACTGCCGGCACCTGCAGTGAATCCGCAGCGGGCTCGACGGCTGCGGGTGGCGCCAGCGTGGCCAGGCTGAAACCGCCATACACCAGCTGCAGGCACAGCAACAACCCCAGCAGCAGGGCCGCCAATTCTATCCTGCGCACCGTGCGCAGCGGATCCTCGGTGACCCGGTAGCGTGCGCGTAACGCGGATAACCACTTCACTGGGCGGCCCTCAGGGACAACAGCTGGATACTGGCGGTGAGCGCCTGCTGCTCGCTGTCATCCTTGCCGCGCGACGCGCGCGCGGGATAGACGTCAAGGGACTCCACCAGCACCAGCGGCATATAGGCGGATATCCCCGCCAGCGCTTCATCCAGCGCCGGCAGGCTGCCGGTCACGGTGAGTTTGACCCCGATGTAATCAAAGTCTCCCTGCTCGCGTACCGGCAATACCTGGCTGTTGGACACCGACAGCCCGGCCTTGCCGAAAATATCCCGCACCTGGGTTTGCAGCTCGGTGGATACAGTGGCCTGGTCCTCCTGGGCCGGGTACACCAGTTCCAGAACCCTGGAGTCCACCGCGACCGCCGCCTCGCGCAGCTGGTCTTCATGATCGATCAATCCCTGCAGCCGGGCGATGCGTGGCGCAATACGCTCGATCTGGGCCTGGTCTGCCTGGCGTGCGCCAAATACACCCGACAGTACATTCAGGTAGAGCAGCACAGGCACCAGCAGGGTCACGCCGCAAATCACAGCCGTTCGCCGATGCACCCGAAACCAGCTCATTTCGGCGCTCCTTCGCCCACGCGGATATCGAGGTAAAACTGCTCCTGCCCATCCGCGACCCGGGATATCGCCTGGGGTGCCTGCACCTCCAGGTAGCCGGGCTCATCTGTCAGTTCCTCCATTACCAGCGCCGCATCACCCGCCCGGCCCCGCAGGCGCATCTGGGGACCCGTCATGGAAAAACTGCTGATCGAGGCCTCATCACCCAAAAGGCGTGTGAGGCGCGCCAGCTCCGCATGGGGGTTGGGATACAGAGCAACCACTTCATTGGCGGCATCGATGGTCTGGGTCGCTACCGCCAGCACGCTCTTCAGTCGCGATGCCTCGGCGGCCCGGCTCGTGGTAGCTGTGGACATCTGCTCCAGCCGCTGCAGTTCGGCGCCCTTGAACAGAGCCGACACACCGGCCATGGCAAGCAGCAGAACCGCGATGACCGCCACCAGTGCGGCACAGTGCAGCAGACGCCGGCGATAGCGACGTTCGCGCAGGCCCTCGCCGAAACCCTGCAACACCACGATGACCCCGTCGACATCAACCCACACTTCCTGCGCCAGGCTGTCGTGGGACGCGTGCTCGCGCCCCAGGAAAGCCATGGTCGCGCTGGCAGATACGATGGCCAGCGCCACCCGGATATGGGACTCATCACGGCCCACCACGGACCAGCCCCAGCGGGTATCGACGGCGGCAAACGGGCTGCTGGCCTTTACCTCCAACTCGAGCAGGGAGCCAAGCTCGCTCTCGGCCTGCAGGGGCACGCGAATCTGTTTGCACAACACCAGCTGATCCGGCAGCAATACGGCCTTGCACTGTGAGTCCAGGCTGCCGGCACAGGCAGCACCCCCCTGGTAACAAAGGGTTTGCGCGCCGCTGCTGACGCTCACTACTTCATCCAGGCGCATGCGGACCGGGGAATCGTGCGCCCACAGCACATCGCGCCAGGCGGCAGTCCAGTACCGGCCGAGATGGCGTACATCGTAGCCGAACAATTCCCAGTTCTGGCCTTTCTCAAGCATCAGGTATCCTGCCCAGTAGGTAGCTGTCTTGTGTCAAAACCCGCGGCGGCTCGGTGCGGGTCGAGTGCCACGGCAACGCGCTCGATGCACCCGATTCAATCGAGATCCAGCGCCGGCGCAGCCAGATTGTATCGCCATGGCGCACGATGGCATCTGCCCTGTATGCGCCCGCCGTTATCCCGGTGGTGTCACCCGAGCCGGCAATACTGCCGGGGGGCCGCGGAAAGCTCGCGGCTGCCCCACCCCGCCGCGCCATCAACGCACCGGCCTGTGCAGGGCTGGCTTTTTCCAGCACACCCAGCAAGGCATCGGGCGCGTCTGCCCAGTTCATTCCGCCCTGGCCCTGTTCACGCACCACAATAAAGTCCCTGACAGCATCAAGCAAGGTACGGCTGGAGCCCGGCACCCGCAACAAATCCTCTACCGCATCGAGCTGCCCGCCCGGAGCTCCCCCGCCCCGGACCGGACCGATGGTGCGCGACTGTACCATATTCTCCGCCAGCAACCGCGCCTGCTCTTCGCCCAGCCCGCCCGCCAGCAGGAACAGTGCGGACAGCAGCTCCGCGGAGGCGCTGTTGATGTCGATAAGCCCGGATGAGGGGGTCATCACCACGGTCACCTGCGTGTCGCCGACCCGGTAATTACCGACAGGCACCGTGCCGGGTTCACTCGTCCCACCCGTCATCAGGTCGACCATCATCAGCTGGATGGCGCCGTCACCGGCCGCCACTGCCCTGGCCCTGGCCATATGTATTTGCGCCATGTGGGTATCCACCCGGGCCTGGGCAACGATACCCGCCACCAGCAATGACATCCCCGCGATAAACCACAGCACGATCGCCAGGGCAACACCACCCTGGCGCCGGACAGGACGCCCTGGGTGAACCTGGTGCGGACCCTGGCACCTCATTAGTGTGGCACCTGCATAATAAGTTCCGGCCAGTACCTGTCCGCCGCCTTCAGCTCGATGCGCACCCAGGCCGCCACGTCACCGGGTTGCCAGTCCGAGTGCCAGGCATCCCGATAATCCCGGCGCCAGGAAATCTCGAACGCCTGCACGTCGTCAGCCAGCGTGCGCTCCTGGGCCAGGCTCCAGTCACCGGGCTGGCCCGACACGTCGGGCTCCTGCCAGCGCAGTACGAGCAGGTCATCCTCCCTGGCAAGTCGCAACAGGTAGCTGCCACCAAAACTCTCACCGACCAGGAGGGTGGATTTCCAGGTGAGGGCATCAGGGGTCAGCTCAAAATAGGCTGACTCGCGGTTTTTGCCCCCCAGTGTCAGGCCGCCCTCTCCGCCGCTGCCAACGGCGGCGGACTCCAGTGTGTCACGCAGGAAACTGCTGACCGAACGCACCTCGTCGACCCGCTCCGTCATGCGCTCCAGCGAAACCTGGGTATTGGCCAGGGTGCGCAAACCGGTGATGGTGGCCAGCATGACCAGCGACAGGATGGCCAGGGCCACCACCACCTCCACCAGGCTGAAGCCGGCGACGCCGGTTCCACCGCTGGCTGTCACCCGCGGCATGACACTCATCGCGCGCCCCCCTCCACCACGGAGTCGAGCACCACCTGCGGGTTGCGACTGCCGTCGCGCCAGCTGACGATCACCTCGATGTCGTGCAGGCTGACGCCTGCCAGGGCAGAGCGCTGCAGGTCGATACGCCGGGTGGCCACCCGCCACCTGAATCCCCCTTCGGTCTCGCCGCTGGCGTTGACGCCTTCTTCGGGTACCTGGGCATTCAGCGCCAGCAGTGAGCGCGCAAGCTCCACGCCATAGGCGTATTTTTCATCCGCACGGACATTGCGGGTAGCGCCGCTCGCCGCCTGGTAAAGCGCGCCCAGGGCAAGCGCCAGGATCGCCATCGCGACCACCATTTCCAGCAGCGAGAATCCCCCGGCCCGATGCGCTCTAATCGGCAGCATAGGTTTCCTGGCTCACCCGCCCCACCAACCAGTCGACCGATACGCGAACACCGGAGCCGTCCGCGCGTTCCATGTCGACACCACCGCCACTGGAGCCGCCCTCGGGATAAAAGCGGATGACCCCGATGCGATCGCGGTTCAGCTCCCGGGCGGAATGCACCGCCACATTGAATCCGTCCGGCAGTTCGGTGCGCTCGCCGTTCCACTCGAGAGTGTTTTTCCCCGGATCAACCGACACATCCTGCGCGCGACCGGTATTTATCGCGCGGTAGCGGGCGGAGGCGAGCGCCGTGACCACGTCACGCACGGCCTGCCGGTACTGGATAGACTCGTAAAAGCGCACGGAGGCGGGCACCGCCACTGCCAGCACGAGGCCGACAATAGTAATGGCAGCCAGCAGCTCCAGCAGGGTAAAGCCGGAGTGCTGGCGTGCTGGCGCGGGGACCGCACGGGTCATGGCAGATCAGCCGGGAGGATCAGCGCGGGACCTGTGGGCGGCAACTACTTCCAGTTACCGACATCCGAGTCTTCGCCTTCACCACCGGCCTGGCCGTCCTGGCCGTAGCTGAAAATATCCAGCTCGCCGTGTTCGCCGGGGTACTTGTAGTGGTACTCGCGATTCCAGGGATCCAGGGGGACGTCTGATTTGAGGTAGGGACCGTTCCAGCCCGCCGCGCTGCCGGGCTTGTTCACCAGCGCAGCCAGGCCCTCTTCGGTGGACGGGAAGCGACCGACATCCAGCTTGTACATCTCCAGTGACTGCTCCAGGTCCTTGATCTGGATGCCGGTGGTCTTGGTCTTGGCGCCACCCAGGGAGTTGAGCACCCTGGGGCCCACCAGGCTCATCAGCAGGCCCAGTATCGCCAGTACCACCAGCAGTTCCATCAGGGTGAATCCACCCTGGAAGCCACCCCGGGTATTTCGGGCCGCGCGCTTGTCAGTGCTGTGCGTTGCATTCATAACTGTATTCCCCTGCTAAAAAGATTCGCCCCGGCGAGCGTGTTTACACCGCCAGGTCGTTAACCGACAGAATGCCCATCAGTATCGAGATAATAATGATGGCAATCATAAAACCCATACCCAGGATCAGTACCGGCTCCAGCAGCGCCAGGCCCCGCTTCACCCCGGACTGCACGTGGCCGTCAAATACCTTGGCCAGCTCCAGCATCATCTGGTCCAGGCTGCCGGACTCCTCACCTACCCGGATCATCTGGATCACCATGGGCGTGAACATGCCCGTGTCGGCCAGCGCGACCGACATGCGCTTGCCCGCCTTCACCGCCGGGGGCAATACCTGCAGGGCGTCCCTGATCACCTGGTTGTTAACCGTATCGATGGCGATGGATATCGCCTTCAGCAGCGACACGCCGTTACCCAGCAGGGTGCCCACCGTGCGGGCGAACTTGGACACCTCGAACTCGAAAATAATTCCCCCCGCCAGGGGCAGTTTCAGCATCCTCTGGTGCAACGCGGTTTTACCCGCCTCCGTGGCCACCCAGCGGCGCAGGTAGAAAACCGCGCCCGCCACCAGCAGCACCAGCAACCAGCCCCAGACCTTGATGAATTCGGCGGCGTCGACCACCACCCGGGTCAGCAGCGGCAGCGCCTCCCCCATGTCCTCGAACAGGGTCTGGAACTGGGGGACCACGAAACCCAGCATCAGCACGATGGACAATACCGACACCACCAGCAGGATGGCCGGGTAGATCAGGGCGGAGACCACACTGTCGCGATTGGCCTTGGCGTTTTCCAGGTACTCCACCAGCCGGTCCAGTACTGTCGAGAGCTGGCCACTGGCCTCCCCGGCTCGCACCATGCTGATATAGAAAGTGCCGAACAACTGCTCGTGCGGCAGCATGGCCTGGCTCAGGGCCTTGCCGCCCTTGACCGCGGTCAGCAATTCGCTGAGCAGCTGGTGCATCTGCGGCAGGGAGGCCATGTCGATCAGCACCTTGAGCCCGCGATCCAGGGGCAGGCCGGCGCGCAGCAGCACCGAAAGCTCGCTGGTCATGGACAGGATATCCTGGCGCCCCGGCGGCTTGCCGCTGGCGCGGGCACCGGGTGTATCGAGTTCGCCACCGGCCTCGAGCTTGAGCAGCGTGAGTCCCTGCCCGCGCAGCTGGCGCGACGCCAACTCCAGCCCCTCCGCCTCGATCACCCCGTTGAGCGCCTTGCCGTCGCGACCGATCGCCTTGTAACTGAACTGGGGCATAAGAAGGGTCAGGCCCCGATGCTTTCGGCGGCAGGCACATCGACGCTGAGCGCAGCCCGGGGAGACTCACCCTCGCTCTGGTCCTGGGTGACGCGCAGCAGCTCCTCCATGGAGGTGACCCCCTGCACGACCTTGCGCAGGCCGTCCTCGTAAAGACTGACCATGCCCTGGCGCTTCGCGGCGGCGTGCAGCAAGGTGGCGTCGGCACCGCTCATGATCTCCCGGTGCATCTCCTGGTCCAGCACGAACAACTCGTGGATTCCGGTACGTCCCGAATACCCGGTCTGGTTGCAGGCGGCACAGCCCCGGGCCCGGAACACCTGCTGGGTGTCGCCGCTGACCCAGCGGTTCAGCCCGGTCTGCTGGATGTAGTCGCGCCCTACCTCATGGGGTTCCTTGCACTGCTTGCACAGGGTGCGCAGCAGCCGCTGGGCCAGCACCCCGTTCACCGCCGAGGTGATGAGGTAGCGCTCGATGCCCATGTCTTCAAGGCGCGTGATGGCGCTGGCAGCGGTGTTGGTATGCAGGGTGGACAGCACCAGGTGCCCGGTAAGCGCCGATTGCACGCCGATCTGGGCAGTCTCGGTGTCACGCATTTCTCCGATCATGATGATATCCGGGTCCTGCCGCAGGATGGCCCGCAGGGCCCGGGCGAAACTGAGGCTGATCTGGCTCTGCACCTGGATCTGGTTAACCCCCTGCAACTGGTATTCCACCGGGTCTTCCACGGTGATGATTTTCAGGGACTCGGAATCCAGCGAAGCGAGCGAGGCATACAGCGTGGTGGTCTTGCCCGAACCCGTGGGACCGGTCACCAGCAACACCCCGTGCGGACGGGCCAGCAGTGCCTGGTAGCGTTTGAGGGTATCGTCACTGAAGCCCATGGTCGACAGGGCCAGCTGTATGCTTTCGCGGTCCAGCACCCGCATCACGATACTCTCGCCGTGCACCGTGGGGATGGTGGACACCCGCAGGTCCAGCTCGTGACCCTTCACCCGCAGCATGATCCTGCCGTCCTGTGGCAGGCGTCGCTCGGCGATATTCATCTGCGACAGCAACTTGATGCGCGAGGCGATCGCCGCCGCGAGATTGCCCGCCGGTGGATCGGGGTAGTCCTGCAACACACCGTCCACCCGGTAGCGCAGGTGCAGGCCATCTTCAAAGGGCTCGATGTGGATATCGGATGCGCCCATATCCACCGCGCGGTGAATCAGCTGGTTGACCAGG
>JAHEBM010000120.1 GCA_024642245.1 Haliea sp.
GCGCTGCTGTTTGCGCTGGCCGCCATCCTGAAAACGGCGCAACTGCCCCTGCACGGCTGGCTTATCCAGGTGATGGAGGCACCCACGCCGGTTTCCGCGCTGTTACATGCCGGTGTGGTGAATATCGGCGGCTTTGTCCTTATCCGCCTGGCGGATTTGATAGCACTGGCGCCGGCTGCACAGATTGCACTGGTGACGGTGGGGAGTCTCTCCGCTGTGCTCGCAGGCCTGGTGATGCTCACCCGCATCAGCATCAAGGTGCGTCTGGCCTGGTCGACCTGCGCGCAGATGGGCTTCATGCTGATGGAGATAGGACTGGGCCTTTACGAGCTGGCCTTCCTCCACCTGGTAGCCCATTCGCTTTACAAGGCGCATGCCTTTCTTGGCGCTGGCGAGACCGCGCGCGCTGCGCGCGAGAATGACTTCCTCGAGTCCGGTCGGGGTGTGCGGACACCGCTTTGGTATCTGGGGGCCGTCGGGGTGAGTGCGGCGCTGGTGGTCAGTTCCGCCGCCGCCTGGCAGTTGTTACTGCCCGGGCTGGCAGTGCCGCCTGTGGCACTGTTGATTGTTGCCCTCGGCCTCGCCTCCCTGCTCTGGGTAGAGCAGGGCAATGCACCTGGCCTGCTGTTGCGTGGCGCAGTGCAGGTGCTTGCGCTCACCCAGCTCTACCTGCTCTGGCATCTCCTGTTCGCAGGTCTGGCCCCGGCACCGGCGCCCGCGCCTCTGCCCCTGGTAGCCTGGGTGGCGCTCTGTTTCGGCGTACTCTATGGCAGCCAGGTATGGCTGCGCTGTTATCCCGGTGGCCGCTTTGCGAGGGCGGTCTATCCCTGGGCCTACTCCGGTTTCTATCTCGATGAAACATTCACGCGACTGACATTCAGTATCTGGCCGGTAAAGCTGAGCCCCGGTCTGGCCTGCGCCGCAGCCAACCGGAATCCCTCCCTGCAAACAAAAACGAGGTGAATGCATCCATGACATCAATGCTGGTAGACCACGATATCTTCCACACCGCGATTGCATCGGCAGTTGATAGCATCGCGCCAAACTGGCCGCTGGATCGGATGATCGCTGTCAATCCGTACTGGGGAAGCATCCACCAGAGCTTTGAACAGACAGCCGTGACGCTGGCGAACCTGGCCGCTTCTCCCCTGGCACTGCCGTTCGAGGACTATCGTGACGCCTGGCAGCGCGGCGAGATCATGGCGGATGACCTGCGGCAGGCGCTCGCCGAAAGCGGGACCGGGCTCACGCTTGACCAGCTCATAGCGGCGCTGGATGACGCGCATGCGCCGCTGGTTCCAATGCCGCTGCTCAGTGACCTGCTGGACCGGCAGCGCGATTTGCAGCGGGAGCCGGCATGGTACGACAGCATTACCCACCAGGTTTCACAATTCTGCGCCGCCTACTTCGATCGCGATCAGGCCGACTGGCATCCGGATCAGTCCGGACGCCTGTATGCCAGCTGGCGCAATGCACTGAGTAAGGACCACAGTGTCGCGTTGCTGATGCAGGCGCCAGGTATCCCGCGCCGCGCCGCTGACCTGTCCGTGAACCCCGAGCAGCAGATCGCCAGTTCACTCGCGCAGCTTGCTATACCCGAGCAAGAGTGGGCCGATTACCTGCAAGCTGTGCTGATGAGAGTGGGTGGCTGGGCTGCCTGGTGTGCGTGGCTGCGCTGGCAGGCGCGCCTGGAAGGTGCAGAAGATCATACCCTGGTGGATCTGCTTGCCATCCGTCTGGGATGGGAGAGCCTGCTCGATGACGGTGCGCGAGATGAGGGCTCGCTCTGGTCGGCCTGGCAGCTCGAGAGGCAACAGGTGCAGCAGCGCACCGGTGGCCGTTCACTGCAGTTGCAACTGATCTGGCAGCGCGCCCGGGAAGTCGCTTACCAGCGCTGCCTCCGCGATCGCTTGCTGGCGACGCCGGCGGTCGAGGTGGCCGTTCAGCCTGCGGTGCAGGCCGCATTCTGTATCGACGTGCGCTCCGAGGTGTTGCGCCGCCACCTCGAAGCGCAGTCGCCCGACATACAGACCCTCGGGTTTGCCGGTTTCTTTGGTCTGCCGATCAGTTACGCCCCGCTGGGCACATCTGCCGGGCGCCCCCAGCTGCCCGGACTGCTGGCCCCGGCTCTGCATATCACCGATAGCGCAGGGGACGCCGCCCGGGATGCCGGGATCATCGAGGGGAGGACCCGCCGCCTGCGCGGCATGCTTGGCTGGCGCACGTTCGAGTCGGTACCGTTGTCGACGTTTACGCTGGTTGAGGCATTGGGCCTCGGGTATGTGGGCAAACTGATCAAGCGCAGCCTGCCGGGTGGCTCGCCATTCGCTTCGGATGACAGCCTGGGCCTGGACGCGAAGCAGGCCCGTGCCGTCCGACCCACGCTGGATGCCGCAACAGCGGGCGGTGTTGCCGGGCAGGCTGACATTGCAGCCCGGGTTCTCGGTGGCATGGGTCTTGGGGAGCAGTTTGCCCGCCTGGTTTTGCTGATCGGTCACGGCAGCCAGAACCGCAATAACCCGCACCGGGCGGGGCTGGACTGCGGTGCATGCTGCGGCCAGACCGGAGAGGTGAACGCCCGGGCCCTGGCGGGACTGCTGAATTCCCCCGCGGTGCGACTCGAGCTTCGGGAGCGCGGCGTGCAAATACCGGACAGCACCTGGTTTTTGGCTGGCCTGCACAATACGACTACCGATGAGGTGCTCCTGTTCGACCTCGACGAGCTGCCCACCAGCCATACGCAGGATGCGGAGCGAGTGAAGGTGCAGCTGGCGGCCGGGGGAGGCGCGGCGCGCCGGGAGAGGTCTCATGCCCTTGGCCTGGGTGCCCTAGAAGATCAGCCACCGGCGTTGCTGCGGGCAGTGCGTGAACGCGCCGACGACTGGGCACAGACCCGTCCCGAATGGGGTCTGGCCAACAACGCGTCGTTTATCGTTGCGCCGCGCAGCAGAACCCGTGGTGTCGACCTGCAGGGCCGCAGTTTCCTGCATGATTACGACTACCGCAAGGACAGCGACGGCAGCCTGCTGGAACTCATCATGACAGCGCCGATGATTGTGACCAACTGGATCAATATGCAGTACTTCGCTTCCACGGTGGACAACCAGCGGTACGGCAGCGGTAACAAGACCCTGCACAATATCGTCGACGGCCGCATAGGGGTGTTTGAGGGAAATGGTGGTGACCTGCGGATAGGACTGCCCTGGCAGTCACTGCATGATGGTAAACGCTGGCTGCACACGCCGCTGCGCCTGACGGTGATCATTGAAGCACCCAGGGATGCCAT
>JAHEBM010000121.1 GCA_024642245.1 Haliea sp.
TTGATCCCCTTGCGCTGAAGGGCTCCTATGCGGGCGCCATGGGATACGGCCAGTTCATGCCCAGCAGTTTCCTGGCCTACGCGGTGGACTTTGACGGCGATGGGGTGGCCGATATCTGGAACAACCCGGTGGATGCCATCGGCTCCGTGGCCAACTACTTCAAGGAGCATGGCTGGCGCAATGGCCAGACGGTGGTCGTGGGAGCCAGCGTTGCCGGGGCAGTGCCCGACAGCTGGTTCGTCCAGGGCCGCAAGGACCTGAAGCCCGGGCACACCATTGCCGAGTTTGCCAAGGCCGGGGTAAACGCCACCGGGCAAGTCGATCCTCAAGCCCTGGCTACTGCGATGAAATTCGAGCTGAAAAACGGTTACGAGTACTGGCTGGGGCTGGAAAATTTCTATGTCATCACCCGCTATAACCACAGCGCCATGTACGCCATGTGCGTATACGAACTCAGTCGCCGTATCGCGGCACTGGCAGGCCAGTGATGTCGCGTGCGCTGATTGCGCTGGTATGCCTGCTGTCGATTATCGTCGCGGCCTGTACGACGCAACCCAAGCCCCAGCCCACGCAGCCTTCCGCGTCGGCGAGCCTGCCGTCCCGCTACCAGCAAGCCCGTGATGGCGCCCCGCCCATACCTATTGATCCGGCGGATGTGCACGATGCAATCCCCACCCCGGACCCCATCCTGTCGGTTGGTAATATCAGCCCCTATACGATCGATGGTGAAACTTACGAGGTGCTGGGAAACCACAAGGGTTACAGGGTGCGCGGTACGGCATCCTGGTATGGCGCGAAGTTCCATGGTCACGAGACGTCCAATGGTGAGATCTACAATCTTTACCTCGCCAGCGCCGCCCACAAGACGCTGCCTATTCCCTGTTTTGCCCGTATCACCAATCTGGAAAACGGCAAGAGTATCGTCGTGCGGGTGAACGACCGCGGCCCTTTCCACTCGGAGCGGATTATCGATTTGTCCTACGGCGCCGCCGTCAAACTGGGCTATATGGAGAAGGGCACGGCCCAGGTCGAGGTGCAGGTGCTTGACGTGGTGGGCGTCGACGACCGGCGCGGCTCGGTTGCGGGAGACTATCGCTACCTGCAACTGGGGGCTTACAGCTCCCGGGATTCGGCCCACCGCCTGCAGGACAGGCTGCAGGAGCTACTGGCTCCGCCGGTTTTTGTCAGCGAGGTGCAGTCCGGCGAAAACCTGCTTTACAGGGTGCGGATAGGGCCAATGACCGGCGCGGGTGAGATCGAGAACGTGCAGGCGCAACTGCGCATGGCCGGCTACGATGGCGGGCAGCCGCTGCCATAGCCGCCGCCTGTGCCCCCAAAATAGGGGGCGGCCCCGGCGCAGTTTCTTTCGCTGAAGCGCCGCATGCGTTAACATGCGCTCCTTCCAGAGCCCCCACGGTCCCCGCCTTTTATGACTAAACGATTGCTTGTTACCCTTTTCGCCGTTTTCACCCTCACGGTCCATGCTGACGACATGGTGCCCTCGCCGCCCCAGGTCGATGCAACCGCCTATATCCTGGTAGATGCCGCCAGCGGTGCGGTACTGGCAGAGCACAATGCGGATATGCCGCTGCCCCCGGCCAGCCTCACCAAGATGATGACCGCCTACGTGCTCGCCACAGAGATGGCGGCCGGTCGTATCGGCAAGGACGACATGGTGACGGTCAGCGAGAATGCCTGGTCGCAGAACCCGATATTCGCCGGTTCATCCCTCATGTGGATCGAGCCGGGCAAGGATGTGCGCATCGAGGACCTGGAGCGCGGTATCGTGATTTCCTCCGGCAATGACGCCACCGTGGCGGTGGCGGAGCATGTCGCCGGTAGCGAGGCCGTATTTGCGGAAATGATGAATACCCAGGCCGAGGCGCTGGGTATGAACGATTCCCACTTCGTCAACTCCCATGGCCTGCCCGATCCGAACCACGTGGTTACGGCCCGGGATCTGTCGACCCTGGCCAAGGCCATCATCACGCGTTTCCCGGAACACTATGCCCTCTACAAGGAACCGGATTTCACTTACAACAATATCAAGCAGTACAACCGCAACACCCTGCTTGGGGAGGACCCCTCGGTAGATGGCCTGAAGACAGGCCATACCGCGGAAGCGGGATACTGCCTGGTGGCATCGGCCGAGCGGCGTGGCATGCGGCTGATCTCGGTAGTGATGGGGACCAAGAGCACCAAGGCGCGCAAGAACGAAACCCGCAGCCTGCTCAACTACGGCTTCCGTTTCTATGAGAGCGCCGAGGTATTCGGCCCCCTGCACGAGCTGGAAAAGCCCCGTGTCTGGAAAGGGCAGCAGGACGTCGTCGCGGTGGGCCTGGTCGACAAGACAGTGCTGACACTGCCACGGGGCAAGGCCAAGAACCTCGTTACCACGGTTGAACTCGAGCCCCAGCTGGTTGCCCCCCTGGCCGTGGGTGACAAGGTGGGTACCGTGAAGCTCAGCATTGGCGAGGAAACGGTATTCGAAGCGCCTGTCGTGGCACTCGAGGCCGTTGAGCCTGGGGGCTTCCTTTCCCGGCTTTGGGACTCGATCATGATGTGGTTCTCCGGCCTGTTCGCCACCTGAGGCAGCCCCGGTGCGGCGCAGCAGGGTAACGAGGTAAGCGAGTGCAGCAGGAACCGCCGAAAATAGAGTTTCCCTGTGACTACCCGATCAAGGTCCTGGCTCGCAGCGCGGAGGACCTGCACGAGGTCATTCTCACCGTCTTCGAGCAGCACGCTCCGGGCTTCGATCGCACTACGGTTACCGCGCGGGCCTCAAGCAAGGGTACCTTCACCGCTATCACCATCGTGATAACCGCTACCGGCACCGACCAGCTGGAGGCGCTGCACCAGGACCTGTTGGCCACCGGCCGGGTGCAAATGGTTATCTGATGGCGACTGCCGGTTTGCTGCAGCGCGAGCTGGGCCTGGTGGACTATGCGCCCACCCTGCAGGCCATGAAGGAACTGACCGACACCCGCGGCGCCGATGATCCCGACCAGTTGTGGCTGCTGGAGCACCCCCGTGTTTTCACCCAGGGCCAGGCGGGCAAGGCCGAGCACGTGCTGGCGCCGGGCGATATCCCGGTGATCCAGGTCGACCGCGGCGGCCAGGTCACCTATCACGGGCCCGGCCAGTGGGTACTCTACCTGATGATCGACCTGCGGCGGCTCGGCTGGGGAGTGCGCGACCTGGTGGATATGATCGAGCGCAGCATTGTCCTGTTGCTGGCGGAATACGGCATAGAAGCCGCGCCCAGGCGGGAAGCGCCGGG
>JAHEBM010000075.1 GCA_024642245.1 Haliea sp.
TGGGACTGTCCTGGAAACGGGTGCAGTTCACCAGCGACCTGTTACCGGCGGATATCCTGGGTGTCTCCGTCTACAACCGCAACGATGCCACATTCAGTTTTCACCCGGGCCCTATTTTTACCCAGCTGTTGTTGGCGGACGAGATCAACCGGACCACGCCGCGTACCCAGAGTGCATTGCTCGAGGCCATGGCGGAGAGCCAGGTGACGGTGGAAGGGGAGACCCGGCCGCTGCCGGAGCCCTTTTTCGTGATCGCCACCCAGAACCCGATTCACCAGTCCGGCACCTATCCGCTGCCCGAGTCGCAGCTCGACCGTTTCCTCATGCGCCTGGAGCTGGGCTACCCGCATCCCCAGGCGGAACGGCAGATGTTCCTGCGCCGACACCCCGAGGGTAACGAGCGCGTGGTGCTGCAGCGGCGCATCGACACTGAGCAGCTGCAACTGATCCGGGCTGAAGTGGCTGCGGTACATGCGTCGAACAACCTGCTGGATTACCTGCAGCGCCTGGTGGCCTATACACGAACCGCCGCCGAGTTTGCGGTGGGACTGTCGCCGCGCGGGGCGCTGGCGCTGCTGGAGTGCGCCCGCACCTGGGCTGTCATGCAGAACCGGGGGCACGTGGTGCCCGAAGACCTGCAAATGGTACTGCCCGCGGTGGCATCACACCGGCTGGTACCCAGCGGGGACTATTCTGGCGACGGGGCGGCGCTGGTTGAGTTGATGCGGCGTAACGTCGACGTAATCCGGACCTGATCCGGCAACCCGGGATGACGTAGGCCAGTGCCAGAGCACCACCGCAGGACCGCAACCCGCGGTATCAAGCACCGTATGCGGCGGCGATTCGAGTCGTGGGTGAACCGGCGCATTCCGCCGGCCCGCGCTGTCACCCTGGACCAGAAACGAATCTTTATTTTTCCCAGCCGCACAGGCCTTTTTTTCGCCCTGTGCCTGCTGGTCATGCTGACCGCTGCGGTCAACTACCAGAACAATATGAGCTTCGCCCTGACCTTCCTGCTCGCCACGCTCTTTATCGTGGGTATCCTGCACACCTATGCCAACCTGTCTGGACTGACGATACGCGCCCTGCGGGCCAATCCCGTGTTTCCAGGGCAGCACACGGAGTTTGCCGTGCAGGTCGAGCGCAGCGGCAAGCGCGAGCATTTTGCCTTGCACCTGAAATGGCCCGAGAGCACTGAGAGCCTGGTGAATCTTTGTGAGCAGGATACGGTGCAGGTGCAACTGCATATGCCGGTGGGCAAACGCGGCTGGTACAGTCCCGGCAGGTTGTTGCTGGAGTCGACCTATCCCCTGGGCCTGCTGCGCAGCTGGACCTGGATAGACCTGGATCTTTACGCGATGGTCTACCCTCGGCCGCTGCCCTCGACGGAACTGCCCGGACTGGCCACCGATCGGCCGGAAGGGGCGGCGATACCGATTGCCGGCAGCGATGATTTTTACGGCTTCAGGGATTATCGTCACGGCGATTCCCTGCGGCAGATTCACTGGAAGGGGCTGGCTCGCGGCCAGGGAGTACAGACCAAGCAGTACGGCGCCTATGCCAGTCGCAGCGTGTGGCTGGATTGGGACATGTTCCCGGGACTGGGTACCGAGCAGAGACTGTCGCACCTGTGTTACTGGGCCCTCGAGTTCGAGGGGCGCAACGAGGAGTACGGCCTGCGCCTGCCCGGCCTTGTCATAGAACCGGGCCTGGGGGGGCGACACCGGGACCGGGTATTGCAGGCCCTGGCCCTGTACGGTGTCGAGCGCAGGCCGCAGTGAAACCCGACCAGCAAATCCCCCGCAACGCCCTGGCGTGGATTATCCTCAGCCTGTTTACCCTGGTGGCGCCGCATGTTGAACGGATTCCCTTCTGGGTGCTGGCGGTCTATGTGTTTGCGGCGGCCTGGCGGATCATGGTGTTCCGGGGTCGCTGGTCATTCCCAGGTCGCTGGGTCAAGGCGGGACTCATTATCAGCAGTTTTGCCGGGATTTATTTCAGCTACGGTTCCATCATAGGCCTGGAGCCCACCATCGCCCTGTTGCTGACGGCCTTCGCTCTCAAGCTCATAGAACTTGCCCAGCGCAAGGACGGCTACGTCCTGCTCTTCCTGGGCTATTTCATCTGCATTACCGAGTTCCTGTTCAGCCAGGATCTCCCGATCGTGCTGTACTCTTTGCTCAACGTGACGCTGGTGACCACCGCGCTGGTGGCCATGCACCGCCCCGGGGAGCACCAGTTCAACCGCAAGACCATCCGCCTTGCGGCGGTCATGTTGCTGCAGGCATTGCCCCTGATGCTGGTGTTGTTCTTCCTTTTTCCGCGCATTGGCCCGCTGTGGTCCGTGCCTATCAAGAGCCATACGGCAAAAACCGGGGTGAGTGATTTCATGCGCCCGGGGGATATTTCAAGGCTGGGGAAATCTGACGAGGTGGCTTTCCGGGTGCAGTTCGAAGGGGATATTCCGAACCCGGCGGATCTCTACTGGCGCGGCCTGGTCATGAGCCGGCTGGAGGAGGGGGCCTGGCGCAGCCTGCGCTATTTTGATGTACCGGCCGCCGAGCGTCGCCCCCGGCCTGTTCAGACCAGCGGCGCTGCGCTGGACTACCAGGTGATTATTGCCCCGACCCAGCAGCACTGGTTATACAGCCTGCGCTATGCCACGCCTGCCTCCCCGGGCATCATGACCAGCCCAGACTATGTGCTGTTCACGCCGGCGGAGATAGAAGATGAGCGCCTGTACCGCGTGCGCAGCTGGCCCGAAGCACAACTGGAGCTCACCTTGTCGGACTACCGGCGCGGCGTGGAACTGCAGCTGCCGCCGACGGAAAACCCGGCAACGACGGCCTTCGCCCGGGAGCTGTACGAGCAGGCGAATAACCCCCGCGCCTTTGTCGATGCCGTGCTGGCTCGGTTTACGCAGGAGGCGTTTTCCTACACGCTGAACCCACCCTTATTGCCTGAGGACAACCCGCTGGATGCGTTTATGTTCCAGACCCGTACCGGGTTCTGCGAGCATTACGCAGCGGCTTTCGTGGTCATGATGCGCGCCGCAGGCGTGCCGGCGCGGGTGGTGGCCGGGTACCAGGGCGGTGAAGTCAATCCCCTCAACCGCACGGTTATCGTGCACCAGTTCGACGCCCACGCCTGGGCGGAGGTCTGGCTGGACGGTGAAGGCTGGGTGCGGATCGATCCAACCGCGTCGGTGTCGCCGGATCGCATCGAGTGGGGGCTGGAACGCGCCCTGGAGAAAGAGGGCAGTTTTCTCAGCGACTCCCCGCTATCCCTTATGCGCTACCGCGGCGTTGCCTGGCTGAATATTTTGCGGCTGCGTTACGACGCGCTGACCTACCGCTGGCAAAGCTGGGTGACGGGATTCAACCGGGACAGGCAATTCCAGCTACTCAACGATGTATTTGACGGCATCAGTGCCCGCAAGTTCGTGCTGGTACTGATCGGCACCTGGCTGCTGGTGCTGTTGCCGATTGCCTTCAGCCTGTTGCGACGGCGCGACAAGCACCCGCTACCGGCCCAGGACAAGTACTACCTGCAGTTCTGCCAGCGTATGGCGGCGCTGGGCTTTGTGCGCGCGCCGGGGGAAACCGCAGACGCCTTCTGTGCCAGGATCTGTCGTGCGCTGCCCGGCATGGCAACTGATGTCCGGGAGATCACCACCCTGTATTGTGGCGTGGCCTACGCTGCACAGGCCCGGCCCGGCGATGAGGCAACGCAGCAACTGAAGCGGGCAGTGGCCCGTTTTCGACCGGCAAAGGTCATTGGTTTCGACCGCCAACGGGCCTAGCGCCCGCGTAACAGGCCTTTCAGTCGCAGGGCCGGTTTCTCAACGATAAACCAGGACAACACGGCAAACAGCAATGTGATGACAAAGCCCAGCGCCAATATCAGCCAGGGTCTGTCCGGGCCGAGCCAGAGGATGCAGCTCTGGGTGACAGGGAACGCATAGAGGTAAAGTCCGTAGGAGAAATCGCCGTGTTTGCCCAGGTCCGGCATTTTCAGCCGGGGATGAAATGAAATATACAGTACGAGATAGGCGAACCAGGTGGCATAAACCAGGTTGAAAGCCGTACCGCGAACGGATGCCCAGTAGAACCCACCCAGCGCGGTGCTCAGCAGGGCGAGTCCGGTCAGCGTGACTGGAATCTGCCGGGCATTTACGAAAAAGAGCGCACCGAGCAGGAAATAGACACCCAGCCGCTCCTGTCGCGGGTGGTGCAACAGGAAGAAGTGCTCAGGCGCCAGGGCATAAAAAATCACCATGGCCAGTGCCACGGCGTTGAAAACGTGCCGGTGAGCCAGCACACGGGTGGCGCCCAGTACCGCGACGATAAGGTACATGCGCACCTCCACCGGCAGTGTCCACAGTGAACCGTTCACGCCGGGGCGGGGGTTGTCGAGGAACACCCCGGGCAACCTGTGCAGTATGTCCGGAAACAACCGGGCGTTATGGCCCAGGTAGCTCCAGGTCCCCTGGTGGGAAAAGTAGGCCCGCAGATCCAGTGTCGTTGCAGCCGGTCCCAGCACCAGCACGATCAGCAGCAGGTTGAGCCACAGGGCCGGGTAGATACGCAGGATACGCGCCTCGGCGTAGACCAGCAGGCTCTGGCGACTCAGGTAGCTTTTGCTTACGAGGTAGCCGGAAAGCACGAAAAACAGCGCGACCCCAATACCCGGCAGGCCGGCCCGGTAGGCCGTGACATGGCGCAGCCAGTCGGAGGCAACACCCTCGCCGCCACCCGGTCCGTAACACAGGGCAAAGGTGTGGCCCCAGAGTACAAAAAATGCCCCGAGAAAGCGCAGTGTGTTGATATTGTTATCGCGCAGGGCGTGGTCCTCTGTCCGTTTCCATAAAAAAACCCCGCGAGGCGGGGTCGTTTCAGTGCCGGCCTGTGCTCAGGCGCGCATCTCCTGGATTTCCACCGCGGCGATCCGCTTGCCTTCCTCCGCGCTTTTCTGGAACTCCACGATCTGGTCGAAATTCATGTAGCGATAAATCTCGTCGGACATGGAATCCAGGTCGCTGGCGAACTTCAGGTACTCCTGCGGGGTGGGCAGTTTACCAAGAATGGCGCCCACCGAGGCCAGTTCGGCGGAGGTGAGGTACACGTTTGCACCATCGCCAAGGCGGTTGGGGAAGTTGCGGGTAGAGGTGGACAGCACGGTCGAATTGGCGGCCACCCGGGCCTGGTTACCCATGCACAACGAGCATCCGGGCATTTCGGTGCGGGCGCCGGAGGCGCCGAAGATGTTGTAGTAACCTTCCTCCATCAGCAAATGCTCGTCCATACGGGTGGGGGGCACTATCCACAGGCGGGTGGAAATACCCCCCTTGTGTTTTTCCAGCAATTTGCCGGCCGCGCGGAAATGGCCGATGTTGGTCATGCAACTGCCGATGAAAACCTCGTCGACCTTGTCGCCGGCGACGGAAGACAGCAGGCGTGCATCATCGGGGTCATTCGGGGCACAGACAATAGGCTCCCTGACCTCGGCCAGGTCGATCTCGATCACCGCTGCGTACTCGGCATCGGCGTCGGCTTTCATCAGGCTGGGGCTGGCCAGCCAGTCTTCCATTTTGCGGGCGCGACGTTCCAGGGTGCGCGGGTCGCCGTAGCCCTCGGCTATCATCGAGCGCAGCAGCACGATATTGGAGCGCAGGTATTCCGCGATGGTGTCCTCATCGAGTGCGATCGTGCAGCCCGCGGCGGAGCGCTCGGCAGATGCGTCGGACAATTCGAAAGCCTGCTCCACGGTCAGGTCGGTCAGGCCCTCGATCTCGAGGATGCGGCCGGAAAAGATATTTTTCTTACCCTTCTTCTCGACCGTGAGCAATCCTTCCTGGATCGCGTAATAGGGGATGGCGTGCACCAGGTCCCGCAACGTGATGCCCGGCTGCATCTCGCCCTTGAATCGCACCAGTACCGATTCCGGCATATCCAGCGGCATGACCCCGGTGGCCGCCGCGAAGGCCACCAGGCCGGAACCCGCGGGGAAGGAGATACCCATGGGGAAGCGGGTGTGGGAGTCGCCGCCGGTGCCCACGGTGTCGGGCAGCAGCATGCGGTTCAGCCAGGAGTGGATGATGCCATCCCCGGGGCGCAACGAGACGCCGCCACGGGTCATGATGAAGTCGGGCAGGGTGTGCTGGGTGTCGATGTCCACCGGCTTGGGGTAGGCCGCGGTGTGACAGAAGGATTGCATTGTCAGGTCGGCGGAGAAGCCCAGGCAGGCCAGGTCCTTCAGTTCGTCCCGGGTCATGGGGCCGGTGGTATCCTGGGATCCCACGGTGGTCATGACCGGCTCACAGTAGGTGCCGGGGCGAATACCGTCCGTACCACAGGCCTTGCCGACCATCTTCTGGGCAAGGGTGAAGCCCTTGCCGGTGTCGACCGGGACTTCCGGTGTGCGGAACAGGTCGCTTGTGCCCAGCCCCAGTGATTCCCGGGCCCGGGCCGTGAGGCCGCGCCCGATAATCAGGTTGATGCGGCCACCGGCGCGGACTTCGTCCAGCAGTACATCGGATTTCAGTTCGAATTCGCTCAGCACTTCACCTGACTCGGACAGGATCTTGCCGTCGTAGGGGCGGATTTCGATGACATCGCCCATACCCAGCTTGTCGACAGGGGCCTCGAACACGAGCGCACCGGCGTCTTCCATGGTGTTGTAGAAAATAGGGGCAACCTTGCCGCCTATGCAGATGCCGCCGCCTTTTTTATTGGGTACACCGGGGATGTCGTCGCCGAAGAACCACAGCACCGAGTTGGTGGCGGATTTTCGCGATGAGCCGGTACCCACCACATCGCCCACAAACGCAACCGGCAGGCCCTTGGCCTGGAGCGCGGCAATCTGCTGCATGGGGCCGGTCACACCGTGTTCCTCGGGCTTGAGGCCGTCCCTGGTCATCTTGTACATGGCCAGTGCGTGCAGGGGAATATCCGGGCGGGACCAGGCATCGGGTGCCGGGGACAGGTCGTCGGTATTGGTCTCGCCAGTGACCTTGAACACGGCGAGCTTGATGGACTCGGCCAGCGCCGGGCGAGAGGTGAACCACTCACCGTCGGCCCATGACTGCATCACCGCGCTGGCATTGGCGTTACCCTTGCTGGCCATCTCCGCGACATCGTGGAAGGCCTCGAAGACCAGCAGGGTGTGCTTGAGTTCCGCCGCAGCGGCGGCGCCGAGTTTTGCGTCGCCCAGCAGCGATACCAGGGTCTCGATATTGTAGCCACCGTGCATATTGCCCAGCAGTTCTACCGCCTTGGCCGGGTCGATCAGCGGACAGGTGGTCTCGCCCTTGGCAACAGCGGACAGAAAACCGGCCTTGACATAAGCGGCCTCGTCTACCCCGGGCGGGACACGGTTGCTGATGAGGTCGAGCAGGTACTCTCCCTCGCCGGCTGGCGGACTCTTCAACAGTTCTACCAGTGCCGCGGCCTGCTCGGCACTGAGCGGCTTCGGTGGAATATTCTGGCTGGCGCGTTCGGCCACGTGTTCGCGATATGCTTCAAGCACGGTAGAGCTCCTTTGCGTTGGCTGAATCGCCCCCGTGCGGTTGCGGCGGGGCGATTGCGGTCGATGTGGAATCGGGGCGAGAGTATAGCGCAGACGCCCTGCAAGATAAATTAACCGGGCGCTAATACCGTGCATTCATTGAGGTGATAACGTACACTTGCCAGGTGATACCCGCAGTGATTAACCCCGCGAAAAATGCCTGATTATCCCGTTAAAACGCCCTGTATAGGCGTGTGCTCCACCGGTATTGGCGACGCCGTGTGCCGCGGTTGCAAGCGGTTTGCCCACGAGGTCATCGACTGGAACAGCTACAGCCTGCAGCAGAAGCAGGTGGTTGACCGGCGCCTTGCCGACTTTCTTTCCCAGTGCGTCGGCAACAAGTTGCAGGTGACGGACAAGGCGCTGCTGCAGTGGCAGTTACAGGTTCAGCAGGTGGTGTATGTGGCGCACCACGACGAATACTGCTGGGTTTACAGCCTGATCAAGGCGGGCGCGAGCCAGATCGACCATACGGCAGATTATGGCTTCGAGATCAACATGGCGTTTCGCGAGCTGCCCCTGGCCCGCTTGCGTGAACTGATCGACAGGGAGTTTTTTATCCTTTCCCAGGCCCATTATGACCGCTATATGCTGACGCCGGACCTGTTTGCGGGGCAGGGCGAGTGACGGTTGCCACGGATATAGACCCGATCAGGGCGTTCCTGCATTGCCCCACGCCGCAGGCCTGGATCGACTGGGCCCTGGCGAATCCGCAGATCCTGCTGGTGGATCACGCCAATTGTGAGAAGAAAGCGGCTTCGACAGCCATAAACCTGATGTACCGCTACGTGGGGCACCACCGCCTGCTCACCCGGCTGTCGCGGCTGGCGCGCGAGGAACTGCGGCATTTCGAGCAGGTGATCGCCCTGATGAAGGCGCGGGATATCGAATACCCACAGCTCACGGCCGCGCGCTACGCCGGCGAATTGCGGCAGCTGGTGCGCAACCACGAGCCTGCCAGGCTGGTGGATACCCTGCTGGTGGGCGCGATCATCGAGGCCCGCTCCTGTGAACGCTTTGCCGCCCTGGTCCCGGTGCTGGACGAGGAACTGGCGACCTTCTACCGGTCCCTGCTCAAGTCCGAGTCCAGGCACTTCACGGATTACCTGAAGCTCGCGGGGGAGGTCGGTTCAGCGCAGGAGGTGGCCGCCCGGTTGCCGCTGCTGCTGGCGAGGGAGAGGGAGCTGATCGAGTCGCCGGATACGGAGTTCCGCTTTCACAGCGGCGTCCCCACGAGACAACGGGGCTCGTAAATAACCCTATAAATAGAATGAATAAATACTTTCAACCTATTGATAATGAAAGTAATAAAGATTCTTCATCCGTGCTTTCGAGATAGCGCGCCTCGTCTTCCCATGCACCCAGCACCCAGCGCACGCCCTCGGGGTGTTCATGTCTGGCCGGGCGGTGGGTATGGCCGTGAATGAGCTGGCCGGCCCCGTGGTAGCGCATGACACGGCCCACTTCCGCTGGTGTGACGTCCATGATGTCGTCACTTTTCAGGCTGGTGGCTTCGGCGCTCATGGCGCGCAGCTCCGCGGCCAGGCCCCGCCGTTCCGCAAGGGGACGGGCCAATAGCCGCTCCTGCCAGTCCCGGTCCCGGGCCGTGCGCCGGAACTGCTGGTACTGGAGGTCCCCGGTGCACAGGCTGTCGCCATGCATCAGTAGCGTCCGCCTGCCGTGCAACAGGATCACGCTGGGGTCGGGCAGCAGGGTGGCCCCGACCGTATCGCAGAAGCGCGTTCCCAGCAGGAAGTCCCGGTTACCGCCCATGATATAAACGCGCGGGCCGCTGCTGCGATAGTCGCGCAGCAGGGCGCTGGCCTCGGTGGCGATGGCTGAGTCATCGTCGTCGCCTGGCCAGGCTTCAAACAGGTCTCCCAGGATATAGAGCGCGGTGCAGTGGGTGTGGCGGGAGAGGAATTCCGCCAGGGCCCGGGTTACGGCGGGCCTGGCGCTGTCCAGGTGAAGATCGGAGATAAAGCAGGTGCTGGACACGGCAATGGTCCGGCGAAAGGGTTTTCCTGCCCGCTTATTCTTCCACTATTTCCACGGTTTCGATGATCACGGCGTCAACGGGGACGTCCTGGTGGCCGCTCTTGCTGCCCGTGGGCACGTTACGGATCTTCTCCAGCACATCTTCTCCTTCCACCATTTTGCCGAACACGGCATAGCCCCAGCCCTGCATGTTCTTGCCGCTGTGGTTGAGGAAATCGTTATCCTTCACATTGATGAAAAATTGCGCAGTCGCCGAGTGGGGTTCCATGGTGCGGGCCATGGCGATGGTGCCAAAGTCGTTTTTCAGGCCGTTATCCGCCTCATTCTCAATCGGCTTGCCGACCGCTTTCTGTTCCATACTGGTATCAAAGCCGCCGCCCTGGATCATGAAGTTGTTGATCACGCGGTGGAAGATGGTGCCGTCGTAGAAGCCTGCGCGGGCGTATTCCAGAAAATTGGCGACGGTTACGGGGGCTTTCTCGGCGTCAAGTTCCAGTTTGATGTCGCCGAAGGTGGTGCGAATGATGACCATGCTGTATCCCTGCTGGTGAATGTTCAAAGCCGGGCAATGATACGGACTTTTCGCTGGCAGGAAAACACTCAAGATGGAACTAAGCCGAAAATGCGGCCCTACCGCACAGTCTTGCACGGTCGGTGGGTATTAGGCAGGCTAATCTGCGGCTATAATACGCGCCCTTTTTACGCGTCAGCTTTGAATACTTTATGGAAAAAACCGCCGCCAGCAATTTTCTGGAAACAATCATCGCCGAGGATATCGCCGCGGGGAGGGTGCAGACCGTGGTGACCCGTTTCCCGCCGGAGCCCAACGGCTACCTGCACCTGGGCCATGCCAAGTCAATTTGCGTGAACTTTGGCCTGGCAGAGCGCTTTGGCGGCCGCTGCAACCTGCGTTTCGATGACACCAACCCGGAGAAGGAGAGCCAGGAATTCATCGACTCTATCCAGGCCGATGTACGCTGGCTGGGCTATACCTGGGACGGCGAGGTGCGATTCGCCTCATCCTATTTCCAGCAGCTCTACGACTGGGCCGTCTACCTGGTGGAGCAGGGCCATGCCTACGTCTGCGATCTCAACGCCGAGCAGGCGAGGGAGTATCGCGGCACCCTGACCGAGCCGGGTCGCAACAGTCCTCACAGGGACCGGGACGTCGCCCAGAACCTGGATTTGCTGGCGCGGATGAAAGCCGGTGAGTTTGCCGAGGGCGAAAAAGTGCTGCGAGCCAAGATCGATATGGCCTCGCCAAATATGAATATGCGAGACCCTATCCTGTATCGCATCCGCAAGGTGGCTCATCACCAGACAGGGTCGGATTGGGTAATCTATCCCACCTACGATTTTGCCCACGGCCAGGAAGATGCCATTGAAGGTGTTACCCACTCCATATGCACCCTGGAGTTCGAGGACCACCGCCCGCTGTACGACTGGTTTATCGCGCACCTGCCCCTGGCCTCACGACCGCGCCAGTACGAGTTCGGCCGCCTCAACCCCAGCTACACGGTGACCAGCAAGCGCAAACTCAAGCAGTTGGTGGACGACGCCGTGGTGGCCGGCTGGGACGATCCGCGCATGCCGACGATTGCCGGTATGCGCCGGCGCGGCTACACCCCGTCGGCGATCCGCAAGTTCTGCCAGATGATCGGTACCACCCGCAGTGACGGTGTAGTGGATGTGGCCATGCTGGAATTTGCCATCCGCGAGGATCTCAACGAGAACGCGCCGCGCGCCATGTGTGTGCTGAACCCTTTGAAAGTGGTGTTGACGGATTACCCCGAGGGCAAGGTGGAAAAACTGGCTGCGGCCTCGCACCCGTCCAGGACGGACCTTGGCGAGCGCATGCTGCCGTTTACCCGGGAGTTGTACATCGACGCGGATGACTTTCGCGAGGAAGCCAACAAGAAATACAAGCGCCTGGTGCTGGGCAAGCGGGTACGGCTGCGCAATGCCTACGTGATAGAAGCCGTTGACGTGGTGAAAGATCCCTCGGGCGCGGTGCTGGAGGTACACGCCCGCACGATTCCGGATACCATCGGCAACGATCCTGCAGACGGCATCAAGCCCAAGGGCGTAATCCAGTGGGTGTCGGCCACCGAGGGACGGCAGGCGACGGTGCGCCTTTACGATCGCCTGTTCAACCACGAGTCACCGGACAAGGGCGAACGGGATTTTATGACGCACATCAACCCGGCTTCGCTACAGGTCGTGCAAGGCGCCTGGATCGAGCCCTCGCTGTGCAATGCGCTACCCGAACAGGGTTTCCAGTTCGAGCGCGAGGGCTATTTTGTTGCCGACCGTCTCGACCACAGCGAACAGGCACCGGTATTCAACCGCACTATCGGCCTGCGTGACAGCTGGGCAGAGCATGGGGGCAGCGGGGAATGAGCCTGTACGTCTACAACACCCTGAGCGGCAAAAAGGAATTGTTCGAGCCGCTGGTGCCGAACAG
>JAHEBM010000025.1 GCA_024642245.1 Haliea sp.
TACTGACCTCTCCAGGCACCAGCCCCTCGTCACCGTACAGGCGCACACTGCCGCCGACACCAAAGCCGCTGCAGGGTTTGCCGCTGGTGGCGTCGATTGCCCAAAGCCTGCGGTCGTGGGTACTGAGGTACAGGCGGTGACGGCAGTCCGCGCCGGCGCTTGCACGTGGCTCCTGGGCGTAGCTCACGCCGCGGCAGCGGAAGGGCCGGTCACCCCGGTGATCGATCTGCGGCTCAAAATCCCAGCGCTGCGTGCCCGTGGCCGGGTCCAGGGCGATCACACGGTTGAACGGCGTGCAGTACACCAGCGACGCGCCGGCGGCCTCCGGCAACAGGATGGGCGTACTCTGGGTAGAGGTATTTTTCATCTGGGCGCCATACCGGTCCTGGTCACCGCTGCGAAATACCCACGCAACTTCCAGTGCGTCAACATTGGAACGATTGATTTGCGCGGCTTCGGAGTAGTGACGTCCGCCCGGGTCCCCGCCGTAGTACAGCCAGCCCGGCTCCGCCGCGGCGACGAAACCGCAGTAAAGCGCGGGCAACAGTGCCAGCAGCTTTTGCACCCGGGCGGATCTCACTGTGCCTGCTTCGCCAGCGGCGTGATGCGCAACAGGGTGGGCACGGCCCCCTCGGATTGCCAGGTGGGGAAGTGCGAGTTGGTGGTGTAGACCGCGCCGTCCTGTTCGGAAACCTCGATGTCCCGTGTAAAGAAACGCTGGCGTGGCATGGGGTAAACCTTCCAGCTCTCGCCGGCGATATCAAAGGCCAGGATGGTGTCGGACTGGTTGCCGTTGACCCACACCACGCCTCGATCCCGGTCGACGTTGAGTGCGTAGGGAACCTCGTTGATTACGGGCAGTTCGTAGCGGGTAAACTTGCCGGTATCCGGCGCATATTTTACCAGCAGTGAATCCTGGAAAGCGACGATCCACAAGTTGCCGTCGGCGTCGATGCGCAGGCGCCGGGGGCCGTTGAACGGGAAATCGATCATGGTGATTTCGCCGCTGTCCGGATCTATTCGCGCCAGGTCGTTGGCGTAGAGCCTGGCCACCCATACCGTGCCATCCGGCGCGATATCGATACCGTAGGGCATCGGCAGGCCAGTGGACTCGCGGTCCGGTGGGGGTTGTGGCCGATGTTCGGGGCTGATGCTGAACAGGATCGGCAGGGATTTGAAGATCAGCCATTCCATCACGCCTCTTGCAGGCAGATCGTAGACGGTAAAGGTTTTCCTGGTGCGATCGAACATTGCCACCTGGGAGGACAGTGCCAGGGTAAACCACACCCGGTCTTTTTCATCCACGCGAATGGTATGTGGGTAAAGGCCCTCGGGCATATCGTGGCTGATAAATGTTTTAGTCCTGATGTCGAATTCCAGCAGTGCCTGCTGCATGGAGGGGGTGATGAAAATGTTGCCGTCTTTTTTCGAGTAGGCGAAGGAATGAACTCCCATGTAATTGTACATCTTGGGGAACACCTTGAATCGGTTGCCCATGATGCCGCCCAGGCCCATATCCTCGTCGTGGGGCACCTTGTACACCGTGTACTTGCCGGTCTTCGGGTCCAGCTCGTAGATGCGGTCAAACAGGTTGTCGCCGATATATACGTACCCATTGGGGTGTAGCAGGAAATCATGCATCTGGGAGAAGCCGTCACCGATGGGCCACTCGGTCATTTCGATGCTGGACAAATGGTCTTCCCAGCGACGTGGCTCCGGTACTGTTTCCGGGTGCTCGCGCAGCTCACGGTATTCCTCCTGTAACAGCCGTGCCACCTGCGCGTGGTCGTCTTGCGGGAGGCGGGCGCCATAGGTATTCATGCGCTCGAAAACGCTCAGCCATTGCTCCTGTGTGCGCTCGTTGCGCATGAAGGGTGAGGCCTGCTGGTGGCAAAAGGCGCAGTTCAGCAGGAATGTTTTCTTAAGCGCCGTGTCACCGCCAAATTTCAGCTGCGATAACCAGACGTTGGACGGAAAGCTGGCGATGTATTCGGCGGGGGTCATCTCCTGCATCACCAGTTCAGGCTCCAGTGTATCCATGTACGCGTCGACATAGCCCTGTGCCCTGGCCCGGTAGCGCATCGCGTCGGGGGTGGGGTCAAAGCTGACTTCACCGGCGGCATTGGTAAAGCGGGTGAGCACCGGCGCGCTGGTGTTGGTGACACCGTCGGGGGCATACCCGTCGTCACTGAGGTCGGCTGCGGGCGGATTGGCGGGGGTCTGTGTGACCATGACCCGGGACAGTGGCTCACCCCTGTCATTTTTTACGACAAGGGTATCGGCCAGGCCTAATGGCGCAAGCAGCAGCAAGCCTGCCACGAATGGTCGAAATTGCATATTATTCTCCGGCGACGCAAATACCTGGATGATTATGGCAGTGCCTGCGCCTGCCGTCATTACCCTGGCGGTGCTGGATTGACCCCTGGTGATGCTGCCTGCGTTACCAGCGCAGGCGCTCTCGCTAGAACATGTAACGTACCATCATCTGCAACTGGTGGGCATCACCATCACTGCCATCCTTGGTTTCGTGGCTACCCCACAGGTATTCAACACCTGTATCGACCCGCGGCGTCGGGTTCCACAAGATGTTGGCCGAGGCGCGAATAGTGCTTTTGTAAGCCTCTGCGTCGACGAACGCGGGGTTGTTGATACCCACGTATCCCAGCGTGAAATTCGAGCGCACCGTGTTGTCCCACCAGTGCTGTATGGAGCCGTAGCCGGCGGTGACATTGAACAGCTGCAGTTCGCCCGTGCCAGGGTTGAAAATGCCGTCATAATTGCCCACGCTGGCCAGGTCATTCACGTAGCGGCCAATGGCGTTCCCATGGTTGAGTTGGAACAGGAATTTATCGCGGCTGTCCAGCAATGGTGTTGCGAAGCTGCCGCTCAGGCTAAGGCCCCAGGCATAACTCTTGTCCACGCCACCGTCGCTGACTTCTGTGCCGCTCATGTCGGTGAGAGATTGCTGTCCGCGGATCTGGCGCCCAAGCAGGGCTGCCTTGACGTGCAGGCGGTCATTGGGGCTGAAGCGACCCGCCAGGACAAGGTCGGGCACGCGGGTTACACCACTGCCATTTTGTATCTGCGGATTGGGGTCCTCCAGGGAGAACTGGAATTGGAAATCTTCCCCGATCCGGGGCGACAGCCTCACCTGGCTCTGGCGCACATTGATACGGCCATTGAGGCCTTCGAAATCGACTTCCTCAGGCGTTGCCTCGGTATCGACGAACGCGGACCAGGTCTGCCCCGCGAGCATCCTGCTCCACTGGCCAAAGGCGTGTCGCAACCTGAAGGTATTGCCGTCCCCGGTAAAGTCGCCCTCAATAAACGCCCGAAGAATACCGGCCTCGGTCGTATCGCGCATGTCGAAGTTGAGGCGCGACTGGTTTGCGGAAACACTCGATTGCGCCGCGTTGTCGCCGCTGCCAGCCTGGTCTACCGGGATGGCGCCTACAATGAAGCGATCGGGCACCTCCAGTGCGTTCTGGTTCAGTACAATGGCTGTCCTGACAAAGCCGCCCACGCCAAACGCCGCATTGGTGCCGGGCAGCCGCCATGCACCCGGGAAGTCGCTGAGAATGTCCCTGGTAGGGTCATCCGTCTGGGCCGCCGCCACTGTCGCGTCAACACGTTCGCGCTCTTGCCCGGCACTCGCGTTGGCTACCGCAGCGGCTGGGACTGGCGCGGTCGCGTCATTGAGTACCGGCTTGGCCGCTTGCAGGGTTTTCACCGGGTTGTCGCCCGACGCTACCAGTTCTGTTGCGGCTGCCCCGGGCGGCGCTCGCAGTGCGTCCAGTTCCCGGGTGAGGGCAATGATCTTGTTGTCCTGCGCATCCAGGCGTTGGCGTTGCGCTGCGAGTTCTTTTTGCTGTTGCTGCAGCAGCGCGATGACAGCCGCCATATCCATAGCCTGTTGTGCAGGCGGCGCCGCTCCAGCCGTGTCCTGCGCATGCGCCGTGGGATACAGGCTCACTGAAACGGCTATTGCGACCACGCTCCACCATCGTCTTGTCATGACTTACCCCTGATCAAGAGAAATTTTTCTAGCACGATGCCGGCAGTGTAACGCGCATGCCGCGCGCCCGGTACGCTTCGCGGGTGGGTGCTGGGAGGATTCGTTATGGGCGGGGTGTCCAGGCGCGCTCGGTCCGGCTAAAAAAGGCTGCGCCGTTATCGAGCCAGGCCGGGTGAAAAACAGGTGTTTCGGGCCTCCGGCGCGGCTGCACCGGAGGAGTTACGGGTATGCTAGAACGCCCAGTTGAGGTTGACAGCCAGTTGCAGGACACCATTGTCCTGGTACTCGCCGCCAAAATTTTCTGCGTATATCCTGCCCCTGCCCAGGTCGGCGTAGTTGATATAGCCACCCACGGTCATGTTGTCCCTCAGCTGGTACTGGGTGCCGACCGCATAGCGTACCTGGCGGTCGACAGGCAGTTCCGGCGAACGATTCCCGGCATCAACCGGGTTGGTGTCGTAGGCCACTCCTCCGGTGAACACCCACTTGCTGTTGAGCCGGTATTCAAGGCCCCATGCATAGTGATAGGTGTCATGCCATTTGGTGGGGATGCCAGCGCCGCCTCGCTCGGTGGACACGAACACGTTGTTCAGCGCGCTCCAGTCATCCCAGCCCACGGTGAAGTTGAGCGCCCAGGTCTCGTCCAGGTCGTGATGCATGGACAGGCGCACATATTGCGCCATGGTCAGCTCTGTTTCCGTGGCGACTTGCAGGTCAATGGGTTGGAGCTTCAGGTCGCCGTCATAGCTGGGTTCCAGCTCGCTCTGGTAAAAAGCGCCGAAACGGGTGCGATCATCGAGTTCGTACATGGCCCCCAGGGAGAAACCGATACCGTTATCGTCACCGTCGATTTTGGCCCTGCCGTCCTCCCGGCCGGGTATCAGGCGCGGGACGGCGAGTTTCTGCTCAAGGGACGAGTACCAGCCTTGCAGCGCGGCTCCGATGGTGAGTTTGTCGGATACCTCGTAGGCGGCCGTGGCGCCGATTATCATCAGCAGAAGATTAACGTCGGTTGCGTTATAGCGCCCCGCCCAGTCATCGCCGTATTCCAGTCCGGCCCCGGCGAAACCCCCCAGGTAAACTCCCGTACTCCACTTGCTGTCATCGTAGTTGTGGACATAGGCCAGGCTGGCCGCGGGCGCATTCAGGCCGGCGCTGCCACCGTTGTCAAAGCCATTGCGCGGGCTGCTGTAATCGACATCGAATTTGACGTCGGGTATGTAGACCCCGCCGGACACGAACAGCTGGTCGCCCTCGATGCGGCTGGAACTGGCCGGGTTGTGGGCGATGGTGGCGGCGTCATCGGTTCCCGCCGATGCGCCGGCACTGGCGCGCCCGCCGGAAAAGTCGCCGAATTCGTTCAGCCACAGGCCTCCGGCCATGGCACTGCTCGCGCCGGCCAGCGTTGTCGCTACAGCACAAGCCAGGATGGATTTCTTCATGTCTGCTCCCTTGCGGTAAAACCTTGATATCGCCCGTTGCCGGGCCTAATTTCTGCAAGCAAGTTTAACGGAGCCTCGCTTCCCGTAGACAGGCTTTTTTCCACCGACTATTTACAGTTGGTTTTTACCATCAGGCGCTTGAACACCACTGCATTGTGGTCGCCGGGATCCCGCTCGGGTTCCCCGGCCAGTTCGATATCGGGGAAGCGCTTGAACAGTTCAGAGATGGTGAGATACAGCTGCCGTTTGGCAAGCGAGGCGCCTATGCAGTACCGGGGGCCGTAGCCGAACAGGACATCCGGATTAAACTCCCGCTCAACGTCAAAGGTTTCGGGGTCTTTGTAGTATTCCGGGTCGTGGTCTTTCAGGTGGGGCATCATCAGTACCATCTGGCCCTTGCGCACCTGCTGCCCGAGGATTTCCATATCCGCGGGCGCATAGCGGGCGAAACCCATTTTCGAGGAAACCCCCCAGCGGCTGATTTCGCTGAAGGCGTTGGAAAAGGCATCCGGTGTCGCCAGCGCCTTTGCCGCCTGGTCCTTGTGTTTCAGTAGCGCATAGACTGACCACTGCTGGGCAACCAGTGTGGTATCTGCCCCGGCCCCGATCAGGGCGAGTATCAGGGTAATGATATCGCCTTCCTCAAACCCCGCATTGTCCCGCTCGATCTTCAGCAGCGTGCTCAGGAAGTCATCCTGCACGGGGGCGGAACGACGCTCGGCAATGACAACCTTGAGAATATCGATTGCGCGGTTGCTGTCCTGGCGCGCCTTTTCCCGGCGTTCATCCGAGATCGTTGGGTTCCAGGTCTCGGTGAAGGTGAGGATGACCTGCTTGATCTCCGGCCAGTATTTTTCCGGGATACCCACCATGCGGGTAATGGATATAAACGGAATATGGGCGGCGATTTTCTCAATGTAATCAAAACTGTCCGGGGTGCCCAGCTCGTCAAACAACTTCTTTACGTCCGGCTCGATTTTACGCTGGATGTTGTCCACCACGTTGCGGGAAAACGCCGGCGCGGTAACACGGCGCACCAGGCGGTGGTGATCATGGTCGGCCAGCAGGCTGTGGCCGATCATGGCGCGTTCAAAGTTGCTCCACTGGTCCCGGGGTGGGCGCGGGGGCGCAAACTCCCAGTCGTAGAAGTCGGAGGACAGGGGTTCTTCTTTCCAGCAGGCCATGATGTCCGGCATGCGCGTCATGATCCAGGCCTGCCAGGGCGCGTACCACACCAGGGGGCCGCGCCTGGCCAGGGCCAGGCACTGGGGAACGGGATCCGTCATGTACTCATTGGAATTCGGGTCGAACAGCTCTTCTACGGGGGGAATGCTTGCAACTGCGTCTGCCATGGTTTTTTCCTCGGCACCCGCGGTGGCCGGGGTGCATGGTAAAGGCTGAAAGCGGGTAGTCTAGCAATTCATTTAAAAGTATACAAATGTATACCTTTGCCGGGCTCCTGAATACCTTCCCCATGCGCATGGGCGCTGGCCCGGGCGAGAGCCGGGGCGCTACCGTCACAAATCTCGGCGAACGGGGACGATGCCAGCCTAAACGGTGGGGAACTCGGGTCAGGGACGCTGTTTTTTGGCGGGCAGGACGTAGCCGGCTTGCCTACCCTTTCGCTTGTAATTTTTTACCAGCTGGCGGCCGGGCGAGGTCGGGCAGGCGCCGCCCGGACGAGCTGAGCAGTTGCTCGATATGCCCGCCAAGCCCGGTGGGTACCTGCGCCCAGTCGAAGCGCCACCGCCAGTTCCCCTCGGTGGTCCCCGGCGTGTTCATGCGATGAGCACCGTCCAGCCCGAGAAAATCCTGCCACGGGATGATGGCGGTATTTGCGGCCGAGGCCATGGCCTGGTGGATCAGCATCCAGGGCATGTCTTCGGGTGGATTGTCGAAATAGCCGTAGACCTTGCGGCGTGTCTCCGCATCCAGGCTGTTATACCAGCCCAGGGTGGTGTCGTTGTCGTGAGTACCGGTGTAGACGATATCGCCAGACTCGTGCAGGTGGTTGAGGTAGGGGTTGTCGGGATTCCCGTCAAAGGCGAACTGCAGTATCAGCATGCCTGGCAGGCCGAATTCGCGGCGCAGGGCTTCCACCTCCGCGGTGATCGAGCCCAGGTTCTCCGCGACCAGCTTCAACCCCGGATAAGCATGTCGCACAGCCTGTAGCAGCTCGCGCCCCGGCGCGTCCACCCAGTGACCTTCCCGGGCGGTGGCCGCATCGGCGGGGATTTCCCAGTAGGCCTGCAGGGCGCGGAAGTGGTCGATGCGGGCGATATCGAACTGCTTTGCCGCGGAATCAAAGCGCTGCAGCCACCAGTGAAAATCGGTCTCGCGCATTTTTTCCCAGTTGTATTGGGGGTTGCCCCACAGCTGGCCCTCGGCACAGAAATAATCCGGGGGTACGCCGGTGACGGTGACGGGTCGGCCATCCTCGCCCAGATCGAACAGTGCCTGGTGTGCCCAGACATCGGCACTTTCCAGGTGTACGTAAATGGGAATGTCGCCAAACAGGAGCACGCCGCGCGCGTTGGCGTACTCGCGCAGTTCCCGCCACTGGCAGTCAAAAACGAACTGGCGGAAACGCAGCCTGGCTATCTGGGGGGCCAGTTGTGCAGCAAAAGCATCGGCTGTTGCGGGATCCCGGTCGCGCAGGCCTACCGGCCAATCGGCCCAGTTGCGCATGTCCTGCGCATGGCGAAAAACGTGAAAGCGCACGTAATCTTCCAGCCAGAAGTCGGCACTTTCGAGAAATTGCCGGTAGGCGGACGCCATCGGTGAGCGCGCCTCGGTTTCGAACTGCCGGAAAAAGGCGTCACTGGCCAGGTTCAGCGCCTCGCGCTTGGCGTCGCGATCGGACAGGCCCCTGTCGGCCTGCTCCCCTGAAAGCCAGCCGTGCTGCACAAGCCATTGCAGGTCAATCAGGTCCGGCGAGCCAGCGTGCACGGAGAAAGACTGGTAGGGGCAGCCGTCGGGATGGGTGGGGCCCAGGGGCAGTACCTGCCAGATACCCAGTCCCGCGTCGGCAATCAGGTCGACAAAGCGTCGCGCGTCGGCACCAAAATCACCGCAATAACCTGGCCCCGGCAGGCTCGTGGGGTGCAGGAGAACGCCGCAGCGCCGCTGGGCGAGCAGGGGTGTATTCACGAGCCACCCTCGTTGTGCTGGCGCATCACGCCACCCTTGCTGGGCTGGCCACCGCCTCTGGAAATCACCTCTGAAAGATAGGCCGGGGCCTCTACATGCAGCATCTGGTAAAGGTTGGACAGGTGCATCCTGAACAGCTGGTCAAACTGGTTTACTGTTGTCGATGGATTGTAATCACCGAACCACCAGAACCAGTCGGAGCCCTCGCAAATCGCCAGTTGTTGTTCCGCTGCCGCTATTTCCTCGGCCGATAGCCTGCCTGAGGCGACCTGTTCGTCGAAGCTGCGCTTTGCCTCCACCAGTATTTCCCAGCCCCGGTTTTTATCCGGGTCGCCAATCCAGGTGGAAAAAGTGCCGTATACCCAGCTACCGGCACTGAGGTGCTCCTCGTGGGCGGGTACCGGTTGTTTCTCCTCGAGGAATCGTTCGAAAGTAGTCAGGTGCAGCTGCGGGTGATTTTCGAGTTTGCGATAGAGTTCGTCGAGGAAGTAGTGGCCATTTTCCGGGTAATACTCCCAGGCGTTCTCGCCGTCCAGGATGATGGTGATCAGGCAGTCATCGCGGTCCGGGCAGACCTTGGCAATATTCTCCATGTGGCCCACGAGGTTGGCCACGGCATCCTCGGCGTGCCAGTCGGAGTAATTGAAACCGATGAGGTCCGACAGGCCGTCGTCGCGAAAAAAACAGTCGACCGGGACATCGCCGAAGCGGTATACCCGGTGGCTGCACGACTTCGTCTTGGCATCGTGACTGTTGTGCAGCACCGTGCCGCCGCTGGCGATCCAGCGGAAGCCGTGGGTGGCAAACACCGCCAGCGCTTCCTGGCTGACACCGCCCTCCGAGGGCCACAGCCCCGCCGGTTTGCGGCCAAACACCCGCTCGAATGTAGCCAGGCCCTTCTGCAGGTGCCAGTGCGCTCGCGCCTCGCCCCCCGGATACTCTGTGACCACCGGCAGGTGCACGTTGGGCATTGTCTCCCGGGCAGACTCCATGTCCAGCAGCAGGGGGACGATAGGGTGGGCATAGGGGCTCATGCTCAGCTCGACCTTGCCCTGGGCAGCCAGCTCGCGGTAGCGGGGTACGATGGATTGCATCTGTTCGAGGATAATCTGCAGCAGTTCCCGGCGATCATGCAGGCTGAAATTGTGTGCCTTGTCCCGCAGCCGGCGCAGGCGTTCGTCGCCGCGTTGCAGTGATTCTGCCATCCAGCTGATGTGGTACCACACCATCAGGTCCGCCAGGAACTGGTTGGAGGCGTAGATCAGGCTCTGCGGGTGGGATTCATACCAGTCTGCCATGGTGGCCAGGCGCTGGTAGGGCTCAAAGCGGGCTATCATGCGATCGCGGTTGGCGCGCAGGCAATCCTGCATCAACCGCAGGCGGGCCTGGGCATTGCCTGGCAGGGCGGGCTCGGCCAGTTCCGCCAGCAGGGGGTCCCCGATGGCGCCGCGCCCCTCGAGATAGCCCTTTACCTGGCCGATATAGTCTTCGATCTGTTCCAGCAAAATGGGGGCAAAATTCACCACCGCCCTGGCGCCCGGTACGGCCTCCAGGTGGGCGGCCATGTCCACGTAGTCCTTGGTGGCATGCAGGTAGGTCCAGGGCAGGTGGACCCTGCCGCTGCGCAGGTCGCGGTACTCGGGCTGGTGCATATGCCACAGCAGCACCACGCTCATCGGTGTATCAGCGGGCATAGTGCAGCCTCTGTCCCAGCATTTCCGGGGTCACCAGTACCACGCCCCCCGCAGAAATATGGAAGCGCCGGGCGTCCTCCTCGGAGTCCACGCCAATCCGGGTATCGGGCGGGATGATGCAGCCCTTGTCGATGACGGCCTTCCTGATGATGCAGCGCCGCCCGATCTGGACGTCCGGAAACAGGATGGAATCCTCGATCCTGGAGTAGGAATGCACGTGCACATTGCTGAACAGCAATGAGCGACACACGTACGAGCCCGACACGATGCAGCCGCCGGCGACCATGGAGTCGACGGACATACCCCGGCGACCCTCGTCGTCGAACACGAACTTCGCGGGGGGAACCTGGTCCTGGTAGGTCCAGATGGGCCATTCCCGGTCATACAGGTTCAGCTCGGGGCTGATGCTGATCAGCTCCATGTTGGCCTGCCAGTAGGCATCGATGGTGCCCACGTCACGCCAGTAGGCGTGGTCCGCGCTGTCCGGCTGCCGAAACGGGAAGGCCGTCACACGCAGCCGCTTGATCACGTCCGGAATGATGTCGCCGCCAAAATCGTGCTTGGAACTTTCCTTGTCCGCATCGCGCAGCAACTCGTCGATCAATACTTCTGTACGGAAAACATAAATACCCATCGATGCCAGCGCCGTGTCCTGGCTGCCGGGCATCGGTGTGGGGTGAGCCGGTTTTTCCGCGAATTCGATGATACGGTTGTCGTCATCCACCGCCATCACCCCGAAGGCCTTCGCCTCTTCCAGCGGGACCGCGATGCAGCCCACGGTAATGTCGGCCTCCGCCTCCACGTGGGCAGCCAGCATGGTACCGTAATCCATCTTGTAGATATGGTCGCCCGCCAGGATCAGCACGAATTCGGGTTTGTGCATGCGGATAATGTCGATATTCTGGTAAACGGCATCGGCGGTGCCCTCGTACCAGGAGGTCTCGAGGCGTTGCTGGGCCGGCAGCAGTTCCACGAACTCTCCCAGTTCGCCGCGCATGAAACCCCAGCCGCGCTGGATATGCTGGATCAGGCTGTGCGCCTTGTACTGGGTGAGTATGCCCACCTTGCGGATGCCGGAATTGACGCAGTTTGACAGGGGAAAGTCGATAATGCGGAACTTGCCCCCGAAGGGTACCGCCGGCTTGGCCCGCCACTGGGTCAACTGTTTCAGGCGCGAGCCCCGGCCACCGGCCAGCACGAGAGCCAGGGTATCCTTGGTGAGGCGACTGACGTATCTTGCTGATTCGGTATCGGTCATCGGCTTTTCATTGATCTGTGAACTGGTGGGCCTAAAGTTATTGGATTACCATCAGAGTACATTGTGGACAATTAAGTCAAGAATGTCCTCTATCCCGACTTGATATAAATCAGTGGATATCTGATGAGAACGGTTTCGGCTCGAGAACCTGTTAGTGAAGCGTTTCGCCTGGTCCAGGGCGGGTGTCACCGCGACCCCTTCGAGGTGCTCGGTTGCCATCGGCAGGGCGCTCGCTGGGAGGTTCGGGCACTGCTGCCTGCGGCCGCTGAAGCTCAGGTGGTGCTGGCGAACAGTACGCTACCCATGCGCAGGCTCCCCGATACCGACCTCTTTACCTGCACCCTGGCTGCTGGCGCAGCGCCACAGTACCAGTTGCGCTGGCGCGCGGCGCAGGGCGATTGGGTGCAGGGGGAGGACCCCTACCGTTTCAGTCCCACCATAGGCGATCTCGACCTCCACCTGTTCGCCGAAGGCCGGCACCAGCACATCTACCGGGTGTTGGGAGCCCATTGCTGCGAGCACGAGGGTGTTGCCGGTGTGCGCTTCGCTACCTGGGCACCCAATGCGCAGCGGGTCAGCGTGGTGGGGGATTTCAACCACTGGCATGGCCTGCGCCACGCCATGCGGGTGCGGGGACTCAGCGGTGTCTGGGAGCTGTTTATCCCGGGGCTTGCGGCGGGGGACAAGTACAAGTTTGAGCTGTGCGACGCCCGGGGCAGGCTGCAGCTGAAGGCCGACCCCTATGGCAACCGCTTTGAAATGCGCCCTGCGACGGCGGCCATTATCTGCCCGCCGGCGGTGTTCGAGTGGACTGACCAGGCGTGGCTGGCGGCGCGCGCGCGTTGGGACTGGCAGCACGCCCCCATCTCCATCTACGAATTTCATCCCAGTTCCTGGCGGCGCAATGACGATGGCGGTTTCCTGAATTTCCGGGAAATGGCGTCCATGCTGGCTGACTATGTGCTGGAACTGGGCTTCACCCACGTCGAATTACTGCCCATCACGGAACATCCGCTGGACGACTCCTGGGGTTACCAGACCACGGGTTACTTTGCGCCCTCCCAGCGCTTTGGCAGCCCGGACGACTTCCGCTTTTTTGTCGATCACCTGCACAGTCGCGGTATCGGGGTCATCCTGGACTGGGTGCCGGCGCATTTCCCGCGGGATGCCCACGCCCTGGCGCGCTTCGACGGCACGGCCCTGTATGAGCACGAGGATCCCCGGCGGGGTGAGCATGCCGACTGGGGGACACTGATTTTTAATTACGGCCGCAACGAGGTAAAAAACTTCCTGCTGGCCAGTGCCAATTACTGGCTGGAGGAGTTTCACCTGGATGGGCTGCGCGTGGATGCGGTGGCCTCGATGCTCTACCTGGACTACTCGCGCAAGGCCGGGGAATGGGAGCCCAACCGCTACGGTGGGCGGGAAAACCTCGAGGCTATCGACTTCCTGCGGGAGCTTAATACCCTCACCCATGGCAGCCATCCGGGTACCCTGACCATTGCCGAGGAATCTACCGCCTGGCCGCAGGTGACCAGGCCCACCTGGGTGGGTGGGCTGGGGTTCTCGATGAAATGGAATATGGGCTGGATGCACGACACGCTCGCCTACATGAGCCACGAGCCGGTGCACCGTCAATATCATCACGACCAGCTTACCTTTGGGCTCATGTACGCCTTTTCCGAGAACTTCCTCCTTCCCTTCTCTCACGACGAGGTGGTGCACGGCAAATACTCCCTGCTGGGCAAGATGCCCGGGGACGAGTGGCAGCGTTTCGCCAACCTGCGGCTGCTTTACACCTACTTGTTTACCTACCCCGGGGCCAAATTGCTGTTCATGGGCTGCGAGCTCGGCGAACCCGGGGAGTGGCGACACCAGGGCCAGTTGTCCTGGGAATTGCTCGAGCGCGCGCCGCACCGGGGGTTGCAGCAACTGGTGGGCGACCTCAACCGGCTCTACCGCAGCGAGCCGAGCCTATACCGCAACGGCTTCAGTCATGAAGGCTTCGATTGGATCGATTGCCATGATTCGACCCAGTCGGTACTGACTTACCTGCGCCGGGACGGTGAGGATTTTCATATCGTGGTGCTCAATTTCACCCCGGTGGTGCGGGAAGATTACCGCATAGGGGTGCCCCGCGCGGGCAGTTACCGGGAGGTGCTCAATTCCGATTCCCGCTTCTACGGTGGCAGCGACGTTGGCAATGGCCCGGAAATAGCCAGTCAGCCGGTCTCCTGGATGGGTCACCGTGACTCTGTCTGCCTGACGCTGCCACCGCTGGGCGCGCTGTTGTTGAAGTTATCGGGAGTCCAGTAAGGTGCCACGTCTGTTATTCGTTGCCAGCGAGGCGTACCCGCTGATCAAGACCGGCGGCCTGGCGGATGTCGCCGGCAGCCTGCCAGAGGTGCTCAGGCAGCAGGGTATGGATGTGCGCCTGCTGCTGCCCGCGTACCAGCATGTGCTGGAAACCATCACCCCGCCGACACCCGTCGCCGAATTTGACCTTGCCGGGACAAGGGTGCGTATTGTCGCCACCCGCCTGCCCGGCACCGGACTGGAAACCTGGCTGCTGGAGCACCCCGTGTTTTCCCAGCGTCCCGGCAATCCCTACCACGACGCCCACGGCAATCCCTGGCCGGACAATGCCGATCGCTTCGCGCTACTGAGCAAGGTCGCCGCGGCGATTGCAACCGGGCAGGTCCCCCTCCAGTGGCGCCCCGATGTGCTGCACTGCAACGACTGGCATACCGGGCCTGCCATCGCCCTGACGCATCTGCAGGAGTCGCGGCCGCGCACCGTGTTTACGGTGCACAGCCTGGCCCACATGGGCCTGTTCGACCGGCCGACCTTTGAGCGCCTGGGGCTACCACCCCACTTCTGGCAGGACAGTTCACTGGAATTCTACAACCAGTGCAGTTTTATCAAGGGCGGACTGGTATACGCTGATTACATCACCACGGTCAGCCCGACTTACGCCAGCGAAATCTGTGAATCGCCTGGCGGCATGGGGCTGGAAGGCCTGCTGCGCCAGCGTCGTGAGCGCCTGGTAGGTATCCTCAACGGCATCGATAACGGGGTCTGGAACCCCGCTGCAGACCCCTACCTGGAACAGGGCTACACTGCCGAAACCCTCAGCGACAAGACGCGAAACAAGTCTGCGCTGCAGGCCAGCCTGGGTCTGGCGCCAGACAGCGATCGCCCCCTCGTGGGTCTCGTCGGGCGGTTGGTGGAGCAAAAGGGACTGGAACTGATCCTGCCGGTACTGGGGGAAATTCTCGCCAGCCCGGTCCAGCTGGTAGTACTGGGCACGGGTGAGCGCCGCTATGAGCAACAGCTCAGGGCGACCGCTGCGGCGAACCCCCGGGCGATGGCTGTGGTACTCGCCTACGATGAATCCCTTGCCCACAGGATCGAGGCTGCCGCCGATATCTTCCTGATGCCCTCCCTGTTCGAACCCTGTGGGCTCAACCAGCTATACAGCCTGCGCTACGGTACCCTGCCGCTGGTGCGCGAGGTGGGTGGCCTGGCTGATACGGTTGTCGACAGTTCTCCTGAAAACCTGGCCAGTGGCAGCGCCACGGGCTTTGTCTTCCAGCGTCCCGACGCCGCCGATTTACTGGCGGCCCTGCGGCGCGCCACCGCACTGTGGCATGACCAGGCCAGCTGGCAACAGGTGCAGCGGGTCGCGATGAGCCAGGATTTTTCCTGGCAGCGAAGTGCAAAACGTTACCTTGAGCTGTATAACAGCCCTGATTAATCCTGAGGTTAGAAAAGTTATGCCCGGTTCCCAGTTTCCTCTTGAAATCCAGCCACGCATACCGCCCGAACTCGAGCGCTTGCAGGAAATGGCCAACGACCTTATGTACAGCTGGGAGCGATCTATCCGCTCACTGTTTCACAGGCTTGACCGCTCGGTTTGGGAGGACTGCGGCCACAACCCCAAGGCCTTCCTGCGCCGGGTATCCCAGCAGCGACTGGAAGAGGCAGTGAACGATCGATCCTATATGGAGGATTACGGCCGGGTCATCGCGGCCTACGACGCGTATCGCCAGCATCGCGGCAGACCCGAGTTGACCTCCCTGTTCGATCCCCAGACGGACCTGATTGCCTACTTCTGCCTTGAATTCGGTTTCCACGAGAGCTTTCCGATCTACTCCGGGGGTCTGGGAATCCTGGCGGGCGACCACTGCAAGGCCGCCAGTGATATCGGCCTGCCCTTTGTCGCCATCGGGCTGCTCTACCAGATGGGTTATTTTACGCAGACCATCGATGGCCACGGCCACCAGCAGGTCAGCCATACCCGCTCGCATCCCCACGACCTGCCGGTGGTGCCGACCCTCACGGAAGACGGCAAGCACCTGACCCTGGATATCGAGTTTCCCGGGCGCATACTCAAGGTGCGGGTGTGGACGGCCCAGGCGGGCCACATCACCCTGTACCTGCTCGATACCAACCTGCCGGAAAACTCGCCGGAAGATCGCGCCATCACCCATCAGCTCTACGGTGGCGATCGCGAGATGCGCCTGCAGCAGGAACTGGTGCTGGGAGTCGGTGGGGTGCGCGCCCTGAGGGCCATCGGGCTGCGCGCCACGGTCTGGCACATCAACGAAGGCCATGCGGCGTTCCAGCTGCTCGAGCGCTGTGCCTTCCGGATGCGCGAGGGCCTGGATGTCGCAACCGCGATGGAACTGGTTGCGGCCGGTACGGTATTTACCACCCATACCCCGGTACCTGCGGGGCACGATATTTTCGACAGGCACCTGGTGGAAAAATACCTGGCCTCCACCGTGCGTGAACTGGGCCTGGACTTCGAGCAGGTATACCAGCTGGGCCTGAATTCGGGTGGCGGATTCAACATGACCTGCCTGGCGCTGCGCTGCACCCGCTTTCACAACGGGGTCAGTCGCATCCATGGCCAGGTTGCCTCGGAAATGGAAGCGGCCCTGTGGCCGCAGATTCCCTACCGCGAGAACCCCATTACCCATGTCACCAACGGCGTTCACCTGCAGACCTTCCTCGCCCGAGAATGGGTGAGCCTGTTCGACCTGCGTTTTGACGACTGGCGCAACGAGTTGTTGAACGAGGAGTACTGGGAGCGGCTCGAGGAGATTCCCGACTACCATTACTGGAGCATTCACAAGGCCCTGAAAGAACAGTTGATTCAGCACGTGCACGAAGTGGTACAGGTCCAGCAGCGCCGCAACGGCACCAGTGATGCGGTCATAAATCGCATGGTGCGCTATGTGGACGGGTCTCATGACGATGTGCTGGTGATGGGTTTTGCCCGGCGCTTCGCCACCTATAAACGCGCCGCGATGCTGTTCGCTGACCCGGTTCGCCTGGCACGCCTGCTCAGCGACCCGGAGCGCCCGGTGGTCATTGTTTTCGCCGGCAAAGCCCACCCCCACGATCACCCCGGCCAGCAGCTGATCAAGATGATTCACGATTTCTCTGTGCACCCTGACTTTATCGGCAAGATCCTGCTGCTGGAGGGCTACGACATGGCACTGGGCCGGCTGATGGTTACCGGCGTGGACGTTTGGCTGAATACGCCGGAATACCCGCTCGAAGCCAGCGGAACCTCGGGACAGAAAGCGGGACTCAACGGGGCGGTGAACCTCAGTGTGCTGGATGGCTGGTGGGGCGAAGGCTACAACGGTCGTAACGGTTGGGGCATAACCCCACGGGACTCGCGCTTCGAGCATGACCAGCGCCAACTGGAAGAGGCCAATGACCTTCTCGATATTATCGAGCATGAGATGCTGCCGACTTATTTTCGCCGCGATGGCGGGGGTTACTCGGAGGACTGGGTTTCCCTGTCCAAGGCCTCGATGAAATCCACTATCCCGCGTTTCAATTCGCAGCGCATGCTGCGCGACTACGTCACCAAGTTGTACTGGCCGGCGCGTCAACAGCGCCGCAAGCTGGAGGCCAATGGCGCGGAGATTGCCCACAGTCTCGCCCGCTGGAAACAGCGGGTTCGCAATGCCTGGCCCGCTGTGAATATGCAGCTGATGCTGCAGCCTCCGGCCCACCTTTACCACGACGACAAGATCGGCCTGCGGGTACGGGCCGAGCTCAACGGGCTGCAGGCCGGGGATGTTCGGCTGGAGTGCCTGCTGGGAACGAATGATGCACAAGGAGAGTTTGTCGTTGCCCAGAAGGCCGAGCTGGCCGCCACCGGCGGGGACGAGCGCTATACGGAGTTCGGGATCGACCTGATGCCGGAAATCGCCGGCCTGCAATATTACAAGCTGCGTATGTACCCCTACAACGAGGCCTTGAGTCATCCCTTCGAGCTGGGCTGTATGATCTGGATCTAGGGGCCGCCCGTGTCCAGCAGACCCAAGCGGATTCTGTGGCTGGCACTGGCTGCGATGCTGTTGCCGGCGGCTGCCATGGCCAGCGGTGTCAGTGAGACTTTTACCCGCACCAGCCTGTTGCTGATCCTGATGATCACCCTGGCTGATCTCTGCGGCTTCCTGTTCGAACGCATGGGCATGGCGGAGATACTCGGTGAAATCTACGCCGGTATCATGCTGGGTAACCTGGCCCTGGTGGGCATCGAGTTCAACCTGAGTAACCTGCTGCGCTCCAGTGAGTTCATGGTGTATTCCTCGGAACTGGCGCTGGTACTGCTGCTCTTCCTGGTGGGCCTGGAATCGGACATGCGCGACCTGCTCAAGGTGGGGCGCAACGCGCTGGCGGTGGCGGCCACCGGCGTGGCCCTGCCCATCGCCCTGGGCCTTGGTGCCGGCGCGGCCCTCGGCTTCGCTACCGGGATGCAGGGCTGGTTCGTAGGCGCCATGCTTGCGGCAACATCCGTGGGCATTACAGCCAAGCTGCTGGGGGACAACGGGCTGGTCAATACCCGTTCCGCACGGGTGATACTCGGAGCCGCGGTGATCGACGACGTGATCGGTATCCTGTTGTTGGCCGTGTTGGCGAGCGTCGTGGTAACGGGCGAGGTTTCCCATGGGCAACTGGCGTGGATCATCGCCAAGGCGCTACTGTTTTTTGGGCTAGCCATTTTTTTTGGCCAGCGGCTCATGCCGGGCGTCGTGCATATCATTTCCCTCAACAAGCATTCCAGTGTCTGGACAGGATTTGCCCTGTGCCTGGCGCTGGGTTTTGCCCAGCTGGCACACTGGGCGGGCCTTGCCCCGCTGATAGGGGCGTTCGTCGCGGGTTTACTGCTGGATGACGTGGATTTTCGCGTGGGGGACGCACTGCAGAAGCATCGCCTGGAAGAGTTGGTAAAGCCTATCAGCGATATCATGCTGACCATTTTCTTCGTGGGCATCGGCGCCCAGGTCAAGCTGGAAGCCCTCGCCGACCCCGGAATCCTGCTGGTTATTTTCACCCTTACCCTGGTTGCCCTGGTATCCAAGGGCGTGGCTGGCTTTGCCGTCAGGGGGCAGGGCTATGACCGGCTGGGCATCGGATTTGGCATGATTCCCAGGGGCGAAGTGGGCCTGGTGTTTGCGGCTTTTGCTTTTGGCCACCACGTGTTCGATGCCGACATGTACTCCGCTGTGGTCATGGTGGTGCTGTTGACCACGGTGGTGGGTCCATTGCTGCTGAAGCCCCGCCTCGCCAGCTTTTAGCTGTCTTGCGGGACGCCGGCAAACCACAGCTTGCTGCTACCTAGGCGAAATGCCTCAGGTACAGGTAGACACTGGCGATGAGGGTGGACATCAACAGCACCGGAATGCCCATAACGAGGAAGGCCGCAAAACTGACGGGATGCCCGGCCCGCTCGGCAAAGCCCGCCACGATGATATTGGCCGTGGCCCCCACCAGGGTTCCGTTACCGCCCAGGCAGGCACCCAGGGACAGGGCCCACCATATCGGGGTGATGGCCTCGGCGCCCCCCATGTGCGGCGCGGTGCTCTGCAGTACCGGAATCATGGTGGCGACAAACGGCACGTTATCGATGACTGCCGAGGCGATGGCGGCGAGCCACAGGGTGGCGAAGGTGGTGACCTGCAGATCGCCGCCGGTAAACTCAACCATGTGCTGCCCCAGGGCGTTGAGCACGCCTCCGAATTTCAGGCCGTGGACCATCATGAACAGGCACATGAAGAACAGGATCGTGCTCCACTCCAGCTCTGCCAGGACTTCCTGCACCCGTGTCCCCTGCACCTTGCCTTCACGTCCGATCGTGTAACACAGCATCAGCAGGGCGGCGCCACCGAGGGCGACGCTTCCCGACTGCAGGCCAACATGCTCACCGAGGATGAATCCCGCTATCACGATGACCATTACGGCCAGGGACTGGCGCAACAGCCGGGTATCGGTGATCGAGCTGCGGGCATCGAACGCCATCACCCGGGCGCGGGCCTCGGCACTGGTTTTGAGGTGGGTACCCCAGCGCAGGTACAGGATCACGAGCATGGCGAGGTGGATGACGATAATCACCGGTCCCAGTTCGGTGATGAAATCGGTGAAACTGAGTCCTACCGCGGACCCGATCATGATATTGGGCGGATCACCGATCAGTGTCGCCGTGCCGCCGATATTCGAGGCGAAAATCTCTGCAAACAGGAAAGGGTAGGGCGTAACCTCCAACTTATCGACGATCAGCAGGGTCACCGGCACAATGAGCAGAACGGTGGTGACGTTGTCGAAAAATGCGGAAAAAACCGCCGTCACCGAAGCCAGCGTCAGCAGTATGCCGCCGGGATTCGCCCGGGCCTTCTTTACCACCCACACCGCGACGAACTGGAATATACCGGTGCGCTGCGTGATGCCCACCAGGATCATCATGCCGGTGAGCAGGGAGATGGTATTGAAGTCCACCCCGTCGAAAGCGTCGTCCTGGGTGATAATGCCGCTCAGGATCATCAACCCGGCGCCCAGCATTGCCGCCACGGTGCGATGTACCCGCTCGCTTATCAGCAGGGCGTATGTCGCCAGGAAGATAACTGAAGACAGCCACAGTGGATCCATTCCGAACAGGACGGCCGGCGCGTGGTGCGGCATCATTCGAGGGATTCCAGTGCGCGCAACAGCGTGATCAGGGAAATGGCACCGACCAGGCGGCCATCTTCCCGGGTGACCACGGGTATTCTTATGTACTTGTGATAGAGCAGCATCAGCGCGTCGATCAGTGGCGAGTCCGGGTGGACGACGGTAATGTCGGTCGCGATATACGGGGCGATCGGATGCTTGCTCACCACGCCCAGGCGATGCTTGATATCGACCAGGGTCTCGCGCATAAAACTGGTATTTTTCAGTCCCATTTCCATGCTGAGGCTGACCGGCAGCAGCAGGCCTATCAACCGCCTGACGCTGATCTCGCCCACGAATATTTCATTGCGATCGACCACTGGCACGTTGTACATGTGGTGTTCAATCAGTAGCTCGATGGCCTCGTGCACGGTGCTGTCCACGTACAGGTGCGTTGGCGGACGGTGCATGATGGCACTGCATTGCACGAATTCAGCGCTGGGCAAGAGCGTGTTCCTTCGGTATCCCCGGGGAGTTGGAGATTAGTCCTTCCTCCACTTTCTGGCAAACCTTGCTCGGCGTTCAGGGGCTGGCTTGCACCGGCAATTGCAATTTTATTGATCCACGCCGGTTTTTCTGCCCATCGGAGTACGCCGCTGGGAATTTTACGCATGAAAGCGCCCTACCTGTTGTCGGGTGTTTCTGCGAGACTGACAAGTTCGTTGGCAAGGCCAATTCTTTTTCGGAGTCCCCGGGTAACATGAACAACAGGTTTTTCCCCTTCCCTGGCAGCCTGTCGCGGATGCTGGCCTTACTGCTTTTGCCGCTGGCTGCGCAGGGCGTGGGGGCAGCGCCTGTCCCCGCGGCACCACCTGGTCAGTCGGACAGCTTTTTTGCGGGTCTGCAGAGCCGGGCGGAAATATTGGCCGCGGCGGCTTTCAGGCAGGAATCGACCGAGCTACCCCCTTTTCTCGCGGCGCTGGATTACGATCAGTACCGGGACATTCGTTACCATCCCGACGCGGCGTTGTGGCGCCGGGACGGACTTCCCTTCCAGGCACAGTTTTTTTCACGCGGGTTTATCTTCAACGACAGGGTCAGGGTGAATGTGATCGACCACGGCGTGCCGGCTCCGGTGGAGTTCGCCGCGGATCTGTTTGACTTCGGGCGCCTGCCGGTGCCGGAAACAGTTCCTGCGGACCTGGGCTTCGCAGGACTGAGGCTGCACTATCCGATCAACGTGCATAATTATTTTGACGAGGTCATCGTTTTTCTCGGTGCCAGCTATTTCCGGGCGGTGGGCCGCGATGAAGTGTTCGGGCTGTCCGCGCGAGCCCTGGCCCTGAACACGGGCTTGCCCGAGAGTGAGGAGTTTCCGGTATTCCGCGAGTTCTGGCTGGAAAAACCGGACTCCCACGCGAAAAAGCTGACGCTTTACGCGCTACTGGATTCTCCCAGCGTGGCCGGTGCCTACGAGTTCGTGATCCGTCCGGGTACGGTGACCGAGGTGGCCGTGCGGTCGCGCCTGTATTTTCGGGCGGACGTGAAAAAACTCGGCGTAGCACCCCTGACCAGCATGTTCCTGTTCGGTAAATCCGCCGGGCATTTTGTGGATGATTTCCGGCCGGAAGTGCACGATTCTGATGGGCTGCTGATAGCCAGTGGCAGTGGCGAATGGATATGGCGGCCTCTCAATAATCCTCAGCGCCTGAGTATCAGTGCCTTCCAGGCGGCGAACCCACGCGGCTTCGGCCTGATGCAGCGCGAGCGGGATTTTGCCAGCTACCAGGACCTGGAGGCGGACTACCAGCGTCGGCCAAGCGCCTGGATCGAGCCAACGGGAGATTGGGGTGAGGGGACTGTAGAACTGGTGGAAATACCCAGCGATGGTGAGTTTAATGACAATGTGGTCGCCTTCTGGGTACCTGCAGGGCCAGTTGTCGCGGGCTCCGCCAGGGCTTTTGACTATACCCTGGGCTTTGGCGACGAACTGAATGCGCGTCCGGGCGGCGCGCGGGCGGTGGCTACCCGGGTGGGTGCCGTCGCCGGTTCGCAGCAGCCGGAGCGCAAGTTTGTGGTGGATTTTGTCGGCTCGCAGCTCGATAGCCTGCCGCCACAGGCCGTGGTGACGGCGGATGTCACTGCCTCGACCGGGATCCTGGGCGCGCCGGTTGTTCAGCGCAACACCCACACCGGCGGCTATCGCGTGTATTTTGAATTCACCCCGGGCGAGGAGCCGCTGGCGGAACTGCGCTGTGCTCTGCGGTCGGGTTCGGATTATCTCAGCGAGACCTGGAACTACCAATGGCGGAGGGAACAGTATTGAGCGCTGCCGCGTTGCCAGCTGGCTGGCGTGGAGACGTCACGGGCCTGCTGGATAACTACCTGGCAAGGATGGGGGTGGTAAGCGCGGCAGTCCGCAGTCGCTGGGGCGCAGCAGTGGTGGAATCACTGGTGGCGGATCAGGCAGGTATCGCTGCGGATGATATTCGGGAAGAGGCGGTGGAGCGCCTGCGCGATGCCATCAGGGCCAGGCTGGCGACGCTGGGTAATATCGATCCGGTGCGGGAGCGCCGTGAAATCGCCCGTCGGCTGCTCGTGCTGCAGGCGCAACGCAACAGCGAATTGCTGAATGCCATTTTTGCCGATACCGCTGCGGCTGCCATTGGCACCCTTGCCGTGCAGCTCGACGCCGCCCTGGCCGCGGCGGCACCCTGCCCGGTACCACCAGAGGCGCCGCTGGCGATGCCCGTCCAGGTGATTGAGTTGCGCCCGCTGAATCCACTGCGATTTTTCCGGTGGCCCCGGTGAACAGGCCTGCCTCCGGGTCTGCTTTGGCGGGTGGCTGGCGCGGCGCCGTGCGTCGCACGATCTACCTGTTGTTGGTACTGCTTACCACCTTGTTGGCAATGGGCTTGTTGCAGGGTGCGTACATTGTCGGCGGGCTGACGCCCCTGAAAGTCCTGCTACTGGGGCTTTACGCGGTGCTTATTTTCTGGATCGCGGCCTCGTTCTGGTCAGCGGCGATGGGGTTCTGGGTGCTGCTGACCAGGCTCGACCATTTTGCACGCCGCCGGGGGGTAGCGGCCGATAGCGTTGCACCGCTGGACGGTGAGGCGCGCGCGGCTATCCTCTTGCCTATCTACAATGAGGATCCGGAACGGGTTTTCGCCGGCCTGCGCGCCACCTGGCTTTCACTACAGGAGCAGGGGGAGGCCGACCTGTTTGACCTGTTTATCCTCAGCGATACCCGTGACGTCGACACCTGGGTGCGAGAGGAAAGCCAGTGGTATCGCTTATGCGAGGAACTGGGCGCCCACGGTCGGATCTTTTACCGCAACCGCAGTGACAACACGGCCCGCAAAAGCGGCAACGTGGCTGACTTCGTGCGACGTTGGGGCAACCGTTACCGCTATATGATTATTCTCGACGCCGACAGCATCATGGCCGGGGACACCCTGGTCCGTATGGTACGCCTGATGGAAGCCAACCCGGACACAGCGCTGGTGCAGGCGCCGCCGTTGCCGGTGAACAGGGAGTCCCTGTTTGCGCGTATCCTGCAGTTTGCCAGCACCGCGTACGGGCCTATCTTTACTGCCGGGGCAAGTTTCTGGCAGCTCGGCGAGAGCAACTTCTGGGGGCATAACGCGATTATCCGGGTGGCTCCCTTTGCCGCTCACTGCGGCCTGCCGGTACTGGCGGGCAGGGAACCGCTGGGAGGTGAAATCCTCAGTCACGATTTCGTGGAAGCAGCGCTGCTGCGCCGTGCGGGATGGCAAGTGTGGCTGGCCTACGAGTTGCAGGGCAGCTATGAGGAACTGCCCCCGACACTGATCGATTACGCCAAGCGCGACAGGCGTTGGTGCCAGGGTAACCTGCAGCACAGCCGCCTGGTCTATGCGCGCGGCTTCCATTTGATGAGTCGCCTGCACTTTACCACGGGGGTGATGTCGTACCTGGCCTCACCGCTGTGGCTGCTGTTCCTGCTGGTGACTGGTATCGAGGCCTACGTCCAGGCCCAGACGATACCGGTCTATTTTCTCGGCGATTACCTGCAGCCCGTGTGGCCGGTGTCTTTCCAGGCCGAGATGACGATCGTGCTTGCCTTCACCCTCGCCATGCTGTTCTTGCCCAAGCTGATGGCGCTCATTCTTATCGCGATCAACCCCGGGCAGCGTAGGGCATTCGGCGGTATCTTCCGCGCTTTTGCCAGCGCGGTGCTGGAGACCGTGCACTCCGTCCTGATAGCGCCGGTACTGATGCTGTTCCAGACAAAATTTATCTGGTCAATACTGGCGCGGCGCTCTATTGCCTGGTCGGCCCAGCAGCGCGCTGACCGCAGCACCGGTTTGCGGGAGGCTGTGACCACGCACGGCGCCCAGTCACTGCTCGGTGCGGTAGCGGGCCTGCTGAGCTTTTTCTACGTGCCTGACTATTTCTGGTGGTTCCTGCCGGTGCTGTGCGGCGTGGTGCTGGCAATACCACTGTCCATGATTTCGAGCAGCACCCGGCTCGGGCGCGCCGCCCGCGAGCGGGGTTTGTTCCTTACCCCCCAGGAGCGCACGCGCCCGGAGGTATTGCGGCATTTCGATGCGGCTATTGTTGCCCGGCCCCACCCGCCGGCGGATGCGCTGCACGCGTTGCTGGAACCGGCGGTCCACTCCCTTCACCTGGTCCTGCTGCCACCCGAACCGGTGGCGGGCAGGCGCCACCAGCACTATGTGCAAGGCCTGCTTTACAAGGTGATGGAAGACGGCCTCGGAGCGCTTGATACGCCGGAGCGACGCGCCCTGTTCTCCGAACCGGATGCCCTGCGGGAACTGCACAGCTGGATGTGGAGCAAGGCTGTTAACCCGGAATAGTTCGCGGATCGGCAGCTCAAAAGCCTATCTGGCGCCCGCCGCCTTGCGGGCGGAATCACGTGTCGCCAGGCTATGCAGGGAGTTGCGATAGGCGGTGTAGTACTTGTAGATGTTGGCGACATAAGTCACCGGTTCCGGGCCCACATCACTGGCCACAACCAGCTCCACGTTGTCGAACCAGATATTGGGGTCGTAGCCCATCGCTTTCGCCTTGCTGCGGATCTTGTTGATGCGCGCCGGCCCTGCATTGTAGGACGCCAACGCCATCAGGGTCTGGTTGACGTGGTCCATTTCCGGGTCGGAGAAATAGCGGCTGCGCAGAAAATCGAGGTACTTCATGCCGGCGTGAATATTGTCTTCCGCCTTTTCGATATTATCGATACCGATATTGTCGTCCCGCGCAGTCGTGGGTAACATTTGCATGATGCCAATGGCGCCATTCTGGCTGCGTGCCTGCTGGTCCAGTCGCGATTCCTGGTAACCCTGCGCGGCGGCCAGCACATAATCTATTTCATAGGTTTCGCCGTATTTTTCGAAGGTTTTGAGAAGTTGCTGGAAGCGCGCGTAGTCCTCTCCCGAGAGCGCGTTCGCGGTCCAGTTGAAGTTGTTTACATAGCGTCCGATCAGGATATTCCCGATCAGGGTTCCCGCGCGATTATCCTTGAGGAATTCATTCGCTGCACTGGCCAGTTGCGGGCTGTCCTTGCGGAATGCCCAGGCGATGCGCGCGCCCTTGCGAAATACGATGTCCGGGCGCGGATGCAGGTCCGCGAATACGTCCTTCCACATTCTCAGCTTGTAGTCGTCAATGATGGCCCAGGGCAACAGGCCATTGTTGACCATCTCGATCAGGTCCTCATCCTCCAGCGACTCGTCTATCAGTTCGATGTTCACGGGTGCCTTGCCCGAGGCCTTGTTAGCGCTATTGAGAGTCTCGAGGCTCTCCCTGTAGCTGCTGGACTGGCGCACGTACAGGGTTTTTCCAGCAAGATCCTCGATAGAGGCGAGCGCGGGAGCGGAAGGTCCGGTGACCAGTATCTCCGAAACAGGCTTACTGATGGGGATACTGAAGTCGAGTACCTGCTGTCGCTCTGGAGTGATGGACAGGTTGGCGACAATGATGTCACCCCGGCCAGCCAGCAGGGCCGGGATCAGTTGGTTGCGTGCCACGGGTACGACGGCCACGTACACCCGGGTCTTCTTGTGCCCGGCTTGCTTTTTGATGAACTCCTCGAACAGGTGGGCCTGCTCCTTGGTAAGGCCTTTTTCCTGTCCCTGGTCGATGTAGTAATTGCCCACGCTGTAGACTGTCAGCACACGTATCACCCGGCGCTCCTCCATGCCCTCGAGATCGCCCAGCCAGGGTTTCAGGAATGATATAGCCTTTTGCGCTGGCTCCTCTTCAGCCCAGGCCTGACCACAGCAGGTAGCGGCAGCAAGTGTCAGTGCGAATATGAAAGATGTAATGCGTGTCATGTACCAGCTCTCCTGCGCGGGCGTTTCGACTGCTTCAGGGGTGAGCTTACACGATCCCGCATTACTGGTCTTCGGGGCGCGCCGGGCGGGTTTTCCCGAAAGACAGGATTCTTGCTGAAAAACCCGGAGCTGGTGGTCTATACTCCGCAGGTATGGAACGCGTCAGAAAACTTCTAGTCCTGCTGCTGGTGTTTGCCTACACCGGACAGGGGCTCGCTGCGATCGCCCCGCCCTGCCATGGGATGGCTGCTTCGGGTGAATCTGCGGGTGTACAGAAACTGGCACAGATGCAGCACGCAGGCCATACCATGCCGGCGCCCGCCGACGAGGTGACGAAAAGTGGCGGCGATGGCGATTGTTGCGATTCTGGCCTGTGCAATATGAGCCATTGCCATTCCGTGATAGCACTGCCAATGGACCCTGTGACGGGCACTTTCGCCTTCGCCATGCGGTTCGTGTACAGCGCTGGAACGACTTCCGCTTTTCATCCGTCAGAGTCCCTTTACCGCCCGCCCATCCGCGGCTGACACAGGGCAGCTGCGTCCGGATTTCAGCGAAATTCCGGCCTGTTCTGAACCTTATCCGAAAAAGTGTAGCGGGGTATTACCCGCGTAAACTGCGCTGGCGTGTAACGCGTGCGCTGTTTTCCAATCCTGTGAGAGAGGGCGGGAAATATGAATCTATCTATCACGTGGCAATCGGCTGAGAAGCGATTTCGCCTGGGAGAAGCGCTGCTGCTGGCAGTATTCCTGCTGCAGTGCGCAGCCGCAAATGCCGGATTGACACTCGCAGAGGCGGTGACGATCGCGCAGCGCAATGACCCCGCCCTTCTCGGCAGCGAATTCCGGCAGCAGGCCACCCAGGCGCAGGCGGTTGCCGCCGGTACCTTGCCGGATCCCATGGTGGACCTGGGGTTCGCCAACCTGCCCACGGACACCTACGATTTTGATCAGGAGGCGATGACCCAGTTCAGGGTGGGCGTCGTGCAGACTTTTCCTCGCGGTGACAGTCGCGCCCTGAACCAGCAGCGTCTTACCTTGCTGGGCGAGCAGTTTCCCTTCCAGAGGGACGAGCGGCGAGCTCGGTTAGCGGTCAACGTGACCAATGTCTGGCTGGAAGCCTGGCGAGCGAGGGAAAGTATTCGTTTGATTGAGCAGGACCGGGAGTTGTTCGAGCAGCTGGTGGATGTTGCGCAAGCCAGCTATGCCAGCACGGCAGGTCGCACCCGGCAGCAGGACCTGATACGTGCCCAGCTGGAATTGACTCGCCTGGAGGATCGCCTGTCGGTGTTGCACGAAAGGCTGGAGACATCCAGTACGAAACTGGGGGAGTGGTTGCGTCCTGTGCCTGATGGGCAGGGAGACTGGCTGTCGGGTGGCTACAGCGCACCGCAACTGGCGGAGCAATTGCCCGATATCAGGCTGCAGCATGGTGAGCTTTACCGAGACGGTGCCGCGGCAGACCCGGCGGACATTGCTTCTCTGATCAGTGCGCACCCGGCGCTGATGGGCCTGGACAGCAAGATTGACGCGAGCCGGGTGGGTGTCGAACTTGCGCGCCAGAAGTACCAGCCGGAGTGGAAGGTCAACGCGAGTTACGGCTACCGAGAGGAGGGATCCATGGGACAACCCCGGCCCGATTTCTTTTCGGTCGGCCTGGCGTTTGACCTGCCCTTTTTTACCTCGCGACGCCAGGATCAGCAGCTGCAGTCCGCCATCGCCGATACTGAAGCCATGCGCACCGACAAAATGCTGGCCTTGCGCAACATGGTCGCGGGCTTTGAAACTTACTACGCACGACTGAAGCGCCTTGAGCAGCGTCAGCACCTGTACCGCACCAGGCTATTACTGGAGATGCGGGAGCAGGCAGAGGCATCACTGTCGGCCTACACCCGCGACGATGGTGATTTTGCCGAGGTTGTACGGGCCCGCATCGCCGAGCTTAATACTCGAATCGAGGCACTGGATATCGATATCGCACGGCTGCAGACCATCACCCAGCTGAACTATTTTTTCGCCACCAGTAGTGTGGCCGCTCCCGGAGAATCCCGATGAAGCCACTTAACAAAACATTACTTATCGCCGCCGCAGCGGCCATAGCAGGCGCGTCTGTCACGTACCTGGTGCAGTCAACCCGCTTCGAGTATGCGACGCCCGGTGGCGAGGATTCTACGCAGGCGATTGAGCGCAAACCCCTTTACTGGGTCGCCCCCATGGACCCCGCTTACCGGCGCGATGGCCCCGGCAAGTCACCCATGGGTATGGATCTCATCCCGGTATACGAGGAAGCTGCTTCCGCAGGGGATGGTGGCACGGTCCGGATATCACCGGAGGTGGCGAACAACCTGGGTGTAAGGACCGCCCCGGTCGAGTATCGCGTCATGCCCGCAGAAATACGAACGGTCGGTTACGTGCAGTACGACGAGGACCGCCGCATGCATATCCACCCGCGGGTGGAGGGCTGGATAGAAAAGCTTTATGTAAAAGCGTCCGGTGATCCGGTCGAAGCAGGGCAACCCCTGTACGAACTGTATTCGCCGCAGCTGGTGAATGCCCAGGAGGAATTGCTGCTGGCACTAAAACGAGACAATCCGCGCCTGGTAGAAGCCGCCGAGGATCGACTGCTGGCATTGCAGCTCTCGCCGGACTTTATTGCCCAATTGCGTCGCGACCGGATTGTGCACCAGAGCGTTATCTTTCGCGCGCCCCAGGGCGGTGTGGTCGACAACCTGAATATCCGCGAGGGATTCTTTGTGATGCCTGGCACCACCCTGATGTCAGTGGGTGTGCTGGAGGACGTCTGGGTAGAGGCCGAGGTATTCGAGCGGCAGGCGCCGCTCGTGGCCGTGGGCATGCCCGTTACCATGAGCCTCGATTACCTGCCCGGCAGGCAGTGGCAGGGCAGCGTGGATTACGTCTATCCGTCCCTGGACGAAAAAAACCGCACGCTGCGCGTTCGTTTGCGATTTGCTAACGAAGACAAGCTTCTCAAACCCAATATGTTTGCACAGGTGGTTATCCAGGCAGACCCCTTGGACCATGCCCTGGTGGTGCCGCGTGAGGCGGTCATTCGAACCGGCAGCCAGAATCGGGTCGTGCTGGCCCTGGGTAACGGGCGCTTCAGCTCTCATCCGGTGGAACTGGGGCGTGTGGGTGAGCAGTACGCCGAGATACGCGGTGGCCTGGAGGAGAGCGACACGGTGGTCGTGTCGGCGCAATTCCTGCTGGATTCCGAGTCCAGTAAGAACGCTGACCTGATGCGTATGGAGCCCCTTGAGCCCGCAGGCGTGCACCAGCATGTTTCAGGAGCCAGTCATGATTGAATCCATTATCCGCTGGTCGGTTGGCAACCGGTTCTTCGTCCTGCTGGCCACCGCTATCCTGGTCGGGGTGGGAATCTTCGCCCTGAAAAGTACCCCGGTAGACGCGATACCCGACCTGTCAGACGTCCAGGTCATTATCAAGACCCGCTATCCGGGCCAGGCGCCCCAGGTCGTGGAGGACCAGGTGACCTATCCGTTGACCACGGCCATGTTGTCGGTACCGGGCGCGGCCACCGTGCGGGGCTTTTCCTTCTTTGGCGACTCTTATGTGTATGTCATTTTTGATGAGGGTACCGACCTGTACTGGGCCCGCACACGAGTGCTTGAATACCTCAGTCAGGTTGCCCCGTCCCTGCCCGAAGCGGCCCGGCCGCAGCTCGGGCCGGACGCAACCGGGGTAGGCTGGGTTTATATCTATGCCCTTCGGGATAAGAGCGGCCGGCACGATATCAGTGAGCTGCGCAGCTTGCAGGACTGGTTCCTGAAATACGAGTTGCAAAGCGTGCCCGGTGTGTCAGAGGTGGCTACGGTCGGCGGTATGGTGAAGCAATACCAGGTCACGGTGAACCCCGACAAGCTGAGGGCCCTGGATATTCCTCTGAGTCACATCCAGAATGCTATTGCCCGCGGTAACCAGGAGATCGGGGCCTCGGTAGTAGAGATGGCGGAGGCTGAGTACATGGTGCGCGCGTCCGGTTACCTGCAGAGTCTGGAGGACCTGTCCGCGATTCCGCTGGGGGTCAATCGCAACGGCACACCGTTGTTGCTGCGGGACGTCGCGGATATTGCGCTGGGTCCGCAAATGCGGCGCGGTATAGCGGAACTGGATGGTGAGGGCGAAACCGTGGGCGGCATTGTGGTGATGCGTTTCGGCGAGAACGCCCAGCGCACCATTGACCGCGTGAAGTCACGCCTGGATGAACTGCGCTCCAGCCTGCCCGAGGGCGTGGAGATTGTCACGGTGTATGACCGATCAAGCCTTATCGAGCGGGCGATACACAACCTCTGGCAGAAGCTTGGAGAGGAATTGCTGCTGGTGGCACTGGTTTGTGTGGCCTTCCTGTTTCACGTGCGTTCATCCCTGGTGGCGGTGATCAGCCTGCCGGTGGGTATTCTCGCGGCCTTTATCGTCATGTACCTGCAGGGCCTGAACGCCAATATTATGTCCCTGGGGGGTATCGCCATTGCGATCGGCACGATGATCGATGGCGCTATCGTACTGATAGAGAATATGCACAAGCATATGGAGCGTACGGAAGTGGACGCCAGTAACCGCTGGCAGGTGGTGGCCGCCTCGGCGGCGGAGGTCGGCCCTGCGCTGTTTTTCAGCCTGTTGATTATCACGGTTAGCTTCATTCCTGTGTTTACGCTGGAAGCCCAGGAGGGGCGTATGTTCTCGCCCCTGGCCTATACCAAAACCTACGCGATGGCAGCGGCAGCGATACTGGCGGTTACGCTGGTGCCGGTGCTGATGGGCTATTTTATCCGCGGCAAGGTTCTTCCCGAACAGCGTAACCCGCTGAACCGCTGGCTGGTGGCAGGCTATATGCCGGTGCTGCGCAAAGTGCTGCAGTATCCGAAATCAACCCTGCTGGTGGCGGGGCTGCTACTGCTCAGCGCCCTGTGGCCACTGCAGCGAATCGGTAGTGAGTTCATCCCCCCGTTGGACGAGGGCGACCTGATGTACATGCCAACGACATACCCCGGTATTTCAATAGGTAAAGCCAGGGAGCTTCTGCAGCAGACGGACAAACTGATTCGCACGGTGCCGGAAGTGGAGTCGGTGTTCGGCAAGATAGGCCGGGCGGATACCGCCACCGACCCTGCGCCGCTGAGCATGATAGAAACGTTTATCAGGCTCAAGCCGCGCTCCCAGTGGCGCGAGGGTGTCACCACCGAAAGCCTGACGCACGAGTTCGATGCGCTGGTCAAATTTCCTGGCGTAACCAATGCCTGGGTGATGCCTATCAAGACTCGCATCGATATGCTGGCTACCGGCATAAAAACGCCGGTGGGGATAAAAGTGGCAGGACCCAGCCTGGAGACTATCCAGAATATTGGCCAGCAGCTGGAAGCTGTTCTTGCGGATGTTCCCGGCACGGCTTCCGTGTACTCCGAGCGTGTAGCCGGCGGACGCTATATCAACGTGGACATCGACCGGGAACGCGCCGCGCGCTTTGGTCTGAACATTGCCGACGTTCAACAGGTGGTTGCGACCGCGGTCGGCGGCATGGACATCACCCAGACTGTGGAAGGGCGGGAGCGCTATCCGGTCAGCATCCGCTATCCCCAGTCTTTCCGGGATTCCCCGGAACAACTTGCGCAGCTTCCGGTAGTGACCCCGGCCGGGCAGCGTATCGCCCTGGGTGATGTGGCCACGATCCATCTGGCAGCCGGACCGCCGGGGATCAAGAGCGAGAACGCTCGCCTCAATGGCTGGACCTACGTCGATATCGAGGGAGTGGACGTGGGCAGCTATGTCGAAGCGGCGCGCGCCACGGTGGCCAATGAACTGGAGCTCCCTCCAGGCTATTCGCTGGTGTGGTCCGGGCAATACGAGTACATGGAGCGCGCAAAAGCGCGGCTGGCCTACGTGGTGCCGCTCACCCTGGCCATTATCGTGGTGCTGCTTTACATGAATTTCCGCAATTTTGCCCAGGTACTGATCCTGGTCGGCACCCTGCCATTGGCGCTGGTGGGCAGTATCTGGCTGATGTATGTCCTGGGTTACAGTTTTTCCATTGCGGTGGGGGTGGGCATGATTGCACTGGCCGGGGTCGCGGTAGAAACGGGGGTCATCATGCTGGTGTACCTGGACCAGGCCTGGCAAAGGCTGTTGGCGGACAGTGGCAGGATGACCGAAGAGCGGCTCAGGGACGCGGTGTGGCAGGGCGCGGGCCTGCGGGTGCGCCCTGTGTTGATGACGGCCACGGCCACTATCGTTGGCCTGGTGCCTATTTTGTGGGGCAGTGGCACGGGCTCCGAGGTGATGAGTCGCCTGGCGGCCCCGATGGTGGGCGGGATGATCAGTGCGGTCCTGCTGACCCTCCTGGTGCTGCCGGTGATCTACCAGCTCTGGCGCGGGCGTCAGCTGGCGGTAACAGACTAGGCGGCCTGTGCGAGGTAGTACGGGGATAGTACGGGGATAGTACGGAATTTTCCGCAATATTCCCGTCGGGCGGCGTGCAGCTCGACTTCCGAGTGCGTTTTCTCTAGAATACGCCGCCTCTTTGCGCCTCCCACGCCGGGATCGCGCGACTCAACACCCCAGGAAACCTCCCGTGATTTCTACCGCCAATATCACCATGCAGTTTGGTGCCAAGCCGCTGTTTGAAAACATCTCCGTCAAGTTCGGCGATGGCAACCGCTACGGACTGATCGGTGCCAATGGCTGCGGCAAATCCACCTTTATGAAAATCCTTGACGGCAGTCTCGCGCCGTCGGCGGGCAACGTCTCCATCACGCCCAACGAGCGTATCGGCCGCTTGCACCAGGACCAGTTTGCTTTCGAGCGCTACTCGGTGGTGGATACGGTGATCATGGGCCACCGGGAATTGTGGGAAGTAAAGCAGGAGCGGGATCGTATCTACGCCCTGCCGGAAATGACGGAAGATGATGGCATGAAGGTCGCCGAACTGGAGACCGTGTTTGCCGAAATGGATGGCTACACGGCCGAGAGCCGGGCAGGGGAGATCCTGTTGGGCGCGGGTATTGCGCAGGAGTTGCATTACGGCCCCATGAGCGAGGTGGCCCCGGGCTGGAAGCTGCGGGTATTGCTGGCCCAGGCCCTGTTCTCCGACCCCGACATCCTGTTGCTCGATGAGCCCACCAACAACCTGGATATCGATACGATCCGCTGGCTGGAGGGTGTCCTGAATGGGCGCAAATCCACCATGATCATTATTTCCCACGACCGGCACTTCCTGAACGCGGTCTGCACGCATATGGCTGATATCGACTATGGCGAGCTGCGGGTCTACCCGGGTAATTACGATGACTTTATGACGGCTTCCACTCAGGCGCGGGAAAAGCTGCAATCGGAGAACGCCAAGAAAAGCGCCCAGATCGCCGAGCTGCAGCAGTTTGTGAGCCGCTTCTCTGCCAACGCGTCCAAGGCCAAGCAGGCCACTTCCCGGGCGAAGCAAATCACCAAGATCCAACTGGACGATATCAAGCCCTCCAGCCGGGTGAGTCCCTACATCCGCTTCAAGCAGGACAAGAAGCTGCATCGCCAGGCGGTCACCCTGGAGAACCTCGGTCACGGATTTGATGGCGATACGCTATTCGAGAAAAGCAACATCATGCTAGAGGCCGGTACCCGGCTGGCTATCATCGGTGAGAATGGCGTGGGCAAGACCACGCTGCTGCGCTGCCTGATGGGCGAGCTCGAGGCCCAGGCCGGCACCATCAAGTGGGCCGAGAGCGCGACCCTGGGATACTGTCCGCAGGACAGCACGGCCGACTTCGACTGTGACCTCAACCTGTTTGACTGGATGAGCCAGTGGCGGCGAGCGCACCACGATGACCAGATCGTGCGGGCCACCCTGGGGCGCCTGTTGTTTTCCTCCGACGACTTCAAGAAACAGGTCCGGGTCTGTTCCGGCGGTGAAAAGAATCGCCTGTTGTTCGGCAAGCTGATGATGACCGATGCCAACGTGATGCTGATGGATGAGCCCACCAACCACCTGGATATGGAAGCCATCGAAGCGCTCAACCTGGCTTTGGAGCACTACGAGGGCACCCTGATTTTCGTCAGCCATGACCGGGAATTCGTGTCCTCCCTCGCTACCCGTGTCATCGAGATCAAGGACCACAGGCTGGTCGACTTCCAGGGCACCTACGAGGAGTACCTCGCCGGTCAGCAGCTGGCCGACAAGGCGGCTAACGCCTGATAAACTCCCCGCACCGTTCTTGGCAATGATGGATGATGTGATGGTGGATTGGGATTCTCTGGCGGACGGCACGCCGATTCTCGTAGGCGCGGGCCAGGTGGTGGAGCGCGGGGCGACGGCCGATTCCCCCGCAATGCTGGCGGCCCAGGCCGCCAGGCGTGCGCTGGTGCACGCCGGTGGCAAAGGGGTCGCTGCGGCGATAGATACCATTTCCGTCACGCGCCTGTTTTCCGATTCGATGGGCATTCCCGCGTGCCCCTTCGGGCGCAGCGACAACCTGCCCATGTCCATAGCCCAGGCGATAGGGGCGGATCCGGCTCACCGGATTTATGGCCAGGTGGGTGGGAATGAACCCCAGGGTCGCCTGATCGAGTTCGCCCGGGATATCGCCCGCGGGGAGCGCTCGGTCGTATTACTGGCCGGGGCCGAGGCTGTTCGCAACCAGCGCAATGCTGAACGCAGCGGCCGGGAGCTCGACTGGAGCGAAAGTTTTGACGAGACCCGTTACCCGCTGGAAGACCGGGGCTGGGGCGAATTTTTTGTCACCAGGCAGGAAATCGCAAACGGCCTGCTGGCACCGATGAGCTACTACGCCCTGATCGACCAGGCCCGGGCCTTTGCCAGGGGCCGCTCCACGCAAGAGCAGCGCGCGGCCATGGCGCAATTGCTGGCTTCATTGAGCGCGGTTGCGGCGACCAACCCCTATGCCCAGTTCCCGGACACCCTGTGTGTGGATGACATACTCGCGGCGACTCCGCTCAATCACCTGTACAGCAAGCGCATGGTTGCACAGGATGGTGTTAACCAGGGCGCGGCCCTGCTGCTGTGCAGTGTCGGCGCGGCGCGACGGCTGGGCATACCCCGGGAGCACTGGGTGTTTATGCACGGCATGGCCGAGGGTGTCGATTTCAACCTGAGTGAACGGGATGACCCGTCCCGGTCCGCGGTGGCCGAGGCCGTGCTGGAGCGCGCTTTCGCACTGGCCGGGAAAACCATCGCCGATATCGACCTGGTCGACATATACAGCTGTTTCGCCTGCGCCGTGTCCTCCACCGCGGAATTCCTCGGCCTGCCGGTCGACGGTTCGCGGGCGCTGACACTGACCGGGGGTTTGCCCTACTTTGGCGGGCCGGGAAATAATTACAGCATGCACTCGCTGGCCGAGGCGGTGGCGCAGTTGCGCGATGCCCCCGGCGCCTGTGCCCTGGTAACCAGCGTGGGCGGTCTCCTGTCCAAGCATGCGGTGGGTATCCTCTCCTGCCAGCCCTCCGGGGTGAACTGGGCCGAAGCCGATACGCGAATCAGCCGGGACGGGTTGCCGTCCAGGCCCATCGTGGAGGCTCCCGCAAGCGGCGTCATTGTCAGCCACGTCGTGAATTACCAGGGCGGGGCACCGGTACAGGCTATTGTGCTGGCTGAAACGGAGGGTGGTGAGCGGTTTGTCGCAAATACTGTCGACCCCGCTACCGTGGCTGCCGTGCTCGCGTCAGAGCGGGCCGGCCTGCCTATCAGCGTCTCCCAGGGAGAAAACGAGTCGCTCAATTTCGTCCTGGCGTGAGCGTCGAGCCCGGGGCCACTGGCTGATTCAAATCAAGGACGCGACCCCTGCGGCGAGCGATAATGCCCGCGGGAGGTCGTTATGGCTGCCACGTATCTTTACCTGTCATTGATTCCCCAAGCGCTGATCGCGTCGATGCTGGCGCCGGAGGCGTTTGGGCGCTATTACGCGCTCGGCGCCAGGGTGCATTCCCGTGGCGAGGCGATATTTTTCGAGGTAGACCCGACCCTGCTGCCAGATGGCGAGTTTCCGCTGGAGCTGGTGCCCGAGCGTTGTGTGCCAAAACCCGACGGCCGGCCGAAAAAGTCCGTCTACCTGTCCATTTACCGGGTGCTGTCCCGGATACCGGTTGCCGCACTGGGTAGTTTATACCTGGTGACCCGCGATGGCAGGACCCTGGCCCTGGGCCGTTCTCCCTACGCGGTTGACACACAGTGGCGCGCCCATCTTTACCAGGAGTTCTGTCCCATCGATCCGATAGTGGCCAGCCTGCTCGAACCGTTGGAATTCTGCCGGGCGATTACCGATCCCCGGCGGCCCGTGCACGTGCCGCGCATCGTCTTTTCCCAGCTGGCCTTGCGTGGACTTGCCCGGGATCCGGTCAACGGCCTGGCCAGTGACCTGCCCTACCCCAATATCCCGCACCTGCGCGATGTGCTGGCCTCCCTGCTGGGGGGTACGGGAAAAAGCAGCAAACTCGTTTTCAAGCAGGCAAACCAGGGCGTCTTTTATCGCACGGTACGCGGTGGTTTCTACGTCGGGGACCAGCAGGACTTCGCGTTTTACCGTATGCCAACGGTGACTGAGCTGGAGGCCCATCACTTCAGTTGGTGGCGTTCCGCCCAGGCCGTGGCGGCCGATGTCTAGGGTCGATATGTCCAGGCAAGGCTGCTGAAGTATGTATGAACCCCTGTTTTGGCTGGCGCCGGTAAGCGCAGTGATCGCGCTGGCGGTGGCCCGCCGGTTTTTCCTGGATATGCGGCGACAGGATCCCGGTACACCACTGATGCGCAGGATTGGCGAGCATGTGCGTGGGGGAGCCATGGCATACCTGCGCCAGCAGTACCGCATCATGGCAGTGGTCTTTGTCCTGCTGGCTCTGCTGTTCGCCGTATTGGCCTACGGCTTCGAGGTACAGAATCGCTGGTTGCCGTTCACTTTTCTGTGCGGTGGCTTCTTTTCCGCCCTGTCCGGTTATATCGGAATGCAGACTGCAACCCTGGCCTCAACCCGCACGGCGGCGGCGGCGCGCACATCGCTGGGCCTGAGCCTGCGGGTCGCTTTCCGCAGTGGCGCTGTCATCGGGCTCACCGTGGTAAGCCTGGGCCTGGCCAATTGCGTTGGCTGGTTCCTGCTGGTTGACTGGCTGACACCGGACTCCACTGATGGCTACCGCCTGGTACTGGTGACCACCACGGTGCTCACATTCAGCATGGGCGCATCGTTGCAGGCGCTGTTCGCGCGGGTCGGCGGGGGTATCTATACCAAGGCAGCCGACGTGGGGGCAGACCTGGTGGGCAAGGTCGAGGCAGGCATTCCCGAGGACGATCCGCGCAACCCGGCGGTTATTGCCGACAACGTGGGCGACAACGTGGGCGATGTGGCGGGTATGGGCGCCGATCTGTTCGAGTCCTACTGCGGTTCACTGCTCGCCGCATGCGCACTGGGCGCGGCGGCCTTTGTCGGGGATGGCGTTTTGCAGATGAAAGCCATTACCGCGCCTTTCGTGATTGCCGGCCTGGGAATCTTGCTCTCTATTGTGGGCGTGTACCTGGTGCGCAGCGGGGAGGGGGCAGACCAGCGGGCATTGCTGGCTGCCCTGTCCCGGGGTATCAATGCCACTGCCCTGCTGGTGCTGCTGCTGTCACTGCCCGCGCTGTACCTGCTGGGTATGCCGAACTTTTGGGGCAGTTGGGGTGCGGTGGTGGCCGGGCTGCTGACGGGCGTGGTGATAGGGCGTGGCACCGAGTACGCGACGTCCCCGTCCTACAGTGCGACGCGCATGATCGCCGAGGCGGCACAGAGCGGTCCGGCTACCACCCTTATTGCGGGCATCGGCTCGGGTATGCTCTCTACCATCATTCCGGTGATGGCGGTGGTCGTGGGTACGCTGAGCGCCTTCCTGTTCAGCACCGGCTTCGATCTGTCCCGGGTAACGATGGGGCTTTATGGCGTGGCGATCGCGGCGGTTGGCATGTTGTCCACCCTGGGTATTACCCTGGCCAGTGATGCCTACGGTCCCATCGCGGACAATGCCGGTGGCAATGCCGAAATGAGCGGGCTGGGTCCACAGGTCAGGGCGCGCACCGATGCGCTGGATTCACTGGGCAACACCACCGCCGCGACGGGAAAAGGGTTCGCCATCGGTTCTGCGGCGCTGACGGCACTGGCGTTGATCGCGTCCTATCTCGAAGTGGTTCGTATCGAACTGCTGCATATCGGGCATTCTTTCCTGAGCCTGGGCCACGGTGTAAAAGTGGCTACCCGGGATGCCACTCTCACGGACTTTATGACTTACTTCGACATCACTTTGTTAAACCCCGTGGTACTGGCGGCTCTTTTCATCGGCGCCATGTCGGCCTTTGTATTCAGCGGCCTGACCATGCAGGCGGTAGGGCGTGCCGCTGGCAAGATGGTCACGGAGGTGCGGCGCCAGTTCCGGGAAAACCCCGGTATACTCGAAGGCACCGCCGAACCGGATTATGCCCGTTGTGTGGAGATATCCACCCTGGGAGCCCAGCGAGAAATGATAGGGCCTGCCGTTATCGCGGTGGCGGCACCCGTGCTGGTCAGCCTGGTGCTGGGTGTTGCCGGGGTGGTGGGCCTGCTTGTCGGCGGCCTGTGCACCGGCTTTGTCATGGCCGTATTCCTGTCCAATACCGGCGGGGCGTGGGACAACGCGAAAAAATATATCGAGGCGGGTCAGCATGGGGGCAGGGGCTCACCAGCGCACCGCGCTGCTGTTATCGGTGACACCGTTGGCGACCCGTTCAAGGATACTTCCGGCCCCAGCCTGAATATCCTGGTGAAGTTGATGAGTATCATCGCCATTTCGGTGGCGGCGCTGGCGGTGTCGCACAGCATGCTCTAGCGGGGCATGGTTTTCTAGAGCGGATCGGTCAGGCTCACACCTATGCCAATACGATTGGTGCTCTCGTTATAATCGATGAGGCTTTCGCCGTAGCCGTTGAAGTATTGTACGTAGCCGCTGAAGCGCTGGCTGATCGGGAAGGTCCAGTCCAGCTGGAACGAACCCTTGTTGTCACTGCTCAGGTTATTGCGAAAAGTGAAGCCCAGGGTGTACTCAGGCCATTTCCAGACCCCCTGCAGCTGGCCGTTGCCCATGTAGTCATCGATATGCGGGTTGTCATCATCTTTTTTGCGCTCCGGTATCCTGTACCAGGTGCTCGCCACCAGCGAGAAGTTCTTGTGCTCGAACAGGGCTGATGCAATCGCCCGGTTCCAGCTGCGCGACAGCGGCTCGGATTTACCATTCGACTGGTGGTTGATGCTGAAATCAATTCGTGTGTTGTGCACACCCATGAAATGCCAGTCATTGGCGATGCTGAGGATGAGCTCGGGCTCGTAATTCGTCTCCCTGAAGGGGGAAGATGCGTCGGTATTGTAGGCCTGCATCCAGTTTTGCTGGGTGTAGGCGCCCCAGAGGTTCACGTCTTTACCCATGATGTCCTGCCAGATGATGGCTTTCATGCTGATCTGGAACTTGACCTCGGCCTGGTCCATGCCCGTGCCCGGATAGGCGATAGCCCAGGCCTCTTCATTGATATTGCTGTTGTAGGTAACAGGAAGCAGGTAGTTACGCTGGTGGGGGATGATAACAAAGCGGTTGTTGACGTTTTCTTCCTCTTCTTCAAGCCTTGGCGAGATGAATTCACCTTCGGCGCTGGACGTCGTGGACATGTCACTGGCCGGCGCAACAGCTGTCTCGGCAATGGCGGCGTCTGCAGCCGCGGGCGCGGGCGGGACAGGAGCGGCGCGCTCGGCAAGGTCGTCGTAGCAGGCCAGCCTGCTGTGATCGTCAGCCAGGGCGGCGCAATCCGCCAGCCCGCTGATGTCCGCGGCGGTGACACCGCAGGACAGGAGCGCCGCGATGGGGACGATCAGCTGTTTCATCGGTTTACCTCTTTCACACCCGGGCGAGCGACATTTTCCAATAACGCGATAAGCGGCCTGCTTCGCCGCTGCTGGCAGAATGGACAATGCCTCACGATGGGCACTAGTCGGTCCACCCCAGGACATTGCGTATTATCGACCAGCGCCGCTCGACCTTTGCGGCACCCTGGCCGAGAACCCAGTAGTCGTAGGAGCGCCTGATAATTTCCGCATTTTCGGCATAGACCACCCATTCGTTAACGATATCGACCAGTTCTCCGGCATCGCGGGCCATGCCGAAAGCCGATGGAATCCGCACCGGGTGCGGCTGGGGTACCACAACGGTGTATTGTGGGTACAGCAGGGACCAGCCGGAGGCGTGTTCCGCCGGCATCAGGAAGGCGTCGATTTCCGGGTGCTTGCCCTCAAAATAGGGCGCCCAGAACTCCACGACAACAAACTCGGCGTCCGAACCCCCAAAATAATATTGCATGCTGGTTTCTATCTGGCTGGAATCCAGCGGTACCCCGATCTTGAGTCCCCGACTGGCGCGCAGCGCGTCCACGCTGGCAAACTCGTGACGTCGTTCGTCCCGCACGGCCAGTGCCACGGTACCAGTGAAATAAGGGTCTGACAGGCGCAGGGAGGAAAACCAGAAGGGCCTGTACCAGACGCCCGGCATGATATCGATTACACCGTCGGCGAGCATTTGTGGTACATCGGGCCAGTTCACAGGCACGAACTCTGCACTGACCTTGAGCGCGGCAGCCAGGTTTTCCGATAATTCAATATCGAACCCGACCAACTCGCCGCTGGCATTGAAAAAACTCATGGGCAGGTTTTGAGGGTCATAGCCCACGCGCAGGGTGCCGCGCTGGAGAATCCGCTCCATGGCGGTCGCCCCGCTAGTACCACTGGCCGGCCCGGGCGTATCGCGCCTGACGATGGTGTCGCTTGACCGGTTGACTTCATGCATCTGGCGCACCGCATTGTCCATCTTGTAGGTAGTGTCAAAGCTGACCGCAATCAGCAGCTTCGCTGCGAATATGACCGCGGCGGAACCGCCGATAATGGCGAAAAGCGCCCGTAGCATTCTGCCGGACTGGAATACCAGGAACCCGCCGGTGGCGGCGGCGCCCAGCAGGGCGACCACGATCAGGTTCATGGCGGTGACCAGTGCGTCGAACTTGCCTGTGATAATGGTGGTTGGGATATATAACTGGAACAGGTCTCCGGGCAGTCCCATCAAATCCAGCAGGTAGGGCAGCGCCACCTGTGACTTGGCGAAGTAAGTGGGGATACCGACTGACAGCAGATGCGCATAGTCCGCCAGGGGAAGTGGCGCACCGCTGAACCACGCGGCAAAGGGGATGAAGAGTAATGTCAGCAGCTTCCCGGCGTTGGGGAAATTGAACATGATTGGAATCAGCGCCTCGGTTGCCGAATCGGTGGTGTTGTCACGTAATTGATGGCTGGACAGCAGCAGTTTGCAGCGCTCGATCAGGATGGGCAGGACGATGAACGCGCTATTGGCGATGAATGCAGTGAGCAAGGCATCGCGTGCAATGCCGGCGACCTCCCGGTAGCGGAAGGGGGTTACCGCGGTCACCAGAAGTGGCAGTATCAGGAATGTCAGCAGCAGGGCGCCGATCGTGAAGATGGCCAGGTACACTTCCAGTCGCTGCAATATTTCCGGCTGGATCGTCCCTGCAGTGGCGGCGCCGATAGCAAACACGCCCAGGGGTGTCAGCTCGATGATGAACAGCGTGATACGCACGATGGCGGCGTTCCAGATGCGCAGTGGCGCCAGCAGTTGTTCCTTGCCTTCTAGCCCGATCAGTCCGATGCCCATCATGCAGCTGAATATGACTATCGCGGGTACGACGTTGCGTGACAGGGAGGAAAACGGGTTGGCGGTGAAATACAGGTCGGTGAAGGAAATCGACTGGTGTGGCTCAATGAGTGCGTGGCTGAAGAACGAGGCACTTTGAATGTCCGGGAAAACCAGTGGCAGGGACACGATGACCAGGCAGGCACAAAGCCATACCAGCAACAACAACAGGCCGCCTCGAATCGCCAGTCGTTTGGCTTCGGCGGCGTTCAGCTGGCCGAAGGCGATGACCAGGGAGGTGACCAGGTAGGGCAGTACGGTCATTTGCATCAGGCGAACGTAAATATCCGCAAGAGGCTGCAGCGCGCTGGCCGGTTCGCCGAAAAACAAGCCCGTAAATACGCCCAGTGCCAGGCCGATAAGAATGCGTACAGACAGGTCGGACCGTGACCACAGGGAATAGAGTTTTGCCATAGCTGTTTTCCAGATTGGGCGCAGTGACAGGCTCTCGGGGCCGGGTGTAAGCCCTTGCCGTTTGGGAGAGCCCCCAGCTTATTGGTCACGGGGGTGGTGCTGTCCCGAGTCCCTTGAGTATCATGCTGTGACACCGCCGGCCGGCAGCGGCCCTGGCGATCAACCCGGCAGCCCGATGCGAGCGCAATTTACGTTGAAGCAACAGTACCAATATTTTCCCGGCCCCGCACATCGAATTGGCAGGTGTTCAGGGTGCGAATGGGTCGCCAAGCTAAGGAAAGCCGCGTTGCCTGGCCTGCTGCTGGGATTTGCGCTGCTCGCGGCCGCTTGCACGAGCGTGCCGGGTGATGAGCGCCTGCAGGCAACCCGGGCGGTATTGCCGGCGGCCTCCCCCGGCGTTCTCGCAGATGGTCGCGCGCGTTTCAGGGAGCTGTTTTGTACCCTTGCGCAGGAGCAGGGAGTCCCGCCGGCCCGGCGCGGCAGCAACTGCGAGCACCTGCTGTGGCACCTCGAAGACGAGCCCGGGCAAGCCGGGGGGGACGCGCCACTGGCGGAAATCGATCCCCGGTTGCAGTTTTTTGTGGTGGGAGGGGCGTTTTCCGATTGCTTCGGTCCGGCATCCGTCGCTTACCGGGGCGCAATTGAGCAATTGGCAGGCCAGGGATACCAGGTGGGGACCGTTGCGATCAGCAGCCGCTCCAGCGCCGGGCATAACGCGCGCATGATCGCGGACACCCTGGCGGCCGCCGGGCAGGCGCCCACGGTTTTGCTCGGGTATTCCAAGGGACTCATAGATATCCTGTATTTTCTCAGGGACTATCCGCAGCTTGCCGCCAATGTAGTGGCCGTGGTCAGCATTGCCGGGCCGATACAGGGCAGCGAGGTTGCGCAGCGCGGCGCCTGGGCCTACGACACTTTTCTGGCGGGCGTTTTTGCCGGTCGCTGTGATCCGGGCGATGGCGGCGTGGTGGACAGCCTGATGCCCGGGGTGCGGCAGGACTGGTTGGCACGCAATCCACTGCCCGACAGTGTGCGATTTTATACCCTGCTGGCATTTGCCTCGCGGGAGCATATCGCCAGGGTCCTGCTGCCCAGCTGGCAAATTCTCGCACCCCTGGACCCGCGTAACGACGGCCAGCTCACCCTGGGGGAAGGCACCGTGCCCGGTTCAACACTGCTGGGCTATGCCAACGCGGACCACTGGGGTATTGCTATCGACATCGAGAATGAACTCAGTTTCCTGGCCGGAAGGCCCGACGACACGCCGTTTCCTCGCAGCCTCCTGTTTGAAGCCGCCTTGCGCTATGTCAGCGAGGACCTCCGCGGGGCGCTGGATACCGCGCCCGCGGCGGGGGATGCACTGTGAGCCCTTGCCTGAACGCGACTGTGAGTGTCGGCCGCCTGGTACTGCTGTGTCTGTTGCCCTCGCTGCTCATTGCCTGTGCGTCCTATTCCCCCCGGACACTTGAGCCCTGTACCCAGCAGTGCAAGGTCTATACCCAGACCCGG
>JAHEBM010000076.1 GCA_024642245.1 Haliea sp.
ATTCCGGTGTTATCATCCTGTATCCGCCCGTTTTAGGCCGGGTACAAACGCGAGAAAAGGACCTGTAACGATGCAGATTAGTGCGCCGACCAATGATGTACTGGGTGATCTGGACGCGGTTGCCATCGCCGGTGGGATCAGCCGTGGTGAATTCACTTGCATCGAGGCAGTCAGCGCTGCCGTCGAGCGGCTCCGGGCGGTGGATACCCGGCTTCACGCCGTGGTCTGTGAGCGCTTTGAGCAGGCGCTGGCCGAAGCTGCCGGGGTGGGGCCGGGCCAGTCCCCGGCGCTGTTTGCGGGGGTGCCGTCATTTATCAAGGACAATACCGCGCTGGCCGGGCTGCCGACACGACACGGTTCCCGCGCAACCCCGGGTAACCCGGCGCAGAAGGACGATGAATTTACCCGCCTGTTTCGCGCCGCCGGGCTGATACCCATTGCCAAGACCCGCCTGCCGGAGTTCGGCCTGACAGCGACCACGGAATCCACCACGGGTCCCGCTACCGCCAACCCCTGGAACCCGGAATATTCCTGCGGCGGTTCCTCCGGTGGCTCTGCCGCGCTGGTTGCGGCCGGGGTAGTGCCCATTGCCCACGCCAATGACGGCGGTGGTTCCATTCGTATTCCCGCCGCCTGTTGTGGGGTGGTGGGCCTCAAGCCCTCCCGCGACCGGCTGCCCCCCGCGCCGATCGCCGGGAAATTACCCATCAACATCCTGACCGACGGGGTGGTGACCCGCACCGTTGGCGATACGGCTGCATTCTATGCAGAGCTGGAGCGGCATTACCGCGTTCCCGGGCTGCCAGCCATGGGCCGGGTTCTCGGCCCGGGTCGCGAGCGGCTGCGCATTGCGCTGTCAGTCGAGCATCCGCTGGGTGGTTCCTGTGACCCGGAAGTTGAAGCGGCGGTTGAGCAGGTGGCCCGGGCCTGTGAGAGCCTGGGTCACAAGGTGGAGCGCGCGTCCTCACCGGTTTCCAGGCAGATGGCAGAGGATTTTTTCCTGTACTGGGCGCGCCTGGCGGCCAGTGCCAATTACCTGGGCCGCTTCGCGTTCGGCCGTGAATTCGATCGCCAACAGCTTGAACCACTGACCCGCCAGTTGAGCCGCCACTACCTGCGCAACAGCTGGCGCAGCCCCGGGGCAATCCGGCGCCTGCGGCAATTCGGCGCGCAGTACCAGCAGCTTTTTAACGTCCATGACCTGGTGCTGACGCCGGTGCTGGCAACGCCGCCGGTCAGGCTCGGCTACCTGGCGCTCGACCTGGAGTTCGACACGGCACTGGAGCGTCTTTACCATTACGCCCCCTTCACCCCGCCCCAGAATGTCTCCGGTACGCCGGCCATATCGCTCCCGCTCGGGCGCAGTGCACAGGGGCTGCCCATCGGTGTCCAGTTCGCCGCCGGCATGGGACAGGAGCGGCGCCTGCTGGAAATCGCGTTCGAGCTGGAACAGCAGCTGCCGTGGGGTTATGCCGCCACGGGTTGATGCCGTGCTGCAATTTATTTCCATGTAAACCATAATGGACGGCTGATTTTAGCCAGGCGACGGGTAGCGGTGTGTCCAGACCTTTCAAGGTAGTGTCCTCTTTCGAGCCGGCGGGCGACCAGCCGGAGGCGATTCGCCAGCTGGTGGAAGGCATTCGCGCGGGCCTGGCCTCGCAGACACTGCTGGGTGTGACCGGTTCGGGCAAGACCTTCACCATGGCCCACGTGGTCGAGGCGCTGCAGCGCCCGACGATTGTCATGGCCCACAACAAGACGCTTGCGGCCCAGCTCTACGGCGAGTTCAAGGAGTTTTTCCCGAACAACGCGGTGGAGTATTTCGTTTCCTACTACGATTATTACCAGCCCGAGGCCTACGTGCCCTCCTCGGATACCTACATCGAGAAGGACTCCTCGGTGAACGAGCACATAGAGCAGATGCGCCTGTCCGCCACCAAGGCGCTGCTGGAGCGGGAGGACTGCCTGGTGGTGGCCACCGTGTCAGCCATCTATGGCCTGGGCGATCCCGATTCCTACTTCAAGATGGTCATACACCTGTCCCGGGGAGAGTTCATCGACCAGCGCCATATCCTGCGGCAGCTGGCGGAGCTGCAGTACACCCGCAACGATGTGGATTTCCAGCGTGGCACCTACCGGGTGCGCGGCGATGTCATCGATATCTTTCCCGCAGATTCGGAGCGCGATGCGGTGCGCATCGAACTGTTTGACGAGGAGATCGAAAGCATTTGCCTGTTCGACCCCCTGACCGGCGCTGTCGAGTCCAAGGTGCCGCGCATCACGATCTTTCCCAAGAGCCATTACGTGACCTCCCGGGATGTATTGCTCGGCGCGGTCGAGCATATCGAGCTGGAGCTGGCGGACCGGCTCAAGCAGTTAAAGGAAAACGACAAGCTGGTGGAAGCCCAGCGGCTCGAGCAGCGCACCCGCTACGACATGGAGATGATTCGCGAACTGGGCTACTGCACCGGCATCGAGAACTACTCGCGCTACCTGTCCGGTCGCGCACCGGGTGAGCCGCCGCCCACCCTGTTCGAGTACCTGCCGAAGAATGCCCTGGTTATCGTCGACGAATCCCACGCCACCATTCCGCAGATTGGCGCCATGTACAAGGGTGATCGCTCGCGCAAGGAAACCCTGGTCGAATTCGGGTTTCGCCTGCCGTCGGCGCTGGACAACCGGCCCTTGCGTTTCGAGGAGTGGGAGTTGCTGGTACCCCAGGCAGTGTTCGTGTCCGCCACGCCCGGCCCCTACGAGGCGGAACACTCCGGGCGTACGGTGGAACAGGTGGTGCGCCCCACCGGGCTGGTCGATCCGCCGCTGGAAGTGCGCCCGGCGACTACCCAGGTCGACGACCTGTTGAAAGAAATTCATGTCACCATCGCGCGCCAGGAGCGGGTGCTGGTGACAACACTGACCAAGCGCATGTCCGAGGATCTCACAGAGTACCTGGCCGACAACGGCATCAAGGTGCGCTACCTGCATTCGGATATCGAAACCGTGGAGCGGGTGGAGATTATCCGCGACCTGCGCCTGGGTGTATTCGATGTGCTGGTGGGCATCAACCTGCTGCGCGAGGGCCTGGATATGCCGGAGGTGTCCCTGGTGGCCATCCTCGATGCGGACAAGGAAGGCTTCCTGCGGTCTGAGCGCTCCCTGATCCAGACCATTGGCCGGGCGGCCCGCAACCTCAACGGACGGGCCATTCTCTACGCCGACAAGGTAACCGGTTCGATGGAGCGGGCGATGGCGGAAACCGAGCGCCGGCGCAACAAGCAGCTGGCCTATAACGAGGTCCACGGCATTACCCCGGTGGGTGTCACCAAGTCGATCCAGGACATCATGGAAGGTGCCAGGCGCATGCCCACCAAGGGCAAGACCCGGGCGGCCAGGGTGGCCGAGAACCAGCTTAGTTACGCCACCGAGATGGCCAGGTTGTCGCCGGCGGCACTGGCGCGCAAGCTCAAGCAGCTGGAGGCCGAAATGCACCAGCATGCCAAGAACCTGGAGTTCGAGGAGGCGGCGGCCCTGCGCGACCAGCTGGCGGAAATCAAACAGCTGGCCTTTGTCAGCTGAAGGACCCCTGCGGTACAGGTCCCGGGAGTGGGTGTGGCGGGATAGAATGGCCTGGCAATGCCGGGATTGGAATGGGCTTCACAAGGAGAGAAAGAATGAAGAGCAAGTTAGCCGGGTTGGTCGTGTTGTCGTTGCTTGCAGGCAGTGCCTGGGCCGACCTGAAACCGGATATCATCGACTGCGATGGCAAGAAGGTTGCCCGCAATGCGGCCATGAAGTCCACGGTGGGTGTCAGCGGCCCCTGCGATGCGGGCAAGGTCGCAGAAGACGCCAGGGACGACGTGGTCGAGGGTGCGAAGGATGCCGTGGACGATGCGGTCGACCTGAAGCCCCAGCCGCTGGAGCGCGATCGCGATAACGGCAAGTTGCGCAGGAACAAGGACTGATTCAGCTGTCCGGCCTGGCGGCTGGCAGGACCAGGGTCACGCGAACACCGGCCTGTTCGGGCAAATTTTCCGCCCTGACGCGACCGCGGTGAAATTCCGCGATCAGGCGCACGATGTGCAGACCCAGCCCCAGGTGGACGCCGCCGGATTCGCCCTGCCGCAGGGACACCATCGGGTCAAAGAGGCGGTCGTGTAATTCGCCAGGCAGTGGCGGCCCTTCGTTGCTCACACTCAGTTCCCAGCAGCCCGCCCCCGGCGCCAGTGCCAGCGTGATCGCCCCGCCTCGCGGGCAGAAGGAGGCGGCGTTGTCCATGAGCTTGTCCAGCGCCTGCACGATCAGTTCCGGCACGCCCTGCAGCCAGGCCTCGCCGTTTTGCAGGTCCAGCGACAGCCGGTGGTCGGGGTAGACGCCGGAGTAGGCCGCAAATACCTCGCGCAACAAGGGCACCAGGTCCACGCGTCCCGGTGTGTTGCTGCGAATGCTCTCTTCCAGCCGGTTGGCCTCGCTCATGGCCGTGAGAATGCCGTTCAGGCGCACCAACCCCTCCCGGGCGCGGGCGACGTAGACAGCGGTTTGTGTTGCCACCGGCGCCGACTGTTCGAGATTTTCCAGCGAGGTCTGGATCACCGCGATGGGCGTGCGCAATTCGTGCGACAACTTGCGGCTCAGGGTGCGCAGGTAGTCGTTGTACTCCCGCAGCTGGTCCAGCAGGTCGGCGTAGTGGCGCGACAAATCGCCGATCTCGTCCCGCATATGACTGCGGGGAAAGGCATCCACCACCATGCCCTCATCGCTGATGGCGTTGCGCGCGGCCCGGCTCAGGTTGCCGATGCGCCACGACAGGAGGCTGGCGTATCCCAGCAGGCCGAAGGCGCCGGCGCACAGTGCCAGCAGGCTGTAGCCCAGCAGGCGACTGAAAGCCTGGTCCGTCAGTGACAGGTACTCCTCGCCGCTCTGGCGCGCCATCACCACGCCGATCACCCCGCCGTCGTGGACGATCGGCACCGCCGCCGAGAGTATGGTGCGGCTGGAATAGCGCGGGTCCTGGTAGCGGTGATTGGCGCTGATGCCGGACAGGGCCGAGGTGACCTCTGCCGCCTGGACCTTGCCGTCACCGGCGGCTACCGGCGGCGCCTCCAGGCCACCGCGCGACAGTATGCTGCGGTACAGCAGGCGCAACAGCCAGAAGGTGTCGGTGCCGGCGTCGTGACCGGTGTTGCGGGCGGGAACATCGGCGATAAGCCAGTTGTCCTTGTCCACCACCTGCAAGTGGCTGCCGCCCTTGCTGAACGGTGCCAGGCTGCCCTGCAGTGCGGCGGGGTTGTAGATCAGCCAGGGCGGCGCCAGGGCGTCCAGTGGGTTGATGTTGCCGAGGGTTTCAAACCTGCCCCCGGAGCGCTGGCCGACGTTGACAAGGTAAAAACCCAGTCGGCCGCCGGTATAGGCCAGCGGGATTTCCAGTTCGAGGCTGTAGCCGCCGACCGCGTCCTGCCAGTAGCCGTGTATGCGCCCGGCATCAAAGCCCGGCTGCAGTGGGCCTACCGGGGACGCGCGCAGGCTGCCCGGGGCGGCGGTGGCGATCACGTATTCCTGGCGCCGGTCGGCCAGCCAGGTGCGCAGCACCAGGCGGTCGCCGTTGGGTTCGGCCGAGATTCCGGGGTTGTGGAAGATCACCTGGGCGTCCTGTACCTGCAGCATGAGATACAGCATGCCGTTGCGGGTGGCCGCCTGGTAATTCACCGACAGCGGCGCCATGCCCGGTTCGCTGCCGAGGTGGGCGCCGGGGATCTCTTCCCAGCCATCGCCGTAGCCGTCCATGATGAGAACCTGCTCGGCGGGATGGGCGTAAATGGTACCTTGCCTGTCGGCGGGGGCCACGCGCCGCTGCGGGTTCGGGTACAGTAGTTCTTCCCGCTCACCCAGCACCGCCGCCACGGCCCGGGCGGTGGCCTGCAGGGATTGCTCCTGGCCATGGCGCAGGGCGCCCTCCATCTCGCGGATAAACTGGCAGCCGGCCCAGGGCAGTGACAACAGCAGCAGGCTGACCAGCAGGAGTTGCCGGCGCAGGGTCACCGGTGTACCTCGCCGGGCATACTACGCGCCCGTCCAGCGATAGCCGACGCCATAGGCGGTTTCGATCGCGGTGAAGTCAGGATCGACGGCCTGGAACTTGCGCCGGATCCGTTTGATATGGGAGGTGATGGTGTTGTCATCCAGCACCACGTTAGCCGATTCCATCAACTGTTGCCGGTTTTTCACATGGCCCGGGTGCCTGGCCAGGGCGTGCACGATCCAGAACTCCGTAATCGTCAGCTCCACCGGCTGTGATTGCCACAGGCTGGTCATGCGCTCCAGGTTCAGGCTCAGGGGGCCGCGCTGGATGACATGTTCTTCCAGTACCGGGCTGCGCAGGGCCTGCACCCGCCGGAACAGGGCGACGATGCGTGCCAGCATGTGGGCCTGGCTGATGTCCTTGGTCAGGTAGTCGTCCGCGCCCAGGCGCAGGCCGGAGATGATATCCAGCTCGGAATCCCGCGCAGTCAAAAACACGATGGGCAGTTCCGGGCAGCGGCTGCGCAGGTCCCGGCAAAGTTCGAATCCGCCCTCGATCTCGTCTCCCAGCCCCACGTCGATGATCGCCAGGTCCGGCAGTTGCCTGCTGAAGGCATTACTGGCGGACTTGCGGTCGGCAAACAACGACACGCGGAAGCCCTGGCGCTGCAGGGTGTCGCGATAGTTGGCCGCGATCGTCGTTTCATCCTCCACGATGGCAATGTGATGGGGCATGTCGTGCGTTAACCGGATGGTTGCTGATGGCGCCCATACTTCCAAATTACCACCCGCACCACAAGCCGCCGCCACAATTCGTCATTATTGCTCCGCAGAAAGTCACAATTGGTGCGCATTTGCGCCAGATCCTTCCCGCCTAATGGCCGCGTCGCAACAAGGGGAGGAAACCCATGAACAACCATCAACATATTTACCATCTACTCACCCGGGACGCCGGCCGCCTGGGGGGGCTGCAGTTATGGCTGTTATTCAGGGCCTTGCCGGCGCTGCTGGCGGCGACCCTGGTGCTGTTGCTGCTGTGGTCCGTCGACGGCCGGGCCGCGGTGTCCACCGGGGGTGAAGAGCCCGGGCTGGACAGCCTGGGCAGTGGACAGATGCTGCTACAGGATGAGACGCCCGGGCACTACACGCCCGCGCTGTTGCAATACAGCAAGGTACATTTCGATATCAGCGGCATGATTGCCACGGTCGAGCTGGAACAGTCCTTTCGCAATGACACAGGCAGGGCGCTGGAGGGTGTCTATGCGTTTCCCCTGCCCGATACGGCCGCGGTGCGCTACATGGAAATGGTCGTCGGCCAGCGGCGTATCGTGGGCAAGGTGCGCGAAAGGGCGCAGGCCAGGGAAATTTACAGCGCGGCCCGGGCTGCCGGCAAGAAGGCCAGCCTGGTGGAGCAGCAGCGCCCCAATCTCTTCACCAACCGGGTTGCGAATATTGGCGCGGGAGAGACGGTTACGGTGAGACTTGAGTACGTGCAGCAGATCGCCTTTGCCGGCGGCGAGTTTTCCCTGCGCTTTCCCACGACGCTCACGCCGCGCTACATGCCCGGTGTCGCGGTGGGCAAACTGCCTCAGGGGGTAGAGCCGCCGCCGCTCGCGGTACACACCTACCAGGGCTGGGCAGAGCCGACCGACCAGGTGCCCGATGCCGATGCCATCTCGCCCTTGCAGTTTCCGCAGGAGGGGGACGAGCGTGCGCCGCTCAACCCGCTGGAGGTGAGTATCCGCCTGGATATGGGCATGCCACTGGCGCGGGTGGAGGCGCCGTACCACGATATCGCGCTGGCCCGCAGGGCAGGGGTCTACAGTATCAACCTCGCCAGCGGTGTGACCGAGATGGACCGGGACTTCGTCCTGACCTGGCGGCCGGTCAGCGGCGCCACGCCGAGCGCGGCACTGTTCACCGAGGCTGTGGACGGTGAGTACTTTGGCTTGCTGATGGTGCTGCCGCCTGCGCCCGAGCGTGTTGCCAGCCCGCCGCCGCGGGAGATTATCTTCGTCGTTGACACCTCCGGCTCGATGGGTGGCGTAGCGATCGCCCAGGCCAGGGACAGCCTGTCCCGGGCCCTGGGGGAACTGCGTCCGGAGGACAGGTTCAACATCATCGAGTTCAATTCGATCCATCGCGTGCTTTACCGCAGGCCGATGCCCGCCACCGCGCACCACGTGCAACAGGCACGGGAATTCGTGCGCCTGTTGCAGGCTGGCGGCGGAACCGAAATGTTACCGGCCCTGCGTGCTGCCCTCGATCCGCCCCCGGACGGTGACGCATTTGTGGAGCAGCTGTCACTGCGCCAGGTCATTTTTATCACGGATGGGGCGGTGGGCAACGAGCTGGCCCTGTTCCAGGAGATCAGTGCGCGCCTGGGCGACACCCGGTTGTTTACCGTGGGCATCGGCTCGGCGCCCAACAGCTGGTTCATGCGCGAGGCCGCCCGTTTTGGTCGCGGCAGCCACACCCACATCGGCACACTGGAAGAGGTGGGGGATAAAATGGCTGCGCTGTTCGAACAGTTATCGCGGCCGGCGGCCGTCGACCTCGCGGTGAGTTGGCCCCTGCCGGTGGAAGCCTGGCCCGAGCGACTGCCCGACCTCTACCTGGGTGAGCCCCTGCTGGTGGCTGTGAGTTTCGGTGCGAGCGCACCCGTGGGCGAGGTCCGGGTCAGCGGCGACACCGGCGGCAAGGCATGGAGCCAGGTTATCGTGCTGTCAGCGGGCGCGGACCCGCTGCGCGATGGGCCTCACAAGGGTGTGGCAACACTGTGGGCCCGCCAGAAAATAAGCGGCCTGCTCGACCAGAAGATCCTCGGGCGCGGTGAGGAGGCGGTTCGAGCGCAGGTGCTGTCCGTGGCGTTGCGGCACCAGCTATTGAGCCCCTACACCAGTTTTGTTGCGGTGGAAGAGCTCGTTTCCGTGCCGCCGGGTGAGCGGGCCGACACGGTTCCCGTGCCCAACACCCGTCCCCGGGGCCAGGCGCCGCAAACCTTTGCCTACCCCCGTACGGCCACCACGGGACCGGCCAGGGCCTGGATCGGCCTGCTGCTGCTGTTTACGGCGACCCTGGTGTGGGTGCTGCGCCAGCCCGAGGTGGACCGTGTGCCCGGCGCCGGTGAGTAGCCACTGGCGCCGGCTGCTCGCGCTGTTGTTGCTGTTGGCGGGCCTGCAGCAGCTGGCCGGCGCGGGCATTATCAAGGCAAAAGCCTGGCTGGCCCCGGTGCTGATCGGGCAGGCCTGGAGCCGGTCTCTCGCTGCCGGCGGTGAGCCGGTGAAGCCCTGGCCCTGGGCGGACACCTGGCCGGTGGCGCGACTGCGGGTGCCGGCCCAGGGGGTGGACCTGCTGGTGCTGGCCGGGGACTCCGGCAACGCGCTGGCCTTTGGCCCGGGCCACGCGAACGCCTCTGCACAGCTGGGCGGCGTGGGCCTGGCCGTCATTGGTGGGCATCGTGATACCCATTTTGCCTTCCTGCAGCAGCTGCAGCCCGGTGCCTTGCTGCAGCTGCAATTGCCCGATGGAGAACTGCGGGCCTACCGGGTGGAGACCCTGTCGGTGGTGAATGCACAGGAGCAGTCGCTGCCGCGGGACTTTGGTGATGAAGCGTTGGCGCTGGTGACCTGCTATCCCTTTAATGCCCTGCGGGCGAACGGACCGCTGCGCTATGTGGTGTTCGCCCGGCCACAGCCCGGGATACCCTTTGCCGCTTACTCGATGTGATATGCCACGCGAGCGCGCTGGCCTGCTATAATCCCTAGCCCAAAAATAAGGACGCATCCTCACGATGAAAACCAGGCTATTGAAACCAGTGGACGCCGCCTGGCTGCTGCTGGAAACGGCGGATACGCCAATGCATATCGGCGTGCTGGCCATTTTCCAGAAGCCGCGCAATGCCGCGCCGGATTACCTGGGGCAGCTGGCCGCGCGCATGCGCGAGTGTAAGGTGCAAAGCGAGCCGTGGAATATGCGGCTGGCGGGCGATGGCATGCTGCCGCGCCTGGTCGAGGTGCGCGACGTCGAGCTCGGTTATCACTTCCAGCACTCGGCGCTGCCGGAGCCCGGCGGTGAGCGCGAGCTGGGCATTATGGTGTCGCGGCTGCATAGCCCCGCCCTGGACAGGAACCGGCCGTTGTGGGAGTTCCACCTGATCGAGGGACTGGAGCGGGAGCGCTTTGCCTTCTACGTAAAAATTCACCACGCACTGGTCAGCTTTCTGGACGGTGTGCCCACGCTGCTTTCCATGCTTTCGGCCAGTGCCCGGAGTCGCAATATGTTGCCGCTCTGGGCGAATCCACTGTCGGTGGACGGCGAGGACGAGGGTGGCGAGGGCGAGTCCGGCAGCGCCATGGCGTCGCTGGCCGCGGTGGGTCGCGCCGGTTTTGGCCTGCTGCGCGCCGCGATAAACCCGGACAAGGCGCGCGGCTTCCTGCTGCCCCAGGGCATACCGCGCTCAACACTGAACCGCGCCATCAACCAGCAGCGGCGATTTGCCACGCAGCAGTTCGAGGAGACGCGCATCGAGGCCATTGCGCAGGCCACGTCCTGCACGGTAAACGAGATTCTCACCTACCTGTGCGGCACGTCACTGCGGCGTTTTTTCAAGGAGTACAATGCACTGCCGGATAAATCCCTGGTAGGGCTGATACCGGTTTCCTTGCGGGAGCGGGGCGGCAACAAGGCCGCCAATGCCATCGCCGGCATACGGGTAGACCTGGGTACCCACATAGGTGATCCACTGGCCCGGCTGGAGGCCGTCAAGAAATCGATAAAAATCGTGCGCCAGGACAGGGCCTCGCTGCCGGAGGAGGCGGCGACCTCCTATGCCTTGCTGCGGGCGGCTCCGCTGCTGGCCAGCCAGCTGCCGGGGATTGGCCGCTACGTGCCACCCCCCTTCAACCTGAAAATTTCCAATATCCCCGGTTGCGATACGCCACTGTATTTCGACGGGGCAAGGCTGGATGCGGTCTACCCGATAAGCCAGCTGGTGCAGTACACGGCCCTCAGCATCGACTGCGTGAGTTATGCCGGCACCCTCAATTTCGGGTTTACCGGCGCCCGCGATACCCTGCCTCACCTGCAGCGACTGGCGGTCTACCTGGGGCAGGCCCTTAACGATCTCGAGAACATCGTGCAATCAGCGGAGAGTGCGGCATGAACAACCTGGCCAAAATCGCCCTGACACAGGGTCTTGCGCTCAACCAGCGGCTGGCAAAAGCTGCCGCCAACGGTGTCGACTGGGTGTTCAAGCGCGATACGCTGATCCAGTCAGGCCGTACCTGGTTCGAGCTCGTACACGACGGTGACCTGATGGCCGTGCGTTATTACGGCCTGCCCGACGAGTCGGAGATCGAACTGGTGGATGGCAGCACCAAGCCTATAGAGCGCCACCAGCACGAGGTTCCGCTGGTGCTGGTGCCCCCGCTGGGCGTTACCACCGAGACCTTCGACCTGATGCC
>JAHEBM010000122.1 GCA_024642245.1 Haliea sp.
CCTGCCGATGATGATAGCGGCGGGGGGGCCAAGAAACCTGCTTAATGTGTCCTCGTCCGCGGGCAACTTTCCCTCGCCCTCCATGGGCGCCTACGCCGCCTCCAAGGGGGCGGTCAGTATCTGGACCGAGGGCCTGAAGATGGAACTGGCGGACAGCAACGTGCATATCAGCACGGTGTGTCCCGGCGTGATCAATACGAATATCGTGCGCAGCGCGCTGGGCGTGGCGCCCAGCGTGCCCGACAGCACCCTGGAAACGATGCGCGAGTACTACCAGAAAGAGGGCTGTAAGCCCGACGTGGTGGCCGCGGATATATTGCAGGCAGTCAAGAAAGATCGCGACATCGTGCTGACCGGCCCCAAGGCGGCACTTGTCTACCAGGTGCGCCGTATCTCCCTGAAGCTGATTCGCGCGATTTCGATCTATGTTTCACGCAAGGCGGGATACCTGTAGGGTCGAATTTATTCGACCAGGCGCTTGAGCGTGCGCCCCGTAGGGTCGAATTCATTCGACCAGGCGTTTACCAGCGCGCCCCGTGGGGTCGAATTTATTCGACCAGGCGCTTGAGCGTGCGCCCCGTAGGGTCGAATTTATTCGACCAGGTGTTTACCAGCGCGGCCCGTAGGGTCGAATTTATTCGACCAGGCGCCTGCCGCAACAACGAACAAATTTGGAATAGGATCAAATTATGAAAGCCGTCGTCTGCCTGAACGAGAAACTCACACTGGAGGATTTACCCGAACCCGAGCCCGGCCCTGGCCAGGTGCTGGTGGAAGTGCTGCGCTGCGGCATTTGCGGCTCCGATCTGCACCTGCGCCACAATTGCGATCACATGAAGGCGCTGGCGGGTCGGCTGGGGAGCGGCGAACAGTTCCCGACCAGTGCCGACCCAATCGTGTTCGGCCATGAATTCTGTTGCGAGGTACTCGACTACGGCCCCGGTTGTACCCGCAAGCTGAAGCCCGGCACCCGCGTCGTGGCCCAGCCCATGTTGCGCACGAGCAGGGGCGTTGAAAATCCCGGCCTGTCAAAAAACGTCACTGGCGCCTATGCCGAGCGCATGCTGCTGCAGGAGTCGGTGCTCGAGCCGGTGCCCAATGGTCTGTCAGCAGACATGGCGGCGCTCACCGAACCCATGGCGGTAGGCTGGCACGCGGTACAGCGCAGTGACATAACGAAAAAAGACGTGGCAATCGTCATCGGCTGCGGCCCGGTGGGCCTGGCGGTCATCTGCAGCCTGAAAGCCCGCGGCGTGCGCACCGTGGTGGCCAGCGATTTTTCCGCCACCAGGCGCAAGCTGGCCGAGGACTGCGGCGCCGACGTGGTCATCGACCCGGCGGTGGGCTCGCCCTACGCCAGCTGGGAGGCGTTCGGTTTTTTCATGGGTATGCCCCAGCTGATGGAGTTCGCATTGGGCACCCGGGAGAAGATAAACAAGTTGCCGCTGCCCTGGTGGCAGGTCTGGCGGGTCGCGGAGAAGGTGGGCGGGGCACTGGCACGCCCCGTGATTTTTGAGTGCGTTGGCGTGCCGGGGGTGATCCAACAGATTGTCGACGGCGCGCCACTGATGTCGCGGGTGGTCGTGGTCGGCGTGTGCATGCAGGTGGATCGCTTCGAGCCGGCGCTGGCGGTAATGAAGGAAATCGACCTGCGCTTTGTCATCAACCACACGCCGCTGGAGTACCGCGACAGCCTGCACATGATCGCCGACGGTAAATTGAAGTGCGCGCCGCTGCTCACCGGTGTGGTGGGCCTGGCCGGCGTGGACAACGCCTTCGCCGTCCTGCGGAATGCCGAATCCCATGCAAAGATAGTAATTGACCCGAAGAGTACCGCCACCGAGCCGGTGGCCCTTTGACACGCCCCGGGAGGCGATTATGAATACTGCTGGTCCGCTACGAGTAGAGCACGATAACGGGGTGCTGGTACTGACCAATACCGACGCGCCCTGGAACAGGATGACTTTCGCCTACATGGACGCGCTGGAACAGGCGGTAGTGGAGGCCGCCGCGGATCCGCAGGTGCGGGTGCTGGTGTTCACGGCCGACGGCCTGCAGAATTTTTCCGTCGGCATGGATCTGAAGCAGCTGGTGCGCGAGGGCGATACCCGCGGCGGGCTGGACGCGGTGCTGGACCAGCGGCGCCGGGTGCTGGGAATGATAGAGGACATGCCCAAGCCGTCCATCGCCACCCTGTACGGCAATTGCCTTGGGGGCGGACTGGAGCTGCCCCTTGCCTGCCATTTCCGCCTGGCCGCGGACAGCGGTGCCAGCATCGGCCTGCCGGAGCTGGAGCTGGGCACGGTACCCGCCTGGGGCGGTTCGGCGCGCCTTACCCGCTGCGTCGGCCGCGACCGGGCGCTGGACATGATCCTGCGCGCGCGCAAGATCGACGGCCCCGAAGCGCTCGCTATCGGCCTGGTGCAATCGATTCACCCCATCGACGAACTCAAGGATGCAGCCCTGGCCCTTGCCCGGGAGTTGGCGGAAAAACCGCCGATCGCGGTGGCCGGTGTCCTGGCCTGCGTGGTGGGCGCGGCGGAAAAATCCCTGGCCAGCGCCCTGGACGACGAGCGCCGCGCGGTGCGCCGCTGTGCCGCCAGCCGCGACCAGGCCGAGGGCCTGCAGGCCTTTATCGAGAAACGGCCCCCGGTGTTCACCGGTACTTAGTGGTGAGTGGTCAGCATAGTCTGCGACGCAGATGATCGGACGGATAATCAGAGAGGAGTAAACCTGGATGGCCATATTGCCTGGAATCAAGCTGCGAATAGCCACAATAGCAATCGCCATTGCGTTGCTATCGATGGCGTCGCCTGAACACCTCGCAGCCCAGGCACCTGCCAGCGCCGAACCCAACCGGATAACCGGCGCGGTTCCCGATCCCGACTGGCAGGAACAATTTGCCTACACGCTCGGTGTGCAGGCCTATATATTTTCCTTTCCCTGGTATTACAGCACCTATATGCGCTGCACCTGGGTAACGCGGGAGCCGGATCCGCGCGAGGCCGGGCGTCGTCCCTACGCCCCGGTGGGCGAGC
>JAHEBM010000077.1 GCA_024642245.1 Haliea sp.
GCCAGCCGATGTCCCAGATCAGGTCCGCGACGTCGGGTCCCAGGCGCTTTGCCATCAGCGCCTCGCCGCTGAACCCCCCTATCACCTGGCCGCCATTGCGCCCCGAGGCGCCCCAGCCGATCCGGTTCTGCTCCAGCACCACCACCGCGTAGCCACGCTCGGCCAGGCTCAGGGCAGTGGCCACGCCGGTGAATCCCCCACCGCAGATACAGACATCAGTCTCTATTTCGCCTGCCAGCGCAGGGTAGCCGGGATCGTCATGGCGGGTAGCCGCGTAATAGGATTCCGGATAGGGCTGGATGTTCATGGGCAAACCGCCTCCACGGCGGGGTGCGCATGGGCGGATACTGCCAGTAGCGGGACAGGTCGGGTAACAGCTTGCGCAAGAGGCCACTGTAAAAAACGGAGACCGCCGCTGAAGTCATCCGGCGCATCACAGCACAGGGCGAGCCGATACTGATCCAAGGGCTGCAACAGCCCATACCAGGCGTCGAGCGCACCGGCTGGTGGCAGGGCGACGACCCGGCCGGGCCTGCCACACAGCGGGGAATCACTTGGAAAGTGCAGCCCAAACACCGCGGATTCCAGCTCGCGCCCCAGGGAACCGCCAAGCGCCTTGATGCGCGCCTCCTTGAGGGTCCAGTAGTCGTAGAAGCGAGTGATCTGCTGCAGGGCGGGAAGAGACTCCAGGTCGGCCCGTTCAGCCGCGGAAAAACAGCGCCGGGCCAGCCTCACCACATCGCGATTCGGGTCACAGTATTCGAGGTCGATACCCACGGCGGCACCGCCACTGACAACCAGGGCCATCCAGTCTGCACTGTCACTCAAGTTGAAAGCCAGGGGCGGGGTGGGAGCCGCCAGGCCGGGCTTGCCATTGGGGCCACGCGTTATTCGCAAGTCTTGCGGGGGCACCGCCGTATAGCGCGATAGCACGCCACGCAGGAAATCGTCGGTGTCGATTGCCGCCTGGCGAGGACACAACCAGAGGTGCAGTTCGCCTGCACCGGGAATTAACAGCGCCTCAGAAGCGCTGGATTTTTTTACCGATGACCCGGTCACGCAGCTTCCAGAACAGGCTGACGGGGTTCACCACCACGATAAATATACGGCGCAGGGCACCCTGCGGGCAGTTTATCGCGCGCACTGCGTGCCAGGCGTGGTCAGTGCGAAGCATCAACGAACTGTAGTTGCCGATCGACTTGCACTCATAGGCCGCATCGAACTCGTCAAAACCGGGGGCGGAGTTGAAATCCAGGCGACCGCCGTCGTCCAGCACCACAGTGGAACCACCCCAGGCCGGGTCCCAGTCCTCCGCCGAGTTGAAGTAAAACAGGTGGGAGCCATGCTCGCGGCGCGCATCGCAGTGCGGCGACACATCGCAGCCAGAGGGTGTGTAATGCCAGTGAAAACGAAACTCCACCTTCTTTGCCCCCAGCAGACGCGTCACCTCTGCGCGGTAGGCGTCACTGCAAAGCTCTGCAATAAAATTCTGCCAGGGCTCAGGCACCGGCATTCCCGGCTCGTACTCCAGGGAGTAGCGATCGTGAGGCGCCTGCCCGGCCCTGCGCTCATAGCCGAAGTTGTGCTTGAACATTTCTACGGGCGGCATATTGTCGAGCAATTCCCTGAAACCCGCCGCGGTCAGCACACCCTCATGGTTGTAGTAGGGGTAGGGTTTGATCCCAAGGAAATCTTCCCTGGCCAGGCTGCTCAGCTGTTCGATATCCAGGTATTTCATGCGGCTCTTCTTGCCAGTGGCGGTGTGCGCGCCAGTACCTCGAAAGCGTCGTGGCGCACGTGGTTTTTGCTGATCTCGTCCCGCACCAGTTGCTCAGTGACATGCCCGCAGTCCAGGCATTCCTGCAACAGTCCGAAAAAGAAGGCCTCCTGCTGCCTGTCCGGGTGCTCGCGATAGCGGCCCAACAGGCCATATTCGCCAAAGACAGTGGCCCGCAAACGATTCAGCGAGGCCAGCAGCGGCTTGTCCTTGAATTTGTCGGCCGGCGTGTAATCGACAGGCAGGCCGGTTTTCCATGGCTGCGTGCGCCGCTTGGTGTTGTGCAGCAAGCGGGTATTGGCATCCAGGTGATCGAAGTCGTTCCAGCAGTCTTCAAGATAGCCGATGGTCGCCGGATCCTCGTAGGCGAGCACCATCCACTCCTTGTAATCCTTCTGCGAACTGAACAATTGCCCGAACTGCGCCTCGGCATCCCAGTGGCGGAGCTTGGCGCAATCCAGCAGCATCACACTGGTTGCCACCTGATAGCCTTTCTCCGACTTGCCTGAACGATGACGGCCCATGACCGCAGAGCCACCCATGTCCCGCTCCAGCAACTCGTAGACATCTCCCGCCGCGAACACGTCAGGGTCTGTTACCACCGCCCTGCCCTGCCAGTTCATCAGCCCGGGCGGCTGGAAACGCAGTGGGGTGAAGGATTGCAGGTCATCCATATGCCAGACCCGGGTGGTTCCCCCGCGCAGGAAGGATTGACCCTCCCGGGCAGCCAGGTAAGGGTAATCCCGGGTGTGGATAAAACGAATATCAAACTTGTCGGCGTGAGCTGAGTTTCGACGGAATGAGTATTCTGCAACCAGTGCGCCCAGCCACTGGCGCTCATTGGTATGAATGAATACGCACTTGTCCATCACTTTGCTCCCTGGATCTCCACGGCGGTATAGCCAAATACCGGCAACAGTCCCGAATCTACCATCGCATCCAGTTCCGCAACCTGATCGTCATCAAAATAATCGCGGTAACCGCCCACCTTCGCCTTGCGCACCTTGAAGGTGTTGGGGTCGTTGACGTCCTTGGCCTGGACCCTGCTGCCGCTGCGCCAGAAATAGTTTTCCTGTTCTTTCTTGCGCAGGTTCTCAACCGAGGCGAATTCTGCCGTGTCCTTCAGGTAGGCTTCATTGGCCTCCATTCCGAGAAACTCAACGATCCGGCCCATTTCCCGCTCTGGACTGCCACGCAGGTCTTCATAACGAACCACCAGCAGGTGGTCGATTTTCGGCAGTTCCCTCGCCCAGTCGTTCATGAAATCGATGATATGGGACAGGCCCTGGTTTCGGTCCTTGACGAAGTCATAAACAGAGATGTTCGCCTCGTGCTCAGGGTATTTGTTCATGGCCTTTTTTTCAGGGCGCATGCGGTATTTCCACTGGAAGAACTGCGAAACTGCAACATCTATCGGGTTGCGTACCAGCAGGACGGTTTTCTTGTGGTAGAAATCTTTCTTCGAATCGACATTGCCGGTGTACCCGCGCAGGTAGTTGTCGTGGGTAAAAAATATCCTGGGGATGTCCTTGTTCAGGCGGGTGTAGTTGTCGAAACCCATAAGGATATTGTCGGGCAACTTGTACACCAGCTGGTAATAGCGGGAGATCATTACCCGCACCCAGGTACGCCCGCTCTTGCCATAGGATGCAAAGATGTATTCGCAGCGGTTATACTTCCAGAACTCCTCGCGGCCACGGCGCCAGCGCTCCAGGTCATGTGCCCTGGCTTCAGGCAGGAATATGCAGATCGCGCGAACCAGCCATTTGGTCAGTCGCTTGATAATCATGTGCATGATGGTTTACCTCAATCCCCGGGAAGGGGCGGATGAAGTGGCGAAGGGTATAGGATGATCGAGCCATTCTCAAGATTGTGTGGTATTTTTAACGGCTTTCGGCCGACCCTCGCAAGTATCTGAAATTTATGGAATTCAAGGCAATTCAGCGGTTCCTGCTGGAGCGGGGAATGGCGTACTTTTACGCTGTATTCATCGCCGGCTACTTCCTGTTGCCGATGGCATCGGGCCACCGGCGGGTGTACTACCTGCTGGTGCTGCCGGCGGTCCTGCTGCTGTGGCGGCAGCTGGCGGATTTTTACCGCGACAACCTGCTGTCCGGCCTGTTGATGCTGTATGTCGCCTATATGATGGGCAGCCTGCTGTGGACTGCCGATTTCGAGTCCGGCGCCGCGCTGGCAGCGCTGGGCTACAGTCTCTGTGTGCTGAGTTTCTGCTACGTCAGCGGCTACCTGTGGATACAACAGGCCCCGCGCATGGACATGCTGGCACACCGCGCAACCTGGCTGGCCGCGGTGGCGGCACTGGTTTCCATCGTGGCCTGGTACCTGTCACACCCCTTCCCCGTCTCCCGCCTTGAGCCACTGGGCGTCATGCACCACCAGAATAAAGCCTCCAACGCCTACGGCGTATTCCTGGTGCTGTGCATGCACTACGTCTTTACCGAGCGCGGGCGCAACAACAGGGCGGTGTATTCGGCGCTGGCGCTCGCCCTGCTCAGCCTGGTCATCCTCACCCAGTCCCGCACCGCGCTGGCAGCGGTCTGCGTGGGCCTGCTGGTACTGCTGGGGTATCGGGCACTCGCAGTCGCGGCGATAGGTACGGCCACGGTCTGGGCGCTGATGGCGGCCAATACCCAGATCTGGGTGAACCGGGTAGTCGACTACTCGTTCAGGCCCGGCATCTGGAAGCAGGTGGTGCTGGATATGCAGGACCACTGGTGGTTCGGTCACGGCTACCTCATAGACCCACGGGTTCAAGCCTACGACAAGGTTTTCAGCCATGCCCACAACAGCTACCTGGCGAGCCTGCGCGATGGCGGCCTGGTGGGACTGGCGCTCCTGCTGGCGATACTCGCGGTGGCGCTCCGCTGGGGCTGGGACCTGTACCGACAACGCGGGGAACGAATCTACCTGGCACTGATCCTATACGGTATGACTTCTATCGCCATGGACTATGACCGGCTGCTGGTTCACCCCAAGGAACTCTGGCTGTTTTTCTGGCTGCCGGTGGCGCTTGTCATGGCCGCCCACCCGGTGCGCCACGCGCCGGTAACCGTTCGCTACCCGGGACACAACCAATGAGACCGCTCTCGCCCCACCCCCTGCTGCGCGATTGCCTGCTGTCGCTTGCACTTCTGGGTTGCCCGCCGGCGCTGGCCGACGACACCCCGCTGGCCCCCCAGCTGCCCGCGTGGCAGGTGCTGGAATTTGAGCAACAGGCTTTTCTCGTGACCGCGCACTCGCGCGTGGAACTGCTCCCCGATGACGAGGACCAGGGGCAATGGCTGCTCACCGCCGACAGCTCGATAGCCAGTAACTCAGAGCATGTGGTCCTGACACTGACCGCAAAAGACGGTCGGGCACTGCACCGTTCCCGCCTGAGCAAGGGCAAGGAGGAGCGTTACAAGAGCTATGATTTCCTGCCCGGGCACATCCTGCGGGAACGGCGGGATCCGCCTCCCAAAACCGGGCTGCCGCCCTGCCAGTGGCCGGTAAGCAGTCGCAAGGAGATCGCCTACCCGGGCACGGGCGACTCCCTGGTGGTGACCGATGCCTATGCCCTGCTGCTGCTGGCCGACCGCTTCCGGGGCTCGCCCGATAAAACCGCAGAGCTGGTGATAAATACCGAGTTCAATTTTTACCGGGTGCGACTGGGTCACAGCGACACCAGCCCTGAAATCAGGGTGAACTACCAGGACCTGGACACCCAGGCCACCGTGACGGGGCCGCGCAGCACCCGGGGCGTGACGCTGCGGGTCAGCCCATTGGGCGAGCAGCCGGACAAGCCTGACTTCAGCCTGCTGGGCCTGAGCGGCGACATTACCGTGCTGTTTGACAGTGAAACCGGCCTGCCGCTGCAGTTGCAAGGCACCGCCCCCCGTATAGGCCGCACCCAGATCAGCCTCAAGGCATTTACCCCGCGGGCGCCCGCCCCGTGACGCTGGCCGGCTGCCCGGTGGGGCTGATCAGCAATCCGGGCAGCGGGCACAACCGGGACCAGTTCGAGCGCATCCATGCCCGCGTGGCCCAGTGCCCCGCCATCCACCATGTCGTCACCCACAGCCTTGCGGATGTCAGGCCCGCACTGGAGGACCTCGCCGCACGCGGGACAGGTATCCTGGCCATCAACGGCGGGGACGGCACCGCTTCGTATATCCTCGGCCAGCTGCTGGAATCAGGCCTCTTCGACAGGCCGCCACTGATTGTCCTGCTGCCCGGCGGTACCGCCAACATGAACGCCGGGGACATCGGCGTCAGTGGCTCACTGTGGAAGGCCACCGGGCGCTTCTGCCAGTGGTGCGATGGCGACCGCAGCACCAACGGTAAACGGGTACAGCGCGCGCTGATGCGGGTAAGCGCAGGCGAACAGGCGCCCGTGTACGGAATGTTCCTCGGGGGGGGAGCCATCATCCAGGGCACCGAGTATGCCCACGCCGAGGTTCACGCCAGGGGCCTGCGGGACGATTTCAGCCTGGCACTGACGACACTGCGCACGGTCTGGGGGGTGCTGCGCAACGACCCGGCCTTCAACCGACACGTCACCATCGAACTGGTATTGGACGGGGGCATGAGCGCCACCCACGATACCCTGATCCTTGCCATCAGCACCCTGCAGCGCTTGGCCTTCGGTATGCGCCCCTTCTGGGGCGAGGGGCCCGGGCCCATTCGCCTCACCCTGTTCGAGCAGGGTTGCAGCCGGTTTGCCCGCACCTTCTTTTCTATCGTGCGCGGTCGCCCCAGCCGCAATGCGGTTCCCGAATCCGGCTATATCAGTCACAATGCCAACACCATCCGCCTGCACCTGGATGGCAAACTCAACCTCGACGGGGAAATCCTGGTGGCCAACGGACCAGTCGACATCAGTGCCAGCAAACCCCTGGATTTCCTCACACTGTGACGGCTTATCCGCCCGTCTCCGGCCCGGACGTCACCTCCGATCCCGCCCTGGGACAGCTGCTGGAGCAGTTGCAGCAACGCCATCACGGGGCCATCTGCGCCACCTTGTTGTACGGCTCGTGCCTGCGCAGTGGCGATATCTACGACGGCCTGCTGGACCTCTACCTGGTCTGCGACAATTACCGCGCCGCCTACCACAGCCCCTTCCTGGCCACCGCCAACTGGCTGCTGCCGCCCAATGTCTTTTACGCGGAGCTGAAACTGGCGGACAAAACCCTGCGCAGTAAAGTCACGGTGATATCCCTGCGGGATTTCCAGCGCGGCTGTTCCCGGGCCTGGTTCGAGTCCTACATCTGGGGCCGGTTCGCCCAGCCCACCCGCATCGCCTACGCTCGCGATGCCGGGGTTCGCCGGACGATCGAGCACAGCCTGCTGCAGGCAGCGCATACCCTGCTGCACAACACCTTGCCGAACCTGCCGCAGCAGGGGACGGTCACCGGCCTGTGGGAGCAGGCCCTGGCCCTGAGCTACGGCACCGAGCTGCGCACAGAGCGCCAGGGCAGGGCCACGGAGTTGGCCCGGTCAGCCAGCGACTTCTACGCCGCCGTCACCCGGCACCACGCCCCCTCGCTTGGCCTCGGCTTTACGGTGTATGATAGCGACGGTGAGTTGCGCTACCAAAGCAAGGTGGCCAAAGCCCAGCGCCTCTCAACGCAGTTGGCCTGGTCATTGCGCCGGGGTCAGGGAAAACTGCTCTCGGTGATGCGGTTGGTAAAAGCGTTGTTTACGTTCGAGGGGGGGCTGGATTATATCGCGTGGAAACTGGAACGGCATTCCGGGGAGAGCGTTGTCATTCCCGACAAGGTCAGGCGAGCACCGCTCATCTACCTGTGGGGATTCTTCTGGGGCCTTTACCGTCGCGGTATATTTAAGTAACCAATGAGCGACTCCCCCATTCCCGACCTACGGGTAGCCATCTGCATCTGCACCCATAATCGCGCCGAGGTCCTCAAGCGACTTCTGCTCACCCTGCGTGATATCGAGCTCGGGGAATATGATCCGGCCACCGTCGAACTGATCGTCATCGACAACAACCCGAATTCCGCCACCCGCGATATCTGCGAACAGACCGGCGCCAGCCTGCCCATCAATGTGCACTACACCACGGAACCGGAGCCGGGCATTACCCACGCCCGCAACCGGGCCGTGGCAGTGGCGCTGGCACGTGGGGCTCATCTTATTGCCTTTATCGACGATGATGACGTGCCGCACACAGACTGGCTGCTACAGCTGCTCAAGTGCCAGGCGGCCAGCGGGGCAGACCTGGTATTCGGCAGCTGGGTGCTGGACGAGCAGATGCCCGAATGGGCGAGGGACTCGGGTATCTTCCGCTCCCCGACGAAGACCAAGCAGGACAAGAAAGGTGGCCGCTACGGCCTGCCGGACTGCGCCTCCACCTGTAACCTGCTGATAGGCAGGGATATCCTGCAGCGCGTGGGCGCCGCCGGCCCTATTTTCTCGCACGCGTTTTGCAACAGCGGCGGGGAAGACAAGGATTTCTTTATCCGCGCCCACAATATGGGTGCGAGCCTCGCCTCGGCGGAAAAATCGATGATCCACAGGATTCACGGACCCGAGCGCTACACCGCCAGGGGCCTGATACGACGGGGCTTCAAGAACGGCTGCTCCCAGGTGAACATGGCCCGCTACCACGGCGACGGGAAACGCCTGCTGAAGCTGCTGTCCACGGCCCTCGCAAAAATGCTTATCTCATTGATTGTATTGCCTTTTTCTATTTTTTCCAAAGCCACTTTCATGCACAGCCTGTACCGTATGGCAAAGGCCGCCGGGGTGCTCTACACCACCTTGACCGGGCGCAGTATCAAGTACTATTCACGTTGAAAATCGCCCCGCCAAATGGCAAAAAAAGGCCTGTTCCTTTATAGTTGCCCCGTGTGAAACGGACCCCGCAACGATATGAAAGCCTGCGTATTTATCCAGACCAACCACAAGCAAATTACCGGTGCCATCGTGGCGGAGCACGCCCTGCGCCGCTATTCGCGCAACAACGACAAGTTCGACGTGAAGATCGTGGACAGCCGGGATTACCCCATGTTCGCGGCCCACGAGGGTCAGGAATACCTGCGTGACGGTGTCAAGCGCACCTGGCTGAACGACGACCTGCAATCCTTCACCCCCACTCGCTTCATGCCGCCGAAACTGATGGGCTACGAGGGAAGGGCCGTGGTCATAGACCCGGATATATTCGCCGCGGCAGATATCTGGGAGCTGTTGAGTCGCGACATGCACGGCAAGGCCATCATGTGCCGCATGCGCTCCGGCCCCAAGGGACTGGTGGACCGCTGCATGGCCAGCAGCGTGATGTTGCTGGACTGCGCCAGGCTAAAGCACTGGGACGCGGAGCGCAGTTTCGAAGCCATGTTCGACTTTACCCAGGACTACCAGCCCTGGATCTGCCTGCGGGAGGAAGACCGCAACACCATCGACTTCTTTGAACCCGAGTGGAACGATTTCGACAAATTCACCACCGCCACCAAGATGCTGCACACGACCCGCCGCAAGACACAACCCTGGAAGACCGGCCTGCCTACCGACTGGCGCCCTGCCGAGCGCTTCCGCCTGTTCCCGCCGGTGGCCTGGGTGATGCGCGCCCGCCGCAAATTGTTCGGTGAATACGCTTTCCTTGGCAACTACAAGCAGCACCCGGACCAGAACCAGGAAGACTTCTTTTTTGGCCTGCTCAAGGAATGCCTGGCGAGCGGCAAGGTCACCGAGGAATTCCTGCGCAGGGAGATGGAGCAGAACCACGTGCGCCACGACGCCCTGGAGGTGCTGGCCAGGACACCGGACCTGCCCCCCGCCCCACTGCATCCGCTCAGCGCGCTGTCACAAGCCGCCTGACCGCAGCGGCTGTACGCCGCAATTCCTGCTCCGCCAGCGAACCCCCGGCATTTGCAGGGTCGGCGGGCTCCGCCAACTCACGCGCCGCACGACTGATCGTTTCCGGCTCCAGCCACCGCGCCCGCCCGCTGCCGACCAGCGCGGCCTGGATGTTGCCAATTTCCCGGCGCATCCGCCCGGGGCCGAACCGCATGGCCAGGCGGTGACTGAGGGGCTTGTAACGGTAGCTGTGCGCCAAGCGCCACCATGGGGTGGTGCCATCTCCCATATCGAAGATGTAGAGCGGCCGCGCCATGGCCGCCGCCTCGCCCAGCATGGACATGGATTCCCCGGTCACCACGAAGGCGTCCGCCAGCCCCAACAGCGCGCGGTACGGGTTCTCGCCCCCGCTGGCCCAGCGATAGCAATAGTATGGAGCCACCAGCCGGTCCTGCAGCGCGTCTCCCGCCGCCACCGGGGTGCGCGGACTGTCGGTAACCAGCAGCGAACCGCCGCAGGCGCCGGCCAACCGGCTTGCCAGCTCACCCAGGCGGCCACCCTTGGCCGGGGTCATTACGAATCGGCCACTGTCCCCCCCCACCAGCACCGCAATCCAGGGGCGCGGCAGTTCGGCAAAACGCGCTTGCGCACCGGCACCGGCCGCGCGTAGCTCCGCGGCACTGAGCCGGTGCAGCGGCAGGCTGTTGTGCAGGATATTGTCCCTTTCGGGCAGGAAATACTGGGGCGTTGTGACCACCAGGTCCCAGGCATCCAGCGGCGCCCACGGGCGCCCCATATGCACCAGCCGGGTCCTGCCTCCCGATTGCCGTTTTATCCAACGTGCCACGGGCTCGTTGCGACGCCCGGCGCTGATCACCAGGTCGGGCCAGGGCGATGACAGGTCGGCTGACGCCTTACGATCGATGCCGGCCAGTGTGGACCAGTCACCTATATGCGTGAGCAATTCCCAGGGTCGGGCGAGGATGTGTTTCTCTACATAACCGTAACCGAGCTCGTCGGCAAGGGCGCGCACCTGGGTGTTATCACCGGCTTTTTTGCCCAGCAAACACCAGACCGCGACACTTTCCCCGCTCACATTCTCTCCAAAATATTGCCAAACCCGGTCGTTTATCTGCTTTTACTCCAGCGGTAAACTACCACACTCATACGCCAAGGGAAGACAGAGATTGAAACCGACCGTTTTCATCCACACCAACCACAAGCAGAAACTCGGCGCGGTGGTAAGTCGTCACTCCCTGCAGAAAAACTCAGCCCACGCCGACCAGTTCGATGTGAAATTCATCGAGGTGAAGGACTTCGCCTGCATGGCCGAGCGCGAGGGGCAACTGTACCTGCGCGATGGCGAGATGCGCCCATGGCTGAACAACGACCTGCAATCATTCACCCCACTGCGTTTCGCGCCGCCCCAGTTGATGAATTACCAGGGGCGCGCGGTGGTAATCGACCCGGACGTGTTCGCACTGGGGGATATATGGGAGCTGCTCAATCGGGACATGGAAGGCAAGGCCATCATGTGCCGGCCCAAATCCGGGCGCAAGGGTCGCAAGGGCGCCTTCGCCAGCAGCGTTATGTTGCTGGACTGCGCCAGGCTGCAGCACTGGCGTTTTGAAGAAGACTTTGCCGCCATGTTCAAGCCCGCCAAGCGCGACTACATGGACTGGGTGTCTCTGAAGCTCGAAAACCAGGCAAC
>JAHEBM010000078.1 GCA_024642245.1 Haliea sp.
ACTACCTGGTGCCGAGCCGAACCCACCCCGGCCAGTTTTTTGCCCTGCCCCAGTCGCCACAGCTGTTCAAGCAATTGCTGATGGTGGCGGGCTTCGATCGTTACTACCAGGTGGCCAAGTGTTTCCGCGACGAGGACCTGCGGGCAGACCGGCAACCCGAGTTCACCCAGATCGATATCGAGACCTCGTTCCTGGATGAGAAGGGCATCATGGCGATAGCCGAGCGCATGATCCGGGAGCTGTTCCAGTCGGTGCTCGGTGTGGAACTGCCCCCGTTTCCGCATATGCCCTATTCCGAGGCCATGGAACGCTATGGCTCGGACAAGCCCGACCTGAGGATCCCGCTGGAACTGGTCAGTGTCGATGACCTGATGCAGCAGGTAGAGTTCAAGGTTTTCCGCGGCCCGGCGGATGATCCCGAGGGCCGGGTGGCCGCCCTGAAGGTGCCGGGTGGCGCGACGATCAGCCGCAAGGAGATCGACGATTACACCAGCTATGTATCGATATTCGGTGCCCGTGGCCTCGCCTGGATAAAGGTGAACGACATCGAGGCCGGTGTGGCCGGGCTGCAGTCGCCTATCCTCAAATTCATGCCCGAGGAAGTGGTGGCACTGATGATGCAGCGCCTGGAAGCGGCCAACGGGGACATTATCTTTTTCGGCGCGGATCGGGCCAAGGTCGTCAATGAGGCCCTGGGTGCCCTGCGCATCAAGGTGGCCGAGGACCAGGGCCTGGTCCGCGAGGGCTGGGCGCCGCTCTGGGTGGTGGATTTCCCCATGTTCGAGCGTGACGGCTCGGGCAAGTGGACACCCCTGCATCACCCGTTTACCGCACCCTCGGGTTCCGTCGAGGAGTTGGCGGCCAACCCCGGTCAAGCCCTGTCGCGGGCCTATGACATGGTGCTCAACGGCTGTGAGCTCGGTGGTGGCAGTATTCGTATCTACCAGCGCGACATGCAGGAAGCGGTATTCCGGATCCTGCAGATTGACGAGGCCGAGGCGGAGGAGAAATTTGGCTTCCTGCTGAAAGCCCTGCAGTACGGCGCCCCACCCCACGGCGGTCTCGCATTTGGGCTGGATCGACTGGTGATGCTGATGACGGGCACCCAGTCTATTCGCGACGTGATCGCGTTCCCGAAAACCCAGACCGCGCACTGTGTGATGACCGACGCCCCTGGCGACGTGAGCGCCCAGCAATTGCGCGAGCTCAATATCCGCCTGCGCCAGGCACGGGAAGAGGGCGCTCAGGGCTAGACCTGTATAAAGAAGGAAGACCGTTATGGCCGGTCATAGCAAGTGGGCCAATATCAAGCACCGCAAGGCCGCCCAGGACGCGAAGCGCGGCAAGATGTTTACCAAGCTGATTCGCGAGCTGGTAGTCGCGGCCAAGTCCGGTGCGCTGCCCGAGGACAACCCGCGACTGCGGGCCGCCATCGACAAGGCCCTGGCCGCGAACATGACCCGGGACACCATCGACCGCGCCATTGCCCGTGGCGCAGGCGCCAACGAAACCGACAACATGGAGGAGCTGACCTACGAGGGCTACGCCCCCGGTGGCGTTGCCGTGCTTGTCGAGGTCATGACCGACAATCGCAATCGCACGGTTGCCGATGTGCGCCACGCCTTTACCAAGCGTAATGGCAACCTGGGAACCGACGGCTCGGTGGCCTACCTGTTCAACCGCAAGGGGCGTCTGAGTTTCGCGCCGGGGGTCGATGAGGAGCAGGTAATGGAGGCCGCCCTGGAAGCGGGAGCAGAGGATATCGAGCTGGCGGATGACGGTTCCGTTGAGGTGCTCACCCCCTGGGAGGACTTCGGCGCGGTGAAGTCCTCGATGGAAGAGGCAGGGCTTGTTGCGGATGACGGCGAGGTGACCATGATCGCCACTACCACGGTACCGGTGGATGCGCAGGGGGCCGAGGTAGTCATGGGGCTGGTCGAGATGCTCGAGGATCTCGATGACGTCCAGAACGTCTACACCAATGTCGACATACCCGACGAGGTTCTCGCATCCCTCTAGTGTAGCGCTGCCAATAATTAGGCCGCACTACACTAGCCCCCCGCGTTCCCCGAACCACATGGCGTGCGGCCGGCATGAAATTAGTCAGGCGAGATGGTCGCCGATGCTGATTAATACTGTAAATTTGTACATAATAAGAGCCTGGCAAACCCGGCGGATAGTGTCATGTCGCTCATCCTGGGGATAGACCCCGGTTCCCGCAAAACAGGCTTTGGCATAATCAATTATGTGTCCGGCCGCAGTGAGTACGTTACCAGCGGGGTTATCAGGTTGCCTGCGGGTGACCTGCCGGAGCGGCTTCGGGTTATTTATGCCAGCGTAACCGAGCTGGTGGAGACGCACTGCCCCCAGGAGCTGGCGATAGAGCAGGTGTTTATGGCCAAGAGCGCGGGCTCCGCACTCAAGCTGGGCCAGGCCAGGGGTGCGGCCATCGTCGCCTGCGTTGCCCGCGATATGCAGGTATCCGAATACTCAGCGCGCCAGATCAAGCAGTCGGTAGTGGGTACCGGGGCAGCCGATAAATCCCAGGTGCAGCATATGGTCAAAGTGTTGCTGAAACTGGCTGCGCAGCCCCAGGAAGACGCGGCGGACGCCCTGGCGGCAGCGCTGTGTCACGCTCATACCAGGCAGAGCCTGATAAACATGGCTGGCGCCAAGTCCGTGCGCCGTCGCCGAATTCGCTGACAGGGGCAGCCGGGTAAAACGATGATAGGCAGAATCCGAGGCACCCTGGTGCATAAGCAGCCCCCCGATATCCTGGTGGAAGTCGGTGGCGTGGGCTATGAAATCCAGGTTCCCATGACGACCCTGTTCCAGTTGCCCCAGCTGGGAGCCGAGGTGTCGCTGGTGACCCATTTTGTGGTGCGAGAGGACGCCCAGCTGCTGTACGGGTTTATCGACGAGCGCGACCGCCGCCTGTTTCGCCAGTTGATCAAGGTCAGCGGTGTGGGGCCCAAGTTGGCGCTGACGATTCTCTCGGGCATGGATTCCAGCAGCTTTGCGCGCTGTGTTCAGCGCGATGACATTTCTTCACTGGTGGCGCTGCCCGGGGTGGGCAAGAAGACCGCCGAGCGCCTGCTGATTGAGATGCGCGACAAACTCAAGGACTGGTTCGGTGCAGCCGGTAGCGCGGAAGGCTTTGCCGGCGGCGCAATAACGGCACCCGCCACTGATTTCGTGGCGGATGCCGAGGGCGCGCTGATCGCCCTGGGCTATAAGCCGCAGGAGGCGAGCCGCATGGTGATGGCCGTGAACGATGACAGTGCTGCGAGCAGCGAGGACCTGATCCGCCGCGCGCTGAAGTCTGTGGTGAAGAACTGACATGATAGAAACAGATCGCCTCATAGCACCTGCGGCCCAGGGCCCGCGGGAGGACGTCATCGACCGGGCTATCCGGCCAAAAACCCTGGAAGAATACGTGGGCCAGAAAGTGGTTCGCGAGCAGATGACCATCTTCCTGCAGGCCGCCCGGGCAAGGGGCGAGCCGCTGGACCACACCCTTATTTTCGGGCCGCCCGGCCTCGGTAAGACGACCCTGGCCAGCATTATCGCCAACGAGATGGGTGTCTCGCTCAAGACGACCTCGGGCCCGGTGCTGGAAAAGGCAGGCGATATCGCCGCCCTGATGACCAATCTTGAGCCGGGCGACGTGCTGTTTATCGACGAAATCCATCGCCTCAGCCCGGTTGTGGAGGAGGTGCTATACCCGGCGCTGGAGGACTACCAGCTCGATATCATGATAGGCGAGGGCCCCGCCGCCCGATCCATCAAGCTGGAACTGCCGCCGTTTACCCTCGTGGGCGCTACCACCCGGGCGGGCCTGCTTACCTCGCCCCTGCGGGACCGCTTCGGCATTGTCCAGCGACTGGAATTTTATGAAGTCGCCGACCTCGCCCACATTGTCGCGCGCTCTGCCGGCATTCTCGGTATCAGCCTGGACAGCGCCGGCGCGACGGAAATTGCCCGGCGTGCCCGCGGCACCCCAAGGATTGCCAACCGCCTGTTGCGGCGGGTGCGCGATTACGCCGAGGTGAAGGCCGATGGCCATATCTCCTCCGAGGTGGCCGATCGCGCCCTGGATATGCTGAGCGTGGACCAACAGGGCTTTGATCACCTGGACCGGCGCCTGCTGTTGGCGATGATCGAGAAATTCGACGGCGGGCCGGTGGGCGTGGACAGCCTGGCGGCGGCCATTTCCGAGGAGCGGGGCACCATCGAGGATGTGCTGGAACCCTACCTTATCCAGCAGGGTTTCATGGTGCGCACGCCCCGTGGCCGCATGGTGACCCGCAACGCTTACCTGCACTTCGGCCTGCCCCGGCCCGCGTCGGCTGATCCCGCTGCCAACCTCGCGCTGGATCTTGGGGATGCAGGGGAGAACCGGTGACTGCCGGGGAATTTTCTACCGGGCTGCGCGTTTATATAGAAGACACGGACGCGGGCGGTATCGTTTATTACGTCAACTACCTCAAATTCATGGAGCGGGCGCGCACGGAATTTATGCGTGTGCTCGGTTTTGGTAAAAAGTACATTTTCAACCACGATTTGATGTTTGTGGTTCGGGACGCGAAGGTGCAATATCTGCGCCCGGCGACGCTGGACGACGAGCTCGTGGCCACGGCGGCGATCAGCCAGCTGCGCGGCGCATCCATGGTGATGGCCCAGCGGGTGCTGCGCGGTGATGAGGTGCTGGCCCGGGGCGAGATCACCATCGCCTGTGTCGATCGGGCGGGCGTCAAGCCCCGGCGGATGCCGCAGGATATGGTCGCCACCCTGCGCTCGGTGCAGGGACAACAATGGGAAGTTTAAAGGGGAACAGTCGTTGGAAGAGCAATTAAGCCTGATTGACCTGGTGTTGCACGCCAGTTTTACAGTGCAGCTGGTAATGGCCCTGCTGTTCGCGGCCTCCATGCTGTCCTGGTACATGATCGTGCAGCGCTTCATTTATTTCCGCAGCGCGCACGACGAGATGTACCAGTTTGAGGAGCGTTTCTGGTCCGGCATAGACCTGGCGCAGTTGTACCGCGAAGGCAATGAGCAGGCCTCCTCGGGGCATCCCATACTGGGCATGGAGAGTATTTTCCGGGCCGGGTTCAAGGAGTTTTCCCGCCTGGCGCAGCAGTCGGATATGGATTCCGAGGCACTGGTCGAGGGCTCCCGTCGCGCCATGCGGGTGGCGATGATGCGCGAGGACGAGCGCCTCGAGCGCCACCTGGCCTTCCTGGCCTCGGTGGGCTCCACCAGTCCCTATATAGGCCTGTTTGGCACGGTGTGGGGCATCATGCACTCCTTCCGCGGCCTGGCCAACGCCACCCAGGCGACGCTCGCCACGGTAGCGCCTGGCATTTCCGAGGCGCTGGTGGCTACGGCCATGGGCCTGTTCGCCGCCATTCCCGCGGTGCTGGCATACAACCGGCTGGCCTCGCGGGTGGATGTGTTCAGTAATCGCTACGACACCTTTGTCGATGAATTCTCCGGTATTCTCTACCGGCAGGCCTACGCTTTGCGCTCACGCGAGAAGAAGGCCGGGGCGGGATCCGGTGGCAGATAGCAGTAATCGGAGTAAAAAACGCCGGCCCATGTCCGAGATAAACGTGGTGCCTTACATCGACGTGATGTTGGTGCTGCTGATCATTTTCATGGTGACCGCGCCGATGCTGATGCAGGGCGTGAAGGTAGACCTGCCTGAGGCCAATGCGGACCCTGTGGAGAACCAGGACAGCGAGCCCCTGATTATCTCGGTGGACGCCGGCGGTCAGTTGTTCCTTAATATAGGTTCCCAGGAAGGCCAGGTATTGTCCCTGGCCACGATTCGAGACCGTGTCTCGGCGGTAATGCGTCGCAGCCCGGAAAAGCCGGTGCTTGTCTGGGGTGATCGTGCGGTGCCATACGGTGAAGTGGTCACTGTGATGGTCGCGCTGCAGGAAGCGGGGGCGCCCAGCGTGGGGCTGGTGACCGAGAACCCCAAGTGAGCACCACCGCCGCAAGTTCAATTTACGCCAAGCCGGTCACGCCGCGCATCGTGGTGCGCCCGGCCCTGGCAAGCGTAGCCCTGCACGGGCTGTTGGTGTTGATTCTCACCGCCAACTGGGCGGACTCCAGCTCCCGGGATGTGATCAAGGTGAAGCCGTTGCCGAAGGTCATCAATGCGCGCCTGGTGGATGCCAGCGAGTTCAAGCCGAAACCCAAGCCCGCACCCCCCAAGGCGGCGCCCAAGCCAGCCCCAAAGCCGGCGCCGAAACCTGTGCCGAAACCTGTGCCCAAGCCCGCGCCCAAGCCGGCACCCAAACCGGCACCGGCCAAGCCGGTAGCCAAGCCGACGCCGAAACCGGCGCCGCCCAAGCCGGCACCCGCCAGGGCCGAGCCGGAAAAGCCGCGCATGACCCAGCAGGAGCTGGCGGCATTGACCCGGGCTGACCTGGCCAGGGCCGTGGCCGAGGAGGAGAGCGCGGCGGAGGCGGCGGCTACCTCGGCAGAAATGGCCGCCGGTTACGCGGCACTTATCCAGCAGACTGTGATAAATTACTGGAGCCGTCCGCCCAGCGCGCGAAACGGAATGGAGACGCTGCTGTCTATTCAATTGATTCCCACCGGTGAGGTGGTGAGCGTCAGCGTGATACAAAGCAGCGGGAACAGCGCTTTTGACAGTTCGGCTATAAAGGCCGTCGAAAAAGCGGGTAGTTTCCCCGAATTACAGAACCTTCCACCCAGGGAGTTCGAGAAGACATTCAGGCGCTTTCGCCTGCTGTTCAGACCAGAGGATTTGCGTTACTGATGAAAAACCTTGTCGCTGCAATGCTGAGTGTTGTGCTGTTTTTGACCACGGCCGCCGCACGGGCAGACCTTACTATCGAGATCACCCAGGGTTCGGACAACCCCACGGCTATCGCCGTCGTACCGTTGGCCTGGCAGGGGCCGGGCACCGCGCCCGAGGATGTGTCGCTGGTGGTCGAGTCGGACCTGTTGCGCAGCGGCCAGTTTTCCCCGGTGGCCCGCGCGGATATGCTCGGTATGCCCAGCACCCAGGAAGAGGTCTTTTACCGCGACTGGCGTGCGCTGGAGACAGAGTACCTGCTGATCGGCAAGGCGACACCGGGCCCCAATGCGGGCCTGCGGGTGGATTACGAGCTGTTTGACGTACTGCGGCAGACCCGGGTTTTCTCCGGTTATGAATCCGGTCCCGCCAGCGATGCCCGTATGCTGGGCCACAGGGTGGCGGACAAGATTTACGAGCATCTCACCGGCGTGCGCGGTGCCTTTGCCACCCGCCTGCTCTATGTTTCGGTAACCCGGGGCGGACCCGGCAACAAGGATTACTACCGGCTGACGATGTCCGACTCCGACGGGGCCCGCCCCATCGTCCTGCTGGAATCACGGGAGCCCCTGCTGGCGCCGGCCTGGGCCCCGGATGCCCGGCAGATTGCCTACGTGTCCTTTGAAACCGGTCGTCCCGCCATCTTTCGGCAGGACCTGGCTACCGGCCAGCGGGAACAGTTGACCAATTTCCAGGGCCTTAACAGCGCCCCCGCCTGGTCTCCCGATGGCAAGACCATGGCAATGGTACTGTCCAAGGACGGCAACCCCGATATATTCCTGATGGACCTGGCCACGCGCCAGTTGACGAATATCACCAATAATTACGCCATTGAAACAGAGCCCGCCTGGATGCCGGACGGCAAAGCGCTGTTGTTTACCTCCGACCGGGGCGGCAAGCCGCAGATATACCGCTACGACCTCGCCAACGGCGCCACCAAGCGGATCAGCTTCGAGGGCACCTACAATGCGAGGGCCAGGGTGGCCCAGGACGGCCGCAACGTGGTGCTGGTGCACCAGGCGGATGGGAATTTCAACATTGCCGTGCTCGACCTGGTGACCAACCGTATGCAGGTGCTGACCTCCACCCAGCTCGATGAAAGTCCCAGTATCGCCCCTAACGGCTCTATGGTATTGTACGCCACCAAATTTGGCGACCGGGGTATTTTGGCCGCGGTTTCCGCGGATGGGGGCGCGAAATTCAGGTTGCCCTCGCGCGAAGGCGATGTGCGGGAACCGGCGTGGTCGCCGTATTTAAGCGCCAAATAGCGCTTTTTTTAAGATTTTTAACTTAGCTCTAAAGGATGTTCCAATGAAGCATGTATCAGTTGCAGGTAAGCTTGTCACATTGCTGCTCAGTGCGGCGTTTCTGGTTGCCTGTTCCAGCAGCAGCACCAAGGAAGATGAAGAGGCCGCTGCCGCCGCCGCAGCTGCCGCTGCCGCCGCCAGGGCTGCACAGGACGCGGCCGCGTCTTCCGCTTCGGCTGCCGATGCAGACCGGCAGCGCTTGATGGACGCTGCCTCCGCTTATGGCAACGTGTTCTATTTTGCCTATGACAGCTCCAACCTGACCCCCGAGGCAATTGGCGCGCTGGATGCTCACATTGCCGTGCTCAAGACCACCAACGGCAATGTCCGCCTGGAAGGTCACACCGACGAGCGTGGCACCCGCGAGTACAACCTGGCACTCGGTGAGCGTCGCGCCAATTCCGTGCGCGACTACATGGTGCTCAACGGCATAGCGAACTACCGCATCGAAGCGATCAGCTATGGTGAAGAGCGTCCCCTGGCTTACGGTTCGGGTGAGGCCAACTGGGCCCAGAATCGCCGGGTGGAACTGGTAGTCGCCAACTGATCACAGCGCTATGCAATCTATTGTAAAAATGCTGTCCAGGAGTGGGCTGGCCTTGTCGGTCGGCTCGCTCGCCCTGACTGCCCTGGCCCAGGATTATGTCGACATGGAGGCCCAGCGAGCCGCGGCGGCACAAACTGCGCCGGCGGATCCCTATGCCCCTCGCGGGGCGCAGAGCTACCCTGCAACCAGTTACGGCGTGAACAATGCGCCGACGGCACCTGCCGGGACAGCCATGGCACCCGCGGCGGCTTCGGCCCCTCCGGTGGGAGCCCAGCCCGTGATGCAGCAGGCCGAGGGGCAGAACCAGAACCTGGGACTGTTGTACTCGCAGATCCAGCAGTTACAGCAGCAGGTCATGCAGCTGAACGGCAAGCTGGAGGAGCAGGCCCACGAGTTACGGCAGTTGCAGGAGCAGAGCCTGCAGCGGTACGTGGACCTCGACAAGCGCATCAGCGGCGGCGCCGCTGTGGCGGGCGGTGATCTTGCCGCTGCAGAGCCAGCTTCCGCACCCGCAGCAGCACCGGATGACAGCCTGGTGTTGCCAACCGGTCCGTCGGCGGTGGGTTCCGCTCCGGTGGCGGCGCAACGCGGGGAGGCAGAGGCCTACCGGGCAGCCTACTCCCTCGTGCAGAGCCAGAAGTTTGACCAGGCGGTACAGGCATTTCAGCAGTTCCAGCGCAACTTCCCGGCGGGCAAGTACGCGCCCAATGCCTATTACTGGCTCGGGGAACTCTACCTGGTGGTACAACCGGCAGACCTGGAATCTTCCCGGCAGGCCTTTACCATGCTGTTGAGCCAGTACCCGGACAACGCCAAGGCCCCGGACGCGCTCTACAAGCTGGGCAAGGTCCAGTTTATGAAGGGCAACCGGGAGAAGGCCAGGGAGTATCTGGACCAGGTGATAAGCCGCTACGGCTCCACCAACAGTTCCGCAGTCAAACTGGCTAAGGACTTTATAGCCGAGAACTACTGAGTTCGTTTTCGGTAGTCTGCTTATGTCAAACGCCCTCGCAAGTAGCGACATGGCCCCGTCCAAAGCGTCGGGGCAGTCGCCGCTGCGTATCACCGAGATTTTTTATTCCCTGCAGGGCGAGGCCCGTACCGTGGGACTTCCCACGGTGTTCGTACGACTCACCGGCTGCCCCTTGCGCTGTGTCTATTGCGATACCGGGTACGCATTCAGCGGTGGCGCGCTCGCCAGCATCGACGACATCCTCGCGCGCGTGGCGCAGCACAGCCCGCGCTATGTCACGGTGACTGGTGGAGAGCCACTGGCACAAAAAAACTGCTGGCCATTGTTGGCGCGCTTGTGTGATGCGGGTTACGAGGTGTCACTTGAAACCGGTGGTGCTATCAGCGTGGCCGGTGTGGACCCTCGGGTGGTCAAGGTGCTGGACCTGAAAACGCCTGCATCGGGTGAGATGGCGCGCAACGACTACGCGAACATTCCACTGCTGGAACCGCACGACCAGGTGAAGTTCGTCATCTGCGACCGGGCGGACTATGAATGGTCGCGTTTCAAGCTGGACGAATACCAGTTGGCGGACCGGGTGGCGGACGTGCTGTTCTCTCCCAGCCACGGCCAGCTCGAGGCCCGCGAACTGGCCCAGTGGATACTCGCAGACAAGCTTCACGTGCGCATGCAGCTGCAGCTGCACAAGCTGCTGTGGAACGACGAGCCGGGGCACTGAGCAATGGCAGAGCCCGGGCGCGCGGTCATACTGGTCTCCGGCGGGCTCGACTCCAGCACCGTGCTGGCCATGGCGAAGGCCGCCGGATATGCCTGCTATACCCTCAGTTTTGACTACGGCCAGCGTCATCGGGCTGAACTGGTCGCCGCCGAGCGGGTCTCGGCCATGCTGGGGGATATCGAGCACAAGGTAGTCAAGCTGAACCTGGACAGCATCGGCGGCTCCGCCCTTACCGATACCGCCATCGCCGTGCCGGAAGAGGCCACCGAGGGCATACCGGTCACCTATGTTCCCGCCCGCAATACGGTATTCCTGTCCATAGCCCTGGGCTGGGCGGAGGTGCTGGGGGCCAGCGACATCTTCATCGGTGTCAACGCGGTGGACTATTCGGGCTATCCGGACTGTCGCCCGGAATACATCGCCGCCTTCGAAACCATGGCCAACCTCGCGACGAAGGCCGGGGTCGAGGGTCACCCGCTGACGATCCACACACCGCTGATGAAACTGGGCAAGGGTGAGATTATCAAGGCGGGTGTCGCACTGGGTGTGGACTACTCGCTGACCGTATCCTGCTACCAGGCTACGGAACAGGGACTGGCCTGCGGCAAATGCGACAGTTGTCGCCTGCGCCGGCAGGGATTTCTCGACGCCGGCCTTCCCGACCCTACCCGCTACGTCTAAGTGCTTGATTCTGGTTAGTTAGTAAGCAAAAAAAACGGTGGGGTACTTGAGTTTTCCCACCAAATCCGTACTATACGCAGCTCCTTTCGGGGCCGTTAGCTCAGTTGGTAGAGCAGTTGGCTTTTAACCAATTGGTCGCTGGTTCGAATCCAGCACGGCCCACCA
>JAHEBM010000123.1 GCA_024642245.1 Haliea sp.
GAAACATGGGTGTGTGGGTCAGGTCCGAATCGCAGCGATAAACCCGGCCGGGACAGATAATGCGCAGCGGCGGCGCCTGGCTCTCCATCACCCGCACCTGCACCGGCGAGGTATGGGTGCGCAATACCGTGTGCTCATCCACATAGAAGGTATCGTGCATGGCGCGGGCGGGATGGTGCTCGGGAATATTGAGCGCGCCGAAGTTGTGGTAGTCGTCCTCGATCTCCGGACCTTCCACCACCTCAAAGCCGATGGAGCTGAAGAAATCTTCCATGCGCTCCATGGTGCGGGTAACCGGGTGGATACCGCCGGTCGATTGGCCGCGCCCGGGCAGGGTGACATCTATCCGCTCCGCCGCGAGTTTCGCTTCCACCGCAGCGGATTCCAGCGCTGCCTTACGCGCCCCGATCAGCTCCTGCAGCTCCTGCTTGACCACGTTGATTTTGGCACCGGCGGCGGGACGTTCTTCGGCAGACAGTTTTCCCAGGCCTTTGAGCAGCGCGGTGAATTGCCCTTTCTTGCCCAGGTAATCCACCCGCAGTTGTTCCAGCGCCCCACCCTCATCCGCCGCGGCAATCGCGGCTTTGGCTTCACTGGCAAGTTGTTCGAGGTTTTCCATTCGTTTTGTCTCGAGTTCAGTTCGCTATCGCTTTAATTTTGTTGAGGTTCCATTCTCGGCCAGAGCTGCCGATACACGGTACCGGGACTCGGTGTTAGCACAGAGCATACGGGAGATGTTTTCTGGACCGTGTGAGGCCATGGATGGCCGAGCCCGAGCGCACATGGACGTGCTCGTAGCGTGTCCGGGAAACATCTCCCGTATGGTCTGAGCGGCGAAACGCTCACAACCGCTGAACCTCAAATCCGCCAAAAACAAAAAAAGGGAAAGAGCACCGCCCTTTCCCTTGATGTCTTACATGTAGCCAGCGAACCGCAAATGAATGCGGCCGGGATGGACTCAGGCCAGAGAGGCCTTCGCTTGCTCCACGATCGCGGCAAAAGCCGGCTTGTCGTGCACCGCCAGGTCCGCCAACACGCGACGGTCCAGGGCAATGTCGGCCTTCTTCAGGCCATTGATCAAGCGGCTGTAGCTCAAACCATTGGCACGAGACTGGGCATTGATACGCGTGATCCACAGGGCGCGAAACTGACGCTTGCGCTGACGGCGGTCACGGTATGCATACTGGCCGGCCTTGGTAACGGCTTGCTTGGCAACACGAAAAATACGGCTGCGGGCTCCATAGTAGCCCTTGGCCTGCTTTAAAATCTTTTTGTGACGGCGATGAGCCACCACTCCGCGCTTTACACGAGGCATAGTCTTCTCCTAATTTCTGATGGGTTACCGTTAGCGTGCCCGCAACATGCGGTCGATCAGCACCTTGTCGCTTTTGTCGACCATGGAGGTCCCCCGCAACTGGCGCTTACGCTTGGTTGTCATCTTGGTGAGGATGTGACTCTTATAGGCGCTTTTGCGCTTATAACCGCCGGCGGTCTTCTTGAACCGCTTGGCAGCCCCGCTGTGAATTTTTGCTTTTGGCATAATCAAATACTCCGCATTCGAGTGTTAATAAATTGAAGAATCAAGGGCATTCACGGGCCGCTAGTTCTTCTTCTTGGGTGCGATAACCATAGTCAGTTGCCGGCCTTCCATTTTCGGGAATTGCTCGACAGAACCCAACTCGGCCAGATCAGCTTCTACTCGTTTGAGTAGCTCCATGCCGATTTCCTGGTGGGCCATTTCACGACCGCGAAACCGCAGCGTTACCTTGGCCTTATCGCCGCTTTCAAGGAAACGTACCAGGTTGCGTAGTTTTACCTGGTAATCCCCTTCCTCCGTCCCTGGACGAAACTTCATTTCTTTAACCTGGGTGCGCTTCTGCTTTTTCTTCTGGGCAGACTTTTGCTTCTTGGCTTCGAATATATGCTTGCCGTAGTCCATCACCTTGCAAACCGGTGGATCAGAATCGGCAATCAACACCAGATCCATGGTCGCAGCTTCGGCAGCCGCCAATGCCTGACTGAGTGGAACAATACCTACCTGTTCTCCATCAGCCCCAACCAGGCGAACCGGGTCCGCAGTAATCTGGTCGTTAATAATCGCTTTTTTGCTGGCGCCCTTGCCCATTTCTTTCTTAATACTAGTTCTCCAATGCAATACGGCCGCGACGCGCTACATCTTCGGTAAGGTGCGTTGTAAACGCGTCGAGATCCATGGATCCCAGGTCCTCACCACGACGAGCCCGCACGGCCACAGTCTGTGATTCCACTTCTTTATCCCCTACCACCAACAGGTACGGGACCTTCTGAATCGTGTGCTCGCGGATTTTAAAGCCGATCTTTTCATTTCTCAAGTCCGATATCACACGAAAGCCCTTGTTTTTTAAGGAATCTTCCACATTTTTGGCATATTCACCCTGTTTGTCGGTGATATTGAGCACCACCACCTGGGTTGGCGCCAGCCAGGTGGGGAAAATCCCCTCGTAATGTTCGATCAAAATACCGATAAAGCGCTCAAAAGAGCCCAGGATCGCCCGGTGCAGCATTACCGGTACCTGGCGGGAGCCGTCCTCGGCTACATATTGCGCGTCCAGGCGACCGGGCATGGAGAAATCCACCTGGATAGTGCCCAGCTGCCACACCCGGCCGATGCAATCCTTGAGGGAAAATTCGATCTTGGGGCCATAGAACGCGCCCTCGCCGGGCAGTTCCTGCCAGGGCAGGTCCTGGGCGTCGAGGGCGTCGGCCAGGGCTTTTTCCGCCCGGTCCCAGTCCGCATCCGAGCCCACCCGCTGTTCCGGCCGGGTCGACAGGCGGTAGATGACCTCGGAGAAGCCGAAATCCGCGTAAACCGCATGCAGAAAATCGATAAAGTCCGATACCTCACCCTGGATCTGCTGCTCGGTACAAAAAATATGGGCGTCGTCCTGGACAAAACCCCGCACCCGCATGATGCCGTGCAGGGAGCCCGAGGGCTCATTGCGATGGCAGGAGCCGAAT
>JAHEBM010000079.1 GCA_024642245.1 Haliea sp.
ATCGGCTGGGGCGCCTCGGGGCGCAATGGCGGCCAGGTGATAGGGGGGTTCAGCGGCGAGGCGCTGATGGCAAAGCGCCTGGGACCCGACGTCGCGGACCTGATCTGGGACATCGGCTGGCGCGGCAATACGATAATTGCAGAACGCGTTGCGAAGTACGCCATCGACTGTGATTTCAAGTACGGCTACATGGATGTGGCGCTCAAGCCCAGGCATATGCGTGCCTTCGGGCAGTACCACCAGGAGCTGCTGCGCCGCGGTTTCGGCGACGCGGTGCGTATGGTATCCCGGGACGAAATGCGCTCCGTGCTGGGCAGCGACGCCTACATGGGCGGCCTTATCAATAACCGCAGCGGGCACCTGCACCCCCTGAACCTGTGCCTGGGGGAAGCCAGGGCGGCTGCCGGGCTGGGGGTTCGCCTGTTCGAGGGAAGCCAGGTACTGGCTATCGAGCATGGCCCGCGGCCAGTGGTGACCACGCCCAATGGACGGGTGAAGGCCGCCGCGGTGGTACTGGCGGGCAACGCCTACCAGCATATCGAAACCCGCCACCTGTCCGGGCAGGTGTTCCCCGCGGGCAGTTATATCATCGCCACCGAGCCACTCAGTGAAAGCCAGGCCCGGGAGATCAATCCGCTGGATATGGCGTTCTGCGATCCCAACCATGTGCTTGATTACTTTCGCTTCTCGGCGGACCGACGCCTGCTGTTCGGCGGGCGCTGCAACTATTCCGGCAAGGTGCCGGCCAGCATCCGAAAAAGTATCGAACCGCGCATGCACAAGGTCTTTCCCCAGCTCAGGGGCATCCGCATCGACTACGAGTGGGGAGGCAATGTCGGTATCGTGATCAACCGCGTGCCGGTAATAGGGCGCCTGCGGGGCAATGTGTTTTTCTCGCTGGGATATTCCGGGCACGGGGTCAACATGACCCACGCCGCGGGAGAGATTGTGGCGGATGCGATCGGTGGAACCCTGGAAAAAATTGACCTGTTCGAGCGCGTCGGCCACCGGCGTATCCCCTTCGGCCAGGCCATGAGCGGCCAGCTGGTCGCCCTGGGTATGTTGTATTACCGCTTGCGGGACTGGTTGTAAATTCAGGCGCGGGGCAGGCGATGATGGCCTCCCGCTGGTCGCAGTTCGCCAATGTCTCCACGCCCGGCATATCTGGCGATGGCGCCCTGCCGGGCACGCATTCAAATGCAACATTATTGCGTTTAATGATAAATCTCTACCCGGGTCTATACTTTAGCGGGAGGCCGTTATGTCACTGGAGGATTTAACCGTGAGTTGGAAACCAGTATTGATGGTGTTTGTGTTGGCGTGCACCCAGGCGGGACTGAGTTTTGCCGATGAGTTAACACAAATCGTGCAGCAGGATCTGGCTACGCTCGGCTACGATCCCGGTAGTCTCGATGGCTCCCCCACGACGAAGACGATTATCGCCGTTTCCAGATTCCAGTCCGAGCACAATATGGAGGTCACGGGAGAAATTACGCCGCAACTAGCCGGGGTCATCAAGGCGGCAATTTCCCAGAAAAACAGCCTGGCAGATAGCACCCGGACGGCGGTGGCAGCGCAAGGAGAAATGACGCCTGCAGAGACACAGGCTGACTTGAAAGCGCGACAGCAGGCCTGCCTGCAGAAAAAGGTCGATGACGCGCGACAAGCGTCCCAGATGAAAAGTGGCTTCAGCAAGTTGTTCAGTGCTGCCAGCCGCACTGCTTCGCATTTTATCGGGGGGGAAACGGCGGCACAGATATCCACTACCACAAGTGATGTCTATTCTGTCGATGCCACCTTTACGGACCTGCAGGGTGCAGCCAAGGACCTGGGGATTTCCGAAAGCGACGTCGAGGCATGCCAGAACCCCTGAGCCACTGCGCCAGTGTTCGACGCCGGTCTCGCCTGTTTATTGCAGCACGAAAACCGTCTCCAGCACGGGTTGGCCCTTGTGCGTGCAGGTGACCCTGCGCTCCTTCACCATGCCGGGCTCCATATTTGCAGCCAACTGGTACATCGGCACGAACAGGTGGCCGCTTTTCGCGGGTATAGCCACGCTGCTGGGAATGGGTGCAGGCCCGTTTGTCGCTGTGCTGCCGACTCGCTGCGACTCGATCGGGTTCCCATTTTCATCCAGTGGCGTCATGCTGATCTGGATATCCTCCGGGGAATCGGCACTGGCAATCACCTTGCCAAACATGCCCAGCAGCTGCCCCATGCCGTCACCATCGGGATTGTCAGAGCTGGTGCTGCGGGTCGATAACGCGTCGCCGCCGAGCTTGATCAGGTCTCCGACAAAATCGTCCTCGCCCCCCCGCGTGGAGGTAGCGCATTCCAGGGGAGCCGTGGGGTCTGCGTTAAGGTAGTCGAATTCCATACCGAAGCGTGTGCATCCGCCACCGGGGCAGTTATCGGTACCCGTCATTCTAATCGTTGCCGATTGCTCGCATATGGCGCCGCCGCAAAGGGGGCCAGTGCGTAACCGGGAGATTTGCATGCCATTGGTTCCGGCTGCGGGGTAGGTATCGAATATCGGGTCCACCCGGGTGCCATTGGCCGTTACGCAGCCGCCACTTTCTCCACACTGTCGCTCGGCGCCGGTCGGACAGCGGTAGGCTGCCTCCGCGGCGGCAGGTTTCTGGCGCGTGTACTCGAAGGTGGTCTGGCCGTCGTAGGGACCGCCGCCCATCAACCACGAGGCCCCGGACTCGACACCGTAGGTTTTTATTACGGTGGCGTCGCACTGTGGCTGGCAATCCGGGGAGTCGGGGCTGTTTGCAAGGCAGCTGTCGAGGCAGTCATCATGCTCCCGGCAACCCTTGTTGGTTCCACAGGTCAGTGCTTCGACACGACGTAATTGGGCGTCTCCCAGGCATTCGTAGGACACCTCCCGCGAACAGCTGTCAGGGCACCCGCCGCCGCAGGCACCGCGGCACTGGTTGGCACCGAGGCCAACGTCCGGTCCGAAGACATTGCGCACGGTTTCACCGGGGCCGGCGGACGCTGTGGCCGCGGCAGAATTGAGCATTAAAACCGCGGCAATTACCAGGCCCATGGCCAGTGCAAAAGGATGAAGTCTGTTCATGGTTTGACCCTCCTGTCAAACGGCGTAATCGCTGCCGCCAAACGCGCCGGTCATGCCCAGCACGGCGCCCATCACCATATTGCAAATAATGATCACCGCCAGCGCCAGGACAAAGTGGATTACGCGTTTTTCCTGTGGGACATGCAATGCCATTGGCATGAGGCGGTACATGTAAACCAGGCTGAGTATGCCGCCCGCCAGGGCCAGCATAACACCGAGATAAGGTATGATTGCGGCCACTGCGCTGGCGACCCAGCCGGGTATTACCGCCAGTGAAATCGCGGCGAACGCACGTGAGAAATCCGGTCTACCCTTGAATATGCCCGCCATGAAATTGAATACGATCGCCGTGATCGTGACGGTGAATGCGCCCAGCAACAGACCCAGGGCCAGGCTGGTAAACCAACCTGACTGGTGACCGAAAGCGTTGTACCCACCGACCAGCCTGGAAAAAATAAGCGACAGCAGCACATTGGCAACCAGCAGCGGGCCGGTCAGCGTCATCGCCGTTTGCTGCCACGGCGGGTTCTGCTCAAGGTAGGCTTTCCAGGTTTCCTCGGCGTTGAACAACCCGCCCTTGATCAGTTCCAACGTCGTTTTCGTATCGAATGGCATATGTTTTCTCCCCGCTGAAAGCTGTGGTTTCTTCTGGTGTGCATACCGCGCTCGCTATGCCACGGTACAAGCATAGACCACGCACAGCGACTTGGCAGGCAACGGGTTCAGCGCTTGTGCTGTGCCGTGGCCCGCTTGCCGCCGCCTATGGCGCTGGCCACGACATAGGCTCTGCCGTGCATTCCTGTTAAACTTGCGCCCTTCGCCATTCCTCAAGCCCACTCGCTTATGTTTATCGACCAGTACTACAGCGCCAACAACGGCACAATCAGTTTTACCCGCGAGCAGGGCAGCAACTTCGCCAAGCAGGTAGCGGACGACTTCAACCCGATACACGATCCCGATTCCCGCCGCTTTTGTGTGCCGGGGGACCTGTTGTTCTCGATTATTCTCGCGCGCTATGGTCTGAGCCAGCATATGGAATTCAGCTTCACCGGGATGGTCGATGACGGGTCCGAACTGCTTCTGCCAGAGCCCTCCGAAGCCCTGGCAATCAATGACGCCCAGGGCAAGCAGTACCTGACCATCCTGCGCACCGGCGACAATACCCGTGCTGCCAGCCTGATAGACAATCTGACTCGCGTGTACGTGGAGTTTTCAGGCCACACCTTTCCGCACATCCTGGTGCCATTGTTGGCCGAGCAGAATGTGATGATCAATCCTGATCGTCCCATGGTATTTTACGAGAGCATGGTCATTGACCTGGATCGCCTGGACATTGCAGCACCGTCCCTGGAGATCGATAAAAATGAGCTGGTCATCAATGGCAAGCGCGGGCAGGTGCAACTCGCCTTCAACCTGGTGGACTCCGGTGCCATCGTGGGTCGCGGTAAGAAGAGGATTGTACTGGGCGGTCTGCGCGCATACGACGCGGCGGTAATGGCCGCAACCGTGACCAGCCTCAACCAGAGGAAAAAGGATTTCCTGCCTGGTTAGTGTGGTGCTGCTTCCGGATGTGTGAATCAGCAGTCAGCGCGATACTAGCGCTTGGAGACCAGGATATCTTCCATTACCAGGTATTCCAGGTCAGAGCCGAAAAACATCTCCAGGGCATCCAGCGGTGAGCACACCATCGGCTCGCCGCGCCGGTTGAGCGAGGTGTTCAGCACCACGCCGCTACCCGTCAGCCGCTCCATCTCTTCCATCAGGGCGTAATACCTGTCGTTGAGGCCCGGCTCCAGCGCCTGGGCCCGGGCGCTGCCATCCTCGTGCACCACTTCAGGTATGCGCGACTTCCACCCCTCCTTTACCTCGAAGGTAAAAGTCATGAAGGGGGCGGGATGATCGACCTTGAACAGTTGTGGCGCCACGCGGGCCAGCATGCTGGGGCAGAACGGGCGCCACCGTTCGCGAAACTTGATCTGCTGGTTGATCCGGTCGGCTACCCCGACACTGCTGGGGCAGCCCAGGATGGAACGGCCCCCGAGTGCGCGGGGCCCAAATTCCATCCTGCCCTGGAACCAGGCCACCGGATGGCCGGCGTTGAGCAAGCGGGCTGTTTCCAGGGGTACATCGGTGAGACGTCTCCAGCGCGGTTTGCCCGGGTGCGTGTTACAGGTGGCAACCACCTCCTCGCTGGTATAGGCAGGTCCCAGGTAGACGTGGCGCATTTTCTCCACCGGCACACCGCGCTGTTCCGAGGCGTAGGCCGCGGCACCGATGGCGGTACCCGAATCCCCGGAGGCGGGTTGCACAAACAGCTCCTTCACCTCGGGACGGGCGATGATTTTCTGGTTCAACTTGACGTTCAGCGCGCCGCCGCCGGCAAAGGCCAGCCTGCCGGTGGCGGCGATGATGTCGCCCAGGTAGTAGTCCATCATCTGCAGGGCCAGCTTCTCAAACAGGGCTTGCATACTGGCGGCGTAGTGGATGTAGGGGTCGTCGGCGACGTCGCCCTCGCGCATGGGGCCCAGCCAGTCGACCAGCTTGTTGCTGAAATAGTAGCCCCTGCCCTTGCGCTTGTGTCGCCGCAGGCCGATGACGTTGGCATAGCGTGTGTTGATCTGCAGCTCACCCTCCTCGAAGCTGGCCAGGCGCGAGAAATCGTACCTCTGGGGATCGCCATAGGGCGCCATACCCATGACCTTGTACTCCCCGTCGAGCATGTCGAAACCCAGGAATTCGGTGATGGCACCGTAGAGCCCGCCCAGCGAATCGGGATCGACGAATTCCTTGATCCTGTGAATCCTGCGCTGCTCGCCATAACCGAAGAACGTGGTGGCGTACTCGCCCTTGCCATCGATACCCATGATGGCGGTCTTTTCGGTAAAACCACTGCAGTGGTAGGCGCTGGAGGCGTGAGCCAGGTGGTGTTCCACGGAATCCAGTTCGATCCTGCCCGGGTCGATACCCAGCTGCGACAGCAGCGAAAGAATACGCTGCCGGTACCGGCGGTAACGGCGGTTGCCGTTGAGCAGCGCGTCGAGCCCCCGGTCGGGTGCGTACCAGTAGCGCCGGGCATAATGCCAGCGGTGGGGCCGGGTAATTGCAATCGGTGCGAAGGGAATGGCCACCACATTGACCTGCCCCGGGTTGATACCCGCCTGTTGCAGGCAGAACCTTGCCGCCTCCAGGGGCAGCCGGTTTTTGGCGTGCTTGTCCCGCACGAATCGCTCCTCCTCCGCCGCGGCTACCAGTACACCATCGATGTACAGTGCGGCGGAGGGGTCGTGATTCAGCGCGCCTGACAGGCCCAGTACGATCAGCGACAAACGCTTATCTCCAGGGGTGTGGTCGGCTGCGCGAGCTCAGGGGGTGTACCACACCGCAGAGGTATAAGCCCGTTCCTGGATCGCCGCCGGGTATTTACCGGGATTCTTGATTTTCAGTGCCACCGCGTCGTAGAGCGAGTGGCGCGGGGTGGGTATTTGCAGCACCCGCACATAGTAGAACGCGTTTGTTCCCGCGTCGAATTCTGGGTCTTCCCAGACCGTGGCGAGTTGGGCCGAGCCGATAGTGTTGTTGTAGCTGGCGGTGGTCTCGTCGACCGTATTGCCAACCGGGGGGAGTGAGCCATCAGCCAGGAGCGCTCGATCACCGGACCAGGCCACGTCAAAAATTTTCTCCCGGCTGTTGCCCTGCGCGTCCAGCCAGCCCTTGACGACCTGGACCCTGTCCAGGTTCGCACCCCGGGGATCCTTCAGCGCGCTGATCAACAGCCTGATACCGCCCGCACCGTCTGCGCGCGCACCGAGTTCACCGCCCATGGGTACACCGCCGGCATAACCCAGGGCCGCCAGGTCAGGTGATTCGGCGTCCTCGGGGGCGAAGCCCCAACCGGCAAACAGGCGCAATGCGATGCGCGGCCCGGTCGTGGCATAGACCTCGCGGCGCTGCATCGCATCGAAGATGCCCTGGCGGGTGTTCTCCCTGGCCCAGACCGCCGCCATTCCCGCTGCGGACATATCCCAGCCCGTTGCCTTGACTCCCCCCAGGGAATCACCGGTCTTGTTTTCGGGGATCGAGTCGTAGGCCATCTTGCCCCAGAAATTGTCCTCTTCCGCGCTGGACAGGCCGGTGTGGGCGTCGGTGGAACCTATCACGCCAAACTGGAAGGGGTTGCTGCCCTGCTTTTGCGCTATCTGCAGGCCCCGGCCCAGCGCCGGTCGGACAAAGTCGCCCACCGCCGCGCGATACGGCTGCCAATCCTGCTGCAGGTAGAATTCGAAGGGCTCATAATCGGCGAAGGGGTCTTCGGGGGACAGGCTGGGGTGGGTCTCCGAGTCACCCTTGAGCTGGGTTATCTCCACCACCGGCTCCCAGCGCCGGCGGGTCTGTATATATTCCGCGCTCATGGGCTCGCCGCGCAGGGTGGTCTCCGCAAACATATAGCCCTTGGATATATTCGAGTTGTGGGGTATGGCGATGAACTGGCTACCCGTGCGCTTTGCGGTGGCGTCCAGCCAGGCCCAGAGGTCCTGTGGGTACTGACTCTGGTCGGAACCGTAGGGCCGGTACTGCTCGGCCTGCTCGCGTCCGTTGGGAGTGACAACCACCCGGTGCAGGTTGGCGCCGGCCGGTATGGAGCTCCACTCCCAGCCCAGCAGGGCCGTGAAGTGCCCGGGGTCGTTGTGCGCCTCGGCGGCATCGATTGTGCTGCTCCAGGTAGTCGTTACCGTCGGGTTTATGTCGCCAAGCGAGTCGTTCAGCGGGGTATTTCCAGGATCGCTTACGGGGTTCGAGCCCCAGTTGTCCAGCCGTGCCGGCAGCAGGTCCCTGAAAACCGCGCTGCCGTGGCCGCTCCACATGGCGAGCCGGATCACCGCAACGGACACCCAGCGATTGACGGCGGCCCAGCCGGACAGGTCACCGAACTCCTCCTGGCGCTTGACGATAGCCCGCAACACACCCATGCCCTCGGCGTGGTCGGACACCACAAGGAAGTCCAGGGGCGTGCCTATGCGCACCCGCGCATGATTGTAAGGGTGTATTACCGGCAGTCCCCTGGCCCAGCGATAGGCCGTGTCCGGGTCAGCGGAATCATTCTGGTTCAGGAATGCATCGAAGGAATAGGAGGTGTGCAGGTGAGTGTCGCCCCAGTACAGTTGGGTAGTTTGTGCGACCGCTGCTGGCGCCGTGCCGCCAAGTACCGCGATCACAGCGAATGCGCAGGCCGGTATCGGCCACCGGGGTCGTGTCGGGGTTCTCGTTGCGGCCGGGCTCGTAACTTGTGGCATGGGATGGCGATCCTCCTGTTATAGGTGCACTTCTTATGGGTGCACTTCTCATGGGTGCACTTCAGGATAACAGGAAAAATACTCTATCCACACGCGTGTTGCCCCTTGTGGTGTAGCCGGCCCTTGGCGTTTGCAGGTGGCTGCGTCTATGCTGGTGGCATGGTTTTTTACCGGAGGCAGTGGCAGGCTTGGCCATGGAGTTCAAGGATTACTACAAAATACTGGGCGTAGATACCGACGCTGACGACAAGACCGTCAAGGCGGCTTACCGCCGGCTGGCACGTAAATACCACCCGGACGTCAGCGCCGAGGAAAACGCCGAAAGCCAGTTCAAGGAAGTCGCTGAGGCCTACGAGGTCCTCAAGGACAAGGACAAGCGGGCCGAGTACGATATGCTGCGCCAGCACGGTGGAGCCGGGCCGTTTGAGCCACCGCCCGGCTGGCAGCCGGGTGGCTTTGAATCGGCAGGCGGTGATTTCCAGGGTGGTTTTTCCGACTTTTTCGAGCAGGTATTTGGCCAGGCGGGGCATGGCTCCGGACAGGGATACTCGCGCCAGCATTTCGTTCACCGCGGCGAGGATATCGAGCTGGTACTGGCCATTTTCCTGGAGGACGCGTTGCAGGGCGAGTCTCGCACCATCAGTTACGAGGTGCCCGGTTTTGACGAGCGCGGACGGCTTGTTCGGCAACAACGTACCCTGAAAGTGAAGATCCCGGCCGGTGTGATCGAGGGCGAACGCATTCGCCTGAAGGGTCAGGGCGCGCCGGGCATAGGTGATGCCCCTGCCGGTGACCTGTACCTCCAGGTGCGGTTCGCGCCCCATCCCCTGTACCTTGTCGAGGGGCAGACACTCACCCTCACTGTGCCGCTGGCGCCCTGGGAGGCCGTGTTGGGTTGCAAGTTACAGGTACCTACCCTGGAGGGTGCGATCAGCCTGACAGTCCCGGCCAACAGCCAGAACGGGAAGCGCATGCGGATCAAGGGCAGGGGGCTTGGCAAGGGTGACAAGCGCGGTGATCTTTACGTGGTGCTGCGCGTCAACCTGCCGGACAGCGCCAGCGAAAAGGAGCGAGCGCTGTGGCAACAGTTATCTCAGGAGTCCACGTTTGATGCACGGAAAAATTGGGGGCGAACAGGATGAGTGAGTCGAGCTATTACCTGACGCTTGCAGAAGTGACCCAGAGTGCGCGCCTCAGTGCAGAAACGGTTATCACTATTGTCGATTGCGGGATTGTCCAGCCTCAGGGCGAGCAGCCCAGGCAGTGGTTGTTCGAGCCGCAGATGTTGGCGTTGATACAGCGTGCCTGCCGCTTGCAGCGCGACCTCGAGCTGGACTGGCCCGCCGTTGCCCTGGCACTGGAGCTTACCGAGGACCTGCAGCGGCTGCGGGAAGAGAACCAGCGCCTGCGACGGCAATTGTCGGCCCTGATGGATCTGGACGTGGGCCTCTGATGCGGTCAGCTCGCGCCCGCTTATCAGTGAGAATTCTCCGGTCCCTGTGCGCTATAAATGCCCTTCAGTGAGTTGCTGCTGGCCTGCCGGTACTGGAGTCAAATTGCTTGCGCCAGTCCCGGGGTGAGACACCGTGATGCTGGCGAAACGCGGTGGAGAAAGTACTCAGGTCGGAGTAACACAACATGTCAGCCAGCGCCGTGAGCGAGCCGCTGGACTCCCGCAGGTATCGTTTGGCGATATCAAAACGCACATCCTCCAGCAGGTTCTTGTAGCTGGTGTCGTAGTTTCGCAACTGGCGCTGCAGGGTGCGCTTACCCACAGCCAGGTGGCTGGCCACCCGTTCGATGGAGCAGTCGCCGGTGGTGAGAGCCTGGTTGATAAGGTGCTTCACGTGACCGCAGTAATCGTCCGGGTACGCTCGCCGCATGCCGGCGAGGTGCTCCTCGAGCAGCTTGTGCAGTTGTGGGTTGGCGTTATCCAGGGGGCTGTCGAGAATGTCAGCCTTGAAGACCATCTGTAGTGAATCCGAGTTAAAAATCAGCGGGCAGTTGAATGTCTTGCGGTACGGATGCAGGTCTGTCGGGGGAGAATGCTGAAAATAGATGGCATCCGGCGACCAGTTGGGATTCCACAAAAGTCGCAACAGGTTGACGCCTATCCCTGCGGCCAGGTCTTCCTGCTGGCGCATCGGGGCCATGCCCTCGAGTTTGCAACTGAAGCGCCACTGGGCAATGCCTTTCTCTATCCGGAGACCGACGTTGGCGCCCTGGTTATGGTGGACAAAATGTACGGTCAATTCTCGCAGGGCACTGCGCAGGTCCGGTGCCTGCTGGATTACGAAGCCGACCGGGCCGAGCACGCCGATACCCTGACGACTCGACAGGAGCAGGCCAAAATGCTCGCATCCGGTCGCCCTGGCGGCCTCGTCGAGCAGCAACAGGAAACGGTAATAGGAAAACCAGTCCTGCGGTCCCAGATTTTTTTCTGATACCCCGGTTGCGTGAAAAATGCCGTCCGCATCTCCGCCGAGGCTGGCGATCGCGGTACGAACGCCCTCCAGGTTGGAGGCACGTATCAGGTAGTTCATCATAGGGCGGTGGCTATGGTTTGCTATTCTCCCAGAGTTTTTAGAAACATGCGGGAAGTGTCAAGCCGGTTCCCGCTGGAGCCGATCGCCCGTGTTGGTGGGTTCCAACCGGTGATCGTTTGCCTGGCAAGTATCGCGCGTGGTTAAGACATGTCTACAGGGGATCGCGATCTATGAGCAGAAATGGCCCGCCCGGCAGAATTCGAA
>JAHEBM010000124.1 GCA_024642245.1 Haliea sp.
TCCAGAATCGCCTGCGGGTGCGGCACGTCGGACAGGTCCAGCATCATGCGCTGCAGCGCCTGGTTCGCCGCGCCCGGGGTGGGCATATACGTCAGCCGGTGCGGCTCCGCCACCATCAACCGGCTCAGTGGCCATATCAGCGGGGACGGCCCCTCCCGTGGCGGCCACAGGTCCGGCGCATCCGCCCACGCCCACTGCCGGGCCTTGCGCCGCCCGGCGCGAATCGGCAGGCGGCGCAGGCGCCGCCGCCGCTGGTGCACATCCCTGAACCGCAGCCACAGCCCCTGCTGCTCGCTTTCCACCCAGTTCACCAGCTTGTCGTCTTCACGATTGAGTTGCGAGATCGCGGCGACCAGCTCCTTGTCATCCAGGTAGGCCGCGGCGTAATCATCCCTGCTGCGATTCACCTTCTGCGGCGCCTCGTCCACCCAGTCCAGGATATCCCATAACTCGCGGTGGAAACGGTCGTAGCAGCCCACAGTGCCGATGGCAAAATCGTGATGCTCGAGGCTGTTGCGTACCGCGGCGAACGTGGCGCGACCCCGGCTCAGGTACTTGCACTGGTAGTTGGAAATTTCCCGGCGAAAGGGGCGGCAGTTGCGGATGGAGTTGAGCATCGAGTCGGGATCGATACCCTTGGCCAGCATTTTCTGCAGCAGGCCCGCCCGTACCCGCTCGTCCCGCTCGGAGATCGCCAGGTCGGGGCGGGTGTAATAGCCAAACAGGGAGATGGCACGCTCGACGGGGTCGCGCAAAATGGCGCAGTACAGCGGGTCCAGGTCGCGCGGGTAAAAGGACAGGCGCTTATGCCCGCCCACCACGAAGCGCTCACCGACTTTTGCCCGGGGGTAGCGCCAGATATCCGGCGGGCAGTCCTTGCCGATCCAGAAAATATTCGCGGACCCGTAATACTCCTTGAAGGCGTTCTGCTGGCTGGTTCCCGCGGTCTTGGGGATATGCAGGAATACCAGTTCGGGACCCGACATATCAGGCGGAGGCAGCGGTGGGCTGCGCGGCCAGGATGCGGCGATACGCATCGGCGTAACGCGCCCCCATCCGGCTGCCGGTGAACAGGTCTTCATACCGCTGGCGCGCTTTCAGGCCCATCTGGCGGGCCTTTTCCGGGTGCTGGTAAAGGTCATCCATCGCCTCACGCAGCGCCCTGCTGTTTCCCGGCGGCACCACCAGGCCTGTCTCGCCGTTGATGTTCACATGGCTGGTACCGGATCCCACCTCGGCGGAAATCAGCGGCCGGGAGCTCATGGCGCCCTCCAGCAGGGTGACACCGAAGGCCTCGGACCGCAGGTAGGAGGGAAAGACCACCGCCCGGCACAGGCTGAACAGCGCCATCTTCTCCCGGTCCGAAACAAAGCCGGCAAAAATAACATTGTCCAGGCCCAGGCGCCGGGCCTGCTCGCGCAGCTCGTTTTCCACCGGGCCGCTGCCGACGATCACCACTGTGTAGGGGGCGCCCTGCATCGCATCCAGCAGGATATGCAGGCCCTTGTAATACCGCAGTACGCCGACGAACAGGAAGAAATCCTCACCGTACTTCTGTTTTGCCGCCGCCTTGTCACGATTCTGTTCGGGTAGCGCCGGGTAGGACGGCTCATCCAGGCCGATGGGGATGACCTCGACCTTGTCGGCGTACTCTGTCAGCACTTCGCTGGTGGCAAAATAGTTGGGTGATGTCGCCACGATCAGGTCCATGGCATCCAGGTAGCGGCTCATCAGGGGGCGGTAGACCGACAGCAGGAACTGTTGCCGCACGATGTCCGAGTGGTAGGTGAGTATGGCCGGACGGTGCCTGCCGAGCATCAGGTACATCACGTCGGAAAACGGCCAGGGATAGTGGTAGTGCACGATATCGGCCCACTCGACCTCCCTGGCGAAGCGCCGCATTCCTGTCAGGGCGAAGCCACAGGAGGCGATTTCGAAGGTCTTGCGCACCCGGACCACGTCCGCCTCGACCCGGGGCAGGGTGTGGGGAAAGGGCTCGTCGCTCAGGGTAAAAACCCGGCTGGTGACGCCGTGCTTGCCCGCTGCCAGGCAGATCTGGCGTATCACTTCCTCCAGTCCGCCCTGGGAATCCGGGAAATAGGTGCGGTAAACGTGCAGGACTTTCATTGATTGTCTCCACCGGCGGCCGGCCGCCAGGGTGCGACCCACAGGAGCAACAGCATGCCGGGCAGTGCGAGGATAGCGCAAATCAGGAAGAAGTTTACCCAGCCGACCTGCTCCACGATCATCCCGGTACTGGCATTGGCGAAAGTGCGGGGCAGCGCCGCCAGCGCGGTAAACAGGGCAAACTGTGTCGCAGCGTAGGTCTTGCTGGTTTCCCGGGCAATAAACGCGGTAAAGGCAGCAGTGCCCATACCCACACCGAGATACTCGAAAGCGATGACCACCGCCAGCAGCCACACTACCGGCCCGCTGCTGGCCAGTATGGCAAAGCCGAGAATGCTTACCACCTGTACCACCCCGAACAGCCACAGGGCCCGGTTGATACCCAGGCGGATCATGATAAGGCCGCCCACAAGGCCACCGAATATGGCCGGCCAGAGCGCCGCGTGCTTGGCCACCAGGCCGATCTGGGTTTTACTGAACCCCAGGTCGAGGTAAAACGGTGTCGCCAGGGCCGTGGCCATGTTGTCGCCGATCTTGTAAAAAAACATGAAGCCCAGCACCAGCAGCAGACCCGACCAGCCGCGCCGCCCGAGGTATTCCGCGAAGGGCGCAATCACGGCCTCGCGCAGCCCGGTACCGGTGGGCAGCCGGGAGTGGGGCTCCTCCACCACCAGGGTCATCACCACCGCGACCGCCATAAACCCCGCTGTAATCCAGAACACGCTGGACCAGGGCAGGATATCCGCCAGGATCAGCGCGAGCGAACCGGGTACCAGGCTGGAAATGCGGTAGGCCTGCACATGGATGGCATTGCCCAGGCCCAGTTCCTCGTCCGGCAGTATTTCCCGGCG
>JAHEBM010000026.1:0-34808 GCA_024642245.1 Haliea sp.
ACCCACGACCGCAGGCTTTGGGCAATCGACGCCACCAGCGGCAAACCCTGCAGCGGCTTTGGTGTCGGCGGCAGTGTGCGCCTGTACGGTGACGAGGGGCTGGTGCCTGGAGAGGTCAGTAACTCCTCGGCGCCGGTGGTGGCTGACGGGGTCGTGGTAACCGGGTCCACGGTAATCGACTTCGTGCGCGCCACCACGCCCCGCGGCACGGTCATGGCGTTCGACAGCTTCAGCGGCGAACCCCTGTGGCAGTTCGATCCCCTGACAGGACATCCCGACAGCGGCAGTGCCAACGTCTGGGCGCCCATCTCGGTCGATGTGAAGAACCAGCTGCTGTTCCTGCCCACCAGCGCCGCCTCACCGGATTACTACGGCGTTGACCGCCCGGGGGACGGCCTCTACGCCAACGCCGTGGTGGCGCTGGACCTGCACAGTGGCAAGGTGCGCTGGCATTTCCAGCACGTGCGCCACGACCTGTGGGATTACGACACACCGGCACAGCCGATCCTGTTCGAGTGGCGCAAGAACGGGCAGGAAATCCCCGCACTTGCGCAATTGACCAAGCAGGGCTTCGTCTTCGTTTTCAACCGCCTGACCGGCGAGCCCCTGTGGGAGGTTACCGAGCAGCCGGTACCGCCCTCGAGTATCCCGGGTGAGCAAACATCCCCCACCCAGCCCAAACCCATCGCACCGCCCCAGTTGCTCAACCCGTTCCTGATGCCACGGGATGCCTGGGGGCTGACGCCCTGGGACCGCGGCGATTGTGCCCGCCAGCTGGCCGCGTTGGAAAACCTGGGCCTGTTCACGCCCAACAGCGAGCAACTCACACTGATGTTCCCCGGCAGCCTCGGCGGGCCCAACTGGGGTGGCGGCGCCCTGCTGGGTGACTCCGGCATGCTACTGGTTAACGTAAACAACGTGGCATTCACGGGGCAGCTCATCCGGACTCCCCAGACAATCGACGCAAATGGCGACAGGCAGGATCACCCCGCCGCCGGCCATCGCATGCGCGTGACCATGCGCGGCACGCCCTACGACATCGAGATCGGCAGCCTGCAGTCACCCCTGGGCATTCCCTGCAACCCGCCACCCTGGGGCAAGCTGGTGGCGGTAGACCTGATAAAAGGTACCATCGCCTGGGAGACCGCACTGGGCTCGGTACATGAGATGGGGCCGGTAACCGCGCCTTTTCACATCGAGTGGGGTACACCCAACCTGGGCGGCGGTATCGCCACGGCCGGGGGCCTGTTTTTTATCGGCGCCACCATGGACCGGCAGATACGCGCCTTTGACGTCAGCAACGGTGAGACCCTGTGGCGGTATACGCTGCCGGTAGATGCCGCTGCCACACCCATGACCTACACATATCGCGGCAGGCAGTACGTCGTTATAAACGCCGGAGGCCACCATATGTTCGGTCGAGACGTGGGTGACTATCTTTATGCCTTTGCGCTGCCTGACTAGGGGAATCCCTCCATGAAAAAAATCGCGATCCTTCTCGCCCTGGTTCTGCTGGCCGCAGTGTTGCTCGTGGGCGGCGTGCTCCTGATCAGCGATTCCCCGATGAAAACCCTGGAATCCTTTGCCATACGACACGCTGACATACTGCCCCTGGGCTACCTGGGTGAGAAGTTATTCGACAAGCACTGCGCCAGCTGCCATGACAACCCCGCCATGCACGCCCCCAGCAGGGAAGCCCTGTCGGGTTTCTCCAAGGAGACGGTGATGGTGGCGCTGGAGTTCGGCAAGATGCAGCCGATGGCTGGCCACCTGAGCAAGCAGGAGCGGGGACTGATAGCGATCTACCTCGCAGGCTCCGCCCCCGCAGACGAATGGATAGCCCAGCACCAGTGCAGCAGCGCCCCGGGAAAGGATACCACCAGGTACGTCACCAACTGGGGCCTGGGCGATGCTAACCGGCGCTATGTGCCGGCTGCGCACGCCGGTATCGACCGGCAAAATGTCAGCCAGCTGGAACTCGTTTGGAGCCTTGCCTTCCCCAAGGTGACTGACATGCGCTCACAGCCGGCGATTGTCGGCGATACCCTGTATTTCGGTGACAAGACCGGCAAGCTCTATGCCATCGATCGGCGCAGTGGCTGTATTCGCGCCCACGCGGAGGTGCTTAGCGGAATTCGTTCGGCCATTACCGTGGCCACGCTGGGAAGTGGCAAACAGCTGCTGGTGTTCGCCGATTCCATGGCCTCCATTTACGCCCTGGACCCGGACACCCTGGCGATCGTCTGGCAGCAGGCCGCACGCATCTATGAAACCTCCGTTATCACGGGGTCCATCAGCTACCACGACGATCGCCTGTTTGTGCCGGTGTCGTCCTACGAGGTTGCCGTGAGCGGCAGCCCCAGCCATGTCTGCTGTAAATCCCATGGCGGCGTGATTGCGCTGGATGCCCGTGACGGCAAGCCGCTGTGGCAGTGGCACGGTACCGGCGAGGCAACACTACAGGGCCGGAATGCCGCCGGTGGCGAGCTGTACGGACCGTCGGGTGTGAGTGTCTGGAGCACACCGACCATCGACGCCAAACGCAATCGTATTTATATCGGCACCGGGGAAAACCTGTCACTGCCAACCACCGACACATCGGATGCCATTGTCGCGCTGGATATGGACAGCGGCGCACTGGTGTGGCGGTTCCAGGCACTGGCCGGGGACGCGTGGAACGCCGCCTGCCTCAACGGCGGTGCGAACTGCCCGGAAAACCCCGGCGGGGATTTTGATTTCGGCGCCTCGGTTGTCATGGCCACGCTGCCCGACGGCAGTGAGCTGTTGCTGGCGGGGCAGAAATCCGGCGATGTGTTTGCCCTCAACCCGGACCCCGCCGGCAGCGACGGTGAGCTCATCTGGCAACGACAGGTGAGCAATGCCGGCATCGGACCAAACCTCGCCCAGAGCACGACCAACGGCGGTGTGCACTGGGGCATGGCGCTGTCAGGTGAACGCCTGCTGGTGGCGGCAGCCGACCCTGAGCGGGTTCGCCCCGGGTACATCCCCAAACCCGGCCTGCATGCGCTGGACGCAACCACTGGCGAGATCCTCTGGTTCCAGGGCGTAAGCCGTGGCTGTGACATTCCCGAGGAGAACAAGCCCATGATCGGGCTGCAGAACATGCGCGCGGGTAAAACGATCGAGCTGTCGGAGCAGTATCGCTGCTCCTTCTACTACGGACTCTCCGCCGCCTTGATGGCCACCGACGAACTGGTGTTCAGTGCCGGGTTGGACGGCAGGATTCGCGCTTTCGACATCGTTAACGGGGATTTGTTATGGCAGGCCGAAACGGCCAGGTCCTTTGCGGCAGATAACGGCATTAGCGGCCATGGTGGCGCCATCGACGTCAGCGGCCAGGTCATCGCCGATGGTTGGCTGTATGTGCAATCGGGCTATTCGATGTTCGGCCAGCTGCCCGGCAACATGCTGCTGGCCTACCGGGCCGTTGAGGATAAAGCTCAACAGTGATAGTGAGCACACAGCGCGGGCGCTCCAGGTAATTTTCGGCAGCATTGCGTTCTGTTACCATGCCCCCCGACAATCACAGCCGCCGGTCCATAGCAGCGGCCCAGACTCCGACAAGGACAGTACAATGAACGTCAAACTACCGTGCGGAACCGTATCGGCCCTCGCAGGCCTGCTGGCGGGTGTCTGCGCACCGGCAACCCTGGCCGACGATTGGCGCCATGAGGCGGGTATGTCCGGCTATTTCTTTTCCATGCAGGGTACTTCGGGCGCCGGCGGCCACACCGCGGACGTGGACCTGTCCATCAGCGACGTCATGGAACACATAGACGGCGCATTGACCGGCCTGGTCCGGGGAAGCAATGGAAGCTGGGGTTACTGGTTCAGTTATGAGTACATGAACCTGGGTGCGAATGGCAGCAAGGTGCTGTTTCCCGAGGTGAGCAAACTGAAGCTCAAAGGCTCGCTGGATATCGGCAATACCATCATCGATACGGGCCTGACCTATAATGTACCCGGCGTCGAATGGCTGGAACTTCTGGCTGGCGTTCGCTATACCAACTCGGACCAGACTCTCGAGCTGAACCTGCAAAGTAATATCGGCAACCGTAAACTCAGCGACAGTTTCGAGGAAAGCTGGACCAACGCCATTGCCGGCTTCCGTGCCACCATGCCAATCAACGACCGCTGGAATGCCAGCTTGAGGCTCGATGCCGGCGCAGGTGACTCAGACTCGACCTACCAGGCGCTGGCCATGCTCAACTACGCCTTCACCGATAAGTGGACGGGCGCATTCGGTTACCGTTACCTGAAAGACGATTACGAGAACAACGACTTTGTCTACGACATAGAACTAAGCGGTATCGAGATGGCGGTAACATACGCCTTCTGAGAGGTATCATCACTTGCGATCATAAACACGAAGTGGCAGGACGCGGTGTGTAATCGCGGTCACAGCAAGCAGACGCGGCAGAGCGATGGAAAAATTTAGGGACATCTACCAGCGCGCCTGCGAGCGCAAGGGCGGTGCAGCGACGCTAGAAAAGCTGATGCCAAAAGTGCGCGGTGCCCGGGCGCTTGCCGGCACCGGAGATGACCGCTACCTGTCCGAGATGACCCGCTGCGTATTCCAGGCCGGCTTCGTGTGGCGCGTGGTCGATCACAAGTGGGATGATTTCGAGGACGTGTTCTTCGGTTTCCCCCCCGAAAAGATCGTGATGCTCAGCCCCGACCAGATCGATCGCTTCAGCCAGAACCCGCGTATTATCCGCAATCGCCAGAAAGTCCTGAGCGTGCAGGCGAACGCGCGCTTTATCCTGGAGGTGGCAAGGGAGCACGGCAGTTTCGGCAAGTTCATCAGCCGCTGGCCCGAGACTGACCTGGTCGGCCTTTTCGCCCATATGAAGAAATACGGCTCGCGCCTGGGCGGTATGACCGGCCAACGTGTCCTGCGCAATATGGGCAAGGATACCTTTGTCATCACCGGCGATGTCTGCCGCTGCCTGCAAAGAGCCGGGCTGGATATCACCGCAAACCCCGGCAGCAAGCGGGAACTGACCCTGATACAGGAAACTTTTAACAGCTGGCACGCTGAATCCGCCCTCCCCTACAGTCATATCAGCCGCATTTGCGCCTGCTCCCTGGATTGATTGCCGGGCGCCGGGCGAGCGGCTTTGTGTGAGTCGCTTCACAAGTCAGGCCTAAAACTGCCCCCGACACGTTCCAGATACAGCCACGGGCCGCAAAATAAGCCACACTGACTCTCGCCACCGACAACTGATACGGCACCGCGAGAGGTGTGCTTATGACCATGAAACTACAGGACTACGAGCCGCGGGGCAGGTCCGCCCTGTTCGAGGAGAAAGAACGAGCGCCCGAAGGCTACAAGGGCACGGATCGCAGGCGCAAGCACCGCCGTGCACACGGCGATCGTCGTGAGGAGATGCGCTTCGAGCCCCAAAAGCCCGATCGCAGGACTTGCGAGGGGCGTCGTTCAGACGATAAGCGTCCGAAATTCTGGTAGCAGGCGTCGCTACTGCCGTACCAGCGTATGGCTGGCAAACAGCATTGCGGTGAACAGCAACATAGCGCCCCCCTGGTGGGCGGCAGCCAACGGTACAGGCACATGCAGCAACAGGGTGCTGATCCCCAGCACCACCTGCCCGAACAGGGCCAGCAGCAGCAGGGTCACCGCCAATCTGGACCGCCCCCCGATACCCGCGCGATAAACCAGCGTGACAAAGGCAGTGATCAGCACAAACAGCAGGTAGGCAAACATACGATGATTAAACTGCACCGTCGTAATGTCCTCAAACATGTCCAACCACGCCGGTGTCCCCGCATACAGGCCGCGGGGAATAAAGGAATCGCCCATCAGGGGCCAGGTGCTGTAGGCAAAGCCGGCCCTGGTACCCGCCACCAGTCCGCCGGAGAGGATCATCAGGTACACCAGTCCCACCAGCCACCTTGAGCTTTGCGCATAGGGGCGCGCTACTGTTCGGCCCGGAGAAGACCGGAACAGCAGATCAAAAGCCAGCCACATCATGTAGCCATAAATGGCCACCGCAAGTCCCAGGTGTGCCGTGAGCCGGTACTGGCTGACGCGCGGGTTGTCTACCAACCCGCTCTTCACCATGTACCAGCCCAGCAGGCCCTGGCAGCCGCCGAGGAAAAACAGCACCACCAGTTTGGGCATCAATCCCTGCCTGACATGGCCGCGCCAGGCGAAATACAAAAGCGGCAACAAAAACAACACGCCGATCAGGCGCCCGAGTAGCCGGTGCAGGTACTCGAACAGGAAGATCGACTTGAAATCTTCCAGGCTCATCCCGCGATTGACTTTCTGGTACTCGGGGAAAAGCCGGTACTTGTCGAAAGTCTCCTGCCAGGCGTGCTCGGACAATGGCGGCACAATGCCCACGAGGGGCTTCCACTCCACCATGGACAGGCCGGAGTTGGTCAGGCGGGTAACGCCGCCGAGCAGGATCATGCCCAGGATGACCCCGGCGCAAACCAGCAACCAGCTTGCCAGCTGGCGATCGGGATATTTGTGGTCAGTGAGTGTCATAGGGACCGAAAACCAGACTCAGGGGCGCGAAATAATACACCAATTCTGGCCGCAGGGCAGGCACGCTGGAATAGACGGGCAAAAGCCGTGCTGCAGTGATTCCCGCTACCGTAGCTGCCGGCGGTTTTTCAACCGGGCGGCGATACCCGGCCGCACGGCGTTTATACAAACGTCATCTGCGGCACCACGTCGGGTACCACAAGGGGCCCGGCGGTCAATTTCACGATCTCCTCCACGCTCACACCGGGCGCACGCTCGCGCAGGATAAACTTGCCATCCTCGATATCGAGCAGCGCCAGGTCCGTCAACACCCGCTTTATGCAGCCCTTGCCAGTGAGCGGCAGAGTGCACTCCTGCAGGAGCTTCGACTCCCCGTGCTTGGATGCGTGGGTCATGGTGACGATGATATTGTCTGCGCCCGCCACCAGGTCCATGGCGCCCCCCATACCCTTGATCAGCTTGCCGGGAATCATGTAGGAGGCAATATTGCCCCGGCAGTCGACCTCGAAGGCGCCGAGCACAGTGAGATCCACATGGCCGCCGCGAATCATGGCAAAGGAATCCGCCGAGGAAAACAGGGAGGCGCCCCTGGCCATCGTTACTGTCTGCTTGCCGGCATTGATGAGGTCGGGATCCACCTCGTCCTCGCGGGGAAAGGGGCCCATGCCGAGCAGGCCGTTCTCGGATTGCAGCATGACCTCCACCCCCTCGGGTATGTAGTTCGCCGCCAGGGTGGGAATGCCGATACCCAGGTTGATGTAGTAGCCGTCCTGGAATTCCTGTGCCACGCGCTGGGCCAGCTGTTCACGGGTCAAAGCCATTGCCTGTTCCTCCTATGCGCTGCGCACGGTGCGCTGTTCGATATTTTTTTCAAACGTGCCCTGTATCAGGCGATCAACGTAGATCCCGGGCAGGTGGATCTCGTCCGGGTCGAGAGTCCCAACGTCCACAATCTCCTCCACCTCGACGACCGAGATTTTTCCGGCTGTGACTGCCATCGGGTTGAAATTGCGTGCGGTTTTGCGAAACACGAGGTTGCCGAAGCGGTCTGCCTTCCAGGCCTTGGCAATGGAAAAATCGCCCTGTATGGCCTCCTCGAGAATATAATGACGGCCGCCGAATTCCCGCACTTCCTTGCCCTCGCCCACGGGCGTACCGTAGCCCGTCGCCGTGTAGAAGGCGGGGATACCGGCACCACCGGCACGCATTTTTTCCGCAAGCGTGCCCTGGGGTGTCAATTCCACCTCCAGCTCGCCGCTCATCATCTGGGCTTCAAACATGGCGTTCTCCCCGACATAGGAAGCCACCATCTTGCGAATCTGCTTATCCACCAGCAGTATGCCCAGGCCGAACTTGTCCGTACCACAATTGTTGGAGACGATGGTCAGGCCACGGGTGCCCCTGCGCCTGATCTCCTTGATGAGGTTTTCCGGAATGCCGCACAGGCCGAAGCCCCCGGCGATTACCGTCATATTGTCTTCCAGGCCAGCCAACGCTTCCTCATAGCTGCCTACTACCTTGTCGAATCCGGACATGCGTTTCTCCTGTCGTGGTCGCCACGGGCGCCGCCGGGCGTCGCCATGGCCTGCCCACGCTTACCGGGCTTAAGGGAAATTTGGCTTGCCTAGGGTGCGCCAGCTACTTATATTTATCAAATTGTATTATTTGAATAATTAATAAGTTATTTAAATGAGTGTCACCATTCGCCAATTGCGCTGTTTTGCGGCCGTTGCCCGATCCGGCAGCTTCGCCGAAGCGGGCAGCCTGCTACACCTGTCGCAGCCGGCGCTCAGCATTGCTGTGCGCAACCTGGAACAGGAGATCGGGGGCAGGTTGCTGGAGCGCTCCACCCGAACGGTCACCCTGACGCCCGAGGGCAGCCGGTTCTATGCGGTCGTACAGCGCCTGCTGGCGGATTGGGATCGCTCGCTGGAAGATGTGCGCAACCTGTTCGCCCTGCGCCGCGGCAAGCTGGATATCGCCGCCGTGCCCACCTTTGCGAGCAGCTTGCTGCCAGCGGTACTGGCGCAGTATCACCGTCGCTACCCTGACATCAATGTCACCGTTCACGACGTGATTACAGAGAGCGTGGTGGAAATGGTGCGGGATGGCCGGGTGGAGCTGGGAGTGACCTTCGACCCGGGAGATGCCCCGGACCTGAATTTCACCCCCCTGTTTCGCGATCGCTTTGTCACCGTACTGCCGGCTGGCCACCCGCTGCTGGCGAAAAAACGCCTGAAATGGCGCGACCTGGACGGCTACCCCTATATCGCATTGCAGCGCCCGTCCAGTATTCGCCTGCTTATCGACAGGTCGCTGCAGGCCCGCGGTATTTCCATGGTGCCTGCCTTCGAAGCACACCAGCTGGCGAGCATTGGCAGGATGGTCAGCACCGGCCTCGGGGTGAGCGTTGTACCGGCCCTGAGCAGCAGCCAGATGCAGGAGATGGGCGCCGAATGCCGGCCACTGGGCGAGCCGGTGATTACCCGGGAACTGGGCGTCATTACCCGCAAGCGCCAGCCACTGTCAGCCACGACGCAAGCGATGCTGGATGTGATTACCCGGGAGGTGGCCCCGGCGCGGGCGCCTGCTCGCGCTCCATCATCCTGATTTCCAGTGGTTTGCTGGTATCCAGGTGGACGTCGCGCTGCGGGAACGCCACGACAATCCCCGCCTTGTCCAGGCGGCGGTTGATATCCAGCATGAGCTCACTGGATGTGACAAGACGGGCATCCAACTGGTCCATAAAGAATCGCACCCGGATCAGCAGGCTGTTGTCGCCAAACTGCTCAAAAGTCACGATAGGCTCGGGATCCTTGAGAATAATGGGATGCTGGTGAGCAGCCTCGCGCACGATGGCAATCGCCCGATCCAGGTCGGTACCGTAGGCGACACCCACCTCGATCGCCGAACGGGTCACCTGGTCGGAGAGTGACCAGTTGAGCAACTGCTGGGTAATGAACTCCTTGTTGGGCACCAGCAGTTCGCGGCGGTCAAAATCACGAATCGTCGTCGCCCTGATACGAATCCTGGTGACCTTACCCGACACATTGCCTACCGTGACGGTGTCACCCACCCGGATGGGTTGCTCGAACAGGATGATGAGGCCGCAAATAAAGTTGGCGACAATTTCCTGCATGCCGAATCCAATACCGACGCTGAGGGCCGCTACCGCCCACTGTATCTGGGCCCAACTGCCTCCCAGCGCGCCCAGTACCCCCACGATCAGCGCGCCGGTTACCGCGTACTGGAAAATGCTGGTGGCGGCATAGGCGGAGGCGGGTCGCACGCCCATTTTCTGGCGCAACAGTATTTCCAACAGCGCGGGAACACGGCGCACGGCAACCCAGCCCACCACCAATATCGCCAGTGCGCGCGCCACGTCAGCCAGGGTGACCGGAACCAGGACCTGCTGCCCTTCGACGACACCGCTCTGCTGCCAAAGCTGCACGGAATCCAGGATAGCCATTGCCGGAAACGCCTCTGCCCACACCGCCACGATACCACCCAGCAGGCCGAACAGGGTGAGCAGGTTGATGAGCTTGGTGCCCTCGTCGCCCAGTAGCTCCGGGTCGTTTTCAAGAGCCTCTTCCTCGGGACTGATCTCAGCTTCGTCTGCCACGGCTTGTGTCGCCTCCGCCCTGGCCCTGACGAGCATGCGCCGCCGGGTCATGCGCAACCAGCGCATGGCCAGTTCATTGCCCAGCATAACCAGCGCACACACCGCTCCCGACTTGATGAGTAGCAGGCTGAACATCATGGCCGTGTAAATATAACCCAGCACGACAGCGAGGATCGTTATCACAGGCACCCAGACGAGCACCTGTCGCATAATACTCCCCAGCGTTGAGCCCTCCCCGTGGACGCGCTCCGTGAGCAACATGCCCACCTTGCCCTGCATGTAATGTGGTACGTGCCGGAAAAAATACGACATCGACAACAACAGCACGATAACACCGACCGCGGCCAGCGGACCGCCCACCTCCCGTGGGTACATTGAAAGGCAGAAGTACACCAGGATCACCGCGGGGAGGAACGATCTCTCCAGCACGACAATGCGAGCGTAGGTCTGGGAGGCACGTTGTGTCGGCCAGCGAAAATGCGCTGATACCAAACCCTTGGGCAGCATCGAAATCCGCAGGAACTCAAGACCCCAGAAATACACGGCACCCCGCACCAGACTGTCATGCAATGCCAGGGCAAGCTCGGACTGGGTGTCCTGCATTCCAAACAACCTGGCAACCGCCCACATCAACAGCGGCCATTTCACCGACAGCAGGGCACTCAGGACGAGGGCCAGCAGCGTGTGCGAATAGTTATCGGTGCGCACATAGCCAACCTCCCGGCCACTGGCGACGATTCTGGATTTGAGCGAAGGACTGCGATAAACCAGCACAAGCACCAGCGCGAGAGCCAGGGCTGTAAGCGGCTGCTGAAGAAGTTCCGCAGGCAGCCGGTGCGCCTCCCCAACCCAGCGCTCGATAGCAAATATCTGCGCCAGCTGGACCGGCAGGCCATTTGCGCGGAACAGTGAAAAGGGATCCCTGGACGTAATCCACAACAGCCGCTCCTCGGTGAAACGCCGGTAGTCCTTGACGACCCTGGCGTATTCGTACATGTTGTACTGGAGGTTGCCCAGCGTACCTGCATACAGGTTCTCGAGATCCAGGGCCTGCCTGACCAGTTCGCGACGCTTGCGCGCCAGCTCCAGCAGGTCCGGCCGGATCGTTTCCGCAACGCCTGGCTCCAGGTCGGAAACCAGTTTTTCCACATACGCACCGGCATCAAGCAACTTGCGCCTTTCATCCTCAAGTTCGATCTGGCGAATGCTCACCGATGTCACCTGCTTGCCGACCAGGGCAATTTGCTTATTGGATTCCCGCTCCTGGGGCAATTGAATCTGCTGCTCGCGCAGCACCTGGCCCACCTCGGTGCTCATACCGAGCACGCTGAGCTTGTGCGCTATGGACTGGAGGTCAGTTTCAAGTCGCTCGGCCTGTTGCTGGACACTCAACTCGCGCGCCCGGCTGGCCTCTATCGCACTGCCGAGGTCTACAAATGACGCACTGAGTTCCGCATTGCGATCGGCCAGGCGCTGCACCAGGACGTGTTTACCCTGGGTACGCGCCTGCTCTTTCTCGGCCTCGACCAGTGCCTGTGTTGCCTGTCCCTGACGCAGGAAACTGGCCCGCCTCTCTATGGCCTGCAATTGGCGTTCCAGTGCGGCAACATCCTGGCTGGCACGGTCCTGGGTCGCACTGAGCAACTGCAATCGCATGGGCTGGCTGAGCAGTTCCTCGTTCAGCGCCTCCTTCTCCGCAACAGCATTGGCGCTGCTGGCCTGGGCCAGCCACAGCCTGGCCTCATTTTCACTGCCTGGTTCCGCGCCACTCGAAAGTGCGGCCTGGGCAGACTGCAGGTCCGGTATCAGGGTGCCCAGCACAGTGAGCCGGTCGCGAATTACTATCGCCCTGCCCGGCATTCCGCTGATGGCCGAACGGGTTTCCGCCAGCATGGCCTTGCGCGCCTCCAGCTCTGATCTGCTGACCTGGATCTGCTGCTCGAGCTCGCCCAGGGACGCCGTTTCCAGTGCTCCGCCAATCCCCGTGGGTACGACCTGGCGTTCGGCCAGTCCTGCCTCGATTGCAGTAGCCTCCCTTCCGGCCTCGGCCCGGGCCCGGGCGTATTTTTCGCGCTCGCCCTGGTACTCGGTGACCGCACGCAGGGCGGCCCGGGTATCGCTGTATAGCTTTAGCAGGCTCGCCCGCCCGGAGGAATCGGGGGAATCAAGGGCAGCCGTGGCATTAACGCGGGCAATCGCCGCGTCAACCTGTGCCAACGTAACGAGGGGACCCGCTACCTGGCCCCAGGCCACAGTGGCAATAAAAAAGGCCTGCAACAGCAGCGCTCTCAACATAATTTTTTTCCCCACCTCCCTCACCGGTGCAATCCCCTTTTGCCAAGCTGCCTCACTCTAACCCGCTTATACAAAAGTGGCCAGCACACGCCCCGCTGGCGTAGAATGCGCGACCCCGGACCACAGCCAACTTTTATGCCACTACTGCGACTCGACAAAGCCAGCCTGCACTACGGCACCCAGGTACTCCTGGATGAGGTCGACCTGGTGATCGCCAGGGGAGACAAGCTGGGACTGCTGGGGCGCAATGGCACCGGTAAAACCACGCTGCTCAAGGTGCTGGCCGGTGAGCTCAGCCCCGACAGCGGCGAGCGCTGGCTGCGACCGGGCGTGCGACTGGCGCGCCTGGAGCAGACCCTGCCTGATGCCGACAACCTGACCGTCTACGATGTGGTGGCCTCGGGCCTTTCTCGGGCGGGGGAGCTGATAGCCGAATATCACCGCCTGGTGCACGACAGCGCCGGCACCGACCTGGACGCGCTGGCCCGGGTGCAACAGCAATTGGAAAACGTGGATGGGTGGAGCCTGCAGCAAAGAGTGGATACGACCATCAGCCAGCTGCAATTACCCGCCGATGCGACAATGGGAGAACTGTCTGGCGGTTGGCGCCGGCGGGTCGCGCTGGGGCAGGCGCTGGTCGGCGACCCCGACATCCTGTTACTGGACGAACCCACCAACCACCTGGATATTCCCGCCATCAGCTGGCTGGAAGAACAGCTGCGTAGCTTCCGCGGCTCACTGATACTGATCACCCACGACCGGCGCTTCCTGCAGAACGTGGCCAACAGTATTGCCGAGCTGGACCGCGGCCACCTCACCACCTGGCGAGGCGATTACCACGGTTTTCTCCAGCACCGCGAACATCAGCTGCAGGCCGAAGAGCGCGCCAACGAGTTGTTCGACAAAAAGCTCGCACAGGAGGAAGTCTGGATCCGCCAGGGCATCAAGGCGCGCCGCACGCGCAACGAAGGCCGGGTGCGTGCGCTGGAAGCGATGCGCAATGAGCGCTCCCGCCGCCGGGAACGCCAGGGCAAGGCCGGCTTTGCAGTAGAGGATGCCGGCCAATCCGGGAAGATCGTGGTGGAACTGCAGCACGTCAACAAGGCCTTCGGTGACCACACTGTCATTCGCGATTTTTCCACGATAATCCAGCGCGGTGACCGCATTGGTATCGTTGGCGCCAACGGTGCCGGAAAGTCGACACTGGTGAAAATCCTGCTGGGTGAGCTGGAACCGGACAGCGGTGTGGTGAAACGTGGCAGCAAGCTCGAGGTGGCCTACTCTGACCAGCTGCGCGGCGAGTTGCACCCCGAGAAAAACCTTATCGACAATGTTTGCGGGGGCCAGGAGTTCATCGAGATCAATGGCAAGCGCCGCCACGCTATTTCCTACCTCGGCGATTTCCTGTTTAGCCCGGAGCGGGTGAGAACCCCGGTCAAGGCCCTGTCGGGAGGTGAGCAAAACCGCGCAGTGCTGGCCCGCTTGTTCAGCAGGCCCGCCAACCTGCTGGTGCTGGACGAGCCCACCAATGACCTGGATATCGAGACCCTTGAGTTGCTCGAGGAAATCCTGCTGGGTTTCGACGGCACCGTACTGCTGGTCAGCCACGACCGCGAGTTCATGGATAACGTGGTTACCAGCCTCCTGGTGGTGGAGGGCAATGGCGTCATCAGCGATCACGCCGGCGGCTACAGCGATTGGCTGGCGCGGGGCGGACGCCTGGTCGAGTCCACCAGTGAACCCGGCAGGAGCTCGCCCCCGGTCGCCGTGCCAACGCCGCGGCAGCCCGCCGCGCCCGAGGCGAAGAAAAAAAGCAAACTGTCCTACAAGGACCAGCGGGAACTCGACGCCATGCCCGCGCTGATCGAATCCCTGGAAAAGCAGCAGCAGGAACTGGAAGCCACCATGGCCGACCCGGATTTCTACCAGCGCGAACACAGCCGGGTGCAGGAGGTGATCGCCCGCCTGGCTGCCGTACAGGAAGAGATGGAAGCCGCCTTCGAACGCTGGGCGGCCCTGGACGCCTAATGTAGCGCTAACTGATTATTGGCAGGCCAGCTAAAGCACCGATGCCACAGCCTGCGCGAGATAATCAATATTGCGGGCATTTACCCCGGCTACATTGATGCGGGAGGAGTCCAGCATATAAACGCTGCGCTCACTGCGCAGGCGCAAGGCCTGCTCGGGGCTCAGGCCCAGGAAGGAGAACATGCCTTTCTCCCGCTCGATAAACCCGAAATCCCGGCCACTTTTCTCCTCGAGTTTGTGCCGCAGCGCGGTGCGCAGTCCATTGATGCGCCGGCACATGGCATCCAGCTCGCTGCGCCAGGATGCAGACAGCGTGTCGCTGGCCAGTATCCTGCCCGCCAGCAGCGCGCCGTGAGCCGGCGGCATCGAGTATATGCGCCTGGCAGCCACCAGTGCCTGGCTGACCAGGGCCTGGGCATTGGCCTCGTCACGACACACAAACAGCGCGATACCCGTACGTTCCCGGTACAAGCCCATATTCTTCGAACAGGAGGCGGCGATGATTACCTCCGGTACTCGCTCCACGATCAGCCGCAGCCCGGCGGCATCCTCCTCCAGGCCGTCGCCGAGTCCCTGGTAGGCGAAATCGACAAAGGGCAGGAAACCCTGGCGCTGGGCCATAGCGGCTATAACGCCCCACTGCTCGATAGCCAGGTCGGCGCCACAGGGATTGTGGCAACAGCCGTGCAAGAGGACGACATCGCCTTCCCGGGCCTGTTCAAGGTCGGTAACCATGGCATCAAAATCAACCCCGTGGCTGACCGGGTCATAGTAGCGGTAAGTCTCGAACTTCAGGCCCGAGCTGCCCAGTAAGGGAAAATGCACCGGCCAGGTCGGATCGCTGACCCAGACCCGGGCGTCCGGGGCCGCGGCACGGATAATTTCAGCACCGATACGCAGGGCGCCACAGCCGCCCGGTGCCTGCACACTGCCCACCCGTTTGTCGCGCAGGGCCGGGCTGTCATTGCCCAGCACCAGGCGCTGCATACCCAGGTTGAACATCTCATCACCCGCCGGGGGCATATAGACCTTCGTACGCTCCTCGGCCACCAGCGCCTGCTGGGCCTGGCGCACGGCATCGAATACCGGGCACAGGCCCTGCTCGTCCATGTAAACCCCCAAGGTGAGATCAACCTTGTCCGGGTTCGGGTCCGCGCGACAGGCCGCGGCGAGGCCCAGGATGGTGTCAGCGGGCAGGCGTTCGAGTTTGTCCAGCATGGCTTGTGCTCTCTTGGATTGACGACGGGACCGGGTTCGACCGGCTCGGGATATTACAACTGCAGCAGCAACGCTGTCAGGAACTGCCAGAACGGGGCCACGGTATCGATTTGCAGACGCTCCGTGGGGGAGTGCGCACCGCGAATCGTGGGTCCGAAGGAGAGTATATCCATATCGGGCTTCTTGCCCTTGAGTATCCCGCACTCCAGGCCCGCGTGAATGGCCTTTACCGCGGGTCGCCGGCCGAACAACTGCTCGTGAAGTTGCGATGCCCGCGCCAGCAAGGGACTGTCAAAATCCGGCTGCCAGCCGGGATAGGCCACCGCGGACGTCACCTCCAGGCCGAACACCCGGGCCAGGCCCAGCACCTGCTGCTGCAACGGCAGGCTCTGGGTTTCATTGAAATAGCGGAAACTGGACTCCAGCATCAGCTCGCCCCCGGCGAGGGACACGCGCGCGAAATTGATACTCAGGTCGACCAGCTCTGCCGGGTGCAGGAGGTTATAAGCCTGGGCCCCGTGGGGAAACAGGGCGACCAGGTCAAGTAATGCCGTCGAATCCGCCACCGACAGTACCGTCTCAAGGACCGCTGGCTCCAGGGCAAGCTCCAGCCCGCTGTCGGCCGCCGGCAGCCAGGACAACCACTGTTGTTGCAACTGCGGCAAGCGCTCCTGCAACCGCGCGCCACCGCCGCCGGGCAGGCAAAAGGTGATCTGGCCCTCCCGCGGAATCACATTGTGTGCGATCCCGGCCTCGAAACCCGCGAGCTGAACGCCCTCCTGCCCCGCCAGGCACTGGCCCAGGAGCTTGATTGCGTTGCCCAGCTGCTGGTGAATCTGGATACCGGAATGGCCGCCCGCCAGGCCACTGATCGAAAGCTGCCACTGTTCACTCCCCGCGGGCGGCGGAACCGGGTCGAAGGAACGGCGCAGCCGCCAGCCACCGGCACCCGTACAGCCCACGTACAACTCGTGCCAGTCCTCCGTATCCAGGTTCAGCATCAGGCTGCCCGACAGCAGCGAGGGATCGAGATTAAGCGCACCACCCAGCCCCGTTTCCTCGTCGACGGTAAACAACAATTCCAGTGCCGGGTGGTCGATCCCGCTGTCGGTCATCAGCGCCAGGGCGGCGGCGCAGCCCACCCCGTTATCGGCGCCCAGGGTGGTGCGGTCTGCCTGCAACCAGCCATCCGTGACTTTCAGGCTCAGGGGCTGGCGGCTGAAGTCGTGGTCCTTGTCACCGGTTTTTACCGTGACCATATCCAGGTGGTTCTGCACGATGACCGTGGGCCGCCGGGCCATACCGGCACTGGCGGCAACCGACACCACCAGGTTACCGGCGGCGTCCGTGCGGCAGGCGTGACCACCCTCCCGTGCGAGGTCGACAATGTACTGGCGCACCGCCGCTTCCTGCCCCGAGGGGCGGGGGGTCTGGGTTATGCGGTAGAAATGCTCCCACAGATGCGCGGGCTCGGTGGGGTAATTTGCCGGTTTCATCCTGGGGCTCCTGCAAGTGAGGCGCGATTATACCGAGCGCGCCGCACAGCCACCACTGCCGGTGCCCGCTGTGCTAATCTGCACCCGGCTCCACCACCTACAGGGCGAGCGAATGAACAAGCACTACATCTCCCCGCAGCAATTGCTTGCTGACGCCTTCGCACTGGGCTTGCAGGTCTTTGAAAGCGGGTTCCGGCCCAGCCTCGTTGCGGGTGTCTGGCGCGGCGGCACGCCCGTGGCAATCGCGGTGCACGAACTCCTGCATGTGCTGGGCCTCGAATCGGACCACACGGCAATACGCACCCGCTCGTACACCGGCATAGGCCAGCGCGCGAACACCATACAGGTGGATGGGCTGGACTACCTGACCTCCCGGCTGGGTCGCGAAGACGCCCTGCTGCTGGTCGACGATGTGCACGACACGGGCCTGTCCCTGCAGCAGATCATCACCGACCTGCAGTGTGCCTGCGCAGGGAACACCCCGGAGATCCGCGTGGCCACCCCCTACTTCAAACCGGGCAACAATCGCAGTGGGCGTAAACCCGACTATTTCCTGCACGAGACGGACGAATGGCTGGTTTTTCCCCACGAACTGGAGGGGCTTACCCTGTCGGAGATGCGGGCCCACAAGCCCGAGCTGGCGGCAGTACTGCCCCAGATCGAAGGCCAGCTGCGGCGGCAGCCAGGGTGAACCGGACTTTTTACACAGAAAAGGCGCGTATTTTTCACGCCCCAGGAAGGCTCCCGGACCCTACACTTGAACCTGTACAGGCCACGTTCTAGCAGAGTATCCCATGAAAAGACTGGACCACAGCAGGCCAAGCCTTGTGGAGTTTCTCGGAAGTATCAAGTTTTCCAGGGGACAGGGCAGCTCGCCACTTGATGACGAAAGCTACCAACAGTTCGCGCGACTACAGCCCCTCACCCGCAGCAAACACCCCGCCGAGGATGCGCAACTGATACGCAGCGCCAACTAGTATAGCGGCCTCAGCGGGTGCCCTCAGGCACCCGCCAGGCGGACAAAGGGCTTGAGGTAATCGCTCCGGCACAGGGCCCAGCGTTCGTGCGGCTCCACCAGGTGGTTGGCTATCACGGCGAACACCAGGGGATTGAACGGAAAACCGACGTGGCTGGCCATGACGGCCATGTTGGTGACGTAGCGCGGATCCCCCTCGCACCGGGCGATACCCGCCCCCACGATGCCGTCGGATTCACTGTACAGGGCAAGCACAGGCACCCGTAACTTACCCTCGCTGTAGGTATAATCCACCCAGCGGGCCAGTGCCTCCTCGTCCACCGCCACCCGGTTGTCGTAAACGCGACCCATCAGCTTGTAGATCGAGGTGCCACGCGGATCGCCGTAGGGCGTGCCCAGGGTAATCACCTGGCGTATCCACTGGGGGAAGCGATGCGCCAGCGCGACCGCGTACAATCCGCCCAGGCTCCACCCAATCAGGCTCACCTTGCCACCACTGTCGCGGAACTCCGCCTCGATACGTTCGGCAATGGTGTCTTCTGTTTGCCGGCGGTGGACCAGGAAGTCATCCAGGCTGGCCATCCGAACTTCCGCGGCGTTGCGGCCCAGGCCCCAGGGAATGGCATTGTAACCGCGCCGCTTGAGAAATTTGCGCAAGCTGGCGGTGGAACCGTCCGCACCCATAAAACCCGGAATAGTCATGATGGTGTGCCCGTCGCCCTGCGGCAGCGACCTGAACACCGGGGCCAACAGTGCACTGCTGCCCATCTCCAGAATGACGCGGCCAAATTCCATAACGCTGTGCCGCAGTTGGGGCGGGCGCAGGTGACTTGCGTGAGTATAGGGTTTGGCTGACATAGGCTCCCCCGTTGTGCCGCTTACCCGATCATTGTGGCCAGTATTGCCACGGGAATACAGTAAAACCCCCGCCTGCGGGTTTAACATTTCATGCTAGAATTGCTCTCTTCAGAACCGTATTTACACCCCACAAGCGCCCGAACAGGGCTTTTTCGAGACCCCTGGTGACCGAATCTCGCGACAATATTTACGCCGATCCCGATGCGGCCCTGCACACCGACCCGGTGACCGGGGTCGCGTTGTTCAGCTTCGATGAAAGCGTGGCGCAGGTGTTTCCGGACATGATCAGGCGTTCGGTGCCAGGCTACTCGACCATCGTGTCGATGACCGGGCTGCTGGCCGGGCGCTACGCCATGGAGGGTACCACGCTGTACGATCTGGGTTGCTCGCTGGGGGCATCCAGCCTGGCCATGCGCCAGAATATCCACCAGCAGGATTGCCGGATTATCGGGGTGGACAACTCCCTGCCCATGCTCGAGCGCTGCCGCAATATTATCGACACCGACACCCACCACACGCCGGTCGAACTGGTGTGTGCCAGGCTACAGGACGTTAACATCGAAAACGCCTCGGTCGTGGTGCTCAACTTCACCCTGCAGTTTATCCCCAGGGAAGAACGTGATGAGGTGCTCCGGCGTATCTGCCGGGGACTGCTGCCCGGCGGGATCATGGTGCTGTCCGAGAAGATCACTTTTGAAGACCCCCGCCTCAACGAACTGAATATCGACCTGCATCACCAGTTCAAGCGCGCCAATGGCTACAGCGACCTGGAAGTGGCCCGCAAGCGCAACGCCATCGAGAATGTCCTGTTGCCGGAAACCCTGGCCCGCCACCGGCAACGAATTGTGGATGCCGGTTTCAGCAGCTGCGATGTCTGGTTCCAGTGTTTTAACTTCGCCTCACTGATCGCCCTGAAATGATCGACTATCAGGCCCTTATCGACCGCTGGCAGGGCGGGGCGATGGACGCCTGGGCTCAATTGCTGCCCGAACAGCTTGCCGCGGGGCTGTCGCCGCAGCGCTACGGCGACCTGCCACGCTGGCTGCAGATACTGGCGGACCTGCCGGATATCGCTCCCGACCATATCCGACTGGACCGCGCCCGGGTTGGTGCCGACTGCAACGCCACCCCGGAGCCTGCAACCATCGCGCTGTTGCGCGAGGGCCTGCAGGGACTGCATCCCTGGCGCAAGGGCCCGTTCGAACTCTTCGGCATTCACATCGACACCGAGTGGCGCTCGGACTGGAAGTGGGATCGCCTGGCCCACGCCATTGATGACCTGGAGGGTCGCCGGGTGCTGGATGTCGGCTGCGGCAGCGGCTACCACTGTTGGCGGATGGCGGGAGCCGGCGCCGCCGAGGTGATCGGTATCGACCCTACCCCCTTGTTCGTGGTGCAGTACTGGGCCCTGCAAAAGTACCTGCAGCGAAGCGATGTGTGGGTGTTGCCGGCGGGCATCGAGCAGGTGCCGTCCAGGTTGCAGGCATTTGATACGGTCTTTTCCATGGGCGTGCTGTACCACCGCCGCTCTCCGATGGACCACCTGCTGGAGCTCAGGGACTGCTTGCGCCCCGGCGGCCAGCTGGTGCTGGAAACCCTGGTGATCGAGGGTGGCCCGGGTGACACCCTGGTACCCGAGGGCCGCTATGCCCGCATGGGCAATGTCTGGTTCCTGCCAAGCATTGACACCCTGCTGGGCTGGCTGCGCAAGCTGGGGTTTGTCGACACGCGGTTGGTGGATGTGACCGTGACCTCGATCTCGGAGCAGCGCTCCACCGACTGGATGCGCTTCCAGTCCCTGGCAGATTTCCTGGACCCGCAGGACAACTGCAAATCCATCGAAGGCCACCCGGCGCCGCGGCGGGCGATTGTCACGGCGCGAGCGCCTGGGACCTGGGACCCGAACCTGGTGTAGCCCGACAGGCTTTCACGGGGTTGACGTCCGGCTTAACCAACCACCGTGGTCGTCAGGCAGTTTGTGCCCGATGACCCCGGCGACTGACAAGCACGGAACCCTGATTTGGCACACGCCGAATCAAGCTGTTAATGCAACGCGTTATCCGCCTGGTGATCCTGGAACACACATTCGAACACCTCGCGGAACGTCCGCGCAAAATGCACGTTAATGCCCTCGCGCAGGTATTCCGGCAGCTCCTCGAAATCGCGCCGGTTGGCGTGAGGCAGGATCAGCTCCATGATCTTGCTGCGACGGGCGGCGATGACCTTTTCGCGGATGCCCCCGACCGGCAACACCTGCCCGGTAAGGGTCAGTTCACCGGTCATGGCCAGGGGCCTTTTGATCCGCTCCTTGCGCGCCAGCGACACCAGTGCCGTCGCTATCGTGATGCCGGCGCTGGGGCCGTCTTTCGGGGTAGCGCCCTCCGGGACGTGCAGGTGCACCATGCTGATGTCGAAAAAGTCGGGGTGGCAGCGGTAGTCCTTGAGGTGTGCCGACACGTAACTGTAGGCGATCTCGGCTGATTCGCGCATCACTTCACCCAGCTTGCCGGTCATCTTGAAGCCGCGATTCAGGGTATGGATCTGCGAGGATTCGATCGCCAGGGTAGCGCCTCCCATGGCAGTCCAGGCCAGGCCCGTGGCGACGCCCAGCCCACGCAGGGGCTTGTCGGGCTGGAAGGGGGGTTTGCCCAGCAGCTCATCGATGTCTTTCTTGCCTATGCGCATTTTGTCCTCACCACCCTCCAGCAGGCGCACGATCGACTTGCGCATGATGCGCGCCAGCTGCTTCTCCAGGGTGCGGACACCGGCCTCGCGGCAGTATGAATCGATAACATACTTCAGGGCCGCCTCGTTGATCTTCAGCTGGTCCTCCCCGAGGCCGTGGCGCTCCAACTGGCGGGGCCACAGGTGGTTTCTGCCGATGGCGAGCTTCTCCTCGGCCACATAACCGGACAGGCGCAGGGTTTCCATGCGGTCGAGCAAGGGACCGGGAATCGTGTCGAGCTGGTTGGCAGTGCAGATAAACAGCACCTTGGACAGGTCCACCCGCAGGTCCAGGTAATGGTCCAGGAATTCGCTGTTCTGCTCCGGGTCCAGGACTTCCAGCAGGGCGGATGCCGGATCGCCCTGGTAGGAAGCGCCGATCTTGTCGATCTCATCGAGCATGATGACCGGGTTGGCCACCTTGACCTCTTTGAGTGCCTGCACGAACTTGCCGGGCATGGCGCCGATGTAGGTGCGCCGGTGACCCTTGATCTCCGCCTCATCGCGCATGCCGCCGAGGCTGAAACGGTAAAACTCCCGCCCCAGAGCATCCGCCACCGAGCGCCCTATACTGGTTTTTCCCACACCCGGTGGCCCTACCAACAGCAGGATAGAACCCGATATCTCCCCCTTGAAGGAACCGACTGCAAGGAACTCCAGGATGCGATCCTTGACGTCCTCCAGCCCCTCGTGTTGCCCGTCCAGTACCTTGCGGGCATGTTTCAGGTCGAGCTGGTCCTGCGTGCAAACGCCCCAGGGTACCGATGTCGCCCAGTCCAGGTAGTTGCGGGTCACGCCGTATTCGGGCGACCCGGTTTCCAGCACCGAGAGCTTGTGCAACTCCTCCTGGATTCGCCGTTGGGCTGCGGGCGGCAGTGACAGGTCGCGGATGCGCTCTTCGAACATTTCCACGTCCGTGGTACGGTCATCCTTGGAGATTCCCAGTTCCTTCTGGATTATCTTCATCTGCTCGCGCAGGAAGAACTCGCGTTGCTGGGCCGAGACCTTTTCGTTGACCTGGCTGGTGATCTGGCCCTGTAACTGGGCGACCTCGCGCTCCTTGCGCAGCAGCGCGAGAACTTTTTCCATGCGTGACACCAGCGGCAGGGTGTCCAGTATTTCCTGTAGTTGCTCTCCCGAGGCCGTGGTCAGTGCAGCGGAGAAATCCGCCAGCAGGCTCGGCTGGTTGGGGCTGAAATTGGCCAGGTATTGTTTCAGTTCTTCACTGTACAGTGGGTTGAGAGGCAGCAACTCCTTGATTTCCTTGATCAGGGCCATGGTATACGCCTTGACCTCGTCGGATCCCTTGTCGCCCTGGCTGCGCGGATACTCCACCTGCACCAGGTAGGGCGGCTTGTCACTGAGCCATCGAACGATGCGGAAACGCTTCACCCCCTGGGCGAGGAAATGACCCCGTTGCTCCGCCACGGGCGAGCGGTGCAGACGCACAATACAGCCCATGTCGGGGAATTGACGCGGCTCGACCAGGGCGGGGTCCGCCTGGGGAATGTAGGACAGCCCGAGCAGCCCGTGGCCGGCCTTGCCCACGGCCTCAAGGGTAGAAGCCCACTGGTCGGGATTAATGGCCACCGGCTGCACCTGCCCCGGGAAGAAGGGCCGATGCGGGATGGGCAACAGGCACAGCGTTTCCGGCAGTACATCGTCGGCCACCGCCGGCGTATTCGCCTTGATTTCAGCGGACACTACTTCCGCCTCTGCCGCTTCGTCGCGCTCACTCATCTTTTCAGGGCCTTTGCTGGCAATCGGGTCAATCCTGTCTATATAGGGGCCAACAGGCGTTTTTCAAGCAAGTGCAGACTATTCCCGTTCATCCGCCGCTGAACTGCAGGTATACTTTCGCGCCCGGGGTGACCCCGTTGCGCCCCACACCAAAGGAGGACAAGTGCAGTGCAAACAGACCCGAATCACACCGCCGAACTGCAGACTCAACTGGACGCACTGCAGGCTGAGTACGACACACTGAAAGGCCTGGGGCTGGCACTGGACCTCACGCGGGGAAAACCCTGCACCGAGCAGGTGGCGCTGTCAGACGCGCTGGACGGGATACTGAACGGTGACTATCTGGCCGCGGACGGCACCGATACCCGCAATTACGGCGGGCTGGACGGCCTGCCGGAGGCGAAAGCGCTGTTCGGGCCGGTACTGGGCCTGCCGGCAGACGAAATCATGGTGGGCGGTAATTCCAGCCTGACCATGATGTACCAGGTGCTGGAATTTGCCCTCAGCGAAGGACTGCGCGGACCCGAGTCCGCCTGGGGCAACAGCGACACGATCAAATTTCTCTGCCCGGTACCCGGTTACGACCGGCATTTTGCCATCTGTGAGCACCTGGGTATCGAGATGATCAACGTGCCCATGCTGGACACCGGTCCCGACATGGACGCGGTCGAAGCGCTGGTGAAGCAGGACAGTTCTATCGCAGGCATCTGGTGTGTGCCGCGCTTCTCCAATCCCACCGGCTGCGTATACAGCGATGCGACCGTCGAGCGCCTGGCACAGCTGCCGAAGCTCGCGGCAGGCCATTTCCTTGTCATGTGGGATAACGCCTACGCCGTGCACACCCTGTACGATGACGCCCGGCCACTGGCGCCCATAAGCGACTATTGCCGCCGCCATGGCACGCTGGAAAACGTGTTCCAGTTTGGCTCGACTTCCAAGATCACGTTTTCCGGTGCCGGGGTGGCGTTCCTTGGCAGCAGCAGGGATAACCTGGTCGCGCTGGCAAAACACCTGGGCTACCAGAGCATTGGCCCGGACAAGGTCAACCAGCTGCGCCATGTGCGCTTCCTGCGGGATACCGACACGCTGGCGGCGCATATGGCAAGGCACGCCGCCATCGTCCGCCCCCGCTTCGACAGCGTGCTGGACACCCTGGAGAGGGAGCTGGCCGGCGCCGGCATGGGCAGCTGGACACGGCCCCGGGGAGGCTACTTCATCTCCTTCGATACCCTGCCCGGGCTCGCCCGGGAAGTGGTAGCGCTGGCGGGTGCAATCGGGGTAAAGCTGACGCCGGCGGGTGCCACCTTTCCCTACGGCAGGGACCCGCAGGACTGCAACATCCGCCTCTCGCCCACCTATGCCAGCCTCGAGGCGGTAAAATCGACGGTGGAAGCGTTCGTGGTCTGTGTGCGCCTGGCCACCCTGCGGCAGCGACTCAAGGCCAGATAAAGACCTGGTAGCGTTTACCGATGCTACCAGGGATTGTCCGGGTCCAGTTCAAAGGTTTCCACCAACCATTCGAAGTAGAGACCACTGGAGAGGAAATCCAGGTAGATCTCGTTGACCAGGTTGACCAGTTTTTTCACCGCGTAATCCACATCCCCGTCAAGGACATGCAGGGTAAGCGCCACGTCCCCGCCGCGGTTATAGGTTTTCAGGGATACCTTCGCCGGATCGCAGCGGCGATGCGCCGGCAGGGCCTGATCCTGGCGACCTTTCAGCCAGGCCCTGAAGTCACGGTACAGCGGTGAACGAGCCGGCACTGCGGGCAGCACACAGGCGATGCGCAGGGTCTGTTTCGACTCCTCCCATACCCATTGGAAAAGCTGCCTGCGATGCCATTGCAGCCGGTACTCGGCGCCGTTGCGGGCGCGCTCATGCCGGCTGAAACTGGTGAACACACCCCGGGCGGCGTAATCCTCGAGCAGGTCGCCTACCCGTACCGACGACCCCATCAGTGGGCGACGGCGCCGACACCCGGCTCGGCGTTGAGTGACACCCCAGGGGGATAATCCCGCGGCGAGGTGAATTCCTTCAGCGCCTGGCAATTGATGAGACTGGACACCTTCTGGTCCCGGGCAAGCTTGTAAGCCCGCGCCAGGGCCGTCCGGAACTCGTCCACCGTGCGCACGTATTCGCCATTGGCACCCAGGCCCTGTGCCATCTGGTCGTAACGCAGGTTCTCCTGGAACAGGTACATCTGCAGGGAGCGGGCTGAGCGGGCTGCATTGGTCCACACGCCCCAGGCATTGTTGTTATAGACAATGGTTATCGTGGGCAGGCCGTACTTGCTGGCCGTATCGAGTTCGAACATGCTGTAGGCCACACCGGCGTCACTGGTCACGCAGATCGTCGGCGTTCCCTCGTAGCCCTTCTGGGGCCCGATCCCGCGCTGCACCGCGGCACAGGCGCCCATCATCATCGACATATCCGGGCCGATGGCGCCGTACTGGTAGGCGGGCACGATCATCTGCCCCGGGCGCCGGGCACGCAGGTAGCGCGACGCAAACAGCCCGATGGTCCAACCACCGCCGCCGGCCACCACTGCCAGGCGATCATCGGTGCCATTGTCTATGAAGTGCTGGGTTTCAAACCCGATCACCGCCGGATGCAAGTGATTCGTCTTCGCGCTGTAACCCAGCGCAAGCTTGTAGGTTTCATCAAGATGCTGTTGGTAGGCCTGCCTGGCCCTGGCGATTTCGTCCACCCAGGCCGCCCGCTTCTTGCTCTTGATCGCATCCGCCAGGGCCTCCAGAAACAGCGTCTCGTCGCTCACCACACCCAGGTCCAGCGGCCAGTTGCGCCCGAGGTCGACCTGCTCCGGGTGCACCCGTATAGCCTTGATATCGGGGTTGAGGCGGTACTCCCCGGGGCTTGGCATGCAGTACTGGCCGATGAAAATAACGAGGTCGGCACTGAGCAGGGCATCCGGTGCGGACATTACGCACAGGCGATGGTCATCCGGGAACGCACCGCGGGTCGGCCCCGATGTAGCCACGGCAATCTCGCCCTTCTGCGCCACCTTGAGCAGGGCGTCCCAGCCCTTGCGCTGGAAAACCCCCTGCCCGGCCACAATCAGCGGCCGCTGGGCCTTGTCGATCATCGTCACCACCTGGCTCATCTCTGCGGGGCCCGGGTAGGGACGTGATTCACTGCGATACTGGCTCTTGTCGTAATAGTCCTTGAGCTCGCCGGGATCCTTGAAGCGGGCCCGGGCCACCTCTGCCGGGAAATCCAGGTGAACCGGGCCCGGGACACCCGACTTCAGTTCACGAAAGGCATAACCGCCATACTCGTGTACCCGGGAGGGATCGATCAGGCGCTTGCCGTATTTCTTGATGCCGGTGGTAAGGGGCTGCTGATAGCCGGTCTGGATAAAGGCCTCGCGGTCGTCGCCGGCAATCATCATATTGCTGGCCAGGACCAGCAGCGGGGTGCGCGCTGCATTGGCCGCCGCGATGTTCATGATCATATTGGTGAGGCCCGGGCCCTCGGTACCCGAGGTCGCCACAACCTCACCGGTAGCGCGGGAAAAGCCGTCCGCCATGGCGCACATGGAGCCTTCCATACGACCGCCGTAAGAGGGAATGCCCGCCGCCGCGAGCGCGTTTATCACGGTGTAGTTACCCGGGCAGCAGAACAGGGCTGCCAGGTCTTCCTTCACGCAGACCTGGGCGAAGACTTCCGCCCCACTCATGCCGCGCCCGGCAAATTTTCCCGGCGCCGGAGCCTCACCCAGTGATGCGCTGAAATCGTCGGGAATCCGTATGGACGGTATCGTCACATCACCGAGCTTGACCTCGTCGGCGGCAAAAGCCCCGGCACTTGCCCCGGCCGCCACCGCAGCGCCGACTCCCGCTGCTGATTTACGCAGGAAGTCCCTGCGTGAACTGCCCGCGCCCGGTTCCTTTGCGACTGCCGACGGGGCATCATCCTGGTCCTTTTTGCTCATAGTGTTCTCCTTCTGCGTGCGCGCTGGATTATTGCTCAGGGTTGCTCAACCCAGAGACTCTTTACGAAATGCACGAGATCCCACACGGCCTCGTCGCTGCCGACCACGGTGCGCCATGCCGGCATGGCCACGCCCGCCCCGTTGGCAATACTGTTATAGATTTCCTGGTCACTGCTGCCGTTGTAATAGTCGACGGGCATGGTCAGGTCGGTTGCGTCTGAAATAACGTCGAGCTGCGCCCGGCCATCGCGGCCGTGACACTCGGTACAATACTGCTGGAATAGTTGCCCGCCCCGCTCCGCCGCGACCGCGTCAGCCTGGGCGACGGGCAGGTGCAATAAGCCTGCAAAAGCCAGCAACAGCGACGCACGCGCAGCGAGAAAGGTTTTTATGTGCCTGGATTCCATGGACTGCTTCCTGCCGGTGACGTGAAGTTACCAGCATAGTCCGTTGGGAGGGTACTGCAAAGGACAAGGCTCCCCCGTTCGGGCAGGAGCCGGCGCGACTTATTCCTCGCCGCCGCGCTGCCCGGGTGTGATACCGGAAAAAGGGAAGCTGGCTACATTGCCTCCGGCGGGGCTGTCGGACACCTTGCCGCTGCCCTCCTTGTCGACCTCGTCAATGCGGATAATGGCCTGCAGGGGAATATAGCTGCGCTTGACTCCGCTGAACTCGTTCTTGAGCTTTTCCTCACCCGGGTCCACGACAATCTTGGAGCGCTCGCCGAACACAAATTCCTCGACCTCGATAAAGCCCCACATGTCGCTCTGGTAGATCTGGCGGGCGAATATCTCGAACACCTGGTTGCCGTTCTGAAAAATCACCTTGTAGACGGGTTGGCTTGCCATGCTTTCCTCATTCGGCAGTGCCGGCGAAGGAGTCTCCGGCAAACCACCTGATTTCAGGGGGCGGCAATATTACCACCATCGGCACAGAATACCAGCCGGGGTGGGTTTCGACGATGTTCCTCTGTATAATCCGCTGCCCTTTTCAGCATGGATCAACAATCAACGGTTAGCCCGTTGTGGACCCCAGGTGAGCAAAAAACTTTATATCAAGACCCACGGCTGCCAGATGAACGAGTACGATTCGGCGCGTATAGCGGATCTGCTGCGGGAAAGTCACGACCTGGTCCCTACCGACGACCCGGAAGATGCCGACGTGCTTCTTCTAAATACTTGTTCTATAAGAGAAAAAGCTCAGGAGAAAGTCTTTCACCAGCTGGGTCGATGGAAGCGGCTGAAAAAGAAGAATCCCAATCTCGTGATCGGTGTCGGCGGTTGTGTCGCCAGCCAGGAAGGCGCGGAAATCGGCCGCCGCGCCCCCTACGTGGACCTGGTATTCGGCCCCCAGACGCTGCACCGCCTGCCCGAGATGATGGAACGGCGCGGCCCCGGCGGCACGATCGTGGTGGACGTCAGCTTTCCCGAGATAGAGAAATTTGACCGCCTGCCCGAGCCGAAGGTGGAGGGACCGAGCGCCTTTGTCTCCATCATGGAAGGCTGCAGCAAGTACTGCACGTTCTGCGTTGTGCCCTATACCCGGGGAGAAGAAGTCTCCAGGCCGGTGGATGACGTGATAGCGGAAATCGCCCACCTTGCCGCCAGCGGCGTAAAAGAGGTCAACCTGCTGGGACAGAATGTCAACGCCTACCGCGGTGACAACCACCTGGGTGAAACCGTGGATTTCGCCGAGCTGCTGCACCTGGTAGCCCGCATTCCCGGCATCGAGCGCATTCGCTACACCACCTCTCACCCGGTGGAATTTTCCGACGCATTGATAGATGCCTACGCGGAGATCCCCCAGCTGGTCGACCACCTGCACCTGCCGGTGCAAAGTGGCTCGGACCGCATCCTGATGGCGATGAAGCGCGGGCACACGGTTCTGGAGTACAAGTCGAAGATCCGCCGCCTGCGCAAGCTGCGGCCCAATATAAGCATCTCATCCGATTTCATCATCGGCTTCCCGGGGGAAACCGAGGCGGACTTTGCCGCCACCATGAAACTGGTGGAGGACATCGGCTTCGACAGCTCGTTCAGCTTCGTCTACAGCGCGCGGCCCGGCACCCCCGCGGCCGAACTGGCCGACGATACCGACGAGGATACCAAGAAGCGTCGCCTGCAGATCCTGCAGACCCGTATCCTGCAGGAGGCCCAGCTGATCAGCCGCCGCATGGTGGGCCAGCGGGAAAGAATCCTTGTCACCGGCGTCTCCAAAAAGGACCCCGGCCAGCTGCAGGGCCGCACCGAAAACAACCGTGTGGTGAATTTCTCCGCCACGGATGCCGCCCTGATCGGCCAGTTTGTGCACGTGCACATCATGGAGGCACTGCCCAATTCTCTGCGCGGCGTGCTGAGCGACAATGGCATGCCAGGTTGACGCGGATGATTTCCCGTATATCCTTAAGTTCTTTACTACTGCCCTTTGCGGCCTCCCATTATTTTGACTAGCGACCCCTCCCAGACACCGTCGACGCAACAAAGCCTTACCCTGGAACCCAATGACGCGCGTCACCTCGCCGTGCTTTGTGGCCAGCTGGACAGTCATTTGCGCCAGGTAGAGCGCCGTTTCGGGCTGCAGATCAGCGCCCGGGGCAACCAGTTCCTGCTGGAAGGTGAAGCCGACGGCGTGGCCGCGGCAACGCGCCTGCTCAGTCATTTGTACGCGGAGGTATGCCAGGGCGTCGAACTCACACCCGAGTCACTGCACCTGCAACTGCAGCACACCGAGCTCGAGTACCTGGTGGACGTTGAATCCGATCCGAACGAGCCGGTGCAGGCGATTCGCGTCATCCGCACCAAGCGTGCACCCATCAAGCCCCGCGGCAAAAACCAGCAGGGCTACGTGCGCACCATCGGGCAGAACGATATCAACTTCGGCATCGGCCCGGCGGGCACCGGCAAGACCTACCTGGCGGTGGCCTGCGCGGTAGAGGCACTGCTGGAAGACAGGGCCCGCCGTATCCTGCTGGTGCGACCGGCAGTGGAGGCGGGGGAGAAACTGGGTTTCCTGCCGGGTGATCTCAGCCAGAAGATCGACCCCTACCTGCGACCGCTGTACGACGCCCTGTACGAGATGCTGGGCTTCGAGACCGTGAACAAATATATCGAGCGCCACATTATCGAGGTGGCACCGCTTGCCTTCATGCGCGGGCGCACCCTGAACAATTCCTTCATCATCCTCGATGAGGCGCAGAACACCACCCGGGAACAGATGAAAATGTTTCTTACCCGTATCGGCTTCGGCTCCACCGCGGTGATTACCGGGGACGCTACCCAGATAGACCTGCCCAAGGGTGCGCCCTCGGGACTCACCCACGCAAGCAATGTGCTGGACGGGGTAGAGGGCATAGGCTTCACCTATTTTGGCAGCAAGGACGTGGTGCGGCACCCGCTGGTCCAGCGCATCGTCGAGGCCTACGACAGCCACGAAGAACAGGCCACACCAATGGACCGGACCCGGCGATGAGCCTGACGGTGGACATCCAGTGTGCCAGCGTCGAACCCGTACCCGACGAGGACGACTTACGGGGCTGGATCGCGGCCGCCCTGGCCAGCCGGCAAACGCCCGGCGATACGGAGATCAGCCTGCGACTGGTCGATGCAGCGGAGATGGCGGGACTGAACCAGACCTACCGCGGCAAGACCGGGGCCACCAACGTCCTTTCCTTTCCCGCCGACCTTCCCCCCGAACTGGAGTTGCCCCTGCTGGGTGATATCGTGATCTGCGTCCCCGTTGTCCGCAGCGAGGCCCGTGAGCAGCACAAGACCCTGGCAGCGCACTGGGCACACATGGCGGTGCACGGCACCCTGCACCTGCTGGGTTATGACCACATTGACGAAGATGAGGCGAATGAGATGGAAACCCTGGAAACAGCCATACTCGCCGGCTTGCACTTCCCCTGCCCCTACCAGGCCAACCGAACCCAGGAGAATACCCCGGCATGAGCGACGACCGATCGGGCAACGATTCGGGTGAGAAATCCTGGATCAGCAAATTCTCCGTATTGTTTTCCTCCGAGCCACGCAACCGCAAGGACCTGCAGGACGTGCTGGCGCTGGCTGTCGATAACGAGATTATCGACGGCGACGCGCGCAGCATCATGGAGGGCGCAATGGAGGTCAGCGATATGCAGGCCCGGGACATCATGATCCCGCGTACCCAGATGGAGGTGATCAAGGCGGACTGCTCCCTGGAGGACATCCTCCAGCATATCGTGCGCACGGCCCACTCCCGCTACCCGGTGGTAGGGGACAGCCTGGACGAGATCTACGGCATCCTGCTGGCCAAGGACCTGCTGCCCCAGATACTGAACAAGGACCAGAGCGAGTTCAAGATCCGGGAACTGTTGCGGCCCTCGGTGGTGGTTCCCGAAAGCAAGCGCCTCAACGTGCTGCTGCGGGAGTTCCGCGAAAACCGCAACCATATGGCAATCGTCATAGACGAATACGGCGGCGTGGCGGGCCTGGTTACCATCGAGGACGTACTGGAGGAAATTGTCGGCGATATCGAGGATGAGACAGATGCGGAAACCGATCACTTTATCCGCAAGATCACCGACGACGATTTTTTTATCAAGGCGCTGACGCCCATCGAGGACTTTAACGAATACTTTGGCACCGATTTCAGCGACGACGACTTCGACACCATTGGCGGCCTGGTCATCCAGGCGCTGGGGCATATGCCCACCCGCAACGAAACGGCCACCATCGATAAATTCGAGTTCCAGGTGATCAACGCAGACCAGCGCAAGATCCACAGCCTGCGCATGCGACCACTGCAAAGCTGAACCGGCGAGTCAGGCAATGAAGACCGAACCCGGCCTGCACCCCCTGCTTGTGCTGCTACTTGCGCCCCTGGCGGGGGTACTGGTAACCCTGTCCCTGGCGCCCTTCAACCTGTGGCCCGCAGGCATCATCAGCTGCGCACTCTACGCCTACCTGCTGTGCACCTGCAGCGTGAAGGAAGGTATCTGGCGCAGCTGGTTGTTTGGCCTGGGCATGTTCGGCAGCGGGGTGTCCTGGGTCTATGTCAGCATCAACGTCTATGGCGGCGCCGGCCCACTGCTGGCGGGCTTTCTCATCGTACTGTTCTGCGCCGGTCTCTCAGTGCTGTTCCAGGTCAGCTTCGGCTGGTTCTATGTGCGTTTTGTTCGCGCCCTGCCCGGCGGCATGCTGGTTGGGTTCCCCACCACCTGGGTGCTGGCGGAATGGCTGCGCAGCTGGCTGTTCACCGGCTTCCCCTGGTTATACCTGGGCTACGCCCACATCGACACACCCATCGCCGGCTGGGCTCCCATCGTGGGCGTATTCGGGCTGTCATTTATCTGCGCCCTCACCGGCATCTGCCTGTTCCTGGCCTGGCGCAGCCGCCAGGCCATTGCCCTGACCACCTACGCCGTGATCGTGATTACCCTGTGGGCCGGTGGCGCCGTGCTGAAACCCATAGAATGGGTGGTCAGGGCCAGCGAAAAACCGCTAAAGGTCGCCATCCTGCAGCCCAATGTCCCCCAGGAACACAAATGGGACCGGGCATGGTACCAACCCATCCTGCGCCAGTTGCGGGAATCCAGCGAACCCTATTACGGCGTTGATATCCTCGTCTGGCCGGAAGCGGCCGTGCCCAATTTCTACCAGCGCGCCCGAAACTTCCTGGACCCCATTGCACGGCGTGCTGCCGCCAACGAAACCACCCTGTTCGCCGGTACACCCTTCCTGGTCGAACCCGGCGAGGGCTATTACAACAGCGTGGTGGCGCTGGGACAGGGCGAGGGGGTTTATCACAAGCAGCACCTGGTGCCCTTTGGCGAATACGTGCCGCTGGAAGACTTGCTGCGTGGCCTGATCGCTTTTTTCGACCTGCCCATGTCGGCGTTCAGCTCGGGGCCGGCTGACCAACCACCGCTGCGCGCCGGCGCCTACCGGGTCGCGCCCTACATCTGTTACGAGGTGGTGTACCCCGAGCTGGTGGCACGCAGCGCCCGCAACGCCGACCTGCTGTTGACCATCAGCAATGACAGCTGGTTCGGCAAGTCCATCGGTCCGCTACAGCACCTGCAGATGGCCCAGATGCGGGCGCTGGAGAATGGTCGCTACATGATCCGCGGCACCAACAACGGCGTCTCCGCCATCATCGACCAGCGCGGCCAGATTGTCGCCCGCAGCGAGCAGTATGTGGAAACGACCCTCACCGGCGATGTGGAAGTGATGCTGGGCAATACGCCCTTTGGCAGCTTCGGTGTCACGCCGGTTATCGCCGGCTGCGGCGTCACGCTGCTGCTGATGGTGCTGATGTACCTTGGGTTCTGGCGCGAGAGGGACTAGTTTAGTGCTGCCAATAATCAGGCAGCACTACACCAGCTTACTTGGCGGGGGACTGCAGGATGAAGTTTTCCAGGTCCTTGTCGATGCCAAACACGTGCCGGGTAAGCCATTCAGTCAGGAAGGTGGAGATGATGTCCCCGAACACTTCATCGATCACCTGCTCTCCCGCCAGCAGTTCGGAGATTTCCTCGCGAAACCTGGCATGGGCCTGCATATGCTCGATCCGGCCAGGATAGTTCAGCTCCTTCATGTAATGCTCTTCAAGCGCGAAGTGGTTATTGGTGTAATCCTCCAGCCTGCACAACACCTCCCGATCAGCCGTCGACTCCCTGATCAGGTCGAGTATCTCGAACAGGACACGGTGCTGGGCATCCTGCCAGATGATGTCACTGGTTTTGCGCATGGGACAAGCTTGGACCCTGAAACCCGATTCCGCCACGATATGGGTCAATTTTTGTGGGCGCCGGCAGGCCACAAACTTCGCTGCATCCCGGGTGACTGCAATATCCAGGCAATCCGGGGTCGTCGCAGCCAAGGCCAAATACTGGTAGAATCCGCGCTTCTTTTTGCCGGCGCCGCCCAGCCAATCCCGCACACAGCAAGGGGTTGCCCCGGCTTGTCACCGTACAGTTAAGGACGAAACCTGAAACCCGTGATGGATCAGCACTACACACCGCAGGAGCTGGAACAGGCTGCCCAGCAATACTGGTTGGAAAACAACAGCTTCGCCGTGCAGCGGGACGACTCCCGCGAGAAATTCTACTGCCTGGCCATGTTCCCCTACCCCAGTGGCAAACTGCACATGGGGCACGTGCGCAACTACACCATCGCGGACGTGATCGCCCGCTACCAGCGCATGCTGGGCAAGAACGTACTGCAACCCATGGGTTGGGACGCTTTCGGACTGCCGGCGGAAAACGCCGCTATCCAGAACAAGGTACCGCCGGCGAAATGGACCGCGCAGAATATTGATTACATGCGCGCGCAGCTGCAAAGACTGGGCTTCGCCTACGACTGGGATCGGGAAATTGCCACCTGCAA
>JAHEBM010000026.1:34908-42682 GCA_024642245.1 Haliea sp.
TGCCCATCTGGGTCGCCAATTTTGTACTGATGTCCTACGGCTCGGGCGCCGTGATGTCGGTGCCGGGTCACGACGAGCGGGACCACGAATTTGCCTGTAAATACCGGCTGCCCATTGTGCAGGTCATCGCCAGATCCGGCGACGAATCCCCCTATGACAGCGCCCGCTGGCAGGACTGGTACGCCGACAAGAGCGGGATCGTCAGCGTCAACTCGGGCGAGTTCGACGGGCTCGACTTCAGCGGCGCTTTCAACGCTATCGCTGACCGCCTGGAAGCCCAGGGCAAGGGTGAGCGCACCACCAACTATCGCCTGCGGGACTGGGGCGTATCGCGCCAGCGCTACTGGGGCGCACCCATACCCATCATCAACTGCGACAGCTGCGGCACACTGCCGGTGCCCGCCCAGGACCTGCCGGTGGTCCTTCCCACCGAGGTCGCTTTTGAGGGCGTTGGCTCCCCCATCAAGAAAATGCCGGAGTTTTACGCAACCACCTGCCCCGGTTGCGGCGGCCCCGCCACCCGGGAAACAGACACCTTCGATACCTTCATGGAGTCGTCCTGGTATTACGCCCGGTATGCCTGCGCCCGCAATGACAACGCGATGCTGGATGACGAGGCCGATTACTGGGCGCCGGTAGACCAGTATGTGGGGGGCATCGAGCACGCTATCCTGCACCTGTTATACGCCCGCTTTTTCCACAAGTTGATGCGGGACGAGGGCCTGGTCCATTCCGATGAGCCCTTCACTCGCCTGCTGACCCAGGGCATGGTGCTCAAGGACGGCAGCAAGATGTCCAAGTCCAAGGGCAACACGGTAGATCCCCAGTCCCTGATCGACAGTTACGGCGCCGACACGGTGCGCCTGTTCAGCATGTTCGCGGCGCCGCCTGAGCAATCGCTGGAATGGTCCGATTCCGGGGTGGAGGGTGCCAACCGCTTCCTCAAGCGCCTGTGGAAACTGGTGGCCCGGCAGCTGGAGTTCCCGGCACCGGAACTGGACGTCGCCGCGCTGGACGCCCGGCAGAAGACCCTGCGTCGCAAGACCCACGAGACCATCGCCAAGGTGGGGGATGACTTCGGCCGGCGCCAGACCTTCAACACCGCGATCGCAGCCGTGATGGAACTGTGCAACGAAGTGGGCAAGCTCGATGAAGACAAGGCCCAGGACCGCGCCCTCGCCCACGAGGCCCTGCGCGCGGTGGTGCTCATGCTGTGCCCTATCGTGCCCCATATCAGCCACCACCTCTGGCAGCTGCTGGGCGGTAGTGGCGATGTGATGCACGCCCCCTGGCCCGCGACCGACGAATCTGCGCTGGAACGTGACACCATCGACATGGCGGTACAGGTCAATGGCAAGGTGCGGGCGCAGATGACAGTTGCCGTGGACACTGCCAAGCCCGCACTGGAGGCCCTGGCCCTGCAACAACCCAACGTCGCGCGCTTCCTCGAGGGCGTTACGGTGCGCAAGGTCATTGTGGTACCCGGCAAATTAGTTAATATTGTGGCCAATTGATGCCAACCGGGATACCAGTCATGCAGCGGCGCTTTGCCAGTTACACCCTCATCCTGGGCATTGCCTGCCTGCTCTGCGCCTGTGGCTTCCAGCTGCGCGGCACCGGTACCGGGGGAGCTGCCCTCCCCGACAGCTGGAAAAAAATGTTCCTGGTGACCAATAACCCCAACGGCGAATTCAGCCAGGCAGTGCGCACGGTCTTTACCACCAACGACATCACCTGGACAGACCGGACTGCTGCCAGCTACTCACTGGTTTTGGGTCCGGAACGATTCAGCCAGGCCAACCTGTCCCTCAACAAGGAAGCCCGGGTCTCACAGCTCGAACTCACCATGCAGTCGACTTTTTCAGTGCTGGATGCCAGCGGTCACGAGGCGATGCCTGATACCACTGCCTCCGTCATCAGGCAGATGGAGAACGACCCGCGCAACGCCCTGGGCAAGGGCGAGGAGATCCGGATACTGAAAGCGGAAATGCGCACCGAGCTGGCCCAGCAGATTATCCGGCGCATCGGCTTTTTCGCCACCAGCGCCCCCTGATGCGCGTCTACCCCGAGCAGCTCGCGGCTCACCTGAAAAAATCACTTCTGCGGACTTACCTGGTCAGTGGCGAAGAACCCCTGCTGCTGCAGGAATGTTGCGACCTCATCCGGCTCCGGGCACGGGAACTGGGTTGCACCGAGCGCGAAGTGATAGATGCCGGCAACCGGAGTTTCGACTGGCAGGAAATTCTGCACAGCGCCACCAGCATGTCGCTGTTTGCCGAGCGCAAGCTGGTTGAACTGCGACTGCCCAGCGGCAAGCCCGGGACTGATGGCAGCAAGGCCCTGTGTGAGTACCTGGATATCGCCAGTGGCGACGATGTACTGCTGATGGTCGCGGGCAAGATCGACAAACAGTCCACCAACAGCAAGTGGTTCAAGGCCCTGGACAAGGCAGGTGCGGTAATCCAGGTATGGCCCGTGGATGCCCGCAACCTGCCCGGCTGGCTACGCCAGCGCGTCAGCGCCGCGGGTATGAGCATCGATGACGACGCACTGCAGCTGCTGTGCGACCGGGTGGAAGGCAACCTGCTGGCGGCCGTGCAGGAAGTGGAAAAACTGAAACTGCTGGTAACGGATTCGGCAATTACTGCCCGCAACGTTATCGATGCGGTATCCGACAATGCCCGCTATACCGTGTTCGAGCTCGCCGACATGGCCCTCAAGGGGGATACGGCCGGCAGCCTGCGCATACTGCAGGGCCTGCGCGGCGAGGGCACCGAGCCCACCATTGCCCTGTGGGCCCTCACCCGGGAGATACGCACCTTGCACGAGGTGCAGCAGGAATGCCCCGACGGCCGTGGCGCCATGCAGGCACTGAACGCCCGGCGGGTGTGGAAGAACCGCGTTCCGCTGATGCAGGCGGCCCTGGCCCGCCACAAGCCGGGCTCAATCGCCCTGCTGCTGGAACTGGGGGTAAAGGTAGACGGCAGCATCAAGGGCTTCGCCGGCGGCAAGCCCTGGGACAACCTGGAAGACCTGGTTATCCGTCTCTGCCGGGGCTGAGCCCTGGCTCCAGGCAAAAAAATGCCCCCAAAAGGGGGCATCAAGGGGAATCGCTCTTTCTTGGGCCTGGATGTCGATAACCTGGAACACACTTTACCCGCCAGACGCAACCCGGGGCATGGCACGACACGCCAACAGCATGGCCGCCTGCGCCAGGTATATCCCCACGCCCCGGCCGGGCAGGGACGCCCGCTGGCCGGTCTCCACAAACGCCCCATTCACCGCTTGCATTCTGTTCATTCCGATACTACTGTATATCCATACAGTTTATTTGATGGGGAATTCTCCCCCGGGGCAAGACCATGAATGAAGTGCTCGAACAAATCATCAATCGCAATGACACCTGGCGCGGGCGCCACCGTCGCTTTCACCACCACGAGCCCTCTGCCAACAGCGAACGTCACAGTCCCCACGGCGGCGGGGCGGGCCTCGCAACAGGGTATGGCAGCCTGGATGCACAGCTGGACCAGGGCGGCTGGCCCCTGGACAGCACCATCGAACTGCTGAGTGACAGTAACGGACTGGGGGCAATGGGGCTGTTCCTGCCCGCCATGGAGCGGCTCAGCGAGCAGGGCCGCTGGCAGGCGTTTATCGCCCCGCCCTACATACCCTATGCGCCACTGCTGGCAGCCCGGGGCATCGACACCGGGCAGGTTTTACTGGTGCACCCAAAGAACCGCCAGGACCTGCTGTGGAGCACCGAGCAGGCCCTGCGCAGCAGCACCTGCAGCGCCGTGTTCAGCTGGCTGGGAACGCACAACTACAGTTACAGTGAACTGCGCAAGCTGCAACTGGCGGCCACCAATGGCGACAGTCTTGCAGTACTGTTCCGCCCCACCGTGGCCGCCGACAACCACGCCCCCGCCAGCCTGCGCCTGCAAATGCGGGAATACCGCAGGGTACACATCCTCAAGCAGCGCGGGGGCAACCAGCATATCGACGTGGACCTGCCACAGGCAGAGGATGTACCCGGGCAGCCGCAGTTGTGGGAACTGCCAACCTGCCCCCCGCCGGCCGCCGCACTTGGAAGCGCCGGGTAGAATCACGCAATCGGCCTGCGCTTACCGTAAATCAGGGAAGGCAATATTGCCGGGTTCTTTGCCCTCCATAAAAATCCCTTTACCGGACTCTCTATACAGTCTCCAGCAGTGGGAAATTTCGCTATACTGGGCAGCTGACCCACAAGCAGCCGAGTCTTTTTATGCAGGATTTACCTCACCACTATCACGTCAGCGCCAGCGCCGAGGCCGAAGGCACTATCGCACTCAAGGCGGACGATCTACCCCAGCTGGTTACCGCATCGCCGGCGGAGTTCGGCGGCCCCGGCGACCAGTGGTCACCCGAGACCCTGCTGGTCGGAGCCGTTGCCGATTGCTTCATATTGACCTTCCGCTCCATTGCCAGGGCCTCCAAACTTGACTGGACCAACCTGGAATGCTCCGCCGAGGGTGTGCTGGAACGGGTCGAGCGCGTCACCCGCTTCACGAAATTCACGGTCAGGGCCACGTTGACAGTACCGGCGGGTACCGACGCCGAAAAGGCCCAGCGCCTGCTGGGGAAAGCCGAGGAGGTCTGCCTCATCACCCGCTCAATGCTGGCCGAATCCCACCTCGAAGCAGAAGTCATTGTCACCGCCTGATCCAGGCCAGCCATTGTGGAACAGGCCTGAATGGACGAGTGGCTGACAGAGTACGGCGTCACCCTGGGTGTAGGCGCCCTCATCCTCTTCATGATTTTTATCGTCTGGGACCTGGCCAAACGCAGCAATGCCGGCAAGTTCGGCACCCTGATCCTCTACATAGGGCTGGCCATGGGTATCGTCGGTTTCCTGGTAAAAGTACTGATCACCTACCTGCTGGAAAACACCGGGGTGGGCGGGTGAGCCCGCACGCCCGGTAAGGATTCCCGGCCGTGCCCGCCGTCGGCGGACCGGGCTGGACAGATCCGCATCAATCAATAATACTGTATATATGTACAGTATTATATTCATAATGGGGATATTGCCCCCGCTAAAAACGGCCTGTGGAGCGGGCCGCTGCCGATGAGCCTGTGGCTGTGCCTGCGCTTTGGCCAACTGCCCCTGCAATGCCTGAACCGTTCGGAGGAACAAGCGGTGGTGGTGCTGGCCAGGCAGCGGGTGGTATGTGCCAATGATCATGCCGCCGCCCTCGGCATCCGGGCGGGCATGGGTACCGCGACGGTGCACGCACTGGCCAACAACGAACCACTGCAACTGCTGGAACGGGATGAGAGCGCCGAACAGCGCTGCCTGCAGCAGCTGTGCTGCTGGGCCTATGGCATCACTCCCAGCCTGTTCAGCTGGCACCAGGACTGCCTGCAACTGGAAATTGGCGGCTGCCTGAACCTGTTCCAGGGACTGGACGGCCTGCTGACCCGGGTAAGAAGCGGCATCAGCAGTCGCGGCTACAGTGTGGAGTATGGCCTGGCGCCCACCCCCAAGGCCGCCTGGCTGCTGTCATTTGCCCCGGCGGATACGGCACTGGATATCACCCGCCCCCTGGCCGAGCGTCTCGCCCCACTGCCGCTGGGCTTGCTGGACACCTTCCCCACCGCCGTCGATTCACTGCGCCGGGCCGGCCTGCATACCCTGGGAGATATCCTCGCGCTGCCCACTGCCGCCCTGGGCCGGCGCTGCGGCAGGGAGTTCACCTGCTTCCTGCAACAGCTGCTGGGCCAGCAGGAAGACAGGCAAGCAGATTACCAGCCCCCGAAAACCTTTCGTGACGAGTACTGGTTTGGCTACGAGGTAAAAGCCAACGCGGAACTGTTGCCCGCCATGCAGTTATTGCTGCAATCACTGTGCACCTTCCTGCGCAGCACCCAGCTGCAAACCACCGAGATCTGCTGGCAGCTGATCGGTATAGACCGGACCGTTCGGGAGGTCAGCGTACGCAGCGCCAGCAGTCACAGCGACTGGAAAAACTGGCACCAGCTCACCAGTATTTGTTTTGAGCAGTTGCAACTGGCCGGCGGCGTGGAAGGCCTGGCTCTCAACTGCGGCAACTTACGCCCGGGACAGCCGGAAAATACCGACCTGTTCAATCCGGGCAGGCAGCGGGAACCCCTGGCCCACCTGCTGGATCGGTTGCGCAGCCGCCTGGGCCTGCAGGCTATCGAAAAAGTCGGTTGTCGGGACGAGCACCTGCCGGAATTTGCAGTGCACGTCAGCAGCGACCGGCCGGGAGGCGAGCCCCCCTGCGGCCCCCCCTGCGCCCAGCGCCCCTTCTGGCTTATGCCCCAGCCCCGGGTACTGCGACAGACACGCCAGCACCTGTACTGGAACGGCGCACTTACCCTGCTGCACGGGCCCGAGCGGATCGAGGACAACTGGTGGCAGGAGGCGGTGAGCCGGGACTATTACATTGCAGGTGATCCCAATGGGCAGCATTACTGGGTCTTCCGCGACCGCTTGTCCCGCAAGTGGTATATCCACGGGGTCTTTGCCTGAGTTCACTCCACCGACGGTGCTACCGGAACAATACCACCTCGTCGAAACGCGGCAGGGTATTGAAGCGCAGGTCCGGGTTATCCGCCTGCTTCTGCTCCAGGAACAACCGGGTATTTTCCAGGCCACCGGCCAGGAAGGCCTCGGCATTCAGCGGCCCCCGCAACGGCCCTTCCGCGGGCGCGGTCAGGCTGTCGTAGTGAATGGGGATCAGCCGCCGCGGGGCCACCCGGCCCACGGTCTCGCGCCAGAAGCTCTCCCGGTAGTCCCCGGTCTGGGAGCCGAGGCCACCCACACCGAGAAAGACGGTATCAGCCGGGAAGCCCTCCAGCGCACCCTCCCGGTAGCCCGCGCTGCCCACAATCAGCCAGGTCCCTTTCGGGTGACTGACATGCAGCACGTAGGCCTGCCCGAGCTTGTAGTCAAAGACGGATACAGGCGGCACCAGCGGTGCCGTGATCTCGGGATCACCCAGGGCACGCTCACGCAGCTCGGGATCCGGAAACTCGAAGTGCCGGGACACGATCGGCGTGATCACAAACTTGCCCAGCTGGAACGGGGCCCGGTCGGTCAGCACCCGGATCTGCGACTCCGGCAGGCCCCAGCCACGCCCGATATTGGCGGTAGACTCCGAGCCCATCAACACCGCCCCGGTACGCCGCGCGACCTCCGGCGCGTCCATAGCATGGTCGTAGTGGGAATGCATGGGAATCACCGCGGCGAGCGAGGAGACCTGGTTGGCGGCCAACCCACGCTCGATGGCTGCCAGGTCTGGCGCGACCGTACCGAACAATACCTGGAGAGGACCGGGGCGACTGAACCAGCCGTCAACCATCCATCGTGTTTCACCGTCACTGAACAGCAGGGTCGAGGTACCGCTAAAGCGCACCGTCACGGCCCCTGCCGGAATGTCCTTGCTGCCCGCCAGGGCCCAGGCCGGGTTCACCGGTGGCGACTTGTAAAACAACAGTAACCAGGCCAGGACAATGCCCACCGCCACACCAAGTGCAAAAAGGGCTGACAGCAGGCGTTTCGTCCAGGTCATGAGGTCCTCCTCAGGAAAAATACAGCGCTTTAATGCGCTCGAGATAGGCCACCAGGCCAGGCAGTGCGAGCCCCGCGTCCCTCACGGGGGAATCGATAGGCACCAGCAGCAGGTTTGCCAGCACACCGTAGGCCACCGCGTCGATCTGGGTGGGTCTGTCGCCCATAAGAAAAGGTTTCTGCCCCAGGAAGTCCGCCACCGCA
>JAHEBM010000027.1 GCA_024642245.1 Haliea sp.
ACTCGATTCCCAACTACGCGGGAACGACGGATCGTTAACGGGACGCAGATCCATTCGACCCGGGTCAGTCAGCCGCGCCCGCCGCTATTGCTTTTTGATTTTTTAGTGTTATAGTTATGTATAACACTATATCTCACCGACCACAGGGCCGGCACAGGAGAATCCCGAATGACGCGCATACTGGCTATTGTATTGCTTCTGTTTCCGCTGGCCGCAATAGCGGCCCGGGATACACAGCGGGTCGAAGACCTGGAGGCGGAATCGGTTATGGTCTACGGACCGGTCGAGGTGGAAATCAGCCAGGGGGAGCCAAGCCTGCTGCTGGTGCGGGGCAACCCCTCTGGCCAGGAACAGCAGCCTTTCTTTGTACAGGGCGGCACACTGGTGCTGGGAAAAAGCAGGCAGGAGCGGCCCGAAGCTGACTTTTCCGGTGTGAAATTCAAGCTGACCCTGCCCGAATTGCACTCCCTCGACCTGCAGGGCTCCGGCGACGTCTACGTCAAGCCGTTTGAAGTCGATGACTTGTCCGTGGCGCTGGCTGGCTCAGGTAACATCAGGCTCTTCGCGCTGAAGGGGCAGTCCGTCAATATGACGGCCACCGGTTCTGGCGACATCCAGTTGGCAGACCTGGAGGCAAAATCGCTGGAGATGACTCGAGCCGGCTCGGGAGATATCAACCTGGGACAGCTTGCGGTCAAATCCGTCAAGGCGTCTATCAGCGGTTCCGGGGACATCAGCGCAGAAGAGTCCGCGTCCGGCGTTGACCTGACCATGAATATCGTGGGCTCCGGGGCTATGGATTTCGGAAAAATCAACGCCAACTCAGTGGAGATCAATATCGTGGGCTCCGGCACAGCCATTATAGGCACCAGCACCACCATGGCAGCAGTTATCATGGGAAGTGGTGACATCTATTACCGCGGAAGCCCCGAAATCGAGAGTTCGATCCTGGGTTCCGGGGACCTGCACAAGCGGGATTAGGCCTGCCGCCGGGAGACATCGCGTGACCCACGAATGGAAAGATAACCAGCCAATCTACCGACAACTGAGGGACATGGTTGTGGAGCGAATAATGGACGGCAGTTTTGCCGAGGGTGAAGCCGTACCATCGGTGCGGCAGGTCGCGGCCGATTACCGGGTAAACCACCTGACAGTCGGTAAAGCCTACCAGGAACTGGTAGACATCGGGCTGCTGGAAATGCGCAGGGGTCTGGGAATGTACGTGACCACCGGGGCACGAACCGCACTGACTGACAACGAACAGCAACGATTCATCGCTGAGGAGATTCCCGCCTTTGCCGAGCGCGCGGATATGTTGGGGCTGGACCTCGAAAGGGTAGTCGGCTTATTGAGAGACGCCAGGAGTAGATTATGACACAAGCAATTGTCCGCGCTCGCAAGCTGACTCGCAGTTTCGGCAAGCTGAGGGCGGTGGATGGCATTGACCTGGATATCCCCGGCGGCGCCGTGGTAGGGCTCATAGGCCCCAACGGCGCAGGCAAGACAACCTTGCTGCGTGCCTTACTCGGGCTTTCATCCTACTCGGGTGAACTCGAGGTACTGGGAACCAGGCCGAGAGAGCAACGCGCAGACCTCATGCAAGGGGTCAGCTTTATCGCCGACACCGCGACACTGCCAGGCTGGATGCGCGTCAGGGAATTACTCGATTACACGGCGGGAGTCCACCCGCGCTTCGACCGCCGCGCCGCCGAGGCCTCGCTGGCTGCCACAGAGATACGACTTGACCGCAGGATACGTGAACTGTCAAAAGGCATGACCGTCCAGCTCCACCTGGCGCTGGTAATGGCTATCGATGCGCGCCTGTTGGTCCTTGACGAACCGACACTGGGCCTGGATATCCTTTTTCGCAAACGTTTTTTTGACCAGTTGATCAATGATTACTTTTTTGGCGAGCGCAGCATCATCATCTCCACCCACCAGGTTGAAGAAGTAGAGAACATACTCACGCATGTTCTGTTCATGCATCGCGGCAGGATCGTCATGAACAAGTCCCTGTCAGAAATCGAACAGGAGTACGTCGAGCTGCACGCGGTGGGTGATACGACGGCAAGGGCCAGGGCTATACCCCACGTCGGCAGCCGCAACATACTGGGTGGCCAGGCCATTATCTACCACGGCACCGACCGACACCTGCTGGAGCCGCTGGGCGAGCTGCGAACACCATCAGTATCCAACCTGTTTGTTGCCACGGTAGCGGGAGAAAACAACCATGAATAAGCGCAAGCCATCGCGAATGCATTCGCTCGTGGTCCGGGAACTCAGGGAGTATCGCAATTCACTGGTGATCACGCCGCTGGCCATCGCCGCTACCCTGACGCTCATCATGCTCGCGAGCGTGATACTGGCCAATCGCATCTCCGTTATGGGGGAAGTAATGATGGACTCGCTGGCAGGCTCCGATAGCAGCCGCGAGATAAAGTTCAGCATTCAACTTGACGACAACGGCGACAGCAGTGCCCGCTACAGCGTTAGCGAGCAGCAGGAACCCCTTGCGGAGGAAGAGTGGAATTTCTCGCGCGGATGGACTTTCAAACCAGGCGCGGGAACGACCCGCCAAGGCCAGGTTGATGACGACGCGAAAGAGTCTGGAACACTCAATATCATGTTTAACCTCATGCACAGCTTTATGCTGGTAGTGCTCGTGGCTGTCACCATCAATTACCTGCTGGGCAGCCTCTTTAACGACCGCAAGGACAGATCGATACTGTTCTGGAAATCGATGCCGGTGTCCGACTGGGAACAGGTTGCCGCAAAACTTCTTGTCGCGCTTGTCGCAGCGCCAGGTATCTACATTGCCGCGTCTTTAATTACCCAGCTGATCACCGCGCTACTGTCGATGCTGCTTATGTGGCGCATGGATGTGAATCCAATTGAGGCCCTGGCGGGCAATATCGACATCATGCCCCTGCTGGTCACACCGATCGTCGGCTGGGTAATTACCGCAATCTGGATCGCCCCGCTGTATGCGTGGCTCATGCTGGCCTCCGCAGGAGCACGGCGCTCGCCGTTCATGCTGGCAGTGGCCCCCGTGGTTGCCCTGGTGGTGCTCGAGCAGATATTCATCGGCAGCCACTTTGTCGGTTCAGCAGTCGGCCAGCACCTGCCCCACTACAAAGGCAGCGAGGATGCCGTGGGGTTTTATATCAGCGGCAACGAGTGGGCCAACGTCGACGCCCTGAAAATGGGTCTCGGACTGCTGTTCGCCGCGGTGGCGATCCGGGCGACGGTATGGCTGCGCCGCTACCGGTTTGAGCTATAGGCCCGCTACCGTTGAACACCGGGCATTGTTGAGCAGGTCAACACGTTCTAAGCGGTGCTGCTATCAAAGTCACTGGCGCTGTGACGCTCCGGTAAGCGCAGCTCCTCTGGCCCCCAGGCCCGGTTGACCCGACGGCCGCGCTGGACAGCGGGGCGCTCTTCTATTGCCCTCGCCCAGCGCACCACGTGGCTGTAGGACGCAACGTCCAGGAACTCCGCGGCGTCATAGATATTGTGCAAAACAAGGGCGCCGTACCAGGGGTAGGTGGCCATGTCGGCTATGGTGTATTCGTCCCCACACAGGAAGCGACGGGTCGACAGGTTCTTGTCCAGCACGTCGAGCTGGCGCTTGACCTCCATGGCGTAGCGATCAATGGGGTACTTGAACTTTTCTGGCGCGTAGGCATAGAAATGACCAAAGCCGCCCCCGAGAAAAGCGGCACTGCCCATTTGCCACATCAACCAGGACAGGCACTCTGCCCTGGCGGACAAATCCATGGGGTAGAATGCATCATACTTCTCTGCCAGGTAGAGCAGGATTGCCCCCGACTCGAACACCCGGGTGGGAGGGTGTGTACTCGTGTCGAGCAGTGCCGGTATTTTTGAATTGGGATTGATGGCAACAAAGCCGCTGCCAAACTGGTCGCCCCCCTCGATATTGATCAGGTAGGCATCGTATTCAGCCTCCTGCCTGCCCAGCTCCAGTAACTCTTCCAGCATGATGGTCACTTTCACCCCATTGGGAGTGGCCAGCGAGTACAGTTGCAAGGGATGCTTGCCTACCGGCAGCGGCTTATCGCTGGTGGCGCCCGACACAGGCCGGTTTATATTGGCGAATTTGCCACCATTTTCCATATCCCATTTCCAGACCCTGGGTGGTGCGTAGGTAATATGCCCGGACATTGTCAGTCTTCCTGTCGATACGTGTTTGGACACCAGCTTACGCCTGGTGCAGGTCATTGTGCCACAACACAGGCGTGATCTGCTGCCATCGGCAGGTACAATCACGATGCTTTTCAGCGTAGTATTCCTGTAGTGTCATTTGCTTGTTTTTTATTTGGGGCGGCGTATGGAACACGTAAATCCCGGGGGCCACAGCCACCCACCGGTCAGTAAGACGGCGGATGCGGTAATCGATTTCCCCGGCGCAACCAATGCCTGTTCCCACGGCAGCCCAGAGGAGCTAGTTGGCCGACAAGAGCCCGGCGCTCCACCTGTCATTTACCCAGCACGGTAATAGCGAATTGTGAAAAGCGAATTACGCGGCCAGACCTCCCATAAAACCGGCATGGCGCCAGGCTCACTGGTTCACGTGGGCAATGTCCATGCGCAACAGGTGCGCATCTCGATAATGGATTACAGCAAGGACGATGTGAACGAGCTCGAGATCACATCCATCCAGGAATTGCTGCCTTACCGTGACAGCGAAACCATTACCTGGGTTACCGTCGAGGGTCTGGCCAATGTCTCGGTGGTGGAGGAAATCGGCTCGATGTTCGGTATTCACCAGCTGGTACTGGAAGACATACTGAACACCCACCAACGACCCAAGTTCGAAGAATTCGAAGATTACCTGTTTATCGTACTCAAGGGCCTGGACGCCGGGGGCGAGAATTTTTCCGTCTCTTATGAACAGATCAGCCTGCTGCTGATGGCAAACATGGTCTTCCTGTTCAAGGAAAAAAAGGACGAGGTGTTCGCCCCCGTCCAGCAGAGAATCAGGACCAGCCGGGGCAGGTTCCGCAGCCTGGGAGCCGACTTCCTCACCTACTCCATCCTCGATGCGATCATCGACCAGAATTTTATCCTTATCGACTCACTGGACGAGGCGATAACGGTGATAGAAGACCAGCTGCTTGCGGGAGACCCCAGTAACGCCATACTCAACAGGATCCAGCGCCTGAAGCGGGAGATCGTCGGCGTCAGGCGTTACGTGTCGCCCATACGGGAACTGATCAGTGAGATGCTGCGCAGCGAATCCCCGCTTATCGATGAGAAAACCCATATTTACCTGCGGGACGTGTCCGACCACGCCATTCGCATTATCGAATCCATCGAATTGCACAGGGACATCATCTCCGGCCTGCTTGATATTTACATATCCAGCGTCAGCAACAAGATGAACGAGGTCATGAAGGTATTGACGGTCTTTGCGTCCATCTTTATCCCGCTGACCTTCCTGACCGGAATATACGGCATGAACTTTGAGTATATGCCCGAGCTGAAAGTAAAATGGGCCTACCCTACACTGTGGCTGGCGTTTATTTCCATTCCCGGCGTGCTGCTGGTGTATTTCAAGCGCAAGAAGTGGCTTTAAAAGGAGACACGCAAATGAATTTCAACGCAGGCCTGCACGTGATGATGCGAGCGACCGCCATCGCAGTCTGTATTTTTTTATTCCCGGTGACCGCCAACGCCGACGCGCCGGCTTTCGACTGCGCAGGTGCTTCCGGCCAGGTAGAGCAGTTGATTTGCTCTGACGAGAACCTGGCAGCCCTGGACCAGGAACTGGCCCGCGTGTACCAGTCGGCTCAGTCAGCGCTGCCACAGTCCGAGCTTCCCGCCCTGAAGGTCGAACAGCGCGGCTGGATCAAGGGCCGCAACGATTGCTGGAAAGCCGCGGATACCCTCGATTGCGTGACCGAAACATACCAGACTCGGATAGTTGAGCTCCAGATCAGGTCGGGAGAACTCATCGCGCCAACCGCTATTGCCTATAACTGCGGCAAAGACAATGCGGAGCCGTTCTATGCCGCCTTCTATTCCGGCACGGTACCGGCCAGCGTGGTACTGACGCATGGACAGGACCAGGTGGTCGCATTCATCGCGCCCAGCGGCTCGGGTGCCAAATACGTCGCCAGCGGAGTCGAGTTCTGGGAGCATCACGGCGAGGCCCTGGTGTACTGGTTTGGCACGGAGCTCAAATGCAGCTTGCTCAAATAGGGCAATATCGAGCAGGAACCGAAACGACCAGGTTTTTATGCCCGGTATCGAAAGGCCGACGCAGTTTATGGCGGGCTAATGAGTCCCGTCGCTGAGGCGACCAATCAGGAATAATCAGCAGAGGTCAGACGTATGGATGCCATCAACTGGGACGCGCTGGGCGCGATAGGTGATTTCCTGGGATCCATCGGGGTGTTCATCTCCCTGGTGTACCTGGCCTTCCAGACCAAGCAGGGGGCAGCGGAGACTCGCGACGCCAGCATTCACTCGGTGATGGAGCTGGCGATCAAGTTCCGCTCGGAGTCCTATACAGGTGACCTTGCGGACATTCGCCTGAAGGCGGGCATGAACGAGACCCTCACACCACTGGAAGACCTGAAATACCAGGGCTACCTGTCAGCACTGTTTGAGCTCAATGAGCTGGTATTCCTGCAGTACCAGAAAGACAACCTGGACCCGGAATATTTCGAGGCCTGGGAGCGGCGCACCAGGGCGGCCATCTCGGTGCCGCGGATAAAGCAATTCTGGGCCAGGACCAAGGACGGGTATCGCGCCAGTTTCGTGGCGTATATCGATAAACTGATGACGGATGGCGGCTGAAAAGCCGTGGTTAAACCAGCGGAAAACGCCTAGACGAAAACCAGCAGCGACTTGGCGCCTTCCTTCGCATCTTCCAGCGTGGTTGTCTGCGAAGACAAAAGCTTTTCCAGGAACTTCTTGGAAAGGTAGTTCTGGATATGGATCTTCACCCTGGCTTTCACGATAGGCGGGCTGATGGGCTTGCTGATGTAATCCACCGCACCGGCATCGAGGCCGCGTTCCTCATTGAAGCTGTCGCTCATACTGGTGACGAAAATCACGGGGATATCCTTTGTAGTATCCTCGCCCTTGAGCGCCTGGCACACTTCAATACCATCCATTTCCGGCATCACCATATCGAGCAGGACCAGATCCGGGGATTGTACCCGGGCCACTTCCAGGGCCTGCTTGCCATTGGTCGCAACGCTCAGCGCATAGTCAGCGGCCAGCAGGTTGCTCAATATTTTGATATTGGCCGGCTCATCATCGACGATAAGGATTCGGGTTTTGGTATTTGCGGTCGCATTCATACGGGCTAAAATACCTATTTTTATACCCTGTGGCAATTATGGCTTATACTGCTGCACTTAATTAATTGCAGTATCTATGACAAGAGGCCGCATGAAACGTGGATAAAGCAAACACGGAACTCAGTGCAGAGGCGCAGCAATTCTCGCGTATTACCTTCGTCACCACCCTCCTGTTTGTCACAGTGGGATCAATAGCCTCGGTACTGGGCCTGTTTTTCAAGAGCCCCGTGGCTGATGGTCTCGCGCTTACAATCATTCTCGTGCTACTGCCGCTCTGTATTTTTGCGCATCGCCAGGCCCGCCGGGACAACCTTGATCGGTCGGTCGCGCTGGTGACTACCGTATGGTACCTGATCTCTTTTTTCATGATTATCATCGGTGAACGCGTTTACGGCATTCTCATTGTCACCGCTACCCTGCCCATACTGATGGTGCTGCCCTTTGTCTCCCAAAAGATGTTCCGCTGGCTGATCGTCGGATCTATCGGTCTTATCGTGCTCGGAAGCGTAGGCCAGTTGTTCCCTACCATTTACACATCGCATGTTCCGGACAGGGTGCTGGCTTATGTCGAATCCTTTGCCACGACAGCGCTATGCTGCGTTGTCATGCTGTCACTGTGGCAATCAGGCGGCCGATTGAAAACCGCAGCTGACGGCATGCGCAAAGCCATCACCGCCCTGCAGGAGTCGGAGAGATCCCTGGAAACCAAAGTCGAGGAGCGCACATCAGAAGTGAATGAAGCGTTCAGGGAAATCTCCGACCTGAACCGGATTGCCAGCATCGTGAACTCCACACTGGACCTGGATGCGGTCAAGCGCACGATCTACGAGGGCCTGCAGCAATTATTCACCTTTGACCAGATGGGCGTTTTCCTGGTGAACCCGGGTGACAAGCGCGTGCGGCTGGTTTTACAGGAGGGTGTGCCTTTTGATCCCGCCGTGCAGGACCTGTTGATGGGCGATGGCATACCGCTGGATGCCAACGACAGCTTTACCGCTGCGTCAATCGTACTCCAGCAGACCATATACCGCGGCACGGTGACCCAGGAAGGCCTTGCGCAGGCCGGCGCAACCGACAAATTTATCTACCAGCACAGCCCAATGATGTCCTTCCTGCTGTGCCCGCTGGTGATCGAGAACAAGCCTATCGGCACGATTTTCTTTGTGGGCACCGAGGAACCCTTCGAACTGCACGCCAGGGAGATCCAGTCCATCGAGCGCTACGTGACCCAGATGGGCACGGCAATCCGCAATGGCCAGCTGTTCCAGTCTGCCGAGGAGGCACGCAACGAGGCCGAGAAGGCGAATATGTCCAAGGGCACGTTCCTGGCCAATATGAGCCACGAGATACGCACGCCGATGAATGCCATCATCGGCCTGACCGACCTGTGCCTGGAGACCGAGCTCACTCCCAAGCAGCAGGATTACCTCATCAAGGTGGATGGTGCAGCCAACGCCCTGCGCAGCATCATCGACGACATCCTCGACTTCTCGAAGCTGGAGTCCGGCAAGCTGGAATTCGAGAACGTGCCGTTCTCACTCAATGCGGTGCTGGATAACCTGGCCACGATCTGCATGGTGCGCTGCCAGGCCAAGAAACTCGAACTGGTGTTCCAGCGCGACCCGAGCCTGCCGGATACCCTGCTGGGCGACCCGACACGCCTGGGCCAGATACTGATCAATCTCGCGGGCAACGCCATCAAGTTTACCGAGAAGGGCGCTGTGGTGGTCGAGATCCGCCAGTCCGGCCGCTCGGGCGACCGGGTTACCGTGCACTTCGACGTGCGCGACAGTGGTATCGGCATGAATGCCGAACAGCAACAACGCCTGTTCAAATCCTTCTCCCAGGCCGACAGCACCATCACCCGACAGTACGGCGGCACCGGGCTTGGGCTGGCAATCTCCCAGCAACTCACCCAGGGGATGGGCGGGCAGATCGAAGTGGACAGCGCACCCGGCGAAGGCAGCAGCTTCCATTTCAGCCTGAAGTTCAATATTGGCGAGCAGTCCGCGGAGGATAAACCGGAGCCCGAAGCCCCGACGGACCTCAAGGTGCTGGTGGTGGACGATAACGAGGCCTCGCGGGATATCCTGCGAGAGTACCTGCACTCTTTCGGTTACCGGGCCACGCTGGCGGAGAGCGGTGAGGAGGCACTGGCTGTCATCGATCGGGAAGAGCCATTCGACCTGGTGCTGCTGGACTGGATGATGCCGGGCATGACCGGGCTGGATGTCGCCCTGGCGATTCGCGACCGCAAACCCGCGCCGAAAATCGTACTGCTGTCCTCCTGGCGCATGCCCAGCAGCGAGCATGAATCGATGGTGGATGCCTTCCTTGCCAAGCCAATCAAGCCCTCTGCGCTGCTGGATACGATCATGCTGGCCTTCGGCAAGCAACCCGCGCGCCGCGCCGGAGCGAAACGCCAGTCTTTTGACATCTCCGACCTGGCGCCGATCAAGGGAGCGCGAGTGCTGGTGGTTGACGACTCCGAGATCAACCTGCAGATCGCCTGCGAGTTACTGCAAAAAGTACCCCTGGTGCTGGACACCGCCTGCAACGGCGCCGAGGCCGTGGAGAAGGTCCTGAACAACCCCTACGACTGCGTGTTGATGGACGTACAGATGCCGATCCTCGATGGCTACGCCGCCACCGGGAAGATTCGTGCTGATGGCCGCTTTGGCGACCTGCCCATCCTTGCCATGACCGCCAACGTCATGGCGGAGGATCGCAGCCGCACGCGAGAGGCTGGCATGAACGGGCATATTGCCAAGCCGATCGAGCCGAGACTGCTGTACCAGGCGGTGCTGGCCGCCGTTCCCCCCGGCGATTACCTGGAAAATCTCTCCACGGTGGACACAGCCGATGCCGACGCAGCGGTAGCGGAAGCAAAACCCCTGCCCGACGTCCTGCCCGGGCTGGACATCAAGGCGGGCCTGGCACGGCTGGCCGGCAATGAAAAACTGTTCTACAAGCTGCTCAAGGATCTGCTGGAGGGGTATGCCGATGCCCCGCGGCTCCTGAAGGCGCACCAGGAGCGCGGCGAACTGGAGGAAGTGCGCGGCATGGCGCACAAGCTCAGGGGCATCGCCAATAACCTCGGCGCCCGGGAATTGGGCGCCTGCGCCGAGGACATCGAGACCCGGGCCAGGAACAAGGAAAAAGTGCCCGCCGATACCTTTGCCGGGATGGCCGCCCTATTTGGCACCCTGCAGGACTCTATGCAGACCCTGAACAACGACCTGGCCGAGGCACACAATTCAGGCTCTGGGTCGCAGGAAAACATTGCTGAACTGTTTGCAGAGCTGGTGGTGTCCGTCGAAGCCTGCGATCCGTCGGCGATCGACCTGCTGGACCGGATTCTGGACAGCGCCGACCCGGACAGCACACTGGTGCGTGAGCTGGCACGGCCGCGGGAGATGCTGGATAACTTCGATTTTTCCGGGGCGGAGCCGTTGCTGGCGGGTATTGAAATCCAGGCGAGTTAATCTTTGGAAAAAACCGGCATCGGGTAGCGCTTCGAATGAAACGGCCCCTCGAGTGATGTCATCGGGGGGCCCGGGGAGGATGGCGCTTACACAGAATCAGGGGGCGACGATATCCCGGCGCCCCTTGATCAGGCTGCGGAAAAAGTCCAGCACGGACTCCTCCTTGAAATCCTTGAACTCCCCGGCATCCATGAACATACCGTGGTCGGCACAGGCCTCAAACCAGATATGCTTCTGTTTCGGGTCGTGACCCTTTTCCATGGTCTTGCCACAATGCGGACATTCGATATCGGCATGGCTGTCCCACTTCCAGCCCTCGGTAGCATCGCCGATATCCAGGGCCTCGCTGCCCTTGATGTTCTTCAGCTGATGCGCCTCGTCCAGATCGAACCACAGGCCCTTGCAGTGGGTGCAGCGATCGACGAGGACATCGCCGTGTGCAACTTCCTCCATGCCGTGGTGGCACTTGGGACACTTCAGGCTGTGTGTATCGGCATGATATTCCATTCTTATTCCCTCTTATCAGGATGGCGAAGACAAAATAGTATAACCCCGCTTACGGTATTTTCCACCTATATGCTTCAAAGCCCGCATTTACCCCGACTGCCCCCTGCGTACCGGGATATGCCGACGGGATGGGCCCGCGTTGCAGGCGGGTGAAAATCACTGCAGGAACACCCCCCTGACACCACCGGAAATCAGTACCGTGGTGTCCAGCAAGGTGCCCGGCAGATGAATACCGCCCTTACCGGCAAGGTACCGGGGCGTCCACTCGGGTTCAAATTTCTCCTTGTACTGCCGCAGACCCTCGAAATTGTAAAAGTGGTCCCCGAAGCGATAGACAAGATTGCCCAACTTGTTCCAGGCCGGCGCCAGCGATCCGCGTTCCAGGCCCGACAGCGGCGCCATGCCGAGGCTGAACCACCGGTATCCCCGCTCCCGCCCCCATTGCATCACCTGTGCAAACATCGCGTCCATTACCCCCTTGGGGGCCGCGCTGCCGAAACGCATGAGGTCGAGGGATAACTCCCCTGCCGCCGCGCACTGCCATAGGTTGGCAAAGGCCACAATTCGCCCATCGATGCGCATCACAGCACAGTCAAAATTCGCCAGGTAAGCGGCTTCAAAATAACCCAGGGAAAAGCCCTTCTCACGTGCCGCCCTGGCCTGGAGCCACTCGTCAGACACCTGGCGCAGCTCCGCCAGGATAGGCGGCACCTCGGCGGCCGGCACCACTGAAAACGCCACGCCGTCACGCTTTGACCTGTTCACAGCATGGCGTAAACCCGCCCTGCGACTGCTCGCGAGGTCAAAGTCCACGAGATTAACCCGCCCCTCCTCTCCCAGTTTGGAGAAGGAAAGACCCAGGTCGATATAGACCGGGAGATGGCTTTCTCCGACTTCGTAAAAAACACAGCGGACATTCTGGAGGTCGCAGAGCTCCAGAAAGCTCCAGGCCAACTCCTCGAAACGCTCCGGATTGCCCAGGGGGTCACCCATGCTGATATAACTGTGGCCCGAGCCCTGGTACATCAGCACCGCATCCCCCGCCGGATGAAACAGGAATTTTTTATCGCCCAGCAGCGCGAGGTTGGCATCGCTGCGTGTCGATTGGGCGATGATCGCCCCCAGCCTTGACAGGTCCGGATCAACAGCTTCTGCCGTCGGGCGCAGGTGCCCGCGCAGCAATCGCAGGCCGGCAAATACACCGGCAATAATCATCGCCAGCAGGCCTGCGCGCAGCATCCGCGATGCGTCTCCCTGCAAGGTGAACTGCCACCACAGCTGGTCGGAATACTCGCTGTGCCTGTGGACAAAAATGCCCAGGCCCACAGCCACCGCCAGAACCACCAGTATGCTCAGCAGCCAGCTGGGATCGAAACGCTGGTCGAGCAAGCCCCTGCCACGGTAAAACTCGGCACGAGACAACCAGGTCAGCAGGGCTATGCCCAACAGCAGCGAAGTCTGCGCAACGCTGTCACGGTGAATGAACATGCTCAGCGAGGCCATCACCAGCAGGATCAACGTCGCACGGTAGGCGCCGTGCAAGCGCCGGTACAGGCCGCGAGCCAGCAGCAACAAACCGACACCGATAGCGCTGCTGAGCAGGTGGGACATTTCCAGTACCGGCAGGGGAATAATCCTTTCCAGGGCGCCCTGCTCGAGATGGCCCAGCGGAATGGCTGCGCCGATGACCAGGTAAGCACCCACCAGGAAAACCGCCGCGCCGATGGACTGCGGGACCAGCCTTGTCCCCCAGGCCATACCCTTTTCTGACAAGCTGCGCAATTTCTCCCTGTGCTCGACGATTTCGTGGGCAACCACCAGCACCAGCGCCAGAAGCAGCGGGATCAGGTAGTAGAGCAGGCGGTAGGCCAGTATCGCACCCAGCAGCAAGGCCACCGGGACATCCGGCAGCAGCAGTAGCATGGCCGATTCAAACACGCCGACCGCACCCGGGACATTGCTGATGACACCGGCTACCATGGCCAGCAGATAGGCGCCAAGGAAGGGCAGAAACGGCAAATCCACGGAGGCGTCGAGCAACACGTACAGCACGCAGGAGGCTATGACCAGGTCGACGCTGCCAAGCAGGCACTGGCCAAGGCCGATTCTCACCCCCGGCGGCCTGATAACCCAACCCATGATTTCCATCGGGGTGCGCCGCAGCGCGTTCCACCCCAGGTACAGCAGGGGAACAACCAGTAACAGCAGTCCCAACAGCTGTAGCAGCAACGGACCCAGGGGCAGGATCCTGAGTGCTACCGGATCCACCAGCAGCGTGACGCCCAGCAGGATCGCCGACCCGAGGCTATAGGTCAGGGGGATAAAACCCACCACCAGCGCTATGCGGGCAGCAGACAAGCCCGCCAGGCTGTATGCCCGGTACCGTATCGCTCCCCCGGACAGGGACGACAGGCCCACGTTGTGGCCTATGGCAAAGGCCGAGAAGGATACCGGCGCCACCCTGGGGTAAGGCAACCCCGCGGCCACATAGTGCAACGCCAGGAAGTCATACAATGTCAGGATAAGGTAGCTGGCGAGCGCCAGGAGGCCACTGATGGCCAGCACAGCAGGGGACAGCGCCTTGAATTGCACCAGGACATCCTGCAGCGAGATAGTCTGGGCCTCCCTGACCAGTATCCAGATGGCCAGGCAGAAAATACCCGCCGCCACGACCGGCAGGAAAAAATGGGTAAGCTGGCGCGCGCGCTCAGCCATACATGCGTATCAACGACCGCCGGTTTGATACCTAGGCGGCAGACCCACCGGTGCGGGATGCGGCGAACAGCAGCAGGGCCGAGACGACCACTTCCACCGCGATCTGCTCCGCGGCAAAAGCAGCGCCGTGCACCTGCCAGGCCACCAGTCGAAAAACAGCCGTCAGGGAGAGGATCAGCGCGACAGCAAGAAACCAGGTATTACGCTGAGTAATAAGACCCAGCAGGATCATGACACCACCGCCGACAAAGAATGCGGCCAGGTCACCGATCTGGGTGCTCAACCCAAGCCCCTCAAGCAGCGGCATACCGAATTCCGCAGCGACCGCGGCGGGAGCCACCAGCCAGCGCACGCCAATCACGATAAACAGGATTGCGGGCAGCGCCACGATCACCTTGAGGACTTTATTCATCTTTTTTCTCCATTGTTTATACAGGGATTGACTATGGGGTTTGCGCCGCGCCATCGGCGTGGTGTGCCACGACAGGCCCGGGAGTGAAACCTTATGAGCTGCCCGGCTTGATAGCAACTCCCACCCATGGGGTGCACCATTATAGAAGCACTCCATGGCCCCGCGCTAACAAAGCCTGAAGCAGTGGGTCACAAGGCCTGTACTGGCAGCCCGAGCCCACGATGCGCTACTATCGTGGCCTTCAGGTAAATGGCCTGCGAATAAGATGTTGGTTTCTTGTTTCTTCGTCGCCGCGGGTCATCGGGGAGGTCAGTGAACAGATGCGATTGATAGTTGGCATAACAGGTGCCAGCGGGGTGATTTACGGCATTCGCCTGCTGGAAATGCTGCGCGCCCTGCCGGATGTCGAATCGCACCTTATCCTCAGCAGTGGCGCGAAGTTAAACATTGCGCTGGAGACCAACTGGCAACCCGGGGCGGTCGAGGCCCTGGCCGATGTCGTCTACAGCGACAAGGACCTGGCGGCCGCCATAAGCAGCGGCTCCTGCCGCATGGACGGCATGGTCATCGCTCCCTGCTCGATGAAAACACTGTCCGGCGTGGTCAATTCCTACGCCGACAACCTGATTGTCCGCGCCGCTGATGTCACCTTGAAAGAACAGCGCCGCCTGGTCCTGGTGCCACGGGAATCCCCCCTGCATGTGGGCCACACCCGCTTGCTCCATGAGGCCGCGACGATGGGCGCCGTGATCTGCCCTCCTGCTCCTGCGTTCTACACCAACCCGCAAACTGTCGATGACATCATCAACCACACCGTGGGACGACTACTGGACCTGTTCGGGCTGGACTGCGGCACGGTGAAGCGCTGGCAGGGTCCTGGCAGCGGCAGGCGAGGAGACTGAAGCCGCATGATAAACCGAGATCCCGAACCCTGGCGGCACGATCACGTTTTCGACCAGGACCACAAGCGGGCAGGCGAGGCACGCACACTGCTGGTGGTCGTCATTACCGCGGTCATGATGGTGGTGGAAATAGCCGCGGGGCTGATGTTCGGCTCAATGGCGCTACTGGCCGACGGACTGCATATGGCTTCCCACGCCGCCGCCCTCGGCATAGCCGTCATGGCCTACGTGGTTTCCCGCCGCCTGGCCTACGACCGGGGTTTCACCTTCGGGGTCGGCAAGATCAACAGCCTGGCCGGTTTTACCAGCGCCGTCCTGCTGATGGGCTTTGCCCTGCTGATGGCCACCGAGAGCGTGGAGCGCCTGATCAATCCCCGGGACATCGCCTTCGATCACGCCCTGGTAGTGGCCGCCGTCGGCCTGGTGGTCAACGGCGTTTGCGCCTGGGTTCTCATGTCCACGCCCCACGATCACGGACACGGTCACGCGCATCACCATCACGAACACCATCACGAACACGAACACGAACACGATCATGAACACGAACAGCATCACGACCACAACCTGCGGGCTGCCTACCTGCACGTACTGGCCGATGCGCTCACTTCGGTGCTGGCAATTGTCGCCCTGCTGGCGGGAAAGTATTTTGGCGCGAACTGGATGGACCCCGTTATCGGCATACTCGGGGCGATGCTCGTGGCGCGCTGGTCCTACGGACTCATCCGCGACACCGCCAGGGTACTACTGGACCGGCAGGCAGCTGACCACCTGGCCGAGCAATTGCGCCAGTCCATAGAAAGCGGCAGCCCGGCACGGGTGACCGACCTGCACTACTGGGTCATCGGCCACGACCTTTACGCCGCGGAGCTGGTCATCGTCAGCAGCGACCCGGCCTCGCCTGCTCACTACCGCTCGCTGATACCCGAACACCTCAAGGTAGTGCACGCCACCATTGAGGTTCACCAGCGGTAGGATCATCCCCGGGGGCGGGCACCGGGACGACGCAAAACAACTTACTGGATCGTGCCGCGCGCTCTCGCCATATCCAGCGCCAGGTCCTCGATCATGTCTTCCTGGCCGCCGACGGTGCGGCGCCGCCCCAGTTCCACCAGGATATCCCTGGAAGAGAGATTGTATTTCTGCGCACTGCGCTTGGCGAACAGCAGGAACGAGGAATATACACCCGCGTAACCCAGGGTGAGGGCATCCCGGTCGACCCGCACCAGGTGGTCCATCATCGGCACGATCTTGTCCTCGGCAATATCCATGGCCTTGAACAGGTCCACCCCGGTCTCCACTCCCATGCGCTCGCACACGGCGATAAACACTTCCAGCGGTGTGTTTCCCGCGCCCGCACCCAGCCCCGCCAGGGAGCCGTCAATGCGGTTGGCGCCGGCTGCGACCGCCGCCAGTGAATTGGCAATACCCATGGCCAGATTGTGGTGGCCGTGAAAGCCCAGCTCGGTCTCGGGCCTGAGTTCAGAACGCGCCAGGGCAACCCGACTGGTGACATCATCCGGCAACATATAGCCGGCGGAATCCGTGATATACACACAGTTGGCGCCGTAGCCTTCCATCAGCTTCAACTGGGCAACCAGCTCATCCGCCTCGATCATATGCGCCATCATCAGGAAGCCTACCCGGTCCAGGCCCTTGATCTGCGACGCCATGGTCAGGTGCTGCTCGGACACGTCCGCCTCGGTACAGTGGGTGGCGACACGAATGGTGGAAATACCGCAGTCCACGGCCATCTTCAGGTGATCGACCGTGCCGATGCCCGGCAACAACAGGGCTGACACCTTCGTATTCTTCATTTCCCTGCACACGGCGGTAAGGTATTCCTCGTCCGAGGCCGCCGGAAACCCGTAATTCACGCTGGCGCCACCCAGGCCGTCGCCGTGGGTCACCTCGATCAGCGGTATACCCGCCTCGTCCATCGCTTTTGCGATATCCACCATCTGCGCCACGGTAATCTGGTGGCGCTTCGGGTGCATGCCGTCCCGCAGGCTCATATCGTGGACGGTGATTTTCCTGCCTTTAATATCCATTGTCTCGTCTCCCGTAGGGCCGAATTCGTTCGGCCGATAGGATCGCTTTTCTTCGACCCCACACTGTTCTGGTCAGGCTGCCGTCGGTACGAAATTACCCGCCAGGATTTGTTCCGCATACATCTCCGCGGTGCGCAGTCCGGCCGCCGTCATAATGTCCAGGTTGCCCGAGTACCTGGGCAGGAAATCCCCCAGGCCCTCGACCTCCATGTAAATGGAAACGCGCTTGCCATCGAACACCGGCCCGTTCTTCAGGGTATAACCCGGTACATACTTCTGCACTTCCTTGATCATCTCCAGTACCGAGCGGGTAATTGCCTCCTGGTCGGGCTCATCCACCGTCAGGCAGTGCACGGTATCGCGCATGATGAGCGGGGGCTCGGCCGGGTTGATGACGATAATCGCCTTGCCGCTGGCCGCACCCCCTACTTTCTCGATACCGCTGGCAGTGGTGCGGGTGAACTCGTCGATGTTCTTGCGAGTGCCGGGACCGGCGGACTTGCTACTGACGGTGGCAACGATCTCACCATAGGACACCGCCTGTACCCGGCTCACGGCCGCCACCAACGGAATCGTGGCCTGGCCGCCGCAAGTCACCATATTCACGTTCATGGCTTTCGCGGCCACCGCCTCGGCCAGGTTGACCGAGGGCACGCAGAACGGGCCAATAGCCGCGGGCGTCAGGTCGATCATCACCGCGCCCTGCGCATTCACCTTGCGGCTGTTCTCGGCATGCACGTAAGCCGATGTGGCGTCAAAGCAGATCTGCACGCCATCAGCTTTCATTGTGGGCAACATGCCATCCACACCCCCAGAGGTGGTTTTCAGGCCCATTTCCTTCGCCCGCTTGAGGCCGGGCGACTCGGCTTCGACCCCCACCATCCACACCGGCTCGATTAATTCGCTGCGCATGGCTTTCATCAGCAGGTCCGTGCCGATATTGCCGGGACCGATAATGGCGGCTTTTACTTTTTTGCTCATTGCATTGCTCTCGTGTTGTCTCTTTAAAACCCGGTTAGTCACCGCACCCATCGACCCGGCTACAGGCGTGTCAGGGTCCGCATCGCTGAATCATTGGACCAGGCAATGGCCCAACTCAAACAAACCGACAACGACAGCCGCCGACACCCTCTATCTCCAGCGACATCTCATCCCCGGCGACTACCGGGATCAGCGGCGCCAGCGAACCCGAGAGGATCACCTCTCCCGCCTTGAACGGAATACCGAATTCGCCCAGGGTATTGGCCAGCCAGGCTACCGCAGTCAGCGGGTTGCCCTGCACCGCGCTACCCAGGCCCTCACAGTGACGCTCGCCATTCTTGTAAATCGTCATCTTCAGGGACGGCAGGTCAAAATCCCGCGGGTCCACCTCGTGGCGACCGAATACATACACACCGCAGGAGGCATTGTCTGCCACCGTGTCCTGGATCTTTATCTTCCAGTCATCTATGCGCGAATCGACGATCTCGAAACAGGGGATGATCGTCGCGGTGGCATCGAGCACGTCCTGCTCGGTGACGCCCGGTCCCTGCAGGTCCTTGCGCAGGCGAAAGGCTATCTCGCCCTCGGCCCGTGGCTGGATCAGCTTGCCTGCGATCGGGATGTTGGCGCCATCAGGACACTCCATGACGTCCGTGAGAAAGCCGAAGTCCGGCTGGAACACCCCCAGCATGTCCTGCACCGGCTTGCTGGTGACGCCGATTTTCTTACCGACTACCCGCTCACCCGCATCGAGGCGGCGCTGGAGAAAGCGCTGCGAAATGCGGTAGGCATCCTCGATGGTGATATCCGGCGCCTCTTCGGTCAGGGGCGGCAGGGTTTTGCCCTGGCGCAGTGCCTCGTACAGGGCGTCGCCGTAGTGCTGGATTTTCTCGGGGTTCATCATTGCTCTCAACAGGGGATTCACTTACACTGCCGTCATAATATATATATTTTTAGGCATAACAAGCAGTTTATCGATATTTTATCCTGAGAAATGCTCATGGCCGACCCATCTCCCGAACTTGCCTCTCCTGCCGGCACCCACAAGACACTCAGTGACCAGGCCTACGCCCGGCTGCGCCACGATGTCATCCACGGCACTTTTCCACCGGGGGCCAAACTCGCAATAGAGCAGTTGCGCGCAGCCTACACCGTGGGAGCCACCCCCCTGCGGGAAGCGTTGCACCGACTGGGGGCCGAGGGTTTCGTGGTGACCGAGGGCCAACGCGGCTTCCGGGTGGCAGGCATCTCTGCCCGCGAACTGCGCGAGTTGACCGAATTGCGAATTGTCATCGAGGGCCTGGCCCTGCGCGAAAGCGTGGAACAGGCCTCGGAGGAATGGGAGTCCAGGGTCGTCGTGGCGTTTCACCACCTGCAGAAAATCGAGAAACAGATCGAACCGGACCCCGACCTGTGGGAAGCGCGCAATAACGAGTTCCACCTGGCGCTGATCAGCCAGTGCGATTCGCGCTGGCTGATGCGCATCTACGAACTGCTCTACGACCAGCACCGGCGCTACCGCATTATTGCCCGCACGGAACGGGCCGACCGGGACATCCACGGCGAACATGTCGCCATGATGGAGGCCGCGCTGGCGCGGGATATTGACAAACTGCTCGCCTCCCACGAGGCTCACATCAGGAACACGGCGCGCTCGCTGGAGCGCGTGCTGCACTTCGATCAGTAACCGGGCTTGCACCGCCGGGTGCCACGCCAGTGTGCCAAATGACATTATCCGTCCACACGCCGGGAATACGGGAGCTCAGATGACCATCACGCAGGGCCGAATCGACGTACATCACCACATCATCCCGCCGGCATTCGTCGAGGAAATGAACCGGCGCGGACTGGATAAAGTCGCCGGGGCTTCCCTGCCCGCATGGACCCCGCAACATTCCATCGAGCTGATGGACAATAACGGTATCCAGACCGCGCTGACTTCCGTGTCAGCCCCGGGAGTCTATTTTGGCAACAAGCGAGAGGCCGTATCACTGGCCCGGCGCTGCAACGAGTTCGCCGCCGAAATGCGGGACCGGTTCCCCGGCCGCTTCGGCAACTTCGCTGTCCTGCCAACGCCGTTTGCCGACCTGGCCACGGAGGAAGCCCGGTATGCACTCGACACATTGGGCGCCGACGGTGTCGTCCTGCTGGGCAGCACGGACGGGGTATTCCTGGGCGATCCGCGCTACGACGAGCTGATGGCGGAGCTGGACCGCCGCGAGACCATCGTGTTCGTGCACCCCAACATCCACGCCACCAGCGAACAGCTGGGGCTGGGAGCGCCCGGATTCCTGCTGGAATTTCTCTGCGACACCACCCGGGCCGCCGTCAACCTCATACTGACCGGGACCATGGAAAAGTACCCGCGCATCAGGTGGATACTGTCCCACTCCGGCGGCTTCCTGCCCTATGTCGCCTGGCGCATCTCCCTGGCCAACGGCCTCCCGGAATATGCGCGAAACGCACCCCAGGGTGTCCTCGAGTATATCGGGCGATTTTATTACGACACGGCCCTTTCCCCCTCGGTGTATTCACTGGCGTCACTGCGCGAGCTGGTTGATCCTGCGCACATCCTGTTCGGCAGTGATTACCCGTTCGCACCCGCACCGGTCGTGGGGAGTTGCTGTGCCACACTGGATGCATCACCGATCTGGGATGACCAGGCGAAATATGGCATCGCCCGGGGGCACGCGCTGAAGCTGTTTCCACAGTACAAGATGGAAAGGGAACTGGTGACCCCAGCGCCCGTCTTTGCCAATAATGACCTGCGCAGCAAGGGCAGGCGCCTGGCCGCAAGGGTTTCAGTCAAAGTGCTCGAGCGTATCAGGGCCCGTTAGTTTGTGGCGAACAAGGACAGGCGATCCATTACGCCCTTGACTTGATGGCGCCACCGATGCGCGCCTGGTGAAGCGACAGTTAGCCCAGGGCACCCCGGATCAATTGGGGAAGGCCCCGGCGCAGCCCCGGGCATTGAACATCAATACCCCTTTGCCCTGAATTGCCTGTACCCCTGGGCACTAATAAACCAGTTCCACCCAGCGCTTCCCCGCCTTCAACTCTGCCTTGCGCCGCGACCACTGCTCGCTGGAACCGATCATGTGGCTGAAGACCCGGTCCAGGGTCTGCAGGATATCCGCGCGGCCGGCAACGTAAACCCGGGTGCGGGCGTTTTCCAGCATGGACAGGATCTCCTCTGAACGCTCTTCCAGGGCGTAGTCCATGGCGATGGGATCGGCCCAGTTGGGCCGGGGACTCAAGGCCTTGAATGCCTCGAAGGTGTCGTGATCATAATACTGGCTGAAGTCGTCCTTCTCCTCGTTCATGTACAACATCTCCAGGCCACTCTGGGCGCCATAGAACAACCGGACCTTGCCCTTGTAGTCCTTTACGTCCTGGTAGATATGGCGAATCAGGGCGCGAAAAGGCGCAATGCCCGTGCCCATGCCGATCAACAGCAAATCGGTCTGCCGATCCTCGGGCACCTCGAAGGGTATACCGAAGGGGCCGTTGATTGTGATGACGTCCCCGGCGCGACGGTCACACAGGTAGTTGGAAGAGATGCCCTCGTAACGCTCACCGCTGTATTCGTCGATATAATTGCAGCGTTTTACACACAGGGTGACCCTGGGCCTGCCGCCATCGGCCGGCTGCGGGGTATCGGCCACACTGTAAAGGCGGAAATGGTGCTTGTGCCCCTGGGGATGATTGCCGGAAACAATCACGCCAAAGCTCTGGCCGGGTTGGTAGCTGAAGTGTTCCCGGTCAACCTCCAGCACGATCTCCCTCACCTCTTCGCTGGAACTGGCGGGCGTGATCCTTTCGGTGCTTAACACCCGGGCGTTATAGGTCGTACCGGTATCAAAGTCTTCAAGGCGCATGTCGAGTGCCCTCCGTTGGTTGATTGGATAAACGCGAGCTCACTGGCGCTCACAGCGGTCGGGGCTACAGTGACAGCCGGTGCAACCGCCGCGTCCTGCCAGGGCATCGCCGTCCCCGTCTTCCGGAAACTGGCGTTGCCAGAGTCGCTGCACCGCCAGCCAGCAACAGCTGATGACAATCATGGCGGCAATGGCGGTCAAAAACGTGGTCAAGGTGGTCGTCATCACTGCATCACGCTCCCAGTCCCGCAAAACCCATAAAAGCCAGGGAGAGAATACCCGCGACCATCAGCGTGAGCGCCGTGCCCTGCACCATATCCGGTACCGTGGCCAACTCCAGTTTCTCGCGGATACCCGCCATGAGTACCAATGCCAGGGTAAAACCACTGCCGGCCCCGAGGGCATACACCAGTGACTGCAGCAGGCCATAGCCCTTGTTGGTCTGGAACAGGGCCAGGCCGAGGATCGCGCAGTTGGTGGTAATCAAGGGCAGGAAAATGCCCAGGGCCCGGAACAGCGCCGGGCTCATTTTCTTGATAAACATCTCCACCAACTGCACAGTAGAGGCGATTACCACGATATAGGAAATCAGCTGCAGGTAGGGCGCATCGATGGCGACCAGCAGGTGATGGATACCGTAGGCGCAGACCGAACTCACCAGCATCACGAAACAGACCGCCCCGCCCATGCGGGTCGCGGTCGCCAGCCGCCCCGAAACGCCCAGGAAGGGACAGATACCCAGGAAGTACGCCAGCACGAAATTATTCACCAGGCTGGCATTCAAAAAAATGGTCCACAGCGAGTCGTCGTTCACGAGGTCACCTCCTGCACCGCGCCCTGCACTGCCTGGCGGCGCGCCTTCAGGTAATTGAACAGCAGCAGCCACAGACCCAGGGTAAAAAAACCGCCGCTGGGGAGAATCATGACGATCCATGGCTGGAAGCCGGCGGGAAACAGGGCGAAGCCAAACAGGGACCCGCTGCCGAGAATCTCCCGCACCCCACCCAGGCACAACAGGGCAAAGGTGAAACCCAGGCCCATACCCAGCCCGTCCATTATCGAGCGGGCAACGCTGTTTTTGGACGCGAACGCTTCGGCACGGCCCAGGATCAGGCAGTTCACGACGATCAGTGAAATAAACGCACCCAGGGCACGGTGAAGCTCCAGGCTGAGTGCCTGTATCAGGTAGTCCACCACGGTCACAAAGCTGGCAATGATCAATATGAACGTCGCTATACGCACCTGCCGGGGAATGACGCGGCGCAGCGCCGACACCAGGGTATTGGACAACACCAGCACGAAGGTCGTCGCCAGGCCCATGGCCAGGGCATTGATACCGGAGTTGGTCACGGCGAGTACCGGGCACATACCCAGCACCTGCACAAACACGGGGTTTTCCCGCCACAGTCCCTTGATGAACTCGTCCGTTGAGGAAACTGCCTGTACCCTGTCAGAGTCCGCCATGAGTTCCTCCCGATGGCTCGAAGCTGCCCCGCCGGGGGTAAATCAGCGGCAGCCACTGCGCGCTGCTCTCGCGCAGGATATTCGCCACGGCCTTGGACGAAATGGTGGCGCCGGTAATGCCGTCGATCTGCCAGGGCGCCGATTTCGACCCGTTTTTTACCGCTTCGACCGCATGCTGCAGTGACGCCCCGCCCGCTGCCAGCGAGACATCCAGCGCGCTGAAGTTGGCGCGAAAAGCCGGGTCTTTTTCGATCTTGTCGCCCAGCCCCGGGGTCTCCTTGCTCGCCAGCACCTGCATACCCACGATGACCTGCCGCTGCGGCGCGTAGCCGTAAAGGATGCGAATGACATCCTGGTACCCCATGCCCTGTGCCTCGATGGCAATACCCACCAGCTGGCCATCCGCGTCATAGCCCGCATGAACCATATGCCGTGGGTCATCGCCCTCCACCGCCGCGCGCGGTCCTGTGTCCGCCGTCAACACGAAGGATGCCCGGGTCACGGCACCCGGTAAAACCTGGAATACCGCCTGTTGCAGTGCCTGGGCTTCATTGCGCGCAATGATCGGCAGGGTGAGCACAAAGACCGACACGATCAACAGGCCGCAAACCACACCCACACCCACCAGTGCCCGGTACATGGGCCAGCTGGCGGGACGGGAGGCAGTGCCGTTGTCTTGCGCATCCTGCATCACTGCGTCCCCCTGGTGCCAAAGACACGGGGACGGACCAGGCTGTCGATATGGGGCGAGACGGCATTGGCCAGCAGGATGGCGTACATCACGCCCTCGGGCATGCCGCCCCAGAAACGGATCATGCAAACCAGTACCCCGATGAGAACGCCATAGATAACACAGCCGGCATGGGTGATAGGAGACGCCACCATATCGGTGGCCATGAATACCGCACCGAGCATCAGGCCACCGGAGAACACCATAAAACCCGCCGGCGGGTAATCCTGCGGTGACAAGCCATGGGCAGCCCAGCTGACCAGGGCCACCGTAGCCAGGATAGCCGCGGGTATACGCCAGTTGAGCATCCTGCGCGCCGCCAGGTAAACGCCGCCGGCGAGAATCAACAGCGCACAGGTTTCCCCCGCGGAACCGCTGGTCAATCCCAGCAGCAGGTCACCGGTATCCGTCAGTCGGTCCTCGAACTTGAACAGGGCGAGTGGCGTCGCACCGCTGACGCCATCGTAGACCGGGGCGGCAAAAGGCAGGGTCAGCGTGCTTGCCGGCAGCGTGAGAAAACGCTCGTCGGCGAAAGCCGGCGTCCAGCTTGTCAGCGCCGCGGGGAAGGCCGCCTGCAGGAAAGCACGGCCCACCAGCGCCGGGTTAAATGCGTTGTACCCCAGGCCGCCAAAGAGGAACTTGGCCATCGCCACGCCGATAAAACCGCCGCAGGCCGCCATCCACAAGGGCAGCGCCGGCGGCAGGGTCAGGCCGTAGAGCAAACCGGTAATGGTCACCGACCAATCCCGAACGGTACTGGGCGCAGCAGCCAGCCGGCACAACAGGTGCTCGGTGGCGATGCACGACACCACCGCCACCCCGATCGTCAGGGCCGCTGCCAGGCCGAAGCTGTAAATGGCGAAGGCCGCTACCGGCAGCAGCGCATACACCACGTTGCGCATGATCACATCGACACCGGCACCACTGGCAATATGCGGCGAGGTGTGGATTTCCAGCGTACGCCGGCGCTCGCTCATACCGCCGCCCGCCGCTTCCTGACCAGCGTTTTCGCGGCACGAAATCGCTGCACCAGGGGAATGTGTGCGGGACAGACGTAGGAGCAGGAGCCGCACTCAAAACAATCGAGCAGATGGTACTCGTCGGCCATGCGCTCGTACTGCCCCGCCCTGGCGAGCAGGCCAAGCTGGGAGGGGTTGAGAAACAATGGGCAGGCCTCGACACAGTATGCGCAGTGGATGCACGGGTACTCCGGAAGGGCCGCGGTCTGGCTGTCGGTGAAAGCAATAAAACCCGACGTTCCCTTGGTAATCGGAATATCCAGGCTGGGAAGGGCCTGGCCCATCATGGGCCCGCCCAGGAACACCCGGCTCAGGTGTTCGTCCATGCCCGCGTACTCCAGGGCGAAACGCAGTGGCGTGCCGATGGGGATGCGGTAATTCCCCTTCTTCCTGATAGCCGGGCCGCCGATGGTGATTACCCGCTCCTGGATGCCGCGACCATGGGGTAGCAGTCGGCCGATCTCGGCGGTGGTGGCGACATTCACCGTCACAACGTCCACATCCGAGGGCAGCCCGCCGGAGGGCACCTGCCGCCCCAGCAGTGCCTGTATCAGCATTTTTTCCGCACCCTGGGGATACTTGACCGCCACGACCTGAACGGTCGCCGGCAGGTCAGCGGGCAAGGCGTCGCGCAGTGCCGCGGCCACGTCGAGTTTATTGGCCTCCACGGCGATGATGGCCCCCTTGGCCCCGGTGGCCTTGAGCAGGTAGCGCACCCCGGTAAAAATATCGCCCTGCTGCTCCACCATCACCCGGTGATCCGTGGTCAGGTAGGGCTCGCATTCCACACCGTTGATGATCAACGTATCGATGGACTTGCCCGCGGGAACCTTCAGTTTGACGTGGGTGGGAAAGGCCGCCCCGCCAAGGCCCACGATTCCCGCCTGCTGGATGGCCAACAGGATGTCTTCGGGAGTCGCCGATGACAACTCGCAGGGCTCGCCCTCACTCACTTCCTGGCTGGAACCCGGGAAGGGCTTGAGGAAAATGGCCTGCGTCATTTTGCCACTGATCCCGGGCGCCAGGGCAATACGCTGGACCACAGCCGAGGCCGGCGCGTGCATGGCCACCGACATGAAACCGTCCGGCCGGGCAAGCAACTGGCCCCGCTCCACTTCCTGGCCCTCGCGCACCACAGGCAATGCCGGTTTGCCGATATGTTGCGACAGGGGCACGATCATCACCGGCGCGAAGGGAAACTGCTTTATCGGCAGATCCCGGGTGTCGTCCTTGGCCTGGGGCGGGTGAACGCCGTGGGCGAAGCTGCGCTGGGAACGGAGTGCGCGGAACATCAGTTGTATTTCTCACCCCGCGCAATCCACTTGTCGATATCCCGCTCGGTGCGATCCGCCGGCAGGCCGGGGTGGATGACCTGTGCTGTGCATTTTTCCGCGGCCTTAACCAGGTCCCTGTAGGGCCCTCCCAGGGGGTCCTTGATAATCGCTTTCTTGGCGTCGTTGTAAACGAAGATCGCTGGATTCAGCTTGGTGCACTCGTCGCAGGCAGTGCACTCGGATGTATCGATCCAGGGCGCCATGTAGTCCGCGCCCGCCGCCGCAGTCCCCGCGCCGGTGGTACTGGCAATGACATCATCGGCTGCACCCGCCGCCCCATCCACCAGGTCAGCGGGCAAATCACCGCCACCCTCGGCCAGGCGCATCAGGCCCCCGGCAATCCTTCGCACGACGTCCCGGCGGGTTCTTTCCTCGATATCGCCGGTGGTGTCAGCGGCCCTGGGTTTTACCCCCGCAGTGGCCTTGAGCATCACCCAGAAATCCCGCCGCTCTTCGCTGGATTTCACCATGGTCTCATCCACCAGCAGTCGACTGAGGTGCTGGCGCTTGTCCAGTGTCCAGATAAAAGGGTACTTGCCCTCGCGCTCGTCCTGGTCCAGCTGCATGAACCCGGCCAGTGGCACCATGTCATCGTGCCAGGTATCCGGTGGCGCCATGCGGAAATGCTTGCGAAAGCGCGCTTCGGTCATGGCGAAGTCAGCGAAGGTCATCGGCAGCTCCAGGGTTTTCTCGTGACTGCCCTCCAGGTAGCTGAGCGTGTAGGTGGGCCAGTCCTCATACATCGCAGGATTGCCATCCAGGTCAAAGCACTCCTGGGGCGTTTTGCCCTTGTCCGGGTCGTACCGGAACAGGGGGTAGGCCCTGGACTCCACCGCCAGCTTCGCCTGGTGGTGCCCCATATCGTCGCCGATACCGTGCTCGGGCTGGCAGGAGGTATACAGGTTGAACAGGGCCGGCCGCCTTGCCATCAGGCCCTGGATAAAACCCTCGATCATATGGTTGGCGTGGGCGATGGTTCCCTGCAGGACATAGGTGGTGCGGTGCGCCATGGCAATGAGGCCGATTTCCTTGCGCACCTCCTCCTTGCCCTTGTTGACCTTGCCGAATTGGGCCATATCGGAGACCTGCCCGATAAAGCCAGAGGTACAGGCCTGGCCCCCGGTATTGGAATATACCTGGGTGTCCACCACCAGGATCTTGATGGGCTTGCCCGACATCATGGCCCGGGACAGGTTCTGGAAGCCGATATCGTACATTGCGCCATCGCCTCCCACCGCCACTACCGGCGGGCACAGCAGGAACTCCTCGTCGCTGAACTGCTCCCAGGTGAAATAGGAGAAAAATTCCTCGTGCTCCGCTTCCCGGTACTGTCCTGCCAACTCCAGTTCCGCCGAGCGAATCGCCTTGAAGCCCTCTGCCATCTTTGCCATGTGCCCCTCGAACACACCCATGGCGAGCGAGGTGCTGTCCTGGAACAAGTGGTTGGACCAGGGGAAGGGGTAGGGATTGAACGGATAGGTACTGCCCCACACCGAGGTACAGCCGGTGGCGTTGAGCATGCCCATGGTGGAGCGGCCGCGCCCACTGCTGCCCTCAATGTAGCGCCAGCGCAGGTCCTTGAGCTGCGCCAGCAGGCCGGTGACCCGTTTCAGCCAGGCGGGATCGATCGGCTGGCTGCCCTTCAGGTCCTCCATCTGGCGGGCAATATCCGACAGGGTAAGGTCGTGATCGCTATTGCTGCTGAGGATCTTCGCCAGCGCGTCGGTATCGCTGACATTGACCTCCTGCACCAGCTGCAGCCGGATATGTTTCTCCAGCCGTCCTACCAGGTCCTCCAGGCTGGCAATATGCGCCCTGACCCGGGGCTGCATCAGGGCATCGACGGTGGCCACGAACAAGTGCATCACGGTCTTTTCCGAGCAGCCCAGGCAGGCGCCGTCGCCGCTGGCAAGACCGGAATAGGCGTCCTTGTCCAGCAGGATGGTCTCCAGCGCGCCGATACCCTGCTCCAGGTCGTCGACCCGGATGTATTTTTGCGGTGTCGTTGGCAGGTCAAGCCAGAAATTCCACTGGTCCCGCAGTTGCTGTACCGATTCACCGGTCTGCCGCACGGGCACAAGCGCGGCGTCGTCACAGACCGCGACGCACTCCATACAGCCCTTGCAGGTGTATGGATTGACCGTAATGCTGAGCAGGCCGCCGCTGCCCGGCGCCTTTTTCTCCGGCAGGGTGTAATAGGGCCGGCTCAACGCAAACTGGAAACCGTCGAGTTCCTCGTTAAACCACTGGAATTCGCGCGTGAGTTCAGCGCGCTCCTGCTCCCCCAGGTCCGGGTTGTTGACCGTCGCGGTAATGGCCGCCTGCAACAGGTCGCCCACCGAATCGGTTTCTGCCGCCTGGCCGAGCGAGCCGCGCAAGCCGCGCTCGAGCTGGCGCACGGCCCGGGGCAGGTGTTGTACGCCATGGCCTTTCTTTTGTACCCGGCTGACGATCGTGTCCAGCACCTGGCCCACCTCATTCACCAGCCCCGGGATCGCCGTGTCCGGACAGACGGTGTAGCAGTTGCCACAGGCCGTACAATTCTCGGCAACCCAGTGGGGATGCTCAAAACGGATACCCGTCATATCACGAAACAGCGCGCTGGAGGCAGGCATCACTCCCAGGCCAATAAACGGGTCCGTGATGTTGTCGTTGCCCATGCCACGGGCGTAGAAATTTCCTGTCTGTTCCCAGAAGCGATGGATATCGGCACTGGGAGACTTGCTCTGTGGCAGGCGCTTCACCATCACCGGCAGCTTGGGTTCGGCGCGGGCGTCTATCAGTCGGGCGGCCTGGATGCCAACTTCCTTGTCGATTATTTCATGGACCTCGTCATAGCCGCGTTTGACGACTCTTACATTGTCCTCAACCACCCGGGCGCCCTTGGCGCCGAACTTGTGTTCCAGCTGGCCGCGTATCGCCTGCAGCAGTTTTTCCTCGCCGAGCCCGGCCTGCTGCGCCAGTGGGGAGGCAGCAAAAAAAGCACCCTGGAAGGCAATGCCCTGCATCCGCAATTGCAGCTCGGTGTCCGATGCCTCTTCCCGGGCGATGTTGAAAGCATCCAGGTAGAAGAGCCGTATCTGCTTGTCCACGATAATCTGCTGGTAGTGTTCGGGGATGTCCGCCCACACCTGCTCCGGGGAAGTGCGCTCACTCTGGATAATAAACACCCCACCCTCTTTCAGGCCTGCCAGCGCGTTGGTGTGGTGAAACACATTCGGGTCCGGGGACAACACCACGTCCACGTAAAAATATTCGCAGTTGATGCGAATGGGCTCCGGTGCAGCCGAAAGGTAATAGGTGGTGGGCTGGCCCTTTTTCTCGGAGCCGTATTTCGGGTTGGCCTTGATGTGGTACCCCAGCAGGTCAAACAGGGTCATGGCCAGGTTCTTACCGGTGGTAATCGCGCCCCAGCCGCCGATCGAGTGAAAGCGTACGGTAACGCTGCCCTCGGGCATCAGGTTCGGGTTCTCGCTGCCGCGTACCGCCAGGGCCCTGACGCCTGGATAACTGCTCTCGATGGTATCCTGGTGAATGTCCTGCTTGGGCGTCAGGGCTTCGTCCCGCAGGAAATCGATGGACAGGTAAAACTGCTTCTTGCGATCGCCCTCGGGGAGCATGTTCTCTATCGCGCCAATCAGCCCCTCGGGTTGCAGGTCGCGGCTGCCAAGGCCAAAAGATCCGGAATACAGCGGCGGTATATCGGCCATGCTGCTGTAGCTGGCGAGCAGCGGATACGGTGTCTCCCCCTTGTCCCTGCCATTTTCCATGGCCTTGCCCAGGGTGGAGCGAATCTCGCGCATCAACGGCAGGTCCGCCGCCAGCGGCTGGTCCAGGCGCTCCAGTACCACCACACCTTTCCTGCCCTTGAGCAACTGGCTGATCTCGGCGCCGGGGAAGGGCCGGAACATCGTCAGGTTCACCACACCCACCTTGATGCGGCGTGTTTCTCGCAGGTAGTCCGCGACCGCCTCGGCACTGGGAATCACGCTGCCCTGCCCGACAATCAGGTAGTCGGCATCGTCGGTACGGTAACCCGCCACCGGAGCGTACTGCCGGCCCGTCAGCTGCTGGAACTCGTAAAAAGCCTGCTCGGCCAACTCAGCGATATGGTCAAAAAAGAACGGCCGCTGCGCCGCCACGCTCTGCATGTAGGCGTCCTGGTTCTGCACGAGCCCCGACATCAGGGGGTTGTCCACATCCCACAGTTCGGGAATACGCCGACGCATATCCCCGAAAATAATGCGCTGGGCCGGGGTGGGTGTCGCGATGATATCGTCCGGCCTGCCCAGGTATTCCGCGATCAGTTCGCGCTCCGGCACCTGCAGTGACTCGATCAAATGTGTGGTGAGAAACCCGTCCTGGGCGACGATTCCGGGGGTCAGGGCCAGCTCGGCAATCCGGTGGGCGATGATGTTCAGGTCGGCGGCCTGCTGGGCATTGGCGGCAAAGAGCTGGAAGAACCCGGTGTCGTCCACGCAGTGGTAGTCGTCGTGACCCGCGTGCACGTTCAGCGTGGCCTTGGTCATGGCCCGGGCGCCGATATTCAGCACATAGGTCAGGCGCTTGCCTACCGCGGCGTAGAGCGACTCGTGCATGTAGGCAATGCCCTGGCCGGAACTGAAGTTGGCCGCCCGCAGTCCCGTCATGGAAAGCCCCGCGGTCACGGCCGCGGCGGCATGCTCCCCCTCGGGCTCTATGAAAATCAGCGGCCTGCCGGACACATTGATATGCCCCTGGGCAGCGGCCTCTGCCCAGTACTCACCCATCTGCGTAGACGGGGTGATCGGATAGGCCCCCGCGGCGTCGCTGGACTCCCGCTCGCACATGATAACCGCGGTGTTGCCGTCCATCGCCGCGCGCTGGCCCGGATACCTGAAAGCGGTTTCTTTATGACTCATGCCTTGTTCCTCGTTGTCCAGTTACCTTGCGGTTCGATAGGTTCAGCTGGGCGATTCCGGCAACGCGGAATGGCGCACAATTTTCTTACTGGCCGCGCCGCGGAGCACGCCGGCCCGGTCGTCGATCCAGACAATGGCGCCGGTGGGGCAGCGCTCGATCGGCACCCTTGTAGCGTGAGCACGGCTGTAATCAACCACCGGCAGGTGGTCCCGCATAGTGATCAGGCCGGCGGATGCATCCTGGGCGCAGCGCTCGCAGGCGGTACAGGCCACCTCGCAAGCGGCCAGCACCGCATCGCCCTGCTCCAGGTTTCTGCAGGCCACCCAGAGCCGGTGGTCCTCGGGGTGCAGCGAAAACAAATCCTTCGGGCAGATGTCCACGCAATCGCCGCAGGCGGTGCAAGCGGCGTTATCCACCACCGGAAGCCCATGGCTGTTCATACTGATGGCGTTGAAGTCACAGACTCGCTCGCAGTCGCCATAGCCCAGGCAACCCCAGGCGCAGCTCTTGCCGCCACCGGCCACCTGGGCTGCCGCCAGACAGGATGACACCCCTGCGTAATGGGCGCGATTACGCGCGACATTACTGCCACCGGCGCAGGCGAGGCGGGCTACTATTTTCAGTTGTTCGCCCACCTCGATCCCGAGATATTCCGCTATTGCCTCGCGCCCGGCGATGTTGCTCACCGAACACTTGCCCGGCCCGACCACCCCGCCCACCACGGCTTCGGCAAACGGCCTGCAGCCCGGATAGCCGCAGGCGCCGCAGTTCGCATGCGGTAACATTTCCTCTACCACGTCGATCCGCTGGTCTTCTTCCACATAGAGCTTGCGATTGGCCAGGATCAACAGCGTGGCAAGCAGGAACGTGAGCCCGCCGATGGCCACCACTGCGGTTAACACCACCATGTCAGAAAGAGTCCAGCAATTGCTTTTCCAGGGACCAGGGTCAAACCCAATCTGAAAAATTTAGGCCCAGCGGGAGTTAGAGTCAAACCACAAGCACCACTGACCGGCACTAGTGCGCATTCACTTGATCAAGCTCAATTTTAACCCCGGCGCCGGAACCTCGCGCCACCGCGCCGTGAGACCTACAAGGACACCTGCCGTTGTGGATAGAAAAATTGCATGATGGCCTCCTCCTGCGCCATCGCGTCCCGGTACCCGCAGGCGATGAGCTCCCTGCAGAATTCGCCCTCGAACAGCAGGTAGCTGGCCATGCTGGTACCACCGCCGGAGGGGGTAGCACCGGTCATCTGCAATACCGCACGCATGGCCCGGGGCAGGCAGTGCATGTGACGGGAAACAAGTTCATTGATTTCTATCGACGGGTTGATGCACAGGAAATCCACCAGCTTGAGCCCGCTGATGTGGGCGTGCGGGTTTTCGTTGATCACCATTCCGACCAGGTCGTTGATCCTGGACATATGTTCCATGTCGCTTTCCAGCGCGTCGATAAATGCGCTATTGAACACGTGCCCCATCATCCGGGCCAGGGAGGGTGAATGTCGCTCATGCGACTCCACCGGCTGGGAGTTGGGGTTGCCGCTCACACCTACCACCATGATCCGCCTGGCACCCAGGTGGATGGCGGGACTGATGGGCGAAACCTGGCGCAACGCGCCGTCACCGTAATAACTGTCACCGATTCTGGCGGCTGGCAGTATGGTAGGAATAGCCGAGGAGGCCAGCAGGTGTGCCAGCTGCAGCCGGGTCGGCATACCGCGCCGCCTTGACTTGCGCCAGGGCGGCGGGATATCGCCGCCGGGCTTGCTCTGGTAGAAGGTGACGGATTCGCCGCTGTCGTAGCTTGAGGCCGTAACACCGATCGCGTCAAGCAGGCCGCCTTCCAGCCGCCGCTCGAGATCGCTGAAATCAATGACTTTCGACAGCAATTCCGCCAGCGGCTCATTATTGAGTATGGAGATCGGTTTACGTACGCCAGTGCCCTGGTGAAACAGGGAGAACGCCAGGCGCAACATACCGCCGACCAGGTCAATAGACCTCGACTTGTATACCTGGTGCACGTGGAGATTGCTCCAGATGTGTTCGACCTTCTTCACCGCCAGGCGGAAGTTGTTGGCCGAGGCACCCAGCGCCACCGCGTTCACTGCACCAGCCGAGGTACCGGTAATAATGGAAAAAGGGTTGTGGGCGCGCTTGGGCAGCAGTGCCGCCGCCGCCTTGAGAACGCCGACCTGGTAGGCTGCCCTGGCACCGCCACCGGTGAGAACCAGGGCTGTACGATCAGCGGCGGCTTGATGATGGTTCATTGTGGCGCTCTCCCCCATTGGCCCAGCCTACCACAGGCTCCGGTGGCAGCAATCCGGGACCGGCAATAAGCCCGGTAATTTCCCCGGATGAAAGAAACCGGCATAAGCATTGCTTAAGGAGACCCTGCGTGTTTACCATGTTCGAAGCGCAGCAGATGTAAAGCTGTCCAGTGGCCGGGGCCAAGCGGCCGCCGTAGAAAACCAATAATAAAAAAGGAAAACCGCATGGCCGCTCCGGGGCAATCGAACAGGAAAACTCCACGTTTTTTCGCCCTGCTCGCGTTCGCGGCTATCGGTATTTCCGGTCAGGTCACGGCCCAACTGGAGGAGTTGATCGTCACCGCCCAGAAGCGCGATGAGAACCTGCAGAATATCCCCGTCGCCATTACGGCATTCGACGCCGACGCCATGGAGGCCAGGCAAATCACCACCGTGCAGGACCTGCGCTTTACCACGCCCAACGTCAGTTACAGCAAGGGAAATTTTACCGGCAGCAATTTCAAGATACGCGGCATAGGCCAGGACCTGGTAGCCGCCTCATCCGACGCGGGTGTGGGTATTCACATCAACGATGTACCCTTGCAGGAACCGCGGTTATTCGAAACCGAATACTACGATATTGACCAGTTGGTGATCCTGCGAGGCCCCCAGGGCACGCTTTACGGCCGCAACTCTACTGGCGGCGCGGTCAACATGATTACCAGCCGGGCCAGCGTGGAGGAAACGCTGGGGAATATCGAGGCCCAGTACGGCAACCACGACACCGTGCGGGCAAAGGGGATGATCAATATCCCCCTGGCAGAGACCCTGGCCGTACGCCTTGCCGGCATCAGCCTGCAGCGCGACGGCTACATCAAAAACCTCGCTACCGGGAACGATATTGACAGCCGGGACCAGTGGTCTCTGCGGGGTTCGCTGCAATGGCTGCCCTCGGACCATACCAGCGTCAACTTCATGGCATCCTACATGGATGAAAACAGCAGCCGGACACGCAGCCAGAAACAACTGTGCCAGAACGACCCGTCGGGACTGCTGGGATGCCTGCCGGACAAGCTGGCCTTTGAGGCGGTCAACCCGCTGGCGCAGCTCACCGGTATTATCCCCTCCCGCCTGGGTCCCCTGGCGCCCCAGCCCGGATTGACCAACGACACCGGCGGGGTCCCCAGGTCCATGCGCGAAATATCTGCCGATACCGACCCGCGTTACCGCACCGACGAGACCCTGGCCATCCTGCGACTGGACCACGACTTCGATCACCATTCACTGGCAATCATAAGCAGTTACCACGACACCTCGCTGGAATCACAGCAGGACTACACCATGAACTCGAGCGCGGTACAGTTTTTCCCGTCACCGCTGCTGGCGGCACTCGCACCCATTACCTATGCCACCTATTACGCCGATAACACCCTGCCAATATCCCGCAAGTCAAAAACCAATACCGGTATTGTCGGTGGCAACATCGCCTACGCGAACAACCAGCTGGATGGTTACGATAGTTCCACCAGCGCCACTGAGCAGTACACTTTTGAAGCCAATTTCTCCTCCAACTACGACGGTCCTTTCAACTTTTTAGGCGGCGTATTTGCGCTGGACAGCCGCGGCGAGAATGACTACTGGGTTATTTCCAACGGCCTGGATTACTTCTCGGTGGTGCTGCCGGCGGTGCCGTTGTCCCTGGGCGGCCTGATAGGTATCGACGGGGTGGGCTGGGTCAGCCCAAGCTTCCACAATACAACGCCGGAATATCAGCTGGAATCCACCGCCGCCTTTGGCGAGCTTTACTACGAGTTGAATGATGCGCTGAAACTCACCACGGGGCTGCGCTATACCCGGGACAGGAAAAAAATCGAGGACGCCGCCTACCTGTTCAACTACGACGAGGCCGGGATGCCCATACTCCAGGCCTTCGGCGCGAATGAGGACCTGGGCTTGAGCAAGCCGCCACGCAAGGATAACAAGGAGTGGAAAGAATGGAGCGGGCGAGCCGTACTGGACTGGACGCCACAGCTAAGCTGGAGCGATGCCACGCTGGTCTACGGGTCCTACTCCCGTGGTTACAAGGGTGGGGGCTTCAACCCTGCATTCGACCCAAGGGAGTTTCCCGACACCGCCTTCTACTTTGAACCGGAATACGTCAACGCGTTCGAGGTCGGTACCAAAAACCAGTTCCTGGACAGGCGCCTGCAGGCAAATATCACTGCCTTTTACTACGATTACGAGGCACTGCAGATTTCCCGGGTAGTCAACCGGACCTCGTTTAACGAAAACACCGATGCGCAGATCTACGGCCTGGAGTCGGAGTTCCTGTTTATGCCCACGAGTAACTGGCTGCTGAATGCCAACCTCGCACTGCTGCAAACCGCCATCCGTAACTTCGAATCCGTGGATACCCGGGATCCCACCCAGGGCCGCAGCGACACAACCCTGATCAAGGACAACTCCAACGCCTCCAATTGCGTGGTATTCCACAACGGCGCTACGGCGCCTGACATGGCCCAGCTGAACAGCTGCACCAGCCCGACCCTGCGCGATGGCAGCCCGCTACCCCAAGCCTATAAGGTGGGCACGGGCGTGGAGGTGGACCTCGACGGCAATGAGCTGAAAAACTCGCCGTCCACCACGGTCAACCTGGGTGCCCAGTACACATGGGTGCTGGAAGGGGTGAATCTTTCAATGCGGGTGGACTACTACTGGCAGGACGCCATGTGGGGACGGGAATTCAATCGCGATCCCATCGACAAGATCGAAGCCTTTGACGTGTGGAACGCCCAGGCAACCGTCGCATCGAGTGACAACAGCTGGTACGTCAGGGCCTATATCAAGAACATCACGGACAGTGATGCCCTGGCGGGCATGTATGTGTCAGACCCCTCCTCCGGCCTGTTCACCAACGTATTCCCGATTGAGCCGCGCCTGTATGGCGTCACCCTGGGTTACAACTTCTGAGGCCGTCGGGCTACAACACCACCTGCAGGCCCAGCTCCAGGACCTGCTCCCCGGATTTCAGGGCAAGGGGGGCAGTGGATAGATCAGCGTGGCCTCTGCCAGGTTCTCAGGCCCTACCAGGCGCCGATCCTTGCCCTGCCACTGCAGCAGGTAATTCTCCTTCCCCACCTGGCGACCGTCCTGGTCAACTTTAAAATTTCCCATCAGGGAGTTGAACACCATGGTATGCAACTGATCGCGTACAGCGGCTTTTTCCGTGGTACCGGCCAGCCGTACAGCAGCCTCTATCACCTGGCCGCCGCTATAACCCAGCGCGGCATAGGCCCCGGGGTTCTGGCCGTAGAGCTGGCGAAAGCGATAGGCAAAGTCCTGGGCGCCCGGCATCCTGATGCCGCGCAGCCATTGTGTTACCCCGACGATGCCCTCGGCGTCACCCTGCAGTTGCTGGCCGAATTCAGCGAGTGAGGCAGCTACCGCGAAAGCGAGCATCCTGGGCCGGACCTGGGCCTGCTTCAGGGCGCGTACCAGGGCAACACCCCCGTCCAGGTAGGCAATAGCCAATACCACGTCGGCATTCGCGGCGCCCAGGCGTCTGGCCAATGCAGGAAGATCATCCATGGTGTCGGCAGATTCATCGACCACGACCTGAAGACCCAGTTCCCGGGCCTTGCTGCGGACACCGCCAATCACATCGAGGCTGAATTTCGTGGTGCCGTAAACCAGGCCAAGGGTTTTCGCTCCACTGGCGGCTGCCGCCTCCAGGGCTATATCCATATAGCGCGTGGACGGTGTATCCATGCCGACGATGTTCCGGTTTCCCGGTGCCCAGATTTCATTGGCAGAGGCGCCCAGCGTGAGCATGGGCATATCGTGTTGTTCCGCCACCCGGCTCGCCGCCAGGGTAATGTCCGACGAATAGGGCCCTATCAGCAGGTCCACCTTGTCCTGTTCAATCAACCTGCCATAAAGCTGCGCACTGCGGGCAGGGTCAGAACCATCGTCGTAGTGCACCAGTTCCACAGGCCTGCCAAGCAGCGCGCCCCGGCCATTGATATCGTGCACCCACATCTGCAGGCCGCGTAACTGGTTGGTGCCGAATTCCGCCAGCGGTCCCGACAGGGACTGGGTGGTGCCAATCCGGATTGGCTCAAGGGCATGGACCCCTGCCGCCAGGCAAAGGGCAAAAGTACACAAGGTCAGGAGCAGGTTACGGATCACAGCGGTTCCCAATTACTTTTCTACGTCAAGTTCGCGCTTGGTGGAGTACAGCCAACGCACCGTCTGGTATTCGAAAGCAGAACCGGTTTCATAGTACCGGAAGGAGGTATTGGCCCGTGTATCAATACTGTCGAAGAGGAAGGCCGTAGCCCGCACGGGCTTGGCCAGCAAGTCCCCCTGGATATAGTTCTGCAGGTAGCTATCGGGCAGGAGACCGACACCATCGCGCACATTCGACGGACCCAGCAACGGCAGCACGAGATAGGGACCTTTACCTACCCCCCAATGCCCTAGCGTCTGGCCAAAGTCTTCATCCGGCTTCGCCATACCCATGCTGCTGGCAACATCGATCAGGCCGAACAGGCCGATCGTACTGTTCACCAGCACGCGCCCGGTGCTCTGTAACAGCTTGGTGGGGCTGGCCTGCAGCGTGGCATTGACCATGGTGCGCACATCCCTGAAGTTCTCAAAGAAATTGTGCACGCCGACGCGCGCCGGGCGCGGCACAACTGCTTGCCACCCGCGCACCACCGGCAGGAACACCCATTGGTCAAAGTGGTAGTTGAAGTTGTAAATGCGCCTGTTCATCGGCTCCCACGGGTCATATACCGCGGTGATATCGATGGCGTCGGCCGGTATTATCCGTTGAGCGGAAAATACGGGCTCGGGGTAGACCTGCTCTTTAACAGGCTCGGTTGTGCTGCAGGCTGCCAGTAACAGCACAGCGGCGAGGGCCATGGAGCGAAGGATGATCGCTTTCATCAATTTGCCCCCCCGGCAAACGTTGCGACCATATGCGCCACGTTATCGCGGTAATTCATATTGCCACAGTGTCCCCCGTGGGGATAAATCGTGGCCCTGTCGCCAAACACATCATTGAAGAACTCTATTTCACCGGGCTCCAGGATGATGTCGTCCTGGTTGTGCATTACGGTGATCTTCTGTGCGCCGCGCAGGTAGTCGGCAATGGATTTCAGGCTGACGGCCGATATGAAATCGTCCCGGGACGCACCCGGATAATCCGCCTTGTAGAACGGGTAGAAGAAATTGTGGTAAAAATCGGTAAAGCCCAGGTGGTTCAACACCTGGTTGTAGACCGTGAGGTCGGCATATCGATCCAGTTCCAGCCCCCTGGGTTTGACGTAACCGAAATCCGTCATGACATCCGAGGTGAATACCAGGGAACCCGAGGATATCCGGAAAGAGACACCGATCAGGGCCGCCAGCTCCTCGTCCCTGAGATCCATCGCCTTGTAGGCCTGGTACAGGAAGTCGCCCCCTATCACGTCCTCGTCCTTGTAGACCTTGCCGAAACCGGTCACCAGCCGGTCGAAAAACTTGTCGAAATTGTCCTCTCCCCCGGGGATATTCTCGACCATGCGATCCAGCAACGAGATGGAGTTGTACAGGGACACGGGCGGATTGATCAGCAGCACCTTGCGGAAATTGAACGACTTGCGCTCCTCGTCGAGCTTTGCGACGTAGGCTGAGTTGAAAGCGCCAAGGCTGTAGCCGGCCAGGTTGAAGGAGGTGGCGTCGATATCCTTGTCCAACCGGGCCCAGATCATCTCCATCACCCGATACAGGTCTTGTGCATCGCGCTCGGCGTGGCCAACGACCCCGGTCGTGGAGGCAGAGCTGACGAAATTGGGATAAGTGGGAGAAGAGAGAGAGACGATATGGAAGCCGGCCTTGAAGAAGGCCCGGGCCATATTGACGTTCTTGGCGCCATTATGGGCGGCCCCGGTGCCCGCAATCAGGAAAATGAGTGGCGCGGGATGGTCCTGCAGCGCAACGGAATAGATCATCTGGTGGCCATACCAGATGAGGTCCGGCAGTTTGCGCTCGGGAAAGACATCGAGCCACTGCTTCCTGAAATTGATCTGCTCGGCTGTGGGCAGTTGGGGCTCGTAGCCTTCAGGCGTACCCACCACAGTCGCAACGTAACGGTCGGTAAGCGGGTAGCCGTAGTTCTCAACCGTTACCGTGGCGGAGGCGAATAAGGGCAGCAACAAGGCATAAACACCCACCATGAGGCGCTGCGAAACGTTTGCGAAGGTCACATGAAGTCCAGAAGTATCCCCAGAGCGAACCCGCATTCTTACACGAAAATTTCGCTAATGCACTGACTTCGCACAGCGCGGAACACCGGGGTCAAATTGGCAGTGGCAGGAATACAGACGACATCGCGTGCACCGATCGGGTCACCGCCCGATCGTCCGCGTCGCCGGCTATACGAGCCATCATTTCCTGCAGGACAATCAGCTTGCCAAACAGGCGCTCAAAACTCAGATTATCGATGACGCCACGGTATTCGTAGGTCACAAGATAGGGTTCCCCCGTGGACTGGCGGGTATTTTTCAGTTTCCACAACAGTACCTCCACGTTGCGGGCGCTGGTCAGGAGGGCAGCGCTGTTGAGCCGGTCGTGAATAAACAACTCCGACTTGAAACTGTAGGCCTGGCGCAGCATACCGCCCAACCCCACCACGAGGGCGAACGCCCTGTCACCCTGAAAGGCGGGATCGAAGGTCAGGTTCATCGCATCGATACCCTGCAAGCCGTCCAGCTCGGGAAAATCCAGGACGCCGTGGGCCGTCTTGAGCTGGGCCAGGCGCCCGTTTACTGTCATTCCCGGGATTTTCGCGAGCTGGTTCGGGTTGCGCTTGTAGAGCTTCACCAGCAACTCCCGCACTTCACGGCGGCTCTCGTCTATAAACTCATCCGCTACCAGGTCGATGTCCGACTTGGCCAGGTTCTTGATTTCATAGCCGCCGCAGGCCGAAAGCAGGATGGCCAGCAATACGGGGAAAAGCAGGTTAGGGAGTCGCATCAGGGGATTCGCCGCCTCCGCCGACCAGGGGATCCGGGCTGTTGTTCCACTCCACGTATTCCACGTCTTCCGGTGGTATCGTCTCCTTGCCGCTCAACTGCATCATCAGGCGCAGCCCGTCGGTAAAATAGGGATCCTCGGTAAGATTCGCCCGTGGCGCCCCGGGGGAGGTCTCCGGCACGCCCGCGACAAAAGCAAATCGCTTCACAACGCCCACGATCAGCAGGCTTTGCAACAGGTGTTCACGCGCCTCGTCCACGTTGGGATCGATCACGTGGGTGGTCAGGGTCGGGGAAAGCAGCGTTGGCTTGATGCTGATATCGCGACTCACCTGCCCCACCCAGACCGATTGCTTGTCATAACTGAAGGGGGCCAGCCACAGGCGCAGGTGGTTGCGTTGTAAAATGGTGTTACGTGCACGCTGCAGCGCAAAATCCTGGGGACGGTCGAACAGGTACAGGGGGCTGACCGGCGCAACCGGGTAAGGGGCGCCGGAAATGGCCGCACCCACGAGCCGCTCGATGGTCCCGAGATCAATCCGGTGGGTAAACGACCACCCCCCCCGGGACAGGGAGGCCAGTACATCATCCAGGTTGCCGATCAACACCAGGTTCAGCGGGTCGCCCTCACGCTGTCCGGTTTTGTCGAAGGCACAGCACGGCAGCTCGCGTAAACGGGCACGAAACTCGCCCAGGTCCAGGTTCGGGCGCGCCATGCCGGGGTATATCTGCAGCGGGTCCAGCTGTTCGAAATCGAATTCGCCATCGGGCAGCGTTATAGCGAAGCCGAAATCCACCATGTGCCGGCTCCCGGTCAACAAGACCGCCAGGTAGCGTCCCCCCTCGTGACGCGGGGCCAGCACGTAACCCTCGGTTACCGTGCCCGGCAGACTCTTGAGGGGCATGGCCAGGTCACGGAAGCGTTGACTCGCCCGCTGCTCGTCCTTTGCTGACAGCCCAAGCTGAAACAGGGCGGCGGCCTCATCGGGCGCAAAATAATTGGGGTCCAGCGCGGATACCAGCAGCCAGTGACTGTGGTCGCTTTGGTTATCTATGCGCAGCCAGATGGCCTGCAAGCCGACGCTGCCAAGGTCCACGCCGTACAGGCGGGCGGCCTGCTCATCGCTGAGCAGGTTGGCGGAGACCGTCACCTGGTGCCGGGTCTGGGTATAGACCTTGCACTGCTGGGTACAGGGCTCAAGTGTCCGGGGGGAATAGGACGCACAGGCAATGAGCAGCGAGGGCAACAGACACAGCAGTACCAGGCGGCCGACACTC
>JAHEBM010000125.1 GCA_024642245.1 Haliea sp.
TCGGCGGTACGGTTACCCATCACCATGCGGTCGGTCGCGATCACCGCCCGCATGGCTATGACCAGCAGGTGCCGCCGCTGTTTCGCCAGGCCTTCGCCGGCGCCCGCCAGGCCCTGGACCCCTCCGGCATGATGAATCCTGGGGTTTTGCTGGACACCCCTGCGCGCGGTGCAGTGGCCGGCGGCGCCTTGCGTGGCGCAGTTTGATCAGGCACCTGCGGCTTAACGGCCGGCCAACACAAGCAGGCAGCCGGCCGTGGCGCTGAGTCGCGAACGCTACTCGGCCATAGGCCATACCGGTATGTCCTTCTGGAATCCGGTGGCGGAGGCGGTGCTGGATGATTGGATTGATGCACTGCCGCTCAATTCCGATAGCCGCGTGCTCGATGTCGGCTGCGGCCGTGCCGAATTGTTGATGCGCATTATCGAGCGCCATGGCTGTAGCGGCACAGGCGTGGATAGTTCCCCCCTGGTCATTGCCCTTGGCGAGGCAGAACGTGTTCGGCGCCTGCCCAATGCTGCCTGTGACCTGCGCTGCGAGTCTTTTGACCCTGGTGATTTTCCATCGTATGACTTAGACATGGCCTGCTGCGTCGGTGCCGCCCACGCCGTCGGCAGTTATGCCGCCGCGCTCGACGCGCTTACAAAACTGGTCAAACCCCTTGGTCTGTTGCTGGTGGGGGAGGGCTACTGGCGCAAAGAGCCGGACGCCGCCTACCTGGATTTTTTGCAAAGCAGCCGCGAGGACCTCAACACCCACACTGGCAATATCGAGCTTGCTGCCGGCCTGGGACTGGCACTCCTGAGCGCCTACGAAACCGCGGACGCCGATTGGTCACGCTACGAAGACGGTTACGCCGCCAATATTCTCAACTATCTCGACGCCAACCCGGAGGACCCGGATGCGGCCGCCATCCGCGAGCGTATCGAACCCTGGCGCGATGCCTACCTGCGCTGGGGTCGGGACACCCTCGGATTCGGCCTGTACCTGTTCCGGACAGCCGCCTGAAACGACTTCGATCTGGCGCTTATCAGCCCCCGGCACGGCCTCAACAGGCGATCCCGGGCCCTTGACTCGCCCTGCCGACATCCTTATAGTACGCCCCCTCACGCGCCTGTAGCTCAGCTGGATAGAGTACCTGGCTACGAACCAGGCGGTCGCACGTTCGAATCGTGCCAGGCGCGCCAATTTCGTAAGGGTCTGCAGCTTAGCAGCCACTAACCTTCCCACGCATTTCCGACAGTTTTCCGACACTTTCCTCCTTTTGCCGCGTTATCACTGTCAGGGTGGGCGATTGCGCGCGCCCACGATCGGTCACCTTCTCCGCGGCATCCAGCAGTTCGCCCAGTTCGGCTGCCGAGTAGTGGGTGGTGATATCACCACTGGCATGCCCCAGCAGCGCCTTGCGTGTTTCCAGTGGAACCGCCGCGCCTCGCAGTCTTCGGCCGAACGTATGGCGCAAATTGTGAACGCCTTTGAGTATGGTGCTGTCCGTCGGTAACCCGGCTTTTGTCCAGGCCCTGATCCACGCGCTGGTTCGCAATTTCCCGACCGGGTTGCCCCGGTAGGTGAACACGAAGCCCTCGTGGATCCCTCGCCGTGAATCGACTACTGCCTTCGCGACCGTGTTGAGCACCACCACCCGTTCTGTACTGGTCTTGGTGATCGACTCAGGCAAGACAAAGGCGCATGTGTCGAATTCCTGCAACCTCACCTCCCATGCCCAGCGCAGCTGGCAGACCTCCTGTTCCCGGCATCCCGTATTGACTGCAAACATCGCGGCATCCGCCAAGTGGCGGGGGAGCCTTGAAAAAAGCCTGTCCTGTTCCTCCCACGACAAAGGGTACGGTCTTTTCTGGCACCCCTTGAGCGATAGCCGACTGAGTTTGGGCGGTGCCTGTTTTAGCCACGGCAGCCCCTGCTTATTTCGCCATACTCGCGCCGCGCGATTGAGAACTGCACTCGCTGTACCAATCGCATTGTTAATAGATTTCGGGGCCTTCCCCAGACGGAGCCGTTCATCCACGAATGGCTTTAAAGTACCATCATGAACCTGGTCCAGGGGCAGTTCGCCGATATACACGAACAATTGGTCCAGGTGTATCGCGATCGTTTCTGCCGATGACGAATGTGCAATATCCTTGAGGTATCGCAGTGCTGCTGCCTCGAAGGTATAAACCGCTGCGGCTTGTTGCTTTGCCTCCTCTTGAATCTCCGCCAATCGACGGATCAGTGTTTGCTCTGCCTCAGTGCGGCCAGATACTCCTGTGCTTTCGCGGAGCCAGCCACCGGGAGCGTACTGCGAGCGTTTTTCGATATGCCAGATCCCGTTTTTGAGGCGGAGCCCCGGCATTTTGTTGCGCTTTGACATAAATCGTCCTCCAGAATTGAGCCTAAAGGACGACGCCCGTTGCGTTGGATATAGTCCTCCGCCCAGGCATCGATTTCAAGTCTGTCGAAGAGAATGGTTTGTTGTCCCAGAGAAACCTCGGACAGGGCAGGGCGCACCACACGATTGAATGTATTCTTGTTGATCCCGAGGTAGGCGGGCGCATCGCGTAGTCGGATCAGGCGGGGTTGGATCTGCATACCCTATCCGCCTACGTAAACGGCAGTTATCTGGGCTCTGACATGGCCCAACTCGGCGCTGATGGTCAGGCGGGCCTGCTGGTCGGCCTGCTGCTGGGCTGCAGTAAGTTGCGTTTTGGTCGGCCCGCCCGCATGGGGGCAGGGCCAGCCGGTGAGGTCCCGGTACCTTTGCTGGGCGTAGGCGTGGCGGAGACCGTGCATTTTCGATAACCCGGCATTGGCGGTGTGGCGCTCGTATATTCTGAGCTGCTCGATGTAATTCCGGCTCCCGGGAATCAGGGCGCCCAGTCCGGCCAGTTGCTTTGCTTGCTCCAATACCGCTCGTTGCTCTGTGGTGCGAATGGGTA
>JAHEBM010000080.1 GCA_024642245.1 Haliea sp.
AATCCTCTAAAGCGGCTGTATCTGAATCTGAGTACAAATAGACATTAAGCCCCGGGTCTGACTGCTGGGGCCGGCGCAGTACCAGTGTGGCGCTGTGCACCTGCATATAGGCTTCGAGATGTTTCAGCAGCCTTTGCCATGGAGGTTGTTCCAGCACACCCTCATAAATCAACTGGCTTAGAGGGTGCGCTTGCGGACTATCTGACAACGTGAACTCCTTTACTCGCTCAAATCGACACTAACCCTGGCAGTACCCTGGCCATTTTAGTACCAACAATACTCTTTCACGAGATTTCAAAGGTACCATGAACCGCGCACGCCTCTATGCCTTATTCGGATCGTAACCGGGAAGCTGCGATATCAAATCATCGGGTGCCAGAATGCGCGGGCTAAACAGCACAAAGTCAGGCCGGGCTGGATCGACTTGTCACCTCTTATGGGTGAATTATTTCAGCGGGCTGTGGATGCGTTGTTGGCAGCTGGGATCGACCTGGCGGAAATGGAACTCACCCGCTCGGGCCTGCGGTTAATTGATGGGGATGTCGCGATCCAGGCGCTGTTGTCTAAACTGCTGCCCTTGGCAAAAGCGCATGTGTTGGTTCTCGAGAGGGCGCCCAGCGGGGGGCAAGCAGGGGGTATCGGTTATTACAGGACAATTGTAACTGATTGTTTTTATTGGTTTTTTAAATAAATGGCGGTGAGGGAGGGATTTGAACCCTCGATACGTTGCCGTATACACACTTTCCAGGCGTGCGCCTTCGACCACTCGGCCACCTCACCGTTGAGGGCGCGCATCATACCATAAGATGTGCCGTATGCCAGCGCCCCCTGCGGATCTCACGCGGCCAGCAGTGTGGCGCCTCGCCTGACCAGCAGCTTGCGCAATTCCTCCAGAAAAAAGATCGCTGCCGGTGCGCACAGGAACGCAATCCATATTTCGATACCCACCGGCGCGGCGGTAAAAAACGGCTGGAGCACAGGCACATTGATGATGGCGATACAGAACAGGATTTCGAAAATGACGCCAGCGAGAATCCAGCCGTTCATTCTGCGCAGGTAGGGAATGGCGCTCTGGCGGCTGGTGCGGCAGGCCAGCACGTTGCCGACCTGGCAAAAGATAATAGTGACCAGGAATGCGCCGGCCGCCTGGGCATACAGGATGCTGCCCGTGGCCAGGCGCTCGCCATATACCCATCCTCCTGCAGCCAGCACGTAAAAGAACACCAGGAAGGACAGCAGCGCCTCGACTGGCCCTACGATGCCGTAACTGCGCAGGAAGGTCCGGTAGCTCACCAGCCGTTCATTCCGGCGCCGGGGCGGGCGCTGCATGATGTCAGCCTCCGGCGGTTCATTACCCAAACCGATGGCCGGCAGGATATCGGTAATCAGGTCGATGGCCAGGATCTGTACCACGGTTATCGGCAGCGGGATCGGAAACAGTACGTAAGCGACGAAAGGCAGTATTTCCGGAATATTGCTGGTGAGGATGTAGGAGATGAATTTTCGTATATTGTCGTACACCGCACGACCCTGCTCAATCGCGCTGACGATGGTGGCGAAGTTGTCATCCAGCAAGATGATATCGGAGGCCTCCTTGGCCACGTCGGTGCCCTTCATGCCCATGGCCACGCCGATATCGGCTCTTTTCAGCGCCGGCGCATCGTTTACGCCGTCCCCGGTCATGGCGACCACCTCTCCCATCGATTTCAGCGCATCGACGATATTCAACTTCTGTTCCGGGGCGATACGCGCGAAGACAACCTCTTTCTCGCGCAGTACCTGGATAAGCTGGTCGTGAGACATTGATTCAATGTCCTCGCCGGTAACGACATGGGGCTGGCTGACAATACCCAGTCGCCTTGCGATATAGACGACCGTCTCGGCCTGGTCGCCGCTCATGACAATAATGCGAATGCCCGCCGTTTTGCACGAGGCCACCGCCGCCGGGACTTCGCTGCGAGGCGGGTCGACGAACGCCGTAAGACCGACAAAAACCAGCTGGTCCGGCTCCTGTTCGGCCCGGTCCACAATCCGGTAAGCCAGGGCCAGGACGCGCAGCCCCTGCCCTGAGTATTGCGTGGCCTTGTCCAGTATCCTGGCTTTTTCCTCCGGCCTCAGCGGGCGCACCAGCCCCTCACTGTGCACACTGTGACAACGTTCGACGATCACCTCGCTGGCACCCTTGGCGGTCAGGTACAGGGTGCCGCCGCCGGTGAGGTGCGTGGTGGTCATAAACCGGGTTTCAGGGTCAAAAGCCCGGGTGTGCTGCAGCGTGAAGCGCTCCCGTATCGCCTCATAGCCCCCCAGCGCATCGGCAAACGCCGCCATCGATACTTCCGTGGGGTCGCCGCTGAGATGGCTTGAGCCGTCTTCCTGCCGGGACACGACGGTCTCGTTACACAAGGACATGATCTCGAGCGCGGTTTGCGCCGCACGGTTGGCGCGAAACTGCTGGTGAGCCTCCGCCTCGATATCGCCAAAATCGAGGTAGAGTTTCTCGACGTGCAGCTGATTGCGAGTCAATGTGCCGGTTTTATCGGCGCAGATAACGGTGGTGCTGCCGAGGGTTTCCACCGAGAGAATATCCTTGATGACGGCATTGCGCTTGCCCATGCGTACCGAGGCCTGGGTCAGCGCCAGCGTCACCGTCGGTAGCAGACCCTCGGGGACGTTGGCCACGATAATACCGATGGCGAAGACCAGGTTGGTCCAGAAAGCGTTTCCGATGGCAAACCCCACGGCAAAAAAAACCAGGCCGATAGTCATCGCAAGCCAGGTGATTTTCCGGATAAAGTCCTTCAGCTCCTTCTGCATGGGGGTCGGGTCGGCGGTCACATCCTGGGATATCTCGGAGATCTGACCGATGCGTGACGCGCGGCCGGTGTGCGTCACCACGATGCTCGCGCCGCCCTTCACCACCATCGCGCCGGAATACACCAGCGAGCCCTCGCCTATGGTTCCCTTGCAGGCGATTTTCTGGGCGGGCAGGGACTCGCCGGTCAGCACAGACTCGTCCACCAGAAGCTGGCTGGCCTCGATGACCACGCCATCGGCGGAGATCTTGTCTCCCTCCTGGACCAACAGTACATCTCCGGGCACCAGCGCCCGTGCATCGATGGCATCCGTCTGCGTCTCGCGCAGCACATTGACCGATTTCGGGATGAAATCGAGAAACGCGACCATCAACTTCTCAACCTTGTAATTCTGGTAAAACGACACCAGGGCGTTGAGAACGACCACGCCCAGCAGGGCGCCTCCTATCAGGTCGTATCCCTGCCCCGGGCTCAGTCCGTTTGCGATAAATGACAGGACGGCTGCTGCCGTCAGCAGCAATGGAAACAGTGCCCTGAACTCATCCAGCAGCATCAGTATTTTGGAGCGGGCACGATGGAACGTCAGCTCATTGGGACCGCAGTGAACAAGGCGCTCCCGGGCTTCGAGGTGGGTGAGTCCGGCAGCGGATGTCCGCAGGGTGGCGAACAGGCCTTCCAGTGCCCCGCCTTGCCAGTCCCGGGGCCCTTGCATGCCGCCCTCCTGGCCCTGGCCGCGCGTGCGTGGACGCCCTTCCACGGGGCGCTTCGGGTTTACCTGGGTAGTGTGGTCTGCCATGGCAGCAGCTTATCCAAGGTACGCACCGGATTTCACCTGTCATGACGGCTCAGTCATGGGTACTTGATCAGGATCAAGAGCAGGCGCCCGGCGATACAGCCGGGCGGCGGCTTGTGCCCCTATTGCCGGTTGAGTCGCGGCAGCGGCCGCGCGTCGCTATCGGTGCTGCGAAAGGGATTGATGTCCAGGCCGCCGCGCCGCGTGTAGAAGGCCTGTATATGCAGAAACTCGGGGGAGACCCGTTGGTGGATGTCACAGAACATCCGCTCCACGCACTGCTCGTGAAATTCCTGGTGACCCCGGTAGGCGACGATATAGCGAAGCAGGGAGCGGTGCGAAAGAGGCTTGCCCCGATAGTGCAACCACACGCTGGCCCAGTCCGGCTGGCCGGTCACCGGGCAGAGCGAGCGCAGCAAATGGGTGTACAGCATGTACTCGGCAAGCTTGCCGGGGCCCAGTTCCAGCATGCCCGCGTCGGGCTCGACACCTGCCACCTCGACGTCCAGGTCATCCAGACACAGGCCTGAAAGCGCCGTCCCTGCCAGGGAGGCATCCGCGACGTCCAGCAGTTCCAGCGCGACTGCCGTGCCGACTACCTGCGCTATATCGCGTTGAATCGTGTCAATCACCTGGCTTTGGCTCTCGAAGCGGGTATTGTTCAGGGAGTTCAGGTACAGCTTGAAGGACTTCGATTCCACCATATTGGGCGAACTGGCAGGTATTGCAAAGCGGCCCACCCGCACCACCGGCTTGCCACCGGCGTCAAGCCAGGACATTTCATAGGCGTGCCACAGGTCCGTGCCGGTAAAGGGCTGGTTTTCGCTGCAGCCGATCGTTGCGCGCCCTGCCCCCCGGGGTATGGGATAGAGCAGGTCGGGCGCATAGCTGTCCACGACCGGGGTCTGCCTGCCGAGCAACATGCCCTGCCCGTCCTGCCCATCGACCGCAGCCACCTGCGCTACTGCCTCAGCCTTGTGCCGGAGTTGAGCAGGTGCATGCTGTAGGCAAAAGCGAGCACCGTGAACAGCCCGATCATGCCAAAGGCCAGGGGCAGGCTCACGTCCGACACACCCAGAACGCCGTAGCGAAAAGCGTTGACCACGTAGACCAGGGGGTTCAGCCTCGACACGCCCGCCCAGAAATCCGGCAGCAGTTCCATCGAGTAGAACACGCCACCGAGGTAAATGAGCGGCGTTAGCACAAAGGTGGGAATAATGGAGATATCGTCGAAATTATTGGCAAATACCGCATTGATAAAACCCGCCAGTGCAAACAGGGTGGATGTCATCAGCACGATGACCACCACCACGAAATAGCTGTGAATATGCAGGTGGGTAAAGAACAGGGACACAATGGTCACCACCACGGCCACCAGCATGCCGCGACTGATCCCGCCGATGACGTAACCCAGCAGTATGATGTAATTCGGTGTCGGCGATACCAGCAATTCCTCCACGGAGTTGTTGAACTTGGAGCCGAAAAATGAGGAGACCACGTTGGAATAGGAATTGGTCACTATCGCCATCATGATCAGCCCGGGCACCACGAACTGCATGTAGGTGAAACCGCCCATCTCCCCAATGCGCGAGCCAATCAGGGTACCGAAGATGACGAAATACAGGGACATGGTTATTGCCGAGGGCAACAAGGTCTGGGTCCAGATGCGCAGGTAACGCTTGATCTCCTTGCGCACAATGGTCGACAGCGCAACATATTGTTCGGCCAGGGTCATGCCGCGCCCTCCACGAGATTGACGAACATCTCCTCCAGGCGGTTGGCCCGATTGCGCATGCTGGAAATATGAATGCCCTGGCGATCCAGTTCGTCGAACACCTGGTTGATGTACTGCCCCTTTTCCACTTCCACTTCCAGGGTGTGCGAATCTACACGACGCGCCACAAAGTCGCTGATCGTGACTGACTCGGGCAATTCCTCTAAACAGTCGAGGATGAAAACCTCGCGTTGGAGCCGGCGCAACAGATCCTTGATGGAGCTGTGCTCGACTATCTCACCCTTGTTGATGATGGCGATGTGCCGGCACAGTGCCTCGGCCTCCTCAAGATAGTGCGTGGTGAGGATGATGGTGGTTCCCTGGGCATTGATTTTTTTGAGGAAGTCCCACATGGAACGGCGCATCTCGATATCCACGCCGGCGGTGGGCTCATCCAGTATGAGCAGTTTCGGTTCATGTACCAGGGCCCGGGCGATCATGAGGCGCCGCTTCATCCCCCCGGAGAGCATACGGGTCGGCACGTCACGTTTTTCCCACAGCCCCAGGGCCTTCAGGTATTTTTCCGCTCGTTCCCGCGCCAGTTCCCGCGGCAGTCCGTAGTACCCGGCCTGGTTGATGACAATATCCAGGGCTTTCTCGAACTGGTTGAAGTTGAATTCCTGCGGGACAATGCCGATATATTTCTTGGCAGCGGCGAAATCCTTGTCAATATCGACCTCAAATACCGAGACCTTGCCGGCGGTCTTGGCAACCAGCGAGCAGATAATGCCAATCGTCGTCGACTTGCCCGCCCCGTTGGGGCCGAGCATGGCAAAGAAGTCGCCCTGCTGGACTTCCAGACTGATACCCTTGAGGGCCACAAAGCCATCGCCGTAGACCTTGCTGAGGTTTTCAATGGTGAGTGCTGGTATCATGAGTATCCGAAAAGAGGTTGCTGCAAAAAAACGCGCCTGAAACAAGCGCGCCATTGTACCTGTATTCTTCCTGCTAAACGACCGTGCCCATGAACGACGAACAATACCTATCGCATTGCCAGGCGCTGCTTGCCGGCTTCGCCCGTACCCTCGCCCAGCGTACAGATGCGCTGCCGCCAGACGATACCCTGCGGACACTTGCCGCGGATTTCCAGCGCCTTGTGGGCGCGCCAGGCGCTGACCTTTACCATCAGGTCGGCCCGCTGATAGAGCGCCTGTTCACCACCTACCCGGATTTCGCCCCGACCTTTCCGCGCGAGCTGCTGTGGTTTTTCGGCGGTGACTGCCTGCATTTCATGCCGGACGAGGAAATCGCCGTCTACCAGCAACTCGATGAACAGCGCATCGAGGCAGCCCGGCGTGGGGAAATCTTCGATCCCGCTGCAGTCAGGGCTAAGCTGCTGAAGTTACAGTGAATTGTGCGGCAAAAACTGCCGCCGGGGGGCTTGACGCGCCCCGCCTGTCTACCTACAATGCGCGCCTCTTGATTGAGACCTATGCGTCCCCTTCGTCTAGTGGCCTAGGACACTGCCCTTTCACGGCGGTAACAGGGGTTCGAACCCCCTAGGGGACGCCACTCATCAAGTCTGGTAAAGCGGGAATAGCTCAGTTGGTAGAGCGCAACCTTGCCAAGGTTGAGGTCGCCGGTTCGAACCCGGTTTCCCGCTCCATCATCGCCGGTTCGAAGTCGATGGCGACCCCCGCCGTTTCCCGCTCCATCATCGCCGGTTCCCGCTCCATCATCGCCGTTTCCCGTCCGAAAAAACCGCGACCAGGCCCCCGGCAGGCTAGCCTTTTTTATCCAACTTCACCGACAGGCTGTTGACACAGTATCGCAGGCCCGTGGGCTGCGGCCCGTCCTCGAATACATGGCCCAGGTGTGAGCCGCATTTCTTGCACATGATCTCGGTGCGAATCATGCCGTGACTGGTATCCCTGTCCTCCAGGATAACCTGCTCATCGGCCGGCTGGAAAAAACTGGGCCAGCCACAGCCGGAATCGAATTTCGAATCAGACAGGAACAGGGGCTCACCGCAGCAGCGGCAGTTATACACACCCTCGTCTTTCGTATCGCAATACTCACCGCTAAAGGGCCGCTCGGTACCTTTTTCCCGGCACACGTGAAACTCCTCCGGGGTGAGCCTGTCGCGCCAGTATTCGTTGTCTTTCATGTCATGTCACCGTGCATTACCAGTCAGGTTACGTAGGGTACACCAGCGGTGGACTCCAAACCACGGCACGGGCGCTACTCGCAGGTGGCAACACGGTAAAGAATGCGATCGTCGTAGCCGGTGATGATGGTATGCCAACCGCACAGGGCCTGATCCAGCTGCGGGTCATTGGTATCGACCAGCAGGGGGCGCCCCTCCAATGCGGCAATTTTCGATTTGGCCGCAACCACAATAATATTTCCAAGACCGACCCGGCGAATCACCTCGGGTGAAAACTGCTGGTTTCCGCGGCCGAACAGGTTGCCCTGCCCGCCAATCACCGTGACGACTATCGTTGCCTCGCCGGGTGCTTGCGCCAGGCAGGACAGCAGGGTCGCCTCGTCCGCATCCGCGGCGATCACCTTGCCGTCGCGCACCACGTCCACTCCCAGCAGGGTATTGTCCAGCTCCAGCCTTGCCATCAGCGCTGCCGTGGTAGAGCCGGGACCCACCAGGTAGGTCCTGCCCTCCTCCATCTGCTGGGCCAGCCACTCGGCGATGTCGTCGGCAACCAGCTCGGGACTCTCTCGGCCACCCACCTTGGTGTGCTGCAGGTAGCGACCCTCACCCGGCACCAGCATCTCGCCATAGAAGCGGCTGCGTACCTGGTTCTGGCGAAAAGCCTCCTCGTCGATATCCCGCACCTCGCGGGCCATGAGCCCGACCAGTCCGCCGCGAACCAGCTGCAGCAGGAGTTCCCCCGCCGCCTCCGGGGACACCGCGAAGACGCCGGAGTGCATTTTTACCCCGGCGGGAATGCCCAGCACGGGAAACTGGCTGCCCACGACATCGTATATGTCCCGGGCAGTGCCGTCGCCACCTGCAAAGAGAATGAGATCGACCCCCTGGCGCTGCAGCGCCTGCACGGCTGCCCGTGTATCGCTGGCCGCGCTCAGTTCCCCGGCCGCCCGGCCCAGCACCTCGCAGGACAGGCCCAGCCTGACGAGCGCTTCCTCTCCCATGACGCCAGCCCAGGTGCTGAATCTCACTGCCTGTCCTGCCGCTACCAACGGCTGCAGGGCCCGCTCAACCCGATCGAGAGCGCGATGACGCTGCCCGGGATCCAGGCCGGGCAGGCGCTCCAGCAGGGCTGGGCCATCGCTGCCCTTGAGTCCCAGGCTACCGCCCAGGCCCGCCAACGGGTTGACGAGAAGGCCGATATGCAGGGTTGCGCTCACGGCATCGCCCCCGCCATGCGACAGCCCAGGGCGGCCAGCAGGTCCGCCGCCTCTGCAGCCAGGGGTCCCGGGCTGACCCGGCTGCCGAGCACCTCACGGCGCTCCGGGTATTCGCGGCGCAGCCGGTCAAACGCCTCCCCTGCCGCCCCTGGGCTCGCACCCAGGGTGCCCCTGCGCAAGGCGGCATCGTCCATGGTGATGTCGTAGCGCTGGGCAAGAACCGACCGCAACAGCGTGGCACCTCCGATTCCCCCGGGAATCTCCAGCGCAGGCGCGTCTTGGGCCACACTGCCCGGGTCATTCCAGGGCAGGTCCAGGTATCGGGCCATCGCTGCTATGAGCATCCGTGTAGCCAGCAATTTGCCATCCAGGCTGTAACCTGCGATATGGGGCGTACCCAGCTGTACCTGCTCCAGCAGTGTCGCGTTGATCTTCGGCTCACCCTCCCAGACATCCAGGACCACCCGGGGACCACGCCCGGCTGCCAGCAGGCCCGACAGTGCGGTATTGTCCACCACCGGGCCGCGGCTGGCATTGATCAGCAGGCTCCGGGAGGACACCAGGGCCAACGCCGCCTGATCCAGCAGGTGGTAACTGGGCCAGGGTTGCTGCCGGGTAAGCTCGGCGTGCAAGGTCACCACCCCACAGGCCAGGATCTCTGCCAGCTCTGCCGGTTGTTCAATTTCGCCGGGGGCCAGCCAGGGGTCGTAGGCGCGGAAATTGATACCGAGCGATTTCAGGCGTGCGGCAAGTGCCCTGCCTATCGTGCCATAACCAACGATTCCCACCGGGATCCCCGAAAAAACCTGCTCCAGGTGATCACCGGAGGCGGCAATCGCGGCGAGCACATACTCCACCACCGAATTGGCATTCGAGCCCGGCGCGTGGCTGAACCCAATGTTCCTGTCGCACAGGTACTCCCGGTCGATATGGTCCACGCCACTGGTGGCGGTACCGACAAAGCCGATATCGCTGCCTGCCAGCAACGCTTCATTCACCGCGGTCACGGAACGAACCAGCAACACATCCACACCGGCGAGTTGCCCGGGTCGCAGGTTCCTACCGGAAAATCGCTGCACCGTGGCCAGGTCGCCCGCGTACTGCTCTACCGCGGGAATATTCTCATCCGCCAGGATATGCAGTGTCACCCTGCCAGTCCCGCAAGGCTGGTATCGAGTTTTGCAGCTTGCAGGCCCGTACCGAACTCAACCGCAAGCGCCTGCAGGAAAATCGCCGCTCGCTGCGGCAGGCCCTGGACCCGCCAGGCCCGGGCCTCCTCGATTAATCGCTGCCTGAAGGGCTCGCAGTCCGCCATGCCACCGGGAGCCCCGAGGTTGTCGATGCTGACAAAAAACCGGTAACCGCAGGCCTGGGAAAAAAACCATTCCAGCGCCTGGGGCTTCGCCTCCACCGCCTCGAAGGCGGCCTGCGCAACGGTATTGCGTCCATCCGGGGCATACCAGTAACCGAAGTCCGGCAACAGGCGTCGCCGCTCCCCGGCAATGCACCAGTGGGCTATCTCGTGCAGGGCACTGGCGAAATAATCACTGCGGTAATACAAGCGGTGCAGCTCTTCGCCGTGACCGGCAGGCTGGTAAAACGGTTCGGCCGCGCCACCAAGCAAAACGGTACGCCAACGGGCGGCAAAGCAGTCGGCGAATACGCGCTCCAACCTTGCGCTGCTGAAGATCTCCGGCACAGGTGCCAGCGCATCGCCGGGTTTGATATCGGGCGCCGTCAACGCCCCGTTCGTGGCAGGCCGGCTCACGCGCCTTTCCTCAGCAGGTAGCGATATTGCCCGTCCAGTTCTTCCTGTCGCAGTAACTGGTGCCCGAGGAAGCTGCAGAACTTGGGTATATCGCGGGTGCTGGAAGGGTCTGTTGCCAGTACCAGCAGGGTTTCTCCCTCGGCCATGTCCCTGATCCTGTTGTGCAGCAACATGACCGGTTCCGGACAGATGAGCCCGGTTGCATCGAGAATGTGATCGGCTTGGACGGACATCGCTTCGGTCATTCTTCCAGCAGGGCACGCGCCTGTTCGGCAGGCACAATATCCCAGTGCTCGCTGTCTGTTTCATACACGATCAGCAGCTCGCGGCGGTGCATCTGGCTGCGCAGGCTGCCGACCTTCTGGTCAAGGGTGAGTTCGCGCTCGCCGTAATCCGTGCCGTCCCTGCTGGCATATTCCTCCAGCAGGGCCTGCAAGACCTCCGGTGGC
>JAHEBM010000126.1 GCA_024642245.1 Haliea sp.
TGGCCGAAGTCAGATTGGGGGCTGGGTCGGCACCGCATCGCGTCCTCCGTATTCATGTATCTTCCCTGCCCTGCCGGCGGCCGGGCCGAGTATGGCGCCGACTCCGATTACCTGGACGATGGATGGGTACCACGGGTCTGGAACGCCGCTTTTGGTACCGCCAGTTTTATAACCAACATACCTGAATTCATAACGCAAACACCCGCCTGGGAATGGGAATATGCGCCCGGTTACCTGCCCGACGACGACCCGGAGCTGGCCAAATCAACACGCGCGATCGATCCCAGGGAGTGACAAAAATACCATGTGGATCCATACCTGCTTCAATCCCGATTGTGGTGCTGATCAGCAGCCCTCAGGCGCCAGGGACGAACCTGCTTTACCCCGGCACAAGCACCTGACCATCGACTTCCATTGCCATGTACTGGTACCGGAAGTCGAAAAGTTGGTGGCCAATGAACCGCAAAAGCAGGCTGAACCAGGTATTCTCCTCAAGACCATGGGGGAAGCTTCAGTCGCGCACAATAACGCGGTCATGCTGCCGATTGCCGGGGCCAAGCTCACCAGCCCGCGAGAACGTCTGGAAGACATGGACGTTATCGGCGTCGATGTACAGATACTGAGCCCCTCGCCTACCCAGTACTATTATTGGGCGGAAGCGGATCTGGCCCGCGAGATCGTGCGCCTGCAGAACGAGCACATCGCCGGCCTCTGCAGCGAACACCCCGAGCGCCTGGCGGGATTGGGTACGGTCGCACTGCAACACCCCGCCCTCGCTTGCGAACAGCTGGAACACGGCATCAAGACGCTGGGGCTCAAGGGTGTGGAAATATCCTCCAGCGTCAATGGCCGCGAACTGTCAGACCCCGCTTTACGGCCGTTCTGGTCCAAAGCCGAGGAATTGGGGGCGGTGGTGTTCATTCATCCGTTCGGCACTACTTTAGGCGACCGCACCAATACCCATTACCTGGTGAATACTATCGGCCAGCCGCTCGAAACCACCATTGCCCTGTCGCACCTGATCTTTCACGGTGTGCTCGATGCCCACCAAAAGCTCAAAATCGTTGCAGCCCACGGGGGCGGGTACCTGCCCACCTATATCGGTCGTTCGGACCACGCCTTCAGGGTGCGACCCGAGGCCTCTGCACAGACCGGCACTGCTCCCAGCGAACAGCTCAAACGCATCTGGTATGACACCGTGCTCTTCGACAGCATGGCGCTGCGCCACCTGATAGACAGGGTGGGTGCGTCCCAGGTAGTGGTGGGAACCGACTACCCCTTCGATATGGGCCAGTACCACGTCCACGAACTGGTTGGGGAAACCTCAGACCTCTCCGATAGCGAGCGCGCCGCAATACTCGGTGGCAACGCTGCTCAGCTTATCGGTTGGGACCTATAAACCGATCTTTCACAGGGAATTCCCCACAATGAAAAACAGAATCCTGATTGTCGGTGGCGGTATAGCCGGCATGTGTACCGCCATTGAGCTGCGCAAGCGCAATCACCATGTGGACCTGGTGGAACTCGACCCCGAGTGGTGTGTCTACGGCGCGGGCATAACCCTCAGTGGCCCGACTCTGCGCGCCCTGACCGATATCGGTGTCATCGACGAAATCATGGCGCTAGGCTGGTGTGCCGATGGCCTGGACCTCCTGGCACCGGACGGCACCCCCGTCGGTGAGATACCCACACCGCGATTGAGCACCACCCGCCCGGATGTGCCCGGTGGCGGGGGTATCATGCGCCCGGAACTTGCCCGCATCCTGCGCGAGCAGACAATGCGTTCCGGTACTGCCGTGCGCTGCGGCACGTCATTTGAAACGATAAAGCAGGATGGCCGGGGGGTCACGGTCGTCTGTACCGATGGCCGCGAGGACCGCTACGACCTCCTTATCGGTGCGGATGGCCTGATGTCAGATGTTCGAAAAGCCATTTTTCCCAACGCCGCCGAACCCACCTACACAGGCCAGGCTTGCTGGCGTGCCGTCGTACCTCGCCCGGCTGATATCCGGAACGCCACCATGTCCATGGGCAGGGAAGTAAAAGCCGGGATCAATCCGATCTCCAAAGAGGAAATGTATCTCTACGTCACCGAGCGACGGGAGACGGCGGAATTTATCGACGAACAACAATGGCCGGAGGAATTGCGCAAGGTACTAAAGGAATTTGGCGGGCTGATCGGCGAAATACGCGACGGACTTGGGCCGCATTCGAGGATTATCTATCGTCCGTTTTTCGCGGTCCTGCAACCTCGCCCCTGGTATCAGCAGCGTGTCGTTCTGGTGGGGGACGCGGCCCATGCAACGACACCGCACCTGGCATCGGGCGCAGGCATCGGCATTGAGGATGCGTTGGTACTTGGCCAGGAACTCGAAAAAACCGGGGATATCGACGCGGCCCTGGAAAGCTTTACCGAACGCCGCTACGAACGCTGCCGCCTGGTGGTGGAAAACTCCATTGCCCTTGGGGAAATGGAACGTATGCATGCCCCGGAAGCCGAGCATGAAGCACTGATGCGCGAAAGCATGGGCGCGCTGATGGCACCTATTTGAGCCAGGCACGACCAACCTGGAACCGGCGTGGGTACGTTGTCGCCACGCGAGCCTGTCGAGCAACTCATGAGGCCGTTAAATGCACAAGTCAACCATTGACCAGCTGATTTCACTGGAGCTAGAGCGCTGTCACGCCGTTGTATCGCAGGACTGGGAAAAGCTGCGTAGCCTCCTCTCCGATCGACTGGTGCATACCCACACACGAGGTAACACCGATTCCCGGGACAGCTACCTCGACTATATCAGCCGCGTGATTGAAAGCCTGGACCTACGCCGCGAAGACTTGCGAGTCGTACCACTTGGGAATGACTGTGCGGTGATGCACGGCAAGCAGATTAACAGGGCAAGAAAGCG
>JAHEBM010000028.1 GCA_024642245.1 Haliea sp.
CAAGGCGTCGAAGCGCAACGCCTGGATATACAAGCCCGATATACGCCGGGTGCGCAAGGCGCCGGCCATCGGCTACGACAACCCGACAGGTCCGGGCGGCCTGCAGACATCTGATGACAACAAGGGTTTCAACGGGGCTTTTGACCGGTATACCTACAAGTTGCTTGGTAAGCGCGAGTTGTATATTCCCTACAATAACTACGGTTTCAACGACCCCGCCTTTGGCGTGGGTGGCATGGATGGCCGCCTTACCATTCACCACGTCAACCCGGACTTCGTGCGCTTCGAAAAACACCGGGTCTGGGTGGTGGAAGCGGATCTGGCCCCGGGTAAACGCCATATTTACCAAAAACGTCGCTGGTATGTCGATGAGGACAGCTGGAACCCCGTGATGGCGGAAAACTTCGACAGCCGTGACAACCTGTGGCGTGTGGGCTTCCTGCTGTCCGAATATCAGTACGATATCGAATGTTACGAAAAGCACGCGCAAATCTTTATGGACCTGCCGTCGGGACACTATATCGTGAGTTTTTCACAGATCGATGAGAAGCCCTTTGACTACAGCGGTCCCTATCGGGATATAAGCCACTTTACGTCAGCCTACCTGCGGAAAAATGTCAAACGGTGATCCGGCCAGGGTGGGAAGAGAAGAGGGCCCGGTTATAAGCGGTCCCTCTCGTTTCGCTATAGCCACCCGGTTCCTGCGACTGCTGCCGTCTCTGGTGCGCTCGGGGCCGACCGGCCGCTTTACCGCTGGCGATTTACTGGAGCAGGCAGTAAGGCGTCGGGGCGATGCACCTTTCGTCCGCTTTGAGGAGCGGGTTTGCACGTATCGGGATATCAACGCCCTGGCAAACCGCGTTGCGCACTGGGCCATCGGCCGTGGCATTGGACCCGGTAGTGTCGTTGGCCTGCTGATGGAAAACCGCCCCGAGTACCTGGCGATGTGGCTGGGCCTGGCCAAGGTCGGTGGCGTGACTGCGCTGCTGAATACGCATTTGCGGGGCGATGCGCTGGCCCATTGCGTTGAGGCTGCAGGCTGCGACCTGCTGTTACTGGGTGAGGAGTGTTCGGAAACCTGGCTGTCGCTGGGCAAAGAGGTGCCGGGTATCACGGTGATGACGGTGCACGACCCGCGCCCTGCAGAGCACGCATCGGTACCCGGCAGCGGTTCCCTGGATGCGCAACTCGCTGACAACAGTACAGATAATCCGCCTCTACAGGTGCGCTCAGCCTTGCGCGGCGCCGATCCGCTGTTTTACATATACACGTCCGGAACTACCGGCCTGCCCAAGGCTGCACGGCTGAGCCATGCGCGCTTCATGGGGGGTGGTATCTATGCCACCCTGGCGGGAATGGGCAAGAAGGACGTGATGTATTGTCCGCTGCCGCTCTACCATACCTCCGGGGGCGTGATGTGCGTGAACGCGGTGCTGCGCAAGGGAGCCACGCTGGCCCTGGCGCGCCAGTTCAGTGCCCACCACTTCTGGGAGGATGTTGCGCATCACGGGGCCACCGCGTTCCAGTATATCGGCGAACTCTGCCGCTACCTGGTGAACCAGCCCGCGGGCCCGCTGGATAAGAGTCACCGGCTGCGCCTCGCCATTGGCAATGGCTTGCGCCCGGATGTCTGGAAAGTATTCCAGCAGCGTTTTGCTGTCGCTCACATAGTGGAATTCTACGGTGCAACCGAATCCAATGTCGCCATGGTCAACCTCGCCGGGCGTGAGGGTTCGGTCGGTAAGCCGTTTCCCGGCTTGCAGACCGCCCTGGTACGCTTTGATACGGTGTGCCAGGACGTCGTGCGCGGCGCCGACGGGTATTGTCAGGCCTGTGCCCCGGGTGAGTCCGGCGAGTTGCTGGGACGTATTTCCGAGGGTCGTTCCGCTGCGGGTCGCTTCGAGGGATACACCTCCAGGGCAGCTACCGAGCAAAAGATACTGCGGGATGTATTTGCAAGCGGTGACGCCTGGTTCCGCACCGGTGACCTGTTATTTCATGATACGGATGGCTTTTATTATTTCGTGGACAGGGTCGGGGATACTTTCCGCTGGAAGGGGGAAAATGTTTCCACCCAGGAGGTAGCGGAGGCCGTTATGGCCCAGCACGGGGTACACCTGTGCGCCGTCTACGGAGTGGAGTTGCCAGCTGCCGAGGGTCGGGCCGGGATGGCGGCCGTTGTGCTTGAGCCCGGCACAAGCCTTGATGGTGAAGTGCTTTTCAAGGGATTGGAAAATGCGCTGCCTGCGTACGCACGACCTGCTTTCGTGCGTATACAGCAAGCCGCAGAACTCACCGGTACCTTCAAGTTGCGCAAGGTCGACCTGCAGAAGCAGGGGTATGAAACCGGCGCCAGCCAGGACCGTATCCTATATCGCGACGATGAAGGTCGCACCTACCGCTTGCTCGACCCGCAGTCCTACTCGCGCATTCAGAACGGCGAACTGCATTTCTGAATACCCGACGGCCAGCCCAGTTCAGGTAGTACGACTCCTAATCCGGGAGTCCGGCCACCAGTTCTGCAACGGTATCTTGTAAATGGCGCAGCAGCTTTTCGGGCTGTGGTAGTGGGTCCTTACGGAAAAGAAATGAAAAGGACAGCTTGTCGACATAGCTCCAAACAGTAATATTCAGGTTTCCCCCATCCATCAGGTTGCCAACGGATAATAATTCTTCCATTTGCAGGCGACCGTCCACGGCATACAGAATTTCCCGGGGGCCCGGCACGTTGGAAATGACGACGTTGGCGTAAACATTTTCCTTTCTTTTTTGCCTCCGGATCATCGAGGCGTTAATCAGTCGAATGGCCGTGCCCGGCATGAAGTCCAGGTAGTTGTCGAAACGCCTGCCATCCTCGTGCCGGACGTGGTTGATCGCCGCCTGGGCCGAATGGCTGATCGCGCGCAGACGCTCGGCAAAATCAATTATGTTCTGGTGTAGCGGCAAAATGGCGACGGCGAGATTGTTATTGTGGATATCGCTGCCCAGCAGCCGCTTCAGCCCGCTACCGCCTTCGTCGCCCATTGGCATAGCGGTTACCAGCGATTCAGACGGCAGGGCGTCGATTTCCTGCAGGTACCGCCTGAGGGCTTCGGAGCAGACCCCGATTATTGTCGTATTGATGGTGCATTCGAAGGCCCTGGACAGGCGCTTGAAGTCGGATAGTGGGAAGGTCTCGTAGCGATAGATACGTTCGTGGTTGCCTCCGGGCGCGTTCAATAGAGAGAAAGGTGCAGAAAATGGTGCGACGAGTTTTGCCACCTTTTCACTCACAGCTGCACCCCTGCGCCTGGCCTGCTTCAGGTGCCGGTAGTAATGGGGGAATTCAACGGTATAGCTTCTGGCAAGATCGAGCAGGGCGCCTGCGATCAGTTGCGGCTTGCTGGGAAGGGTCGCCTCAGTGCTTTCCTCCTGCTGGTTTTTTTTTGCTGCTGTATGTGAATGGCCGCGTTCAATCAGCCTGGCCACCGCCTTGCCATCGGCAAGCGCATGGTGGATCTTGAATGCAATCGCCAGCCTGCCGTTTTCCAGTCCCTTCACTATCCAGGTCTCCCAGAGCGGGCGCCGGTGATCCAGCGGAACGGCAGTCAGTTCCGAGAGAAAATCGCATAATTGCGCCTTGCTGCCTGGCGAGGGCAGTTGCGCCTCATGGATATGATCGTCAGGGGAGAAATCGGGCACATGCGCCCAGACCGGATGATGCAGGTCAAGCGGCACGCGCATGATACCCAGGCTGGCTCGCGCTGCCCCCAATACCTCGATACTGTGTTTGATAAAGTGGCGAATGTCATTGCTATCGGGCATGTCGCCGTCGTGGCTTGGTTTGTAGATGACGACCTTTAGCGTTACAAACGGGGAGGTAGGGGTTTCGCTGTAAATAGCATAGGCGTCGCTGCCGCGTAATCTTTGCATGCCGGTGCTCCGGTGGACTATTTCACATCGGGATTAACCCCGACATTTATTATGCTGTCCCAGCCTTATTCTAACTCTGTGTAACCGCGATAATGTAGGCAAAAACGGCTGGGTCAACTTGACCTGAATCAACGAAATTGCAGGCGGTGCTCTGCAGTGGGGCGAGCGACCTTTAAACCCCGGTAGCGCTTGCTGCGCGCAATGAGTGTTGTGTATTGGTAACTGTCCGTGGCGCGCTCTGATAGTATTGGGCTTTGGCATACGCAGTCGCATAAAAAATGACTTCAAAAACCGGCACCCCCCCGGGGGGCGAATCAGTAGAAAAGCGCAAGTACGACAGTCCCCTGCGGCGGAAACAGACTGCCCAGACCCGGGCGCGTATCATCGCTGCAGGAAAGGAGTTGGTACACAGCTTTCCGTCCTGGGACTGGAAGAATCTTACCGCAAAAGCGGTAGGTGACCGGGCTGGCGTCAGCGAACGTACGGTTCACCGTCATTTCACTTCTGAGCGGGCGCTCCGCGACGCGGTGCTCCAGGGGCTTGTCGAGGAGTCTGGTGTCGACCTTAACGACCTGAACATAAGCGCCTTTGATGGCGTTGTGATCAATATGTTCAGGTATCTTTCGTCTTTCGCGGTGGAACCCGAACTGACGCAGGATCCGTCACAAACCAACATGGACCAGCTGCGAATGCAGGCACTGGTCAATGCGGTGGCAGAAGCGACGCCCGACTGGGCGGAACAGGAGCGGGAACTGGTGGCGGCGATACTCGATATGTTGTGGCAACCGGCAACCCACGACCGCCTGAAGTTGGCCTGGGGCCTGGATGTCGACCGGTTTAGCCGGCTTATACGCTGGTTTACCTCCCTGATTCAACAGGGGGTTGAGAACAACAGCAAGCCGTAAATAAAGGCGAAGCCCGCTGTTGCCGCGACTCAGGTCGGGGGCGATTTCTTTCCGGTGAATACAAACTTACCCATGAAACCCGCTTTGACTTTTCCTTTTATGGCGTCGCCTGCCACGGTGCCGTTGAATGTCAGCGACATCTTTATCGGCTTGGCGATTTTGTTGGTCCACACAATCTCACTACCGGTCAGGCGAATTTCCTCCACGGGTGTGGCTACGCCGTCCCCCGTCTGGACGCCGCTCAGTGTGCCCTTGTCATAACGTATTTCAAGGGTGCTGGGCATGGGTCCTGTCGGTCCCTCCACCGTGATTATCCAGTCGCCCGCAAGCGATGACGCATCTGTCGGGCCTGCCGGTGTCGCCTCGTTGGCGGCGACAGTTTTGGTCGCGGGCCGCGCAGGTTTGTCACCGATGTAGGCAGGCAGGGTGTCCCATCCTCTTACCGTGGAGGTGCACAGCAGCTCCGCATTTTCCATGTCGATTTTCCACTCGGGAAAACGTGTGAGCATTTCTTCCAGGAAAATACGTCCTTCCAGGCGTGCCAGCACATTCCCCGGACAGGTATGGATCCCATAGCCAAAGGTCATATGCGGTGCGCGATCGCGATGGATATCGAAGCGATCGGGATCGGGGAAGCGGCGCTCGTCCCGGTTGGCTGAAGCCAACATAAACAACATCGTGCTGCCAGCGGGTACGGTCTGCCCATAGTACTCGACGTCCTGTGTTACATATCGGGCAGTAAACGGGCCCATCGGCTCAAAGCGGAGTATCTCCTCGACAGCGTCGGCAATGAGCGCCGGATTCGCGGCCAGTTCGCGGCGCTGGTCCGGGTGCTCAGCCAGTACTTTTGCACTCCATCCCATCAGGCGATTGGTGGTTTCGTTGCCCGCTCCTGCCAGTACGTTGCAGAATGTGAGAATCTCCTCGCGGGTAAGCTTGCGGGTGGTGCCGGTTTCGTCTGCAAACTCCACGTTAAGGAATTCTGTCATCACGTCGTCTGAGGGGTTCTTTACCCGCCAGTCGATGTACTCCTCAAAACCGCCGACGCCGAGCAGGGGACTCGAGTCATAATCGATGGGTTTTCCGGCTTCAGTCTTGAGTTTTTCATCCGCGTTACGGCGAACGGTCTGCAGGTCCGCTTCCGGAATACCCAGCAATGCACCAATGACTCTCATCGGGATCTCGGTACTGATATCGGCAATGACATCAAACTGCTGCCTGCCCACCAGTTTATCGAGGGTGCTCACAGTGAAATCGCGAATCATGGGTTCGAGATCGCGCATCCTTCGCGGGGAGAACATGCGGGCGATGATACTGCGGTGGGCCGTGTGCAGTGGCGGGTCTTCGAATATGAACATGCCGGGTGGCAGTTCGATGTTTTGCTTGATCATCTCCAGGATGCCGCCGCGGCCCGAGATAAACGTCTCGTGGTTCGCATGTCCCGCCCTGACGTCGTCGTAGCGACTCAGCGCGTAAAAATCGTGTTCCTCGTTGTAATAAAGCGGTGCTTCATCGCGCATACGCTTGTAAACGGGATAGGGATTGCGGGTGATGTCCACCTGGTAGGGATCGAAATAAACAGCATTGCTTGGCACGGTCATGGCACTACCCGGGATACCCCAGTGAGATATTGGTGTCATAAAATTGACATCAATTGTAATATCGGTCAAGTCTTATTTGGGTGAAGCCAAAAGGGGGCGTCGGCGCGACCGGGATCGGGACCGGGTTTTCATTGCCAGGCTCCATCGACTATGATTTCCCGGATAAGCTCAACTTTCTGGCGATAAGGATATGTGATGAACGTGGAAGCAAAGACGGCCGAGGGGGCCGTGGGAGACAGACGCCATCGCGTGGTTCAGTGGGCGACAGGCAAGGTTGGTCGCAAGAGCCTCAAGGCCCTTATCCAGCACCCCGCGCTCGACCTGGTGGGATTGTACGTTCACTCCCAGGCAAAGGCGGGCAGTGACGCGGGGTCACTCTGCGGCCTCGCCCCGGTGGGAATTTCGGCCACGCGCAGTGTCGATGACATCATTTCGCTGCGGCCGGACTGCGTGCTTTACATGCAGGAGGGATTCAATCTCGATGACATCTGCCGTCTCCTCGAGGCCGGTATCAATATCGTAACGACACGCGGTGAGTTCTTTTACCCACCCAGGATGGATCCACAGATACGCCAGCGTATCGAGGCCGCGTGCCGCAAGGGCAGTGCGTCGATTCATGCAACCGGAAGCAGCCCCGGCTTTATCACCGAGGCGATGCCGCTGGTGCTGACCTCGGTGGCGCGACGCCTGGACTGCCTTACGATTGACGAGTTTGCCTATATCCCCGAATCCTGCTCGCCCGAGATGATCTTTGACGTCATGGGCTACGGCCGGCAGCCGGGTAATGAGTTCGATCCGAATTTACTGTCCCACATGGCCCAGTGTTTTGAGCAGTCGCTGTCGATGCTCGCTGATTCGCTGTCGCTGGAACTGGACAGCGTGCAGGCAAGTGGGGAAACCGCCACCGCTTCCAGGCGCATCGAAATCGCGGATGGCGCCTTTATCGAGCAGGGCACTGTGGCCGCGCAGCGGATTACGGTTGCCGGTATGCGAAACTCAAAACCACTGCTGCGATTTCGCGCAAACTGGTATTGTGCAACAGACATAGAGCCTGGCTGGACGCTGGGTAAAACCGGCTGGCGTGTCACCGTCGAAGGCGATACGCCTTTTGATATCAACATTGAACTGCCGAGAACGTCCGAAAGTGCGGCCGAGCAAATGGGTGGATACACCGCTCACAGAGCGGTAAATGCAGTGCCCTATGTGTGCGCAGCGAAGCCGGGTATCCGAACCATTGCCGACTTGCCGCAAGTCATAGCAAGACTGGCATAGGGGACAGACCATGGATGACCTCGAGGCTATCAGGCAACTCAAGGCGCGCTATTTCCGCACGATGGATACCAAGGACTGGGCGGCAATGCGGCAGGTGTTTTGCAGTGATGTCGTGATGGACTCTACAGCCTCCGGTGGTGCGGTTGTCGCGGGCGCCGACAACTGCATCAGCTTTCTCCAGCGCAGCATTGGTGACGTGCTCACCGTGCATCACGGTCATATGCCGGAAATCGAGCTGACGTCCGCGGTGACGGCGAGTGGGATCTGGGCAATGGAAGACATGCTCCGCTGGCCGGATGGTCGTGAACTTCACGGCTACGGACACTACATCGAGACCTATCAAAAGGCCGACGGCCAGTGGCGTATAAAGACCCTGAAACTGACACGCCTGAGAATGGATATGTCTGAGCCGGGGAGCTGAGGCACAACTTTCGTACCTGACACATCCCGCTACAAAGAGAGCATGAGAATGAAAGTCCAGCCCGCCGCGTTTCTGCGCACAACCCTGCCAATGGATTTCAGCCAGCTGGGTGTGCTCGACAGCGGTCGCTACCATTCAATCTGGCTACCTGATCACATGGTCAGCTTCTGGCCCGACTCCATCTGGACGCCGGAATTTACTGATCTGGCAACGATATCGCCCTCACCCCACCGACACCTCGACGGCCTGGCGGTGGCATCGGCTGCCGCGGTGCTTACCAAAAATGTGCCGATCGCGAGCAGTGTTGTCGATACCGTGCGCCGTCATCCATCGCTGCTGGCGCAGACAGCGTTGACCATCGATCATCTTTCGGGAGGGCGGTTCATATTGGGTGTGGGTAGCGGAGAGGCCGAAAATACCGTGCCTTACGGGTTCGACTTTTCCAAACCGGTGAGTCGCTTCGAAGAGTCTCTCAAGGTTATCCGGCTGCTGTGGGAGAGTGAGGGGCCGGTTGACTTCAAGGGGGATTTTTACCACTTGAACCATGCGCGGCTGGATACAGAACCCTACCAGGGGTGCTACCCGAAAATCTGGATCGGCGCCAGCGGCCCGCGTATGCTCGAGATCACCGGGCGCTATGCCGATGGCTGGTGGCCCGCAGGTGCCTGGTCCCCGGAAGAGTACGCGGCGAAATTGCAGCTTATCCGCGACAGCGCCGACAGGGCAGGGCGAGACCCCCTGGCCATCGTGCCCGCCTTCATCATGACTTGCCTGATTGGCGATGACAGCGAGCTGGCGGACATTCTCGAAGCGCCCCTGGTCAAGTCCTGGGTGTTGCAGATCTCGGCAGCGGCATTGCGGGAGTTTGGCTTTGATCACCCGATGGGAGAGTCCTGGGGTGGTTTCCAGGATATTGACCCGGGTGTCCTCAACCGGGAGAGAATTCTCGACATGCTGGCAAAAGTCGAGCCCGAGTCGATTCTCGCGGTGATACCCCACGGGACGCCCAGGCAGGTCGCGGCGAAGATCAAGGAGTACGTGGATGCCGGCTTGCGTGTACCGAAAATCCTTGATTACGGTGGTATGGCGGGCCTGAAGTACAGTGCCTTGTCTGCTGCCAAAGTGCGTGCAGCAGAGGATGAACTGATGAAGCTGTGCGGGCAGTAAGTGGTGGCCTCAAGCCAGCATCTGGACGCCGATAAACTGCTGCACGCGGCGGAGGCCCAAACCGGCCTGGATGATTACGGCGACGATACTTTCAGGGGCAGGTTCGCCCTGGCTCTCGAGCAACTGCACAAGCTCAAGCTGGAAATAGCCGGCCAGCAGGCCGCGGCCGGTGTCTGTCATCACTTGCTGACATCCCGCTTGCAGTTTTTCGATGATCACAAGCGGTATCCGGGCCTGGCGGACGAGGTCATAGAAACACCCCTGTTTGCCACTGGTGAACCCCGATCGGGTACCACGCTGCTGCATGCCCTGATGTCTGTGGATCCCGGATCGCGGTCACTGCGCTTCTGGGAGGTCATGTATCCCTCGCCGCCACCGGGCCTGGCCGGGGCCGACGATCTGCGCCGGGCCAGGGCCGATGCCGACTGGCGGGAGATCAATGCCATGGCGCCCGAGTGGCTGAAGCTACATCCCTATAACGATATGCTCGGTGAGGGGCTGCCCGAGTGCGAACGCACCTGGGCTTTCGACTTCCGGGTGATGACGCCGACTGCCTGGTGGCGGGCACCCATCGGCATGTACGTGGGCGGCCTGCCTACTGACCCGCAAGCCCAATACCGTATTCACAAGATGATGTTGCAGCACTGCCAGCACGGGCGATCGAGGAAGCGCTGGGCGCTCAAGGGCTTTCACGGCCCGCGCCTGCAGGCTTTTTTCGACGCCTATCCCGATGCCCGACTGATCTGGACCCACCGCGACCCGGTACAGGTGACAGCGTCGCGTATTGCCATGGCCGCAACGCTGACCAGGGCGTTTTCCGGTAGCGTGGACCTGCGTGAGCAGGCGGCTATCCACCTGGCGGCAACCCGTGCCGGAATCCGGGATACGCTGGCTAATCCGCTGGTCGACGATCCGCGCATACTCCATATGCGTTATGCTGATTTCATTGCCGATCCGGTCGGTACTATTGGCAGGTTCTACGAATTTTCCGGTTTTTCACTGTCAGCCGAGGCCGAGCGGGCCATGCGTGCTTACCTGCAGGACAATAAGGGTGATCGCCATGGCAAGTTCGTCTACTCGACCGACATGATCGGTGTGGATGTCGGCGAACTGCACCGTGAGTTCGCTCCCTATCGAGCGCGATTCGGCCTTGATATAGAGCGGCGCCAATAGCGGGAAAAACCGCATGAAAACCCGTGAGAAACAGTTTATGCACCCCAGGATATCGCTGAACAATATCTGCTTCATGGATGAAGACATTGCCCGGCAGCTGGCATACTGGCCGAAAATCGGTGCCAGTCGCTTCAGCCTCGTGGGTCCACAGCTCAGCCAGGAGGCAATACCCCTGGTGCAAACAGCGCTCGCTGAAGGACACTTTGGCCTGGAGACTATCGTGCATCCGTTTTCACCTGCCCTGGCGCTCGACTGTGACAGGAGCGATCTGGAAAGTGCGCGCGCGAGGCTGTCGGCCCAGATCGCGGTGGCGCAGCAGCTGAATGCCAGTTCGATTTACATGACGACCGGCGGGCGTGGCAAGTTGACCTGGGAGGAGGCGGCCGGAATATTTTCTGCAGCAATTGCACCCTGTGTGGCCCAGGCTCGATCCGCGTGTATAGGCCTGATGATAGAGAATGCGCCGGCCCAGTATGCAGACCTGCATATTGCGCACACACTGCGCGATACCATAAGCCTTGCGGAGATCGCCGATATCGGTGTGTGCATGGACCTGACCGGCTGTTGGACCGAGGCCGACCTGAAAGGCCTGATAGCGCGGGCGGTGCCGCGTTGTCACCTGGTCCAGGTGAGCGATTACGTGTTGGGGGACAGGTCACTCCCATCCCGTGCAGTGCCCGGTGATGGTGATATGCCATTGCGAAGGCTGCTGCAATGGATACTGGACGCCGGCTACGAAGGTGTCTTCGACCTGGAGTTACTCGGCCCGAGAATTGATGGCGAGGGCCACCTGGCGGCAGCTCGCCGGGCAGTGCACGAGCTCGGCGAACTGTTGCACTCGCTGGGGGTGTGAAAGCCGGCTGCCGCACAGGGCTGTCGTTTCAAAATAACGATTTGTAGGGAGAGGACCATGGCCTTTGGCGACCATGCCGGCGACCAAGCACTGCGCGACGCCTGGAGAACATTTTGCCGTCAACTGGAGTCTGCGGGCGATCGCGTTTTCAAGGATTATAACCCGGCGACGCCGCCCCATCGCGTCGATGCCTTTCGCTTCCTTACCCAAAACCTTGGGCAGGCCTTCGACCTGGCCCTGGAGACGCGGGATACCCGCTACCCGGCGCTGCATCCCTTTTGCACGCCGACGCGAAAACTCGGTGGCGACGCTGCCGACCTGGTTTACCTGCAGTCCTGGATTGACGGGCACTGCGTTTACCGGATCTGGGGCAATCGTGGTACTGCGCGATTTATCAATTTCACCGTGCAGGGCCAGCGACCGGAAAAACAGCCGGGTACCGACTGTCCCAGCCTGCATGACCCGTTCGGTGATGTTCCCGAGGCCAACCTTTTTGGCCACGAGCTGGAAACCGGGGCCGATGGCAGCTTCGAGTTATATATCGGCGGGCCCCAACGCGGTCCCAACTGGCTTCCCAGCACCCCCGGGACACGCAAACTGTTTCTGCGCCAGGGGTTTGACTGCTGGGATGAGCAGCCTGCGCGGCTCAATATCGAGCGTGTCGGTATGACCCAGCCCAAACCCCTGCCGTCGCCCGCTGGCCTGATGGAAGCCATGGACTGGGCCGGTCGGTTTGTCGTTGCACTGATGGATGACTGGCCGGACCATCCCTACCACTACAGCCCCTTTGTCGACGCCGATATGCTGAACAGCTTTCCGCCGGATCCCGCCGCCGGGGCGGGCCAGGACGATCAGCGCCGGGGGCGGGCCGTGGCTCACATGTGCTGGGCGCTGAAAGAAACCCAGGCGCTGATCATCGAGTTCGATGCGCACGACAGCTTCTGGATGATATCGAACATGGGAGTTTTCTTTACCAGCCTGGACTATCGCTATCGCCCGGTGAGTTACACCCCGAGTCGTACGGCAGTAGACAGCGACGGGAAAATCCGCCTGGTGATGTGTCACCGGGACCCGGGCTACCACAACTGGCTGGATACGCAGGGCTTCGAGCAGGGTAACATCACCTACCGTAATATGATGAGCACCCACGCCACGGTATTTCGCACACAACTGGTAGAACTGGCCGAGCTGCCGGGCGCCTTGCCCGCTGATACGGCCAGGGTTACCGCGCAGGACAGGACAGCCCAGATGAAAACACGCTTTGAGAGTATTCAGGCCCGTTATGGTATTTGACGCTCTTTACACAGCGGCGTCACGACTGCCGTACCGTATGCGCCAGAGCGGCGAAGTCCCGGTGCAATGGGGGTCCAGCGGTGACTGACTGCATCTTCTGTGCATTGCAGCATGCGCAAGCCACCCTTCTGGATGCCAACGAACTTGCGTACGCGGTGCTGGATATCGCCCCGATTCGTCCCGGCCACACCCTGATCATTCCCAGGCAGCATGTAGAGGATTTTTTCGAGCTCAGTGCAGAAGTACAAATGGCCATGCTCGAGTTGGCGAACCGCCTGGCGAAGGCACTGAAAGTCGTTTGCAATCCGCTGCGTATGGGCATGCTGGTGTCGGGTTTCGATGTTGCGCACGCACATTTACACCTGGTTCCCATCCATGATGTTCACGACATAAGCTCCAAGGTGTTGCTCGAAGGGGGTAAACTGAGAATGCCGGATGACCAGTTGCAGCAGCTGCGGGGGCAACTTCACTTGCAATTACAGGGGCCGCCAGATGAGCTCGCGCGTAACTGAACCGCCGCGACCACGTCGCAACCGGGGCTACGCCGGTACCCACCAAAAGATGATCGAGACCGCAGTGACGCTGGTTTCGCAAAAAGGTGTCGATTCCCTTTCAATCGCCGGGCTGGCGAGGGCGATGGGCGTCAACCGGACTACGGTTTACTATCATTTCGACAGCCGCGAGGCACTGCTTGAGGAGGTCAAGCGCTGGTCCTCAGAGCAGCTTGCAAGGGCCTTCAGTCTCGCAGCCCCCCAGCAGGAGCGCATCGATTACCTCACCCGGTTCGTGCTCGAGAACCCTGAATTGATCAAGCTCTGGATCGAGGGCCTGGTCTCGGGGCGCGATATCCACCAGAGCTACCCCCTGTGGGATGAACTTGTGGAAGGCATCAGGCAGCTGTCCGGGGACGGGGCGTCGGCCCAGCCGATCGATGCCGAGGTGTTTTGCATCAACCTGCTGGTGGGAGCGATTATCGGGCCGCGGGTGTTCCGCAACAGTATCCGCCCCGATCAGGGAGTGGCCACCATCGTAGAGCGTTTCCGCCTGGAGTGGCAGCGACAACTGCGCCTGGAGGCCCTGCTGAAAGATTGAGCTATCTTGTTTTTACAACACATGTGTTGTAATTTGGCCGGTATCGAACGTACTGGATTGAAATACTTCCTGGAGGAGTTGCTTGTGACTGCGAAACAATCTCCACAAGAGCAAGCGGCCCGCGCAGCGGATACCGCCGGGCTGGGCACCGGGCCGATCCCGGCAGGCCCTTATTACCGCGCGGACTACTTCGAGCTTGAGCGTGAGGCAGTCTTTCGCAGAACCTGGCTGCAAATCGGCCATATATCGGAATTACCCGCCCCGGGGAGCTTTATCGTCAGGCCCGTCGAGATTGCCGATGCCTCGATCCTGATAACGCACGGCAGGGATGGGCAGGTCCGCGCATTTCATAATGTGTGCACCCACCGGGGGACACAGCTCGTGGCGGAGGCGGGTGGCACGCGCTCGCGTTTCAGCTGTCCTTACCACATGTGGACTTTCAGCGATGATGGTGCGCTGAGGTCAGCCCCGGATTTCGAGCGATTCTATGTCGATAAATCACAGTGCAGCCTGCGCAAGGTAGCCGTCGAGGTCTGCGCCGGGCTGGTTTTCATTAACCTGGACCCTGAGCCCGAACAGGGCCTGCGCGATTTTCTCGGTCCGATTGCGCAGCAGCTGGAGCAATTGCCGGTGGCCTCCGCCACGACCTTCTCGGAGTATACCTACGAGATAGACGCAAACTGGAAGCTGACCTACGACAATTTCCAGGAAAACTACCATCTTCGTTTTATCCATCCGCGGTCCGGTGAGGCCGCCGTGGGTCCGCAGAATCCTTTTGGATATCCCGCCAAATTCGGTTTCCAGGGTCCGCATCGCACCCAGACGATCTGGTCGAACCCCGATGCCGCGCCGAAGCCATTCCAGGGTTTTGCTTTTGGCAAGGCTTTCGAGGCTGCCATGGCGGATGGCTGCAACATGACGCTGGCCAAGGATTACTACGCCATTTTCCCCAATTTCTTCATGTTGGGCTCTCCCCTGAACCCGTTTTCCCACTGCGTCATGCCAATCGCCCCGGGTCGTTCAAGGGGGGTGATTCGCCTTTACTGGATCGGGGAGGATGAGCGAGCCAGCCAGCGTTTCGCCCGCGAGTACCAGATGGCGACGGCCCGGGACATACACGCGGAAGACCGCGCGGTTATCGAGGCGGGACAGCGCGGCCTGCAAAGCGGTGCCCTGTCCCATATTCACCTGCAGGAGCAGGAGGTGCTTTGCCGGCACCTGTACCACTCGGTCAACGACCAGGTCGAAGCCTACAAGGCTCGCCTGCAGTCCGCGGGAGGTACACTATGACGGGTCAATACGCCTTGCCGGAAGGCTTCCGGGAGCTGGAGCAGTTTGTCCCGACCTGGGTGGTGAGCAGGTCCTGTGATCGTGCCACGCGTCGTCTGGACAGTAGCGAGGAGGAGCGGGTGGCCTTCTTCAATGCCGCCAGGGACCTGGCGGCCCCGGCCCTGGAGTTGCTGGACAAGAAGCCCTTGAGCCAGTTGGACGAGCGGGAACAGCGACTCATGGACCTGATGTTAAGCCTGGTTCACGTGGCACTTGCCGTGGAGATACAAGGCGATGATGAACCCCGGCATGCAAGGGGTGCGCGTCATGTGATAATCACCCGGGCGAGCTCTGACGGCCCGGCCTCCTGAAAACACACACTAACCGCGTGGAAGGACAATAGCGATGGCAGTCACCTTTGAGTTCAAATACGACGCGCAGACTGTATACGAAACCCTGACGGATCCTGATTTCCTGGTCGACCGCTGTCTTGCACTCGGCGAGTTGAGTGCCGAGTGCGAGGTAGAAGAAACCGGGGACACTACCACCGTCAAGCTGGTGCGGGAGATCAGTCGCGACCTGCCACGGTTTCTGGCAAAGGTGTTCGGTTCCGTTCAGATCACCGAAATGGAGGAGAACTGGGAGCCGGCACAGGGAGGCTGGAAAGGCGACTGGACCATGAAAGTGCGGGGTCAACCTGTCACTATCTACGCCGATTTCAAATTGGTCAACACGCCCAAAGGTTGTCGCTACAGCGTGTCCCACAGGGCCAAGGCTGCGATACCGCTACTGGGGGGGAAGATAGAAAAATACATACTGGAGCAGACCTCCGGTGGTGCCATGGATGAGCTGAATTACCTGAAGGACCACCTGGAATAGGGGTGTTCAGGTCCGTGGCGTGTATTTTTGCAAGGGGGGTTGTGCTTGTTCAATTCCAATAAAGTTGCCGTGGTCACCGGCGCCAATGCTGGCCTGGGATACCAGGTAGCATTGCAGTTGGCCCGATCCGGTGTGACCGTTGTGATGGCTTGCAGGAGCATGGAGCGGGCCAGCCAGGCGCAGAGCCAGTTGCTGGCAGAGCTGCCGGATGCCAGTACGCAGGTCATGTGCCTGGATCTTTCCGAGCCTGAGTCGATTCGCAGTTTCGTAGGCCAGTTTTCCGAGCGGGTCGGCCACCTCGACCTGTTGATCAACAATGCCGGTATCGTGGGCATTCCAATGACGCGCAACAGCATAGGGCATGAGCTCCAGCTTGAAACCAATTACCTGGGACCCTTTGCGCTGACCGGTTTGCTTTTACCTTTTTTTCGCAACAGTGTGCCGGGGCGCGTTGTCAACGTTGGCAGTCTTGCTCACCGGTTTGCAAAATTTGACCTGGATGACATCAACTGGGAGGCAGGCGGCTATGGGCCCATGCGCGCTTACGCCAGAAGCAAGCTGGCATTGATGAGCTTCACCATCGAATTGAACCGACGCCTCGGGGATGCCGGCAACGCGGTTGTGGCGCTGGGCGCCCATCCGGGGTTTGCGTCCACCGAAATAGGCAAGGGCGATACTGTCATCGGTCCCAGGACGCCGTTGGGGCGCTGGTTTAACGGCAAGATGGAGCCCAGGGTACCCACCGCGGCCCAGGCCGCGAGGCCGATTGTGTTCGCCGCCTGTGATGACACGGTACGCGGCGGTGAGTATTACGGCCCCGGCGGGTGGTTGGAAATCTCGGGCGAACCCGGCAACGCCCGTGTCAATGCACTGGCAAGGGATAGTGAGCTGGCTAAATCCCTGTGGACACTTTCCGAATCGCTGACCGGGATCAGTTACCTCACCGGCAACTAAGCCGTCGCTGATTCGCGCTTGTGTTTGCCCCAGCCACCACCGGTGTCATAAGTGCCAAACAGCCAGTCGTAGAACAGTGAAATGGTGGCAAAGTTGCCGCCGACAAACCTTGCGTGATGCACATGGTGCATGTCGGACATGTACTTCAGGTACTTGAATGGGAAACGGTCCACTTCCATCAGGTCATGGTTGTGCTGGTTGATGGCAGAGAAGGCAACGAAGGTAACAACGGCAGTCACCAGATTGAAGTCACCCATGGTTAAAGCCAGCAGGCCAAAGGTCGCGCCATACAGCGCGATGCCCAGGCTGGTTTCAATCGGGTGCAGATAGCTGGAGTCCATCCTGCAGGGGTTCTTCATCTGGTGATGGACCGCATGGACCCACTTCAGGGGCGCGCCGAGCGGGCCGTCGTGAAACAAAAAGCGGTGCACCAGGTAATAAAAAAAGTCATAGACCATCAGGATGACAAAGATATCCAGCAGTACTTCCCACCAGGGCTTTGCGGCGGTGGTCACACTGAAGGGCACGATGAATAAAAAGACGCTCAGCTGGGTCAAAAGGCCCCAGGTTTTGCTGCGCTTCTGGATCGGGGGATAAAAACTGCGAGTCACCCGGTCCTTGGCCGCATCCAGGTTGAGCTGCCGTGTCTCGCGCAGGGCGGGGTTCAACAGCAGCAGGTGCTTGCCTGCAATAAAGCAAGCCACCGTACCCAGGGCGACGTAGAGCGACAGCAGCCACTGCCCCTGTGCGAAAAAAGACTCGATAGCGGAGGTAATCATCGGTGTTTCCTCTAACTAGAACTGCGCTTCAGGCAGGTGAACTACCAGGCCGTCCAATTCCCCGCTGACAGTGATCTGGCAGCTGAGTCGGCTGGTGGGTTTGGTTTCGCAGGCGGAGAACTCAAGCATCTGCCCTTCCATTTCAGAGGCGGGTTCAAGCTTGTCCAGCCACGCTTCGTCGACGTAACAGTGGCAGGTGGCGCAGGCGAGCCCGCCGCCGCACTCGGCCACGATGCCTTCGATCATATTATCGATGGCACCCTGCATGACGGAATTGCCCTCGGCCACGTCAACCCGGTGCTCGGTACCGTTGTGTTCGATATAAGTTACAACTGCCATGATGCTCCTTACAGCCCCGTTTCAGTTAGAAAGAGAACAGCGTTCTCATTCCATTAGACAGCGCAACTTCGCCTATGTCAACGGGTTTACCTCCTCCAATAGGAGAATTATTTGACTTGGATCCCTAAAAAGGGTTAATAACAGGAACACCGTTCTCACCTGGCTGGCAGTTAATGGCAAAGGCGTCAAAATTCGACCTGTTCGCAACCCGGGACAAGCTTGAGTCCCGGGCTCGCTGGGAGGAGCGGTCGGCGCAACGGGTGCTGGAAGCGGGGCGTGAGCAGCTGCTCGAGCGCAGCCGCAGGATGGTGGAGACGGCCTACGAGTTACTGGAAGGCGGACTCGAGGGTTTGACAATTCGCGCGGTGCTGGACAAAACGGGCTTGTCACGCAGGGCTTTTTACGAGCGTTTCGAAGGCAAGGACGACCTGGTGCTGGCTGTCTTCGAACAGACGATCCGCCTGGCGTCCAGCTATTTAAGCGAGGAGGTCCTCATCCTGGCCGACCCATTTGAGCGCCTGGACCTGATCATCACCTCCATGGTGTTGGGAGGGGGGGCGGCCGATGCGGGGGACAGCGAATTGATCGATCGCCGCGCCGCGGCGATGAGCCGCGAACACCTGCGCCTGGCCGAGTCGCGCCCGGATGACCTGCAGGCGGCGCTGCGCCCGTTGATCACACTGATAGCCCGGCAGCTTTCCGACGGGATGGAGGCGGGACTGGTACGGGAACAGGACCCGCAGCGGCTGGCGACGCTGGTTTACAACCTGGTTTCCACCACCGTGCATACTGAACTGTTGTCATACGAGTCCGCGCCACCCGAGAGGGCGCACCGGGTCCAGCTGGCCACGGAGCTCTGCGAGTTCTGCCGGCGGGCAGTCGCGGCCTAGAGTCGTCCGGGCCGATACCGCGGCCGACCCTCGCGATGCCCTCAGTTCCCGCCCTGCAGCGCCGGTGAAATACTGTGGATTTCGCCGTCTTTCATCACCATCGACAGGCGGCTCTTGTCCGTCAGGATACCGACATCCTGCAGCGGGTCGCCGTCCACCAGCAGCATATCGGCGAGCATGCCCTTTTGCAGTGTGCCAAGGTCTCCCTCGCTGCGCATGGCCAGGCCACCGTTGCGGGTCGCACAGACCAGTGCCTCGGCGGGTGAATACCCGTAGTAGTCCACGAAGTGCTTCACATCCCTGGCATTGGTGCCCTGCATATTCCAGGTAAAACCGTAGTCTCCGCCAATCAGGTGGCGAATACCGCGCTTGCGCAGTTCAGTGTGCGTCTTCACCGACTCTTCGATAAGCGCGGGGATGCCCATAGCTTCGACCACCGCCGGGGGTAGCCATTGCCCGGCCTCGTGCAGCATGGTGTGAAACAGGCCCACGCTTGGCGCGACAAAAACGCGATCCCTTGCTTCCTCCAGCATATCCAGCGTTTTCTCGTCGCTGTACTCGGCGTGGTAAATCATGTCTACCCCGGCAATGAGCGAGTTCTCGATCGATTTGATCGACCGCGCGTGAACATTAACCTTCTTGCCGAAGCTGTGTGCGGTCTGCACGGCCATCTGGATCTCCTCCAGCGACATGGTCGTGCAGTGTGCGGGTATATGGGGGTAGAAGGGGTCGCCGGAAACGTCGAGTTTGATATTGTCGCAGCCCTCGCGGCAGGCTAGACGTACCGCCTTGCGCATCTCTTCCGGGCCGTCGATAACCAGTGAGGGTGAAGTGCCTGTGGACAGCGTCGAGCAGTTTCGCGGGTTGTGCAGGCGGCTTTCGTCACCCAGGCCACCGGTTACGGTAATCTCGAGCGAGCCGGCACGAATGCGCGGTCCCGGAAGACGTCCCGCGTCAACCTCGTTGCGCACTGCAACCCCGAGCCGGAGCTTCGCCTCCGAGGCGCCGTAAGCGCTGGTAAAGCCCTGGTCGAGCAGGGTCCTGGCCACCCGGGCGGTGAGGAAGGCATGCTCTTCCGGCGGCGGTGCAATAAGGTCTTCAGTACAGGTAAACGCATCGAAAGACAGGTGAGCATGACCCTCGGTCATGCCCGGCATCAGGAACTTGCCACCGGCGTCGATGGTGACATCCGCGACCGTGCCGGCTTTCGCTTTGCCGCGCGTAACAGACTCTATACGATTGCCCGCGATAAGCAGGTTGCCGACGAAGGGTTTGCCGCCTGTCCCATCAAAAATTCTTGCGTTGGTGATCAAGGTTTTTTTCATGGACATAATCCTTTTGTAAGTAACCCGGTGGTGTCATCACCCCGTGACAACTGATCACGGATGATAGTAGTGAGCGCGCAACTGCCAAATGACTGTCGCGGCAGTCGCCCTTGCCTGAGGTAGTCTATCCCTTCGCCGGCGCACTTCGCCAGCGCCAGTATCTGCCGCCGCGTGCTTTCGCCTGGCCCGGGTCGCTGGCATAGTGGAGTGCGTTCAGCCTGCAGGCTGTTCAATCGGGCTCGAAAGTGGCTGGCAGTGGGTTGGGCGAGCAGGTTGTGACCCAGTGCGGCCCCGGGATGACGCTCCCGGTGGTTGCTTTTACTGTTAAAGGAGTGGGCATGGCAGCAAGTGATATACCCGGAACCATCGCGCCTGACGGCACTGTTAACGTACCGCCCTTCCGCCTGCCGCCATCGATCTATATGAGTGAGGCAGCGCGGGATGCATTGCCCAGGGTCCCGGCAGACCCACAGGCGGGAATGCAGCAGGCCCTTGCAGCGGGAAAGGCGGGTGCATTGCGCAGCCAGCTGCCGCAGTTGATGGCGCCCAGGGTCAATCACCTGGCCGGGCTCTACCCGGTGAGGACGCGCAGTACCGAGATCGCAGGCGTTCCGGCAGTGATCGCCACACCGCTGGCGCCGATGCCCGCAGGCAACGCGAAGAAAATTCTGCTCAACCTGCCCGGTGGCGGTTTCGTCATGGGGGAGGCTGGCTCAACCGGCATGATCGAGTCCATTCCCCTTGCCGTTCTCGCACAGGTGGAGGTGGTGAGCATCACTTACCGGCAGGCGCCGGAGTGTAGTTATCCCGCTGCAACCGAGGATGTTCGTGCCGTCTACCGCGAACTCCTGAAGACGCGCGGGCCCGAGAATGTCGGCTTGTTTGGTTGCTCGGCAGGAGGTCTGCTGGCAACCGAGGCAATCGCCCTGTTCGAAAACGAGGGGCTTGCACTACCGTGTGCCCTGGGTGTTTTTTGCGCCTCCGCCGATGCACGCTGGAGCGGCGACAGCAGCGCCTGGGGTCGGCCGTTCACCGGCTTGCCACAACAAGCTGTCCAGGCCCGACCCTATTTCAAGGGAACAGATCTTGAAGACCCGATGGTCTCGCCGGTGATGTCGCCCCGCCTGCTGCGGGGTTTTCCGCCTACCCTGGTTATTACCGCCACGCGCGCCTACGATATGAGTGCGGCCGTCAACACGCATCGCGAACTGGTTAAGGCGGGTGTGGATGCACGGCTGCATATGTGGGACGGACTGGGACATGCCTTTTTCTACGATATAGACCTGCCGGAGTCACGGGAAGCCTTTGATGTCATGGCCGGGTTTTTCCAGCGACATCTCAACCTGGACAGCGACGTGAACAAGATATGACGAATTACACGCCCGGCCTTGAACCCGTATTCGAGCTTCGCGTGGACTGTGGTGAGCCGGTGCCCACGGGACGCGTACGTACGGGCATGGCGATGATGATTCCGATCCTGGGAGGAACGGTCAGTGGCGCCAGGTTTTCCGGCGAGGTGGTGCCCGGTGGCGCCGATTGGTCTGTGATGAGCGACGACGGCATATCCTTTGTCGACGCCCATTACGCTATCAGGGCAACGGACGGCACTGTGGTCCAGGTTTTCAACAGCGGTGCCAACCGTATAGTGCGCGATAATACGCAGGCACCCCTGGTCATGTTGACCAGTCCCCGCTTTGTTGCCCCGGAAGGGGAGCACGGCTGGCTCAACCAGGGGGTGTTTGTCGGTACGCTGGTGCCGGAAATAGGCGGGGAAACGTTTTCCGTGCGTATCGGCGTTTTCAAGGCGGTCTAGGATGAGCAATACCATGGTCGCTGGCGTGGGTCGATGGCTGGCAGGAAAGGCACTGCGGTTGCCCGCGCGTAAAACCGGCCGGGTGAGCGTTGAAAAAAACGTGCCGGTCAGGATGCGTGATGGGGTAGAGCTTCTGGCGGATCGTTACTACGCGGAGGGTCTACCCCCGGGTCCTGTCGTGCTGATGCGCAGCCCCTATGGGCGTGGCGCCCTGTTCGGTGTGATGGCAGCATTCATGGCCGAGCGGGGTCTGCAGGTCCTGGCACAAAGCGTCCGTGGCACGGCCGGTTCCGGCGGAAAGTTCGACCCGATGCGGCAGGAGAGGGCCGATGGCGCAGATACCCTGGACTGGGTGAGGGCGCAGTCCTGGTACACAGGCAAAATTTTCACCTTTGGTCCCAGCTATCTGGGCAATACCCAGTGGGCAATGGCCAGTGTATCGGCCGACAGTATGGATGGCCTCGTCCTGCCCATGACTTTATCGAATTTTCGCGACGAGTTTTTAGGCTTCGGTGCATTCACGCAGGGCGGCATGCTGGAGTGGACCCAGCTTATCCAGTCCATGATGGATATGGGCCCAGGCCAGCGTATGCAGCGTCCCAAGGCGGGCGCGCTCGACCCGGTGCATACGCATCTGCCGGTCGGTGCGCTCGACGAGGTAGCCTTTGGTAAAACGGTCTCCTGGTGGCAGGACTGGGTCCATCACGATGACCCCCAGGATCCCTGGTGGCAGGCGCTGGATTACTCCGACGCGGTCACGGCTGTGGCGGCTCCCGCGGTGATGATTGCCGGCTGGCAGGATGTCTTTTTGCCGTTCCAGCTGAAGGACTACGCGGCCAGGCAGGCCGCCGGTCGAGAAGTATGGCTGACAATAGGGCCGTGGAGCCACTCGGCGCCCGGTGGCATGCTGGAGGGGCTGAGGCAGGCCATGGGCGTTTTCGCGAGACTCGCCGCGGGCCAGCCGGCGTTTGCCGACAGGGGCCGTGTTCGCCTGTTTCTGCAGGGGGCGGCTGAGTGGCGTGACTACCCCTCCTGGCCGCCCCCGGGCGTGCAGCCGCTGCAGTTCCACCTGCGTTCAGGTGGCCACATGGACCTGTCCGGGGCGACAGGGGATGAAGGTGGGGTGAGTTACGTCTATGATCCCGCCGAGCCCACTCCGGCTGTCCACGGCCCCCGGGTGATGGGCATGGCGAAGGTCAGGAATATGGCCGGGCTTGAGAAGCGTGCTGATACCGTCACCTTCACCAGTGCCGCCCTCGATCACGATATCGATGTCATCGGGGCTGTGAGTGTGGAACTGTCAGTCCGTTCGGATCGCGAGCATACCGATTTTTACGCCTGTCTTTGCGACGTGGACAAGAAGGGCCGGCCCATGCAGGTAGTCGACGGCATTATTCGCCTGAAACCGGGCCAGCCGGATGCCGATAGTAGCGGTGTGCGCAGGATCAGTATCGCGTGCTGGCCCACGGCCTACCGTTTCAGGCGCGGCCACCGGCTCCGCCTGATTATCGCCAGCGGTGCCCATCCGCGCTATGCGCGCAACCCGGGAACCGGGGATCCCCTGGCAACGGCAACCGAACTGTTGTCCGCGCACCAGGAGATACTCCTGGGCTCGGTGCACGGATCCTCACTCAATCTGCAGGCTTTACCGGACAGTCGCAAGGCCTGACCGGAGTGGCGCAACGAACAGCAGGGAGCAGGGCCGATTCAGTCATGGGTGTGACGGGGTCACTCACCCGCCTGGAAAATTTTTGCTCCCGAGTGGGAAAGGAGTTGGGCTACCGGTAGTTCAACGCCCAGGCCCCTGGCCAGCGCGACCGCATCACCGAGGTCCTTGTCGACAAGCGCAGCGGCAACGCGCAGCGCCTTGTCTTCACCTGGCGCGTGCGGATCGTCGCGAAAGTGCTTGTAGTATGGAATATGGAACGCGCTAAGCTCGGAAAGGGCGCCACTGGTCCGGGTGACCTGCTCCACGAGACCCTCGCGTACGCCGGCGGCCCGGGCCAGTTCAACCGCCTCGATCATGGCGGCGAACCCTGCATAGACGACGATATTGTGCGCCAGCTTCAACACCGCGGCGCTGCCCAGTGGCCCGGCGGGAACGATTTTCGAGGCAAACTGCAGCAGGGTTGGCTCAAGCCGCTTGACCAGGTCACCCTCGTCACCGACCAGTACCGACATCGTGCCATCCTCGACGCTGAACATTCCCCTGCCGGCAACCGGCGTGTCCACGATAAATACGCCCTGTTCGGCTGCGAGCTCGCCCAGGGAGATAATTGTCGATGGCAGTACTGTGGATAGTACGGCGATGCAAGTGTCGGGCCTTGCGCCAGCGAGCAGCCCGTCAAGCCCTGACACCGCGGTCACGCACTGCTCGTCGTTCTGTACGCAGACAAGAATGGTGTCGCATTGCTCCGCCAGTTCGCGCGAAGACCGCGCCGCGATGGCCCCCTGCCCGACGACTGCTGCGACGGCCTCGGGTTTGAGGTCGAATACAACCGGCGTATTGCCGCTTTTAATGAAGCGGTGTGACAATGCCTCGCCTATAAGGCCCAGCCCGATGATTCCTAACGATGCCATGTATCCTCCACTTGATATAGCGCCGGTCAGCTTGTGCTCGACCCGCGTTAAAGGTGCTCGTCTACTGATGGCGCCTGCGCACGCTCACCCGCTGCGAACAGCCGACTCCTGAGCACAGTGTAGCTCGGATCTTCCGGTAGCGGCGTGGGAACCCCGGTCGGCGGCACCGGGCGCTGACTGCGCAGGTCATAAGTGACAACCCGCTGGGCAAAGCGCCATTGCCCATTTTCCCTGCGGTAGCGATCGATGTATCGCACGCAGCCGAAATCCTCCAGCCAACCGCCCTTGCCGTCCGGAATGATGTGGTAGGCGATGGCGTAGACCTCGCCTTCACCCTCGTCACCGTCTACCGATACCAGGTGGTTGCAGACATGGTGTCCGCTGTAGCGCATATAGGGAAAAGCGCCTTCCAGGAACTTGACGTAGTCGTCGGCGCCGCCATCGAAAGTATCCCCGTGGGTATCCGTGGCGTCGGCGGTATAAAGCGTGCGCAGCAGGGCCGCGTCCTTGCGATCCACTCCGCGGCTGTACAGCAGGGCGAGTTCGCGGATTTCCTCTTTGGCAACAAGTGTGGAGAGTGCGCTCTGGTCGATGGTCATTGTGGTTTCCTCCCGTGAATGCCGCAGGGCAAGCAGGCCTCGAGGCATGCCTTTAGCCGGCGGTGATACCGTTGTCGATGTTAATGCAGGCGCCGTGATAGGCGCGTGCCGCATCAGTGGCGAGAAATGCCACCATTTCGGCGACATCCTCGATTTCTACTACGCCCCGCAGCGGCGAGTAACGTTTGAGCAGTGTTTCATCGGCATCCTGCAGCGTGCGTATCCCGGCGGCAAGCATCGTCATCATGCCGCCCGGGGCTACCGCGTTGAAGCGTATGGGTTGGTGCATGTACTCCATCGCCAGGGACTTGGTCATATGGGTGAGTCCCGCCTTGGTCGCACAATACGCGGCCGTGTAGGCCTGGCCCTGGTGTGCAGCGCAGGACGTCACATTGACGACTGCGCCATGGGCTTCCAGCAGGTGTGGAATCGCTGCCTGGATCAGGTGAAAAGGAGCGCTGAGGTTGACGGCGAGTGTTTTGTCCCAATCGGCAGTGCTCATTTTTGCCGCGTGACAGGGGATGAAAACCGCGGCGATATTACACACGGCATCGAGCCGATGGAACATTTCCACCGCGGCTGTAACCGCATTGTGACAATTTTCCGCTACAGCCAGGTCCACCGCCTGGGTCAGTACCCGAACCCCGGTGGAGCGCGCCTCCGCGGCAGTGGTTTCCAGGGCTTCGCTATCGATGTCGATCAGGCACAGATCGGCTCCGGCCTGTGCAAGCCTGAGCGCGGTGGCCCGTCCCAGGCCCGCTGCTGCGCCGGTGACGAGCGCGGTTTTTCCGGTCATGTTGCTGGGTGTTGGCAAGGTGAATCTCCCTGTTACTGGTTGAATACGCTGCGCGGCCAGTGCGGCCCGCAGGTGATTGTCGTGGGTGTCCTCACTGGGTGAAGGAGTAACCGCCGTTGACCGGGTAGGTCTGCCCTGTAATCCAGGCGGCTGCTTCCGAGCACAGGAAAAGTGCCATGTGGGCGACATCGTCGGGCTTGCCGAACCGTCGTATCACATAGCGTGACAGCTGCGCCCTGGTGCGATCGGTCGCCAGGAACTCGGCCATTGCCTCATCGTCAAACGGGGGTTCAAGCGTGGAGAGGGAAATAGCGTTGGACGTGATGCCGTAACGGCCCGCTTCCCTGGCGATGGCGCGCACCAGGCCGGCGGCACCGGCTTTGGCCGCCGAGTAGGCCACCAGCCTCGCTTCGCCAATGCGCCCGGCATCTGAGATTACCGTGACGATGCGGCCTTTGCCCTGCTTGACCATGCCGGGCAGGGCGACGTGACAGCAATTCATGACCCCATGCAGGTTGGTGCGGAAGTACCGATCCCAATCTTCCGGTTCAGTTTCCCAGAATTGCGGAGAGAGGCCCATGGTGGCGGTCGGGCCGGCATTGCCGGCATTGTTTACCAGAAGAGTCACCGGTCCCAGGGACTGCTCGACCGCCGACATGGCTGCCTGCACCGAGGCGTGATCGCCCACGTCCGCCGGTGCTGACACGGCGGGAATTCCCAGCGCAAGGATCTCCTGTACGACCGCGTCCGCGCGATCGGCGACAAAGTCATTCACCGCCACGCCACCGGCATTGTGGCGAGCCAGGGTGAGCGCGATGGCGCGGCCGGCGCCCTGGCCGGCACCGGTAACAAAGGCGATCTGTCCATCGAGGTCCAGTGGGTCTTGTCCGATCATCTTGGTTTACCTTCTGTCGTTGATTGTGAGCAGGCGCCTGGCAGGCGCCGCGAATAGTCCGGCTCGCCTTTCCGCTTGACTCTCATGTTGCCATGCAGCATAACAAGGGCCCTTGTTTGCTTACCTGGAAGAGGAGTGAAGTCATGGCGACGTTTGTTCTGGTGCACGGCGGTGGTCACGGTGGATGGTGTTACCAGCAGGTAGCGCGCATCATGCGCTCCGGCGGCCACGATGTTTACACGCCTACCATGACGGGCCTTGGCGAGCGCGAGCACCTGTTGAGTCCCGCGGTGGACCTGGATATGCACATCACCGACATCGTCAAGGTGCTGGAATTCGAGGGACTGCAGGATGTGATCCTGGTCGGTCACAGCTATGGGGGCATGGTGATTACCGGCGTTGCTGATCGCGCCACGGACCGGGTTGGCCACATCGTCTTTCTCGACGCCGCGACTCCGGAAAGCGGTCAGTCGCTGGTCGACGTGGCGGGGCCGTTGATGCACGCGGCCCGCGCCGATGGCAGGGTGGTGGATGGCGTGGAAATGGTCCTCTATCCCGGGAAGGACCCCATGTCCTATTTCGGGATCACTGACGCGGCGCAAATCGAATGGATGAAAACGAAGCTTACGCCCCATCCCTGGAAATGCTTCGAGCAGGAACTGGTACTGACTAACGAAGCCGCGATGCGGGCGATCCCGCAAACGCATATTGTCTGCACATCGACCCTGGCTACCCGGGATGTCGATACGCTGAAGGCAAGGTCCCAGGGCCGTGTATGGGACATCGATACCGGACACGACCTGATGATTTCCGAGCCGGATGCCGTGGCCAATCTGCTGTTGCGACTCGCGTAGCCCGACCTTCCGAGCCGCGCAAGCGGCATGCGGTGTGCGCGGCCGCCCGAATTCAGGGAGCATGATTGTGCAGGGGCAGTTCAGTCAAAATTAAGCACCACTTTTCCCAGGTGTTTGCCGCTCTCCAGATGTCGAAGCGCCTCCGGCAGCTGGTCAAAGGCATATTCTGCGGCGATATGCGGATGCAGCCGATGAAAATCCACGGCCCTGTTCATCAGCTCGAAGTCGTCGCGACTTCCCACTTTGATCGGCGTGATATCGACACCGGATGCAAACAGGGATGGCGCTGCGTTGGGCCAGCCGCTGAGCAAGCCGACAAGGGCCAGCCGGCCACCATTGCGTGTGGCGGTGAGTGAACGCTCCACGGTGTCTGCGCCGCCGATATCGATAGTCAGGTCAACACCGGTTCCGCCGGTAAGCGCCCGTACTGCCTCGTTCCACTGCGGATTGGCCGTATAGTCGATCGTCTCGTCCGCTCCCAGGCTCTTCAATTGTGCGCATCGCTCGGGGCTCGAGGATATCATGATGACTCGCGCGCCAAACAACCTGGCAAACTGCAGTGCGAACAGTGACACCCCGCCCCCTCCCTGTAACAGGACCGACATACCCGGCATCAGTGGCGCGGCACCGCACAGTGAGTGCCAGGCTGTTACGCCGGCGCAGGGAAATGCGGCAGCCTCGGTAAAACCCAGGTGTTCGGGGATCGGGACTGCTTCGCTGTGATGAACTACCATCTCCTGCTGCATGGTGCCGGCGAATTGGCTGCTGCCTCGACCCCTGCCGCCGAACGCGGGTCGATAAGGGCCACCGATCCACTCGGGGTTGAAGGTGAGCGCCACCCGATCGCCGACCCGGATGTGCATGGCGTCGCCTGCCACCTCGACCACTTCGCCCGCCCCATCAGAGCAGGGGACAAGGCCGTTCGGTCCCGCGGGACCCAGTGCGCCTGACAGGGTCATCAGGTCCCGGTAGTTGACCGAGGCCGCCCGCATCGCTATGCGTATCTGGCCAGGTCCGAGTGGGCCCGGGGAAGCCACGGACTCGAGTGCCAGGGAGTCGATACCCTGGAGTTTCCTGGAAACGAAGGCCTTCATGGTTTGCATCCCTGTACTTTTCCTCGCAGGTCAAACAGGGTGGAGCTGCGGATCGGGTCCCTGCTTTGCTTAAATGCCCGGTAATGCAATGAAACCTTACAGCGCAACCGTCACCTCGTCGCTGTTCTCTGCAGGCAGGGTTTCCAGCAGGTAGTGACGGGATTGTTCGCGCATGACAGCGTCATTGGCAAACACGCTCTCAAGAAATGAGTAGGCCGCCAGGGTTGTGAACATGTGCTGGCGGGAGGCCTGCATGGCCAGTGGTACCACGGGTGCCGAGCAAAAATCCATCTGCCTGCTCAAATCGACGCCATCGGCGGAATCACCAATTTGCGCGATGAGCTCGTCGCTTCCGGCAAGCAGGTCATCGCCCACTTCCTCCAGTACGGTCTCGCAGCCGACAACATCGGGATTTTTGATAAAGCGCATGATAGTGGAGGCCGGTTGTGCGAAGCCCGCGTGGGACGCTCCGCGCAGGGTAACCAGAATGCTGCCGGGGGACATCTGCAGGGCGGGCAGGGCATTGTCCGGGTAGGGAACGAGCGCATCGATATCGCCGTAAATCAGCAGGTAGGGTATTTTCCGCGTGGCAAAGAAGTCTGCCGTGAACATGCTGGCCGGGCCCGCTATGGAGATGGCAGCGGCTATCCTCGGGTCGAGGAGCCTGCGGTGAAAGCTGACCAGCGTGGTAGTCAGTCCCCCGAGAGAGACGCCGGCCACGGCGATTTTTCCCGCATCGATGGTAGCGAAAAGGCTGTCACCGGAAGTTTCATTACGCTTGAGCATGGTATCGATCAGAAAGCTGACATCGCCCGGCTGGTTGACGACATCTGTCATCAGCGGCCCATCGGGTGCGTGGAAGCCGGTGAGCGGATAATCGGTGGCGACCACGGTGTAGCCATGGCTGGCGAGGAAGCGGACCAGGTACAGTCCCTCCTGGCGGAAAGACATGAATCCGTGGCTGTAGATCACCAGTGGTCCTGCTTGCTGCAGGCCTGTCGGGCGCCAAATCCCACCGTTTAATACCCGTTCCGGGCTGCCGGGAAAGTCGTTGTAGGCAGCGGTCGGCCGGCTTTTGTCGATCACTGTAAAGTTTTCGCTGGCCACCGCGTAGGGGCCGGGTGTGAAGCGCGCAATACTCTGGCTGCCATGCGGTTTTGATTCGGCCGGAATTGCAGCAAACCAGTAACCACCGATACCAACGACTGCCAGTACCAGCAAAATAATGGGCCATTTTTTCATCTTCGTTGTTTTCCCGCTGTCGTGTTTTTGCTGCGGGCGTGGCGCTTCATGAGAAGCCGCCCGGCCGCGTTTCAAGCCCGCAGTAGAAGAACACCAGTATATACAGCCTTCCCTATTAATGTACAACTATGTTGACTACAAAAAAGGTGTCCGGCCCCGGCGGTGCTTGCGGGGGCTTTGATTTTCGCCCCAGGCTGTTGCGCGGGCACGGCCCCGGCAAGGAAATATTCACCGCATGCCCGGGTGACCTTTACAAAGAGGGCGTCGTCATCGATAATGAACACCATTGTTGCATACTACTGTCCCCAACATACATGGAAGCGGATGTAATTCCGCGCGAATTGCCCTATGACTGCCAGTGACTCTTTTCCCGCGTCGGCACTGCTCGACGTTTACAGAAACACGCTCAAGATCAAGACGGTGGACGAAGGCCTGCGCAGGCTGATCATGTCCGGCGCTATTCACCCGGTGTTTCACCCGCCCACGGGCCAGGAAATCGTGGCTGCATCGATGGGCGCGGTGCTGGAGCCCTCCGACTATTTATGCACCATCTACCGGGGTCTGCATGACCAGGTCGCCAAGGGCATGCCGATGAAACTGATCGTGGCCGAATATTTTATGAAAACCACCGGCGCCTGTAAGGGCAAGGGCGGGGCCATGCACCTGACCCATCCGGCCAGCGGTGTGATGGTCACCACTGGTGTGGTCGGCAGCAGCATGCCCATTGCCAATGGCCTGGCCTGGGCTTCCCAGATCAAGGGCGATGGTCGTGTCTCTGTCGCCTGTTTCGGTGACGGTGCTTCGAATATCGGCGCATTCCACGAGTCGCTGAACCTCGCCGCCGTGTGGAAGTTACCCACTATTTTCCTTTGCCAGAATAACCGCTACGCGGAATGTACTACCTACGAGGACGCCACCTCCTCGAAAACCGTAGCGGAGCGGGCGGCGGCATACGGACCCAATATGGTGGGTGTCACGGTCGATGGAAACGACGCACGGGAAATGTGGACGGCCATGCGCGATGCGGTTGCCCGTGCTCGCGCCGGTGACGGGCCTACCCTGCTCGAGGCCAACACCTTCCGTTTTTCCGGACATTATTTCGGCGACCAGGATCCTTACATCCCCAAAGAGGAGAAAGAAGCGGAAAAGGCAAAGGATTCCATCGGCCGCCTCCGACAGCAGGTGCTGGATTCCGGTGTCGCCACTGAAGCGGACCTGGACGCCCTCAAGGCGCAGTTTGAGGCGGAATTTGAAGAGGCGGTTGAGTTTGCCAGGGCCAGCCCGGATCCGGGCCTGGACGAAATTTACAAAGACATCTACGGAGCCGCTTGAGATGAGCGAGACAATGACATTTACCCAGGCGTATAACCGCGCCCTGGATGAGGCCATGGCCGCTGATTCCTCGGTGCTGTTGCTGGGTGAGGATATCGGTGATAAAGAGGGCGGGGGTACTTTCAAGGTTACTGCCGGGCTTTCCACCAAATATGGCGAACGCGTACGCACGACGCCTATTTCCGAGCAGGCCATTATTGGTGCAGCGATTGGCGCCTCCCTGGCTGGCATGAAGCCCGTCGCCGAAATCATGTTGATGAACTTCATTACCGTGGCCATGGATATGATCGTTAACCACGCGGCCAAGCTGCGTTTTATGTCGGGTGGGCAGACCAGTGTGCCTATCACTATCCGCACCCGTACCGGTGCCGGTATCGGCGCCGGCGGGCAGCACTCCGACATGCTGGAAGCCTGGTTCTGTCACACGGCGGGGATCAAGGTGGTCGTGCCGTCAACTCCCGCAGACGCTGTTGGCTTGCTGCGGGCCTGTATCGAAGACCCCGACCCCTGCCTGTTTATCGAGGACGCCCTGACGCGCACCGTAAAAGGCCCCGCGCCCGTGGCCAACCATCGCCTGCCCCTGGGTAAGGCGCATGTTGAGCGCGAGGGTAGTGATGTAACCTTTATCAGCTACGGTCGCCCGATGCAGGATATTCGCAAGATTGCCCCGCGGCTGGCGGAAGAGGGCATCTCGGTTGAAGTGATAGACCTGCGCACCGTATCGCCGCTGGATACCGATACGATTCTCGCGTCGGTGGCCAAGACCGGCCGTGCGGTGATCGCGCACGAGGCCGTGCGCAGTTTTGGTGTCGGCGCGGAAGTGGCTGCGCGTATCCAGGAACATCTCTATGCGGAATTAAAAGCACCGGTGCTCAGGGTGGCGTCGAAAGATGTCGCAGTACCCTTTTCCCGGGTTCTCGAACAGGAGTTCCTGTACAAGGGCAGCGATATCGAAGCGGCCATCCGTCAAACCCTGGAGCCGAGGGCACCCCGATGAGCACCGAAGTACGTATTCCATCAATTGGTTTTTCCACCCAGGAAGGCACCCTCGCAGAGTGGCTTGTCGCCGACGGCGAGCCGGTTGAAGCGGGTCAGCTGCTGTATACGCTGGAACTGGATAAGTCGGTACAGGAGGTGGAATCCCCCGCCAGCGGTACGCTGCGGATAATTGCCCCGGCAGGCGAGGTCTACGACATTGGCGCGCTGATTGCGGAAATTGTCTGACGCTGTCCGTTGTGGTGGGGCAGTTCAAGCGCTGAGCGCAGGCGGCGGCTACCTTGCGTCTTGGGCGCCGGCCACGCCTGTCGGTCGCGGGTGGCTCAGCTGCCCGCGCGCTGGCGCATTTCCCGGTTCAGCGTTCCGACAAAGCCCCCGTCGACCAGCAGGTCACAGCCTGTGATATAGGCCGCTTTATCCGATAACAGGAACAGGGCCGTATTGGCGATATCCTCCGGCTTGCCAAGACGGTCCAGTGCCACACGGCTGCGCATGGCTTCGAAATTTTCCATGGCGTCGTTTTCAAGGCGGCCCATTTCCGTGTCTATCAGCCCGGGTGAAATGGACACAATTCGCTTGCCCTGGCTGCCCCAGTTAGCCGCCTGGTCACCCACGTATTGCTTCAGCGCCCTCTTGGCATAGGAATAGGCCAGCCCCGGATTTTCTATGGTCTGCCCGGGAATCGCCCTCAGTGCATCCATAAGACCGGGTGCCAGCGGCGCTGCGAGCACCCGTTCAATATCGGCATTGGGGGGCGCCATATAGGCACTCATCGAGCTGATAACGACCGCGCAGGCCCCCGCGTTCAGGGTCGGGAACGCGGCCTCGAGGAAGGCAGCGGTGCCGACGAGGTCTATGTCGATGATCCGGTCCCAGCTGGCCATCTGGGGGGAGACCCCCACGGTGTGGATAAGCGCATCCAGGCCTTTGCCCGCCTCGCGCTCTGGCAACAGGGTTTGGGTGAGGGCCGCGATCGAGTCGGGCCGGGTAACATCAAGTGTGTGGCACTGGATGTCGGCGCCGTGCTGCGCGCAGCCCGCTGCAATCGTTTCCAGCTTTTCGGCTGACAGGTCAGCCAATACCAGGTCGTAACCCGCGGCGGCCGCCAGCTGGGCGCACACGCGTCCCATGCCGCCGGTGGCTCCTGTGATCAGTAAACGCCCGGCTCGTGTTTTTTTCTCGGCAGACATATCGATAGTCCTCTTTCAGATAGTTATTTATGTGCTTGTGTAGCGCTTATTATTGCGCCCGCAGAGGGCGTGACCACCCGGTTTTTTTCCCGTCACGGCCCGTGCCCGGGGTGGATTCTCCTCATAACAGCCTTGGGTCAACGACCGTGCGAATGGCCGCCAGGGGTCCGGACATTTCCTCGAGGGCCTGGCCAACACCCGACAGGGCGATGCGCGGACCCAGCCAGGGCGAGATATCGATCGTCCCGTCGGCGATAGAGCGCAGGGCCAGTTCCATATCCTGGGGCTCTTCACCACCGGCAAAATGTACAGTCAATCGCTTGTTTTGCGCGCTGAAAACGAGCAGTTGATCCGGCTCCATACAATAACCGCCCATCACGATGCGCGCGTCGAAGCACACCGACTGGATGATCTGCTGCAGCAGGCCGGGCAGTCCCACGCATTCGTAGACCAGGTTGACCTGGCGCATGCCCAGGTCGGGAATGGGCGCGTAGGGTGATATTTCGCGCGGATCAACTGCGATGTCGGCACCCATCTTCAACGCGACCGCGCGCCGTCCCGGCTGGAAGTCGGCTGCGACGATGGGACCGATGCCCATCAGCTTGAGTCCTGCGATGACGCCCAGGCCGATGGCCCCGCAGCCCAGGACCAGCGCCACATCGCCTTTGCCCGGCCGGCCCCTGCGCGCGTGCTCCAGTCCCACTGCAAGGGGCTCGGTCATCGCGGCCCTGTCGTCGTCGAGGTCCGCGGGTACCTCCATGAGCATATCCTCATCGAGCAGCATGTACTGGCCAAAACCGCCCGGGCAGTCGTTATTGAAACCGATCACCGCGTGCGCTCCCGCCTGGCGCATGATGGGCACTGACGTGACCCGTCGCCCGGTTTTTACCGTGCGTTTGCTGCCCGGGCCGTAATCGATTATTTCGCCGACATATTCATGGCCCGGAACAAAAGGGCGTGACAGGTCCAGTCCCGCATAGGGCCCGCCGTGCTCACGCGACAGGTCGACCACGTTCTGGCCGGCGTGCAGGAAATGTGCCTCGGAGGCACACAGGCCGCAGCGATGGGTGCGTACCAGTGCCTGCCCCTTGCCGGGCACCGGATCGGGCACCTCGCCAACGTGCACCTTGCCGTCGAGGATGTAGGCAGCCTTCATATCGGTTTCCCTTCTGTCATGTAGCTTTCAGTCACGCGGTGGTCGCAATACCGTGTAGGACGGGTCCTTGCGATCGCGACTGCCCCGGGTGGCCTTGCTCAGGGGTTGCACCTGGCGAATCTCGTCGAAATCGATCACCGTCACTCTCCGGTCGATCCCCCAGCGTCCGTCGCGGCAAGACCACAGGTCGATATAGCGATTCCACACACTGATCTGCAATAGCGATTCGCCTTTTGGCACACGCAGTGTTGCCGTCACGTAAGACTCGCTGCCGGCGCGGTCGCCATCCAGGTCGATAATGATATTGCTGATCTGATGGGAGTGCCCCAGAGTCTGCCTGTGCTGCTGGCAGACGTGATCGATAAGTCCGCGGCCGCTGCCCTGGTACACATCCTCGCCGTAGTCGGCCGTGCCATCCTGGTGCCAGACGCTGTAGCCAAGCTCCGGATCGATCCGGTCCACTGCGCGGCAGTAGCGATAGATCAGCTCTGTAATCGCCAGGCGATCGGCTGTGGCGCGGGCTGACTCGCTGGCGCTTTCCGGTTTGCCGTGCATGGTGGTGTCTCCTTCAGCGGTCCCCGAAAATGCGCTTGCTTGATTCATCGATTGCCAGGATGCGCGCGCGGCGCGCGTCCGGCGAGTTGGGGGCATAGCCAGGGACGTCATCCTCTGTCCCCCAGTTTCGCACGGGTCCGTGTGGCAATCGCGCGAGCCCGATTTGCGCTACATCATCCGGCGAGGCCAGGCCGGGCGGCAGGGGCAGGCCTTTTTCCGCGAGTAAACTGCGCAGGGCCGGTGTGTCGGTTGTCCCGAGCGCAAAAAAAAGTACGTCCACGCCCTGTGGCCTGAGTTCCGACCACAGGGATTCTGCAAAGCAGAGCGCGAAGGCCTTGCTGCCGGAATAAACCGACATGTAGCTGCCACCGCCGTAGCACGCGCCGGAACCGATGAAGAGCAAGCCGCCACGGCCGCGCTGGCGCATCAGGCCGCCGAAATGGTGGCTGCAGCGTACCAGCGTACCGATGTTGCGGTTCACCTGTTCCATCCAGACGTCGATATCGGTATCGAGGAAGTGGGATCCGTTGGGGTCCGCGCCGGCATTGCTGACAAACAGCCCTACTTCCCGGGTTCCAACGGCAGCGGTAATCCGGGCCAGGGCATCGGGCGCACAAAGGTCAATACTCAGTGCAAGGCATTCGACGCCACTTTCATTGCGGATGTCCTGGGCCAGGGCTGCCAGTGGTTCCTCCCGTCGTGCTATGAGGACACAGTTTATGCCGTGCCCCGCGATCCGGTGGGCAAAGGCGCGGCCGACACCCTCGGAAGCGCCGGCGATAATTGCCCAGGGCCCGTAACGATCAGAAAAATCCATATTGAAAAGTCTCCCGGTGACGCGGTATATAATAGACAGCAATGTTGAATAGTACAATACGCCACGGGGCGACGCTCGCCTGTCAAAGCCAGCGCCACTTCCGGTATATTGCATCCCTTATGTGAAACTGAATCGAGGTTTGGTGTCGGGCAATGACCAGCATCTCCGCCATATGCATGGCACTGGAAGACATTCCCGCCCAGGCGGGTTGGTTGTCGCGGCAGGCCTGTCCCGTTATCGGGATAGGCGCGGGCGCTTGCGAAAATGCCGATGTGGTCGTCGCCAGCAGTGCTGATGCAGACGCCCTGGTCTTGACTATTGAACGCGCCCCGATAGCGGCGATGACGCTGGTACAGGTGCTGCGTTGTGTCGATCACCTGGGTGTTGACGATGCGATGACCGTTGAATCCCTTGCCTATGCCACCCTGCAGGGCGGCGCCGAGTTCCGGGCATGGCTGGAGGCGCGGAATGCGGCGCCTGTGCTTGTCGGCGGCGGCAGTGGGGAAGCCGTCATCAGCCGGCGGGAGGGGAACATTGTCACCGCGCAACTGAACCGTGCGCAAAATCGTAATGCCATGACAGTTGAAATGCGTGACGCGCTGGTCGAGGTGCTGGAACTGGTGCTCGCTGACGACAGTATCGAGCGTCTGGAAATCAGCGGTATAGGGGCCTGTTTCAGCGTGGGGGGCGAACTCCGGGAGTTTGGCCTGGCAACCGACCCGGCCGCGGCCCACAGGATTCGTTCAAGCCATAACCCCAGCAGGCTGCTCGCGCGCTGTGCCTCCCGGGTCAGCTGTCACCTGCACAGCGCCTGCCTGGGTTCGGGAATCGAGTTCCCGGCGTTTGCGCACCGGGTCACCGCAGACCCGAAGAGTTTCTTTCAATTGCCGGAGCTGGGCTTCGGCCTGATTCCGGGTGCCGGGGGTTGCGTCAGCATCTCCCGCCGTATTGGCCGGCAGCGCACTGCCTGGCTGGCCTTGTCGGGAAAAAAAATCAGTGCCCGCCAGGCGATGGCGTGGGGGCTGGTTGATGCGATCGCCTAGAAAACCCGGTTTCCATCCACCCAGGTCGAGCGCACGTGCTTGCTGCACAGGTCTTTGCGCACGGTGCGCCAGGGGGCGTCCAAGAGGCACAGGTCGGCGCGGGACCCTGTCGCAATACGGGTGTCATTGACCCCCGGGGCTTCCGGCCGCGAAAGAAACAGCGACAGCGCCTGCTCCGGGCTGAGCGCTTCCGGGGCCGACATCACTTTACCCGATGGGGTGGTACGCTCCACCGCGGCTTGCATGGCGCGCCACGCGTCGGGATGGCCAAAGGGGGCGTCGCTGCCGCCGGCCAGTGGAATTGCCCAGGCAAGGAACGACGCGCAACGATAAAGCCAGGGCTGTTCCAGTGTATCGACATCAGCACGGTACTGGTCACCCCGCTCTGCGATGAAGTGCGGTTGCGTGACAACGCGCAGCCCCAGCTCACGGATGGCCTGCAGCAGCTGTGGCGAAGCGACAGAGGCATGTTCGATGCGGTCCCCGGGCAGGCAGCCCGCACCGCGCAGGGCGCCGAGTGCGAATACAAGTTCAGCGCTGCTTACGCAGTGAATGGCCACTGCCCGGCCGTGCGCGTGTGCATTGGCTATATCCATGGACAGGGCGTCAATGTCCGGTAACTGTGACTCCAGCAAATGGACCTTGTACTCCCCGTGCTGCAGGAATTCAGTTTCTGCACAGTCGCCGATCTGCAAGCTTCCCATCATTCTGACGCGTTGGCACAGGCGACCCTGCGCCTGTGATTGCTGGAAATACGCCCACTCCCGGGCACCGTTGGTCGGTGTGGTGTCGGTAATGCCGGTAATGCCGAAGCTGGCCAGTTTGGCGCTGGCCGCCGCAAGGTCCGGAAGCGGGTTATCGAGCCGGTCGCGCAGCCAGCGATCTCCCTCGTACAGTCGCCCGGTGGCGCGGCCCTCGCGCAGCTCAAGGCCGGGCGGGTTGTCGGCAGACGGCACGCCCAGCTCCTCAAGTGCGCGGCTGTTCAGAACCCAGAGCCGGCCACCCCTGTGCTGAATGCGAGTGGGTCGGTTCGGTACGTGGCGATCCAGCCAGTCCCGATCGATGTCGCCGGCAACGCAGGGGTGATAGCCGATGCCGCGAACCCAGCCGGCGCCTACCGCCGCGTTTTGGCGACGTAATACCGCTGCCAGCTCATCAGCGCTTTGAATGTCCCCGGGGCCGCAGGACACGGAATCCAGCGAGGCGGCCAGCGCCATCATGTGAATGTGGTGGTCGTGCAGTCCCGGAAGCAGGGCGCCTCCGGCGGCGTCAATCACGTGTTCATCACCTGCCCCGGGCAATCCGGCGGCGATAGCCGCTACCCTGCCGCCGGCTATCCGGATATCGGTTATTTCGCCTTGGCCAAACAACTCCGCATTTTTAATCAGTGTGCTGATATGCGTCACCACCCCTGCGCTGCGGGCTTTGCGCCGCAATATGATTGTCTTCCAGGTACCGTGTCCACCGCGCCTGCCTGCCGCGGTAATCACCGTCCGCGGGTGCAGTGGCACCAATACAATGCCGGACGGTCTGTGCGAGCGATAGCTCGACAAGGTGTCCGCCACCTGCCAGCCAACTTGCCCAGCCAGCGAGTGCGGCGTGCAGCCCGGTCAGCGGGTCGGCTATCGCGTCACCACAGACCAGCCATTGGCCGGTGACCTCCCGCAGTATGGCCGACAGGCCCGCCGCCACCCCCGCATCATCACCGTAGGCTATCCAGTTCGCCTCTGGCTCGGCCCTGCCGTAGCCGGTAATGCTCACCCAGGAGAGTCCCGGAACCGATGCGATCATGTCCTCGGCGATGATGCCCATCTGCCGCAGTGCGCGCGGCCGTGATCCCTCGATGACGATATCCGCCTGTTGAATGAGTGTGGTCAATTCCTGCCGGCCTGCGGCGCTGTTCAGGTCCAGCGCCACTGATTGTTTATGCCGATTCATCAGGTCAAAGAACTCCCGGGAGCCCGATCGCGCACCATCGGGTCGCCCGGAGCCCTCAACCTTGATGACCTGGGCGCCTGCGGCCAGCCAGAGATGGCTGCACAAAGGACCCGCCCACAGGGAAGAAAGATCCAGCACGCGGGGCCTGCGTGAACCTCGCGCCTCGGGTGTTCCCCGTTTGTGCACGGTGGCATTCACCCAGGGGCAGGCACCGTTGGTAATCACCTGCGCATCAACCACCGCCAGGCCGAGTAAACGTCCGCGCTCCACCAGCGTTTGGGTAGAGTGTGCCCGCAGCCGGTGACCGAGGCCTGTCCAGTCGCGAGGGGCGTCCTCGCACAGCCAGGCGGGCAGTAATGCCCAGTCCTCATCCCGCGTCAGGCTGAGGCCTACCCGGCCATCGCGGGTTGCCAGCAGACGGCAGTGACCACCGGCTGAGCTGGCGCCGTTTCTGTGGTGGCCGGTGATAGCCGCGCGTTCAGTCAGCAGCTGTGCGCCGCGGATATTCGGGAGAATAGGCGTGTTGGTGATGGCCCTGAGCGCGTCCAGCGCCGCGTCAGCACAGTCGGGTAAAGGGACCGGGCAGACCCGGGGTGGGCCGCTGGCATCGCCCGTAAGCGCCATGAGGCCGCAATCCGCCCAGGCCTTGGCCGGGTGTTCCCGCCGGGCAGCCAGCCCGCCATTTACGCTGGCACCGAGATCCTCCAACAGCTTTTGTCCATAGCGACCGGATAAGGAACTCGTCGGCAGGTCGATCTTGTAAGCGGATGGCAGGATTGGCATCCGGGCATACTAGGGTGCGGTAACCACATCCGCAACAGAGCAGGCGTGATCCGCGCACTGATTGCCCGGGGGCGTTGCCGCGGCCCACCGCATACGACTGCCCCCTGGGCGGTGGACCCTGGCGCCCCGGGTGAACCAGTCGGTCGGCGGGGCCGTATATCGCGTTGTAATCAACCGGGAGCACACCATGAGCCAGACAGTCACCCTCGACGAGACGATCGAAGTCGCAAGACCCCTGCACGAGGTGTTCGCCTACGTCTCGGACTTCTCGCGTATCCAGGAGTGGGACCCGGGAGTTGCCCGCGGTAGCCGGCTGACCCCGGGAAGCCCCACGGTGGGCAGCGAGTTTCGCATCGACATGAAGGCCGGCTTTTCCCTGCACTACACCATCGTCGAATTCGAACCGGAAAAAAGAATGCTGATGAGCGTCGACTCGCGCCTGTTCACGGCCCGCGAGGAAATTCACTTCAGTGCCAGCGGTGAGCGAACCCGGGTGCGCTATATCGCCAATTTCGACTTTCCCCTGCCGTTGGCTGCAGCTCATCGCCTCTACCCCGCGGCCATGGACAGGGTGGGTAAAAGCACCATGTCCGGCTTGCAGGCCGCGCTGGAGGATCACTTTGACGCGCCCGCGCCGTCGCGCGCGCTGGCGTTGGCAGACAAGTGTGTGCTGCCCGGGCTCTGGCGGTTCACGCGGCTGGGGTTTAACCGCGCGCGCAGGCACTGGAACCCGGTCTCGGGCTACCTGGGAGACAAGCACGCTGTGGTAAGCGGTGCGACTTCGGGCATTGGCGAGGCAGCCGCGATGGCCCTGGCAGGTCTGGGCGCGCGGGTCACCCTGGTGGCCCGGGACGAGCGCAAGGCCGAGGCCACGGCGAGTGCCATTCGCAGGCAGACGGGCAACGCGCGGGTCGATATCGAGATCGCCGACCTTAGCCTGCAGGCTGAGGTACACCGCCTGGCCGACCGCCTGCTGGCCGCCGATGAGCCCATCGACATCCTGGTCAATAATGCCGGCGCCCTGTTCAATCCGCGACAGCAGACCGCGGAGGGGTTTGAGAAAAGCTTTGCGCTGCTGCTGTTGTCGCCTTACATACTGACCGAGCGCCTGCAGCCGCTGCTTGCGCGATCCGGTTCCGCCCGGGTCGTCAATGTGTCCTCGGGGGGCATGTATACCCAGAAGATCCAGGCAGACGACCTGCAGAGCCAGCGCGGCAGCTATTCCGGCTCGGTCGCCT
>JAHEBM010000127.1 GCA_024642245.1 Haliea sp.
GTGAGTGGGGAAACCCCAAACCTGGCCGCGAGGGAGGACCCGCCCTTAACCAGTAAATCGGCCGCGACGACCAGCAGGGCGAGACCAGCTCCCACCATGGCAATATCGATTAACAAGGTTTCTATCTCCTGCTATTTCACTGTGACCAGTATGGGACTTCCCGCCGCTGACGCAAAGTCGCACAAAAATGCAGGAATGCGATCAACCGCGCCACCCGTCCACCGGACCGGAAGGCCACGATCATCCTGTTGCCTACAGTAGCCAGGTGTAGGAGCTGATTGAGGTGGTATCGCCGAGCTTGAACAGCCGGTCGCGGGAATAGTCGTACATCTGCCAACCATCATCGGCGTTATAGGGCGCAAACAGGAACATTTCCCTGTTCCGGCTCGCGAGCAGGGAAGACCTCCCGCGCGCGATCAGCCGGGTTTCACCCAGGGTTCCCTCTGCAATCCGGGAACGGTAGATGTTTGCGTCACAGCCGTTCCAGAGAATTTCCCCGCTGTCCAGCCACGGCTTCCAGCACACGTTTTGCGGTTGTACCACTCTCCATGTCTCATCCAGATCCGGGTCCTTCACCTCAAACGACGGCATCGGGTAAGGTTCCGCAAACACGGTCTGGCCCGAATCCAGGTTGTCGACCACCAGCACGTAAAATGGCGTCACAGTCTCTGCTACCCGCGGCCAGTACTCCAGCACATTCCCCTCGGGCAACAGCGGGTAGTCCTCCCACCCCCAGGAGATTGTGCTCACCGCGACCAGGCGAGTTTCCGCGGTAGCGATATTGTAGGTATAGACGTCTTTCCCTACCGAGTCCTGCTCTGCGGTGACCGATTTTCGGTCCCAGGCCAGCCAGCTCCCGTCCCCCGACCAACGCAGTTCAGAGGCGACGTAAGCCTTGGTGCCGGCGGTGAAATGCCAGATGATCGGCTCGGAACTGGCCGGGCCTATGGCCCGGGTTACGCCGTCATCCAGATCCAGCAGATAGACCTCAAGGTCACTTTCGCTGCTCCAGTCGAGAAAGGCCAGCCTGCGCCCGTCCGGTGAAAGGGTAACACTTATCGAGCCTGCACCCGTGTCGTCCCGGTTGATAGTTGCGCTATGCGATGCGAGCACGCCGCCGTCCGTGTCGATCAGCTCGAACCCGCCAGGCAATGCCACCAGCACCCGGCCCGGATCCAGCCAGCGGGTATCCGGTTCGTTGTCCCCCTGCCACAGCGGGAACTCGCGTCCATCCTCTTGCACTAGAGTCAAAGGGCCACTGGCACTGTCCAGCCCCTGTTCCTGCAGCCGTCGCTGGATCAGCAACTCGTGGCCAGCCGGCGACCACGTTGCCAGGAATCCGTTCGAGTCTCCCGATGCGCTGTCAACCAGGACAGGATCTGCCACGGTTTCCAGATCCAGCAGGTAGAGGGCGGCTGACACAACCGAGCTGCAGCATCCGCGAACACCGAGGTAGTTGACCGTCACGGCGGCCCGGCTGCCATCGGCTGAAACAGCATATTTCAGGGAGGTGCTGACACCCTGCTGGGGCGCAACGAGCTGTACGGGGTTTTCCCTGCCCACGGATGCCAGCCACAGGGCGTTGGGCAGGCCCCCCCCGGTATCCGAGGTCGAGTACAACATGCGCCGTGAATCGGGCAGCCATTGCAGCCAGTCGTGATCTGCCACCGCCGGCACTCCCCCCCCAACTGCCAGGCGGGTCGGGCGAGCTTCGGGGTCGTCCAGCGCAAGCATCACCAGCGCCAGTTGCTGGTACCAGTAGGCCACCTGTTTGCCGTCCGGGGACACTACATGATCCTTCACTGTTGCCGTCCCGGCATCCTCAGACAAACGCCTGGCCTCGCCCTCACTATTGAGCACATACAGGCCCGTCCGATCCCCCTCCGCGACCTGGCCCTGATATACCATGACATTCTGGATAGCGGGCCCCGGACCGGGCTCCGGCAGGGGCGATGAACCGGAGCCGCCACCGCAACCCGCCAGGCAAGCAGCGAGCATCAGTGCAACAGCCTGGAGATGGCGGTTCAGCGGGGATAGCAAGGACGCACTCAAATTTGCGACGCCCGAAAGGTGGGGATATCGGTGAACAGTACGCCTGAAATAATCGCCGCGCAATAGCCCTTTTTTGACCGACAAGAGGACGCGAAACCCGGTCCCAAAACGAGACCCTGTCTGTGTGAATAAGGCATATGGCGGGATCACTGAAGCACACCTATACTCGCGCCATTCGACGTGAGGACAACGCCATGTGCAAGCGCCTGCCCGGAACTTTCCCTGCCCTGATCCTGTTATGTTTTGCCGCCCTGGCCGGATGCAAAATCGAGATTACTACACCCGCGGATGGCAAGGTCGTGAGCGAATCGCACACCTGCAACCCGGGTTTGAAGTGCACCATTGATGTCAGTAACACCCGCTTTGACCAGACGTTTCGAGCCATCCCCCGTTCCGATGCCACGGTCTTTACCGGTTGGAAAAAATCCGATCGCCACTTCTGCGGCGGCAGCCGCTTACCTTGCCGGCTTTTCACCACCACGTTTGCGCCCAATGAGGCCTTGCTCGCCTTGCTCGAGGCGTCGGATGAAGTCTTCTACCTGTCACCCGGTTTCGAGAAGATAAGCGATAACTTTCCTTCCGGGGCCACGCCCCTGACGCTGAACGCAAAGACCGTGGTGCGAGGCGTGCTGGGCAGTGAGCGAGCACCCCATGACCAGAACATGCCATTTGGCTCGAGCAGGGATGATTCCGATTATTTCGTATTCGTCACACCTCAGACAGGAGACCTCACTTTGACCCTGTCCGGGCTGAAGGCAGACCTGGACCTGACACTGGAACAGTCCGGC
>JAHEBM010000128.1 GCA_024642245.1 Haliea sp.
AGAACGATTAAAAAATAATCGTTCTGACCCCACTCTAGACCCCGCCCTACTTCTGGGCACTTTACTTTGAGGTTTGCGTCCGCCCCCTGGCCTGGACGCCCGCTACCCGCTGCCCTATCAGTTCCGATGTGGCATTGGCTGTACTCAGACTATTGGTGGTTAGTTCCAGTGTCAGTGCATCGCCCAGGGACATCTCATAGCCCTGGTTCACCAGCCGTTTATAGGCGCGCAGGGTCGGCTGGTCGCAGCTCTGCATGTCCCGGGCCAGTGACAGCGCCATTGGCAGGAGTTCACCGGCGGGTACCACCCGATTGACCAGGCCCCAGCGCTCCGCCTGCTCGGCACTGAGGAAATTACCGGTAAAATGCAATTCGCGCGCGCGATTGATTCCGATGATGCGCGACAGCAACTGCGACAAGCGCCACCCGGGTATGACGCCCACCCGGGCATGAGTATCGGCAAAGCGGGCCTCGGGGGAGGCCAGCAACACATCACACATCAATGCCAGTTCGAACCCGCCGGTCGTGGCAACCCCGTTTATCGCGCCGATAATGGGGCGGTCAAAATCGAGGATAGCGCCCATCATGTCTTCACTGGATCCCAGTTTGACGGAGGCGATGCCGTCACTGGCAAGCTCTTTCAGGTCCAAACCGGCGCAAAACGCCCGGCCGTTTCCGGTCAGGATGGCGGCAGTTACCGCCGCGTCCTCCTGGAGCGACCTGAACGCAGCGATCAGCGCCTGGCGTAACTCCCGGGATAGAGCATTCATCGCTCCAGGCCGGTTGAGGCGGAGCACCACTACGCTGCCGATCCGCTCCAGCTGTAATACGCCGCTACCACCTTGGGTGTTCATACTTTCCTCCTTATCAGGCATAAATGGCAGTGTAATAACCGGTTCGATAACCCGACAGTCGCATTAGCATTCACGGTCACCACAAGGTTGTATCATGGAAACACATTCTTGATGAAGCAAGCAGAGCGGGAGAGCAGATATGACTGAGAATAGCGGCAAAGTGGCGGTCGTCACCGGTGGCGCATCCGGTATAGGTAAGGCCTTATGCGAGGAACTGGCCGGGAAAGGCTACCGGGTTGCCGTCGTCGACATTTCCCACAGTGAGGCCCAGGCGATAGCCCGGCAACTGGGAAAGACTGCGACAGCCTGGCAATGCGACGTTGCGGATTCGACGCGAACTGCTGCGCTGGCGACCGACATCTGGCACCACTATCACGGCGTGGATATGGTGTTTTCCAATGCCGGGGTCGGCGCCGGCAACCCGCTGCTGAAAGCCACCCCTGAGGAGTTCGATTTTATTTTCGGTATCAACGTCAGGGGAATGTGGCTGGTCTGCCAGGCCTTTGCCAAACTGATGATCGAACACCAGCGGCAGGGCAAATTGTGCGTTACCGGTTCGGAGCACTCGCTGGGTTTCCAACATGCCGGCGCCGGTCTGTATACGGCGAGCAAACACGCCATTCTCGGTATTGCCGATGTGCTGCGCACAGAACTGCCGGAGGGAATTTCGATCAGTGTCTTTTGCCCGGGGCTGGTCAATACAAGGTTTTACGACTCAAAACGCCACAGCAACCTCAATACCGAGGCCGACGGTGGCAACCCGGTTGCCAAAGCCATGATGAACAAGGGAATGCCCGCACGGGAAGTAGCGGAGGCCGCCGTCAAAGGTGTTGAACGCGGTGAGTTCCTGATCGTCACCCACGGCTGTTCCTACACGGCGGCAGCGAAACGCTGGCGGGACATCGACAGCGCCTTTGCGGCGCAGGCACCCTACACGCCGGAGTCCGACAGGTACCTGGTGAATAACGTGATGAAACAGGTTTTGCAGGAGATGAAGTCGTCCTGATCAAACCCCAATCAGGCGAGGCCGAGCAGCTTGGCTGCATTATCCTTCATGATCAGCGGCAAGACCTCGTCGCGGAAGCCTACGGATTTTGCCGCTTCAATCCATTTTTGTGGATGGATCAACGGGAAATCGGAACCGAACAGCATTTTACGGCTCAGCTGGGTGTTCGCGTAGCTGATGATCTGGGGTTGAAAGTACCTTGGGCTCCAGCCGGAAAGATCAATCCAGACATTATCCTTGTGCAGTGCCATCGACAGGCTCTCATCGACCCAGGGCCAGCTCGGGTGGGCAAGGATGATCTTCATATCGGGGAAATCCACCGCGACGTCGTCGATCAGCATCGGCTGTCCCCACTTGAGCCGCATGCCGCCGCCCCCGCGCATACCAGTACCCATACCGGAATGGCCGGTATGGAAAATCGCGGGTAATTTGTATTCCGCAATGACCTCATAAATGGGGTACGCCACGCGATCCGCCGGGTGAATGTCCTGCATGATGCCGTGGAACTTGAAACCGCGAACCCCGTAGTTCTCAATCAGGTCGCGCGCCTCCAGGGCACCGAGCCGGCCCTTGTGCGGGTCGATCGAGGCAAACGGAATGACGATATCGCTATTGTCAGCGGCAAACTCGGCAATCTCGTAGTTGCTGATACGCCTGGCACCCATCGCGCACTCGGCATCGACGGTAAACAGGCAGAATGCGATCTGCTGCGCGCGATAAATTTCGATGATCTCGGGAATCTTCGGGCGCTCACGCGGGGCCTTGAAATAGGCACTGGCCGCATCGAAGAATTTGCCCATCACCGGGTCTTCGGGCTGGTGGCAGGAGGCCTCGGCGTGGACGTGGACGTCTATGGCCTTGATATTCTTGAGGTCGATCATGCTGTCACCCATTCACAGTCGTTGAAGTAAAAAGCAATTGTTATACACGGGAACGTACCTATCGCCGCAAAGTAATGGGGTCAG
>JAHEBM010000029.1 GCA_024642245.1 Haliea sp.
TCGGGAAACAGCTCTTCCAGAATACGCGGATCGGCTTCGGCCTCGGTTTTGCACTCCGGGCAGATGCGCTTGGCAAGTTTCTGGGCTATTACTCCCGAGAGTTCACTGGCGATGGAGTTGGGGTGCACCTTCAGGTCGTAGATGCGCTGCAGGGCGTCCACCGCGTCGTTGCTGTGCAGTGTCGAAAGCACCACATGACCCGTCTGGGAGGCGCGAATGGCTTCCTGGGCCGTTTCCTGGTCGCGAATTTCGCCCACCAGTATCACGTCCGGGTCCAGGCGTACGAAAGAGCGCATGCCATCGGCAAAATTGAAACCGATATCCGGGCGTGTCCAGGTCTGTTGTATCCGGTCCATCGAATACTCGATGGGGTCTTCAATGGTAAGCACCTTGCGCCGCCCGTCCTTTGCAAGCTCCGACAAACCGGCGTAGAGCGTGGTGGACTTTCCCGAGCCGGTCGGGCCTACCACCAGCACCAGGCCTGAGGGATTATCGAGCAAGCGACGGTACTGGCGCATGACCAAAGGGTCCATGCCCAGATCCTCGATGGCGACGATATTGCCGGATTGCGGCAGCATGCGTATGACGACTGCCTCCCCATGCAGGGAGGGCTGGATCTGGATGCGCAGGTCGTAGTTGATGCCGCCGGCGGTGAGCTGCGAGCGCCCGCCCTGGGGAAGGCGTTTCTCGGCGATATCCATATCTGCCCGGATCTTGATCACGTTGACCAGTCCCCGGGTCTCACTTGGGGATGGGGCATAATGGGTCACGTCGTGCAAATCACCATCCACCCGCAGCCTGATCCGGGTGTGGTGCTTGTATTGTTCTATGTGCAGGTCGCTGGCCCCCTCGCTCACTGCTTCCATTAAAAGCGCATCGCAAAGCGTAATCAGGTGCGCCTCGATATGGTTGCTGCCCGGTGCCAGCAGGTCCGGGGTATTGTCATCGACGGTATCGATGTCCTTGTCGGATACTTTCCATAAACCCTTTGCATCCCCCTGCAAGGACAGCTCGACCGTTGTCCACAGGCGCTTGAAATCGTTGGGCGTGACCAGCACCTTGATGACCTGTTCGTAGGCGTGCATGTGGAGGATATCAGCCACGGAGCTATCGGGGTCGTCGGTGGCTACATGCAGCTTGTTGTCCTCCACGAGAACCGGTATCAGGTGATGGGTGTCGAGGAAGCTGCGGGAAAACCCTTCCATCAGCTGCGGCTGTACCTGCTTGAGCAGTTCATCGACCGCGGCAAAACGCATGCCCGTCTCTTCCGCCAGGCGGCGATAGAGCGTGGCATCCTCCATGTCGAGCTTGTCGCGTAATACGTTGATCACGGGCAGCTTTTTCTGGCGGGCTGTTCGGCGGGCCTCGGACAGTACCACCTGGTCAACCATGCCCAGGTCCAGCAGGGTCATGCCGCTGTCACGGGAGAAATCGACCAGCGCCAGTTCCCGGCGCATCACCGCGCCCAGTTCCGATATTTCGTAGCGGGTCAGCATATGGGTGCGGTTTTCGCCTTCCTCGAGTGCAATGAGCAGCCCGTCTGCGGCCAGCTGCTTGACCAGCCCGCTCTTGTCCGTAATTCGGGTGGAAGACACAAGAATACGGTCGAAGGGTCCGAGGTCGGGCGCACCGGCACTGCCGTCCCCCTCGCGCAATACCAGGTTTGTCAGGCCAAGCTTATTGAACCTGGCCTGTGCGGCACGGGCCATCGCGGGGTTGATTTCAATGGTGACGACGTTCGAAGCGAGCTTCGAAAGCAGGGCGGAAAGGTATCCGGCCCCGGTGCCCACCTGTAGCACGCTGTGGTGCTGCTCGACCCCGGCATGGTTCAGGATTGCGGACACCGCCCCGGCGTGAGGGATACTTCGCCCCATGACCAGGCTCGGGTCATTCATCTCAATGAAATGATCCCTCGGCAGTGACCGTAAAGCCCTGGAAATTCGCTTGTCCCCCGATTGCACACCCGCGCCCCTTTTCCCGACAGCTGATCAAAACTCCCTTACGCTTTCAGTATACGGTTTACAGGCTGCTAATTCCGTTTGCGCCAGATCAACAGAAGATGGGATAGGCGGCTCAAAGTGTTAACTGGTTCGCGGATGGACAATGACGGGCAAGTCGGTATACCCGTGCACGAAGGATGAAACCGAGCGCTCGGGCTTGCCAGCGACCTCTATGCGCTCAAAGCGCTTGAGAATCTCCTCCCACAGTACGCGCAATTGCAGTTCGGCCAGGCGGTTACCCATACAGCGATGAATGCCGAAGCCGAAGCCCAGGTGCTTGCGCACATTCGGCCGGTCTATGATAAAGTCGTTTGGGCGCTCGAACACCCGCTCGTCCCTGTTGCCGGAGATGTACCACATTACCACTTTATCCCCGGCCTTTATCTGCTGCCCTCCCAGCTCGGTGTCGCATTTCGCGGTGCGACGCATATGCGCCAGGGGTGTCTGCCAGCGCACCGTCTCGGCGACCATGCTGGGAATCAGGTCCTGTTCTGCCACCAGTCGCTGGAATTGTTCCGGGTTGTTGGCCAGGTTCAGGACACTGGCGCTCATGGTATTGCGAGTCGTGTCGTTGCCGCCCACTATCAGCAACACCAGGTTGCCCAGGTACTCGACGGGGCTCATATTCCTCGTGGCCTCACCGTGGGCAAGCATGGATACCAGGTCGTTTTTTGGCGGTGCTTTTACCCGCTCGTTCCAAAGCCCGGTAAAATACTCCAGGCACTGCAGCATAATGGCCTTGCGCTCGTCGTCCGTCTCGATCAGGCCCATGCCCGGTACCGCGGTCGCAACATCAGACCAGTAGGTCAGCTTGGCTCGATCCTCAAACGGGAAGTCGAACAGGGTCGCCAGCATGCGAGTAGTGAGCTCAATGGAGACTTTATCTACCCAGTTAAAGCGCTCCCCCACCGGCAGGTGATCCAGAATGTCGATGGTGCGTTCGCGGATAATAGGCTCGAAATAGCGCAAATTTTCTGGTCCTGTGACCGGGGCGACTACCTTGCGCTGTTCATCATGCTTGGGCCGGTCCATCGCGATAAACATCGGCAGTGGAAAATCTTCCAGCGGATCGCTGATGACGATGTTGGGTTCCGAGGAGTACACCTCGTGTGAGGTATCCACTGTCATGATGTCGTCGTAGCGGGTGACAGACCAGTAGGGGCCAAAAAAGCTCTCGGCGCAATAGTGTACCGGTGCTTCGTCCCGCAGTCGCTTGAACCATCTTTCCTGTACATCGTGGGCAAACAGGAACGGGTTGGCCACGTTCAGTTCCGCCAGTGGCACACTGTAGGGGTCGATTGCAACCTGGTCTTGGGTGTACATCGGACGTGCGTCAGACATAGTGGCTTCTCCTGGTAGTCCTGATGGTCGCCAGTGTAGGACAAGCTGCCGGCTTTGGCCACGAGGGATGCGCGGGTACTTGCGCCCGAGGCTGGTCAGTCTACACTGTGTGCTTTACAACGCGGTGCATTCAGGCTCTGCTGCGTCGGTCGAAAGAGGATGGCCCAACAATGAAATCGTTCCCCCATGTTTGCTTCACCGTTGCCCTCGCTCTGGCGACGCCGGTGGTCACCGCCGACCAGGAACCGGCCAGCGCTGCGACCCATGCCTTTTTCGGTGCCGTGCATGTTCATACCAGCTACTCATTCGATGCCTATACCAACGGGACACTGACCTCGCCAGCCCACGCCTACCAGTGGGCCCAGGGCAAGCCGATTCCCGGGGGCGGTGGTGGTCCCGACCTGCAGATAAAGCAGCCACTGGACTTTTATGCCGTGTCCGATCACGCCGAGTGGCTGGGCGTGTTCAAACTCATGGAGGAGCCTGGCAATCCCCTGAGTAAATTGCCCATAGCCGCACAGATTACCGCGGCGGACCAGAATACGCGCATGCAGGCGTTTGCCGGGGTTCTGCGGGATTTCAGTATGGGCAAGGCGGACCCGGCCCTGAACGATCCCCAGGTGAACCGGACGGTCTGGAAGGATATCGCGTCTACCGCGGATGAGTACTATCGCCCCGGCGAGTTCACCACTTTCCCGGCGTTCGAGTGGTCTTCCAACCCGGAAATGCGCAACCTGCACCGGGTGGTCGTGTTCCGGGATTCGAAAAACCTGCCGGATCGCGTGCTGTCCTCGATCGAGTCTACCGACCCGGAGCACCTCTGGGCCTGGATGGGTGAGCAGCGCAAGGCCGGAGCAACCCTGCTGGCCATTCCGCACAACGCCAATGCCAGCGACGGCCTGATGTTTTCCCTGCAGACCCGGGACGGCAAGCCACTGAGCGAGGCCTATATCCGCACTCGCAGTGAAAACGAGCCCCTGTACGAAATCACACAGATCAAGGGTACTTCGGAAACTCACCCGAGCCTCTCGCCCAACGACGAGTTTGCGGGCTTTGAGCAGTGGGACTACACCCTGTCAGCGGATGGCCTCAGGCCGACCCATCGCAAGGGAAGTTTCGCCCGGCAGGCGCTCCTGGACGGGCTGTCCTTCGATGCGAAAGGTATGGGAAATCCGTTCCACTACGGCTTTATCGGCGATACCGATACCCACAATGCCGCTGCTTCCAACGAGGAGTACAACTACACGGGCAAGTTCGCCTTCGAGAACGACCCGGTACACCGCCTTAAGGGTATCAAGGGGCAGCCGGCGTCGCAGGTACAGCAGGTCAGGGAGTTCAGCTCGGGCGGACTGGCCGGCGTCTGGGCGCAGGAAAATACCCGCGAGTCGATCTACGCCGCCATGCTGCGGCGGGAGACCTTCGGTACCACCGGCCCACAGATCAAGGTACGTTTTTTCGGCGGCTGGGAATACGGCGCCGATGATGTAACCAGCCGCGATTTTGTCGCCCGGGGATATGCCAAGGGGGTACCCATGGGTGGAACCCTCACGGGGCCGGGCAAGAAGGGTGCTCCCTCGTTCCTGGTCTGGGCAAGCAAGGCCGCTGATAGCGGTAACCTGGACCGTATCCAGGTTATCAAGGGCTGGGTCGACGCCAGTGGCGCACAGCACGAGAAAATTTACGACGTGAGCTGGAGCGGTGACCGCCGCATCGGCGACAAGGGTGAGTTGCCGGCCGTGGGCAATACCGTCGACGTCGGGAAAGCCAGCTATAGCAACAGCATCGGCACCGCGGAACTGACTGCGCTGTGGACCGATCCGGATTTCGATGCTCGCCAGCATGCATTCTATTATGCGCGGGTACTGGAAATACCGACGCCGCGTTGGAGTACATACGATGCCGCCAGGCTGGGAATGGACGTACCGGGGGGGCTGCCCACCAGCATCCAGGAGCGCGCCTATACATCGCCTATCTGGTATGAGCCGGTCGCCACCGCTGTGGCCACCCGGGAGAATTAGACGCCATGGACAATAGCAGCGCCAGGCCGACCCACGCCGAAGGAGAACAGCTTCAGGACTCGCCCCACGTACTGACGGACCTGCGGGGGCACGTGCTGTGGCTCAGCCTGAACCGGCCGGCCCAGCGCAATCCCCTGTCCAGCTCGATGATCAATGCATTGGCGCAGGCGGTGCGCGATGCCGGTGACGATTCCCGGGTGCGGGTGGTAGTGATCTGCGGCACAGGTCCGGTATTTTCCGCAGGGCACGACCTGCGCGAGCTGGGACAGCGCAAGACGGAGTCCCGGGAGGAATGGGTCGCGCGCAGCCGCCTCATCCTCGAGGATTGCGCGCAGATGATGCTCGACATCCTGCACAGCCCCAAAGCCGTTATTGCCTGTGTGCAGGGTACGGCTACCGCCGCCGGATGCCAGTTGGTGTCTGCCTGTGACCTGGCCGTGGCCAGTGACCAGGCGTATTTTTGTACGCCGGGGGTGAATATCGGCACATTCTGCACCACGCCGCTGGTGGGCATCGGTCGTAACATACATCGCAAGCACGCCATGGAAATGGCGCTGACAGGTGATCTTATGCCTGCTGCGGATGCCCTTCGTTTCGGCCTCGTGAACAAGGTGGTACCCGCGGAAGACTTGCAGGGCGAGGTGAAAGAGCTGGCGGCCAGGATCGCTTCCAAATCGGCGCTGGCCATCAGGAGCGGCAAGGAGACATTTTACCGGCAGCTGGACATGCCGCTGGAGGAGGCCTTCCGGCATGCGACCGAGGTCATGCTGGAGGGTGTGGTCTCCGCAGAGGCAAAAGAAGGTACCCGCGCGTTCCTGGAAAAGCGCAGCCCGCAGTGGGGCGACGCCTGATCGCAATGCCGCTGTCCTCAGACGCCGATATCGCCCGCATTCTGTCGGCAACCCGCACGATTGCCCTGCTGGGCGCCAGTCACAAGGCGGCGCGGCCCAGTTACGGCGTGATGCAATTCCTGCTCGCAAGCGGATACACGGTGTACCCGGTGAATCCCGGACTGGCCGGGCAGCAGTTGCTGGGTTGCCCGGTGTATGCCAGCCTGGAAGAGATCCCGGTCGCCGTTGACATGGTGGATGTGTTCCGCCAGTCGCATTTTTTGCAAGGTATCGTCGCGGAAGCCATTGCCGCAGGGGCGAAGACCTTGTGGACCCAACTGGGTGTGGTGGACATGACGGCTTGCCATATGGCCGAACAGGCAGGCCTGGAGGTGGTGATGGACCGCTGCCCTGCCATCGAACTGCCGCGATTGCTGGCCGCTGGACTGGTCCCTGACCGGCCCCCGGGCAGGGTGGCGCCTTGATGGTCTATGCTTGGTATCCGGGCCCGGGGCCAGCGGATCGTCATCGCCTGCCTTGCGAGGCGGTTTTTGGCCACAAATGACCATTACCAGGCGTGATTTCCTAAGTGCCGGGACGCATTAATGGTCAAAATAACGGATAATCCCCCGCCACACCTGCACTCACCGTTCGACACGAGGACCAGCACATGACAGCAATAGAGGAAAACCTGCACAACGACACCGCGGGCATGTTGGCCGCCCAGTTTGAAAAACAGCGCGCCCTGTACCTGGCTGCACCCAATCCAGCGTATAACCAGCGCAAGCAGGACCTTGAAAATCTCAAGCGGATGATCAACGAAAACCGGGAGGAGATCATTGCCGCGATCAGCCAGGACTACAGCAACCGGTCCCGCCACGAGACCCAGTTCGCCGAGATCATCTCGGTGACCGATGGTATCAACGACTGTATAAAAAACCTGAAGAAATGGACTCGTGTACAAAAGCGGCATGTTGACCAGAGCATGTTCACGGGCGCCAAAAACCGGGTGATCCCACAGCCCATGGGCGTGGTGGGCATCATTGTTCCCTGGAATTTCCCGATTAACCTGAGCTTCATGCCCCTGGCGGCTGCCTTTGCGGCGGGCAACCGGGCGATGGTCAAGATGTCGGAAAATTCGATAAACCTCACCCGCCTGCTGATGCGCATCTCGCCGAACTACCTGCCCGAGGACAAGCTGAAGTTCTACGAGGAGACTGGCGGGGTGGGTATCGAGTTTTCGAAGATCCCCTTCGACCTGCTGGTCTTTACCGGCTCGGGCCAGACCGGACGGTCGGTCATGGCCTCCGCGGCACAGAACCTGACACCGGTGGTACTGGAGCTGGGAGGCAAGGCGCCCGCCGTGATCGACCCGGCTTACCCGATGGAAAAGGCGGTGGGGCGCATCATGTTCGTCAAGCAGTTCAACGCCGGGCAGATCTGTACCAACGTTGACTATGTGTTCGTACACGAATCCCAGCGCGACGACCTCGTGGCCAAGGCCAAGGCCTACGTGGCCAGGCACTGCCCGGATATCAACCACGTCGATTACACCTCGATCATTGACGACAGGTCGGTCAAGCGCCTGCAGGACACGGTGGAGGATGCCAGGAGCAAGGGCGCCACGGTGATCAACCTCAACGGCAGCCAGGAGGTCAACGTTGAAAAACGCAAATTCCCCTTGCACCTGGTAATGGATACCACGGCGGATATGACCATTCGCAACAGGGAAACCTTCGGGCCCTTGTTGATGGTGCTTACCTACAAGGAGCCGCAGGACGTGATTGACTACGTCAACGCCCACGATCGTCCACTGGCGCTGTACCCGTTCACCAACAATAACAAGCTGGCGGATATGTACATCGAGCGCATCATGTCCGGTGGCGTGAGCGTGAATGACGCGCTGATGCATGTCGCCCAGCATGATATTCCCTTTGGCGGCGTGGGGCCCAGCGGTATGGGGCACTACCATGGCTACGAGGGGTTTGTTACCTTCTCCAAACTGCGGCCGGTATTTTACCAGGCGAGTTTTTCTTCCCTGCAGTTCCTGCGTCCACCCTACAAGGGCTTTGCCACCCGCGTGTTCAACCTGCTGGTGAAGCTCAAGAGTTGATGCACTGTCGGCGCCCCCGGAATGTTGTGCCCTGTACCGGGTCATCACTTCCGGGTGGCTTGTCCTTCGACCAATAACAAGAGGATATAGATTTCATGCGCCTCGTCCTGCTTTTCGCCGTTGCCTTCCTGTTTGCCTGCAGTCGCCAGGAACCCCCCGCTGGCGATGTCACTGCAAGTGTAACGACAGTGGTGACACCCGCAGCATCTGCCTTCGCGCCAGCCGACACCGATTGGGCGCTACACGGTAACGACTGGCGAGAGCAGCGCTATTCGACGCTGGACCAGGTCAACCGGGAAAATGTCGACCAACTCGGCCTCGCCTGGTCTTTCGATATGTATACCCAGCGCGGCGTGGAGGCCACGCCCCTGGTGATCGATGGGGTGATGTACGTCACCGGAACCTGGTCCATGGTTTACGCGCTGGACGCGCGTACGGGTGCACTCAAGTGGTTCTACGATCCGCAGGTGGATCATTCTTTCCTGGCAAAGGGCTGCTGTGACGCCGTGAACAGGGGCGTCGCCTACGCCGCTGGCAAGGTGATCGCCAGTACCTATGACGGCCGCCTGGTCGCTCTGGACGCGAAGGATGGCTCCGTGTTGTGGGATGTACAGACCACCGATCGCGACAAACCCTATACCATTACCGGTGCGCCGCGGATCGCCAGGGACAAGGTTATTATCGGCAACGGCGGCGCCGAGCTGGGAGTGCGAGGTTATGTGTCGGCTTACGCAATAGCCACCGGTGAGATGGTCTGGCGTTTCTACACGGTTCCTGGCAATCCCGCGGACGGTTTCGAGAACGCTGCGATGGAGAAAGCCGCCGCGACCTGGACAGGAAAGTGGTGGGAATGGGGTGGTGGCGGTACTGCCTGGGACTCCATGGTTTACGATCCTGAGCTCGACCTGCTGTACGTCGGCGTCGGCAACGGCTCGCCCTGGAATGCCCGCCTGCGCAGCCCCGAGGGGGGCGACAACCTGTTCCTGTCATCCATCATCGCCCTGCGTCCCGACACCGGGGAATATGTCTGGCACTACCAGACCACGCCCGGCGAGACCTGGGACTATACCGCTACCCAGCACATAATGCTGGCCGACCTGGAGATTGGCGGCAAGCCGCGCAAGGTGCTCATGCAGGCGCCCAAGAACGGTTTCTTTTACGTGCTCGATCGCGCCACAGGCGAATTGCTGTCCGCCGAAAAGTACGGCGTGGTCAACTGGGCCAGCCATATCGATATGGCCACGGGGCGCCCGGTGGAAACACCCATGGCACGCGTGTTCGATGGTAAAAACGTATCATTGCCCAGTAACGCCGGTGCACATAACTGGCCGGCTATGGCCTACAACCCGGGTACGGGCCTGGTGTATATCCCCACGCTGGTTTTTCCCATTTCTTTCCTGGAACCCACCGAGGATAAAGACAGCAAGCCGGGGCAGGGATACTGGAACGTGGGCTTCGATCGTATGGGGGGATCCCCGCCGAAGATACCCAACCTGGGCGAAATTCTCGACAAGCAGTTCCTGGGCCAACTGGTGGCCTGGGATCCGGTCAAGCAGGAGGCACGCTGGAAGGGCCCGGTATCACGTCCTTTACTGGGTGGTGTTCTGAGCACCGCCGGTGGCCTGGTGTTCGGTGCAGCCGGAAATGATCGCCTGGCGGCTTTCGATGCCGCTACCGGAGCGGCGTTGTGGTCGACTGACACCGGCAATGCCGCTGCCGCGCCGGTGACCTATGCGCTGGACGGGGTGCAATACATCGCTATAGCCCAGGGCTTCGGCGGTGGTCTTGCATCCGAGGGCGGCCCCGTGGCACACGACTGGAACCTGAAAAACATATCCCGGGTCATGGCTTTCAGGATCGGTGGCAGTGCCGAACTACCGGCGCCCCGGCAGGACGACCGGACGATGCCGGAACCTGCTGCAGTCACCGCTGACACGGCGGTCGTGCAGCGTGGTGAGGTGGTTTACCACCGTCATTGCGGCTATTGCCACGGCGACGGCCTGCGCACGGGGGGTGTGACTCCCGACTTGCGCTGGGCGTCTCCACAGGTGCATGACATCTGGCAGGACATAGTACGTGGCGGCGTGCTGGAGTCGCGGGGCATGGTAAGTTTCAGCAAGTATGTCACCGAGCAGGACGCGGAGGCCATCCGCCAGTATGTGCTGTCCGAGGCCAACCGACTTTATGCGGAACAACAGCCTGTTGATACCGCCGGTGCTCGCTAGGCGCGCCATGGCCGGACCGCTTTCCTTACACCTTGGTCTAATGGCAACGGCCCGGCACTACGATTAGTTTTAGGGAATTATTTTCGCCGGGAGGCCTGTCATGATCGATAGCCAATTGTGGCGCAGCGCCGCTGACGATGTTCACTGGTACCAGGCGCCCACCAGGCTGCTGGACGACAGTCAACCGCCGTTTTACCGCTGGTTCCCCGACGGCGTGATCAACGCCTGTTATAACGCCGTCGATATCCACGTGGAGCAGGGCAGGGGCCAGCAGTTAGCGGTCATTTACGACAGTCCGGTGACCGGTACCAGGCGCCAGTACACGTTTGACCAGCTGCTGGAGCAGGTTTCGAATTTTGCCGGTGTCCTGCTCGCACAGGGTGTGACCATGGGCGACCGGGTCATTATCTACATGCCCATGATACCCGAGGCACTCATCGCCATGCTCGGCTGTGCCCGAATTGGCGCTATTCACTCGGTGGTGTTCGGCGGATTTGCCAGCAACGAACTGGCGGTGCGAATCGATGACGCCGCGCCCAAACTGATTGTGTCCGCCTCCTGCGGGGTGGAGCCCAGCCGGGTGGTGGCCTACAAGCCGCTGCTGGATGGGGCGATCGCGCTCGCGCAGCACAAGCCACAAAGCTGCATCATCGTGCAAAGACCCATGCAGGAAGCCTCGCTGGTGGCGGGCCGGGACCTCGATTGGAATGCTGCCATGGCGGCGGCGCAGCCGGCGGCCTGTGTCCCCGTCAACGCCAACGATCCTCTGTATGTGCTGTATACCTCGGGCACCACTGGCCAGCCCAAGGGCGTGGTGAGGGACACCGGAGGCAGTGTCGTCAGCCTCAAGTGGACCATGAAAAATATCTACAACGTGGAGCCCGGTGATGTGTATTGGGCGGCCTCGGATGTGGGCTGGGTCGTGGGGCACTCCTATATCGTCTACGGCCCGCTGTTCAACGGCAATACCACGCTCATGTACGAGGGCAAGCCGGTAGGGACCCCTGACCCGGGGGCGTTCTGGCGGGTGATCGAAGAGTACGATGTGAAGGTTCTGTTCACCGCGCCGACGGCGTTCAGGGCAATCAGGAAAGAGGATCCCGAGGGCAAGTACCTCGACAAGTACGATCACTCCGGCTTGCGTGCGCTGTTTCTTGCCGGTGAACGCTGTGACCCGAACACTCTGGAGTGGGCCCAGGCCAAGCTGCAGGTACCGGTGATCGACCACTGGTGGCAAACGGAGACAGGCTGGTCAATCTGCGCCAACTGCCTGGGCATAGAGCAGTTGCCCATAGTGCCAGGGTCGCCCGCCCGGGCCGTGCCCGGCTACGACGTGCAGGTGCTGGATACGGCTGGCGAGCCACTGCCGCCGGGAGAAATCGGCGCACTGGTGATCAAGGCGCCGCTGCCGCCCGGGACCTTCACCACCTTGTGGAACGCCCCGGACCGATTCGTAAAGGCCTATTTCAGCAAGTTTCCCGGTTACTACGAAACCGGCGATGCCGGTTATATCGATGAAAACGGCTATGTTTTTGTCATGGCGCGAACGGATGATGTTATCAATGTTGCCGGTCATCGCCTGTCGACCGGGGGCATGGAGGAGGTATTGGCTGATCACCCCGATGTGGCCGAATGTGCGGTTATCGGTATAGCCGACGCGATGAAGGGGCAGTTACCACTGGGTTTGCTGGTGCTGAATGCCGGCGTGGAGCGAGACCCCGCGGACATCGTCACTGAAGTGATCCAGCAGGTCCGCGAGCGCATAGGACCTGTCGCGGCATTCAAATTGTGCGCCGTGGTGGAGCGCCTGCCGAAAACGCGCTCGGGGAAAATACTGCGCGGCACCATGCGCAGTATTGCCGATGGTGATACCTGGAAAATGCCGGCAACCATTGACGACCCGGCGACGCTCGATGAGATCGGCGCGGTCCTGAAAAAGCTGGGCCTGCCCGCTGCTTGAAGGCCCGTGAAGACGGTGGCATGCCCCGCCGGTAAGGACGCTTGCCACCGATCCATCCCGGTTGTTACGTGGTATTATCAGCAGCTCGAATGAACACGGCTGGTTCGAAATGCTCAGATATGTGTTGGTCCTGGCGGGGTTCTTACTGGCCGCCACAAGCCCTTTCCTGATTGGCGGCTGCAGTTGCGGCTTTGATTGCAATAACGAGGATAGCCAGGGCAAGACGATCCTCAGCCTGGGATTTTCTGACGCGCTGCCGGAGGACCTCAAGCAGGTTGTCATCGAAGTCGACAGCATAAGCTTCCGCCGTACCGGCGCCGCGGATGTCGTGGTAGACACCTTCACGATACCTGCCCTGGGCCTGGTATCGGCAGACACTTTCCAGATCGATTTACTGCAGTACCGCGGGCGCAACCAGTTGCGGGTTATCGCCGGCCTCGAGCTGGCGTCGGGCACTTACAGCCAGCTGCAGGTCAAAATACTGGGAGGCGACGTCAACCGCTCTTATGTCCAGCAGGCCGATGACACCCTCAGTGAACTGTCGGTGCCCGGCGGGGTGCTCACCCTGCCGGGGGCGAAGTTTGCCGCGTCCGATCAGGCCTACACGGTTGAATTCAGTCTTGCGCAGTCCCTGCGCGCAGATGCTGCCGGGACGCTTTACCAGATGGGTGCTGAAGGCATCAGGCTGCAGGACAATGCCACTGCAGCCAGCCTGTCGGGTCGAGTCGACAGCAGCCTGTTTGACACGGAGGTCCCCTGTAACGAAAAGAGCGATCCCGCCCAGGGCAACCGGATCTATCTCTACCAGGGCCTGAAGCAGTCGAGCGAGCGCCTGGGCGATGTTCATACAGGCAACAGCAGCTCGGTCGCACCTTCCAATGTGCTGCCGCCGTTTGCCGTGGCGTCCCTGGTCAGGAACTCACTCACCGCCAGTTGGGAGTATGTGTTCGGCTTTCTGCCGGCAGGCGATTACACCCTGGCTTTCGCTTGCGATACCGCCGCGGATGATTCCGTTGAATTCGACGACCTGGTCGTGCCGCTGCCGGTGAACCAGGTGTATTCCGTCAAGTTGTCTGCGGGTACATCGACGGCATGTGATCTCACCGCTACCGGTAAATGCTGACCCGTCCTTATTGCAACAGATCCAGTGCCACCGCCTCGGCAACCTTGATGCCGTCAATTGCCGCGGACAGGATGCCCCCGGCATAACCCGCACCTTCACCGGCGGGGTAGAGCCCGGCTGTATTGACGCTTTGAAAGTTATCGCCCCGCTTGATGCAGATGGGCGATGAGGTCCGGGTTTCAATGCCGGTCAAGACCGCGTCACCCATGGCGAATCCCCTGATCTGCCGGTCAAATGCCGGGATGGCCTCGCGCAGGGCGTCTATGGCAAAGGCGGGCAGGGCAGCGGCCAGGTCGCACAGGGTGACGCCAGGCTGGTAGGAGGGGGTGACAGACCCCAGCTCAGTGGATGGCCTGCCCTCGAGAAAATCGCCTACCAGCTGGGCCGGTGCGTTGTAATTGCTGCCACCCAGCTCATAGGCCAGGGTTTCCAACTTGCGCTGCAGTGCGATGCCCGCGAGGGGGTGTTGCGGGTAGTCCTGCTCGGGCGTGATGCCCACCACGATAGCCGCATTGGCATTGCGCTCATTGCGCGAGTACTGGGACATGCCGTTGGTGACCACGCGTCCCTTCTCGGACGTGGCCGCCACCACCGTACCGCCCGGGCACATGCAGAAACTGTAAACGCTGCGCCCGTTGCTGCAGTGGTGTACCAGCTTGTATTCAGCGGCGCCCAGGGCGGGATGGCCTGCCTGCTCGCCAAAACGCGCGCGGTCGATGATCGATTGGGGATGTTCGATCCTGAAACCTATGGAAAAAGGCTTCGGTTCTATATAAACCCCCTGGTCGTGGAGCGCCTGGAAGGTGTCCCGTGCGCTGTGACCGACCGCGAGAATCACATGCCTGGCCGCCAGGACCTCGCCGCCGGCCAGGATTACCCCGGTGACCTGCCGGGTACCGGCCTTGTCGGCCTGTAGCTGGATCGATTCGACTTTTTGCTCGAATCGTATCTCGCCGCCCAGGCGCAGGATTTCTGCCCGCATATTCTCGACCATTTTCACCAGCTTGAATGTGCCGATGTGGGGCTTGCTGTCGACCAGGATTTCGGCCGGTGCCCCGGCTTTTACGAATTCAGTGAGTACCTTGCGCCCCAGGTGGCGCCTGTCCTTCACCTGGCTGTAAAGCTTGCCGTCCGAGAATGTGCCGGCCCCGCCCTCGCCAAACTGCACGTTGGACTCGGTTTGCAGCTCTCGCGTTCGCCATAGCCCCCAGGTGTCCCGGGTGCGCTTTCTCACATCCCTGCCGCGTTCCAGTACGATCGGCTTGAAGCCCATCTGGGCCAGCAGCAGGGCTGCCAGTATGCCGCAGGGACCAAAGCCGATCACCAGCGGGCGCTGTTGCCGGGCGTCCGGATATCCGGGTTCGGCCCTGGCGACGAATCGGTAGCTGGTATCGGGGCTCGGTCCGATCGATGAACTGTCGGGGTGCGCTTCGAGTACGCGTTTTTCCAGCCTGGGATCGAGCGTGACGTCAACCTGGTAAATCAGCTGTATGGCGGATTTTTTGCGTGCGTCGTGGCTGCGCTTGAACACGGTGAAGCCGCTTACTTCAGTCCTGTCTAGCCGCAGCTTGCACGCTATCGCGGCCGCGAGATCGTCCTCGCTGTGGTCCAGCGGTAACTTGATTTCGTTCAGTCGCAGCATACAGGGTCGGCGCTTGCCTTTCGGTGGTGGGTTTTGGCGCGGATCATAACAGCTTTGGGACAGGAGTTTCAGCCGCTGCAACAGGGGCGCGTCCTGGAGGGGGCGGCTCGACTTTACTAGGCGTACATTCCCGCCGCGTAACCGGAAGACCAGGCCCACTGGAAGTTGAATCCTCCGAGGTGACCGGTCACATCCATGACCTCGCCGACAAAAAACAGGCCGGGATGCCCCCGTGCCTCCATGGTCTTGGAACTGATATGGCCGGTATCCACGCCGCCAAGGGTTACCTCGGCGGTCCGGTAGCCCTCCGTGGCGGAGGGTTTCAGCTGCCAGGCGTTAAGCCGCTGGCCGATTGTCGTTACCTGCCGGTCAGGAAATTCCCCCAGGGGCACATCGGCCTTGTCAGGCCACCACAGCGCTTGCAGTTCGGTGACCAGCGCCCTGGGCAGGTGTTTGTTGAGCAGGCTTCCCAGGCGTTGTCGGGCCTGCCCGGACTTGCTGTCCATGAGTAGGGCGGTAGCGTCCGTCCCGGGCAGCAGGTTGACGCATACCGGCTCCCCCGGCTGCCAGTAACTTGAAATCTGCAGGGTCGCGGGACCGCTGATACCCCGGTGGGTAAACAGCATATTTTCGACAAAAACGTGTCCCTTGCAGCTTAATTCCACCGGTAGTGACACCCCGGCCAGCCGCTCGCACATGTCGCGGGTTGCGTCGCTGAACATAAACGGCACCAATCCGGCCCGCAGCGGCGTGAGCGGCAAGCCAAACTGGCTTGCGATCTGGTAGCCCTGGCCGCTGCCGCCGAGGGTGGGAATGGAAAGCGCCCCGGTGGCGACTACCACAGAGCTGCATTCGACAGGGCGACCCGTGCCGGATTGCAGGCAGTCGACTGTGTAACGCCGTGGTGTAGCCTCGCCGGTGGCGTGCCCGGCGGTGACCGCTGCCGCATCGCAATGGGTCCTGATGGCCACGCCAGCCGCTTCGCACTCGCGCAGTAGCATGTCCAGGATGTCCCTGGCGGAGTGCAGGCAGAACAACTGGGTGTGCTTGCGCTCCTCGTATTCGATGCCGTGTCGCTCGACCATGGCGATAAAATCCCACTGGGTATACCGGCTGAGCGCGGATTTACAAAAGTGGGGATTCTGGCTGATAAAGTTATCCGCCGTGACCAGGCGATTGGTGAAATTGCAGCGTCCGCCGCCGGACATGAGAATCTTTTTCCCGACTTTATTGGCTCTTTCGAGCACCAGTACACGGCGGCCGCGCTGGCCCGCGGTCAAGGCGCACATGAGACCGGCAGCGCCGCCGCCAAGTACCACCACATCGTACTGCTCAGGAGAACCGTGCATCGAAAGTCCCGCCGTCAGTGCCGGGCGGGGAGGCTGTTCACTTCGCCGCCGACATACAGCCAGCGGCCATTAATACGCTGGAATACCGATTTTTCATGCAGGATATGCTCATTGCCCAGGGCATCCAGGTATCGCGCCTCGAACTCTACCTGGCCCCGGTCACCTTTCTGCTCCTTGCCCAGGATGCGCAGCCCGAGCCATTCGTTATCGCGCCTGGACAGCGTGTCGGCACTCAGTCCGCGTGCTGTTGCCGGGAACCAGGTCTGCAGCAGGTAGTTCCCGTAATCGCCCAGCGCGTAGGCGCTGTAGCGTGAGCGCATCAACTGCTCCGGCGTTTTTGCCTGCTGCGCGCCACCCAGGAAACGCGCGCAACAGTCCTCGAAAACCTTGCCGCTGCCGCAGATGCATGAAGTCGCCATTTTCCACGAAATCCTTATTTCTATCGATAAAATACTGACCAGGTGCCCGGGGCCGGCGATATACTGCGTCGCACCATCTACTCGCCCCTGGGTGCCGCCTGCATGTCCCTATTGCCCTGTATCGATATCGAGCCAAAGACCCCCGCCACTGCCACCGTGATATTGCTGCACGGCCTGGGGGCCGATGGCAATGACTTTGTACCCATGGTGTCCGAGTTGCAGTTGCCTGCCAGCATGGCCGTGCGGTTTATATTTCCCAACGCGCCGGCGATACCTGTCACCCTCAACGGCGGTTACGTTATGCCTGCATGGTATGACATTACTGAAATCAATATCGACAGAAAAATCGACGCCGTCCAGCTGATTGATTCCGCAGAGCAGGTCAGGCTTCTTATCGATCGCGAGACGGACCGGGGTATTCCCAGTAACCGCATCGTGCTGGCCGGTTTTTCCCAGGGTGGCGCAGTGAGTTACCAGGCCGCGCTGACTTATATGCAGCCCTTGGCCGGGCTGCTGTGCATGTCGACGTATTTTGCAACCCGGGACACGATCACACCCAATAGCGCCAATAAGCGCCTTCCGATCCTGATTTGCCACGGAACCCGCGATCCCATGGTGCCCGAGCGCATGGGGCAGCAGGCTCACCAGAGGCTCGATGCCATGGGGTATGAGGTGCAATACAGGACCTACCCGGTCGATCATGCCGTCTGCGCCGAGGAAATCGCTGACATTTCCCAATGGCTGCAGCGGGTGCTCGCCTGACCGATCGCCGGCAAGCCCTGAGGGAAAATGGCTTATGCCCGGGCTGGTAAAACCTTGCACAATAAGCAAGTCGCGGTTAAATGTGACAGCACGGCCCGTACGGGGACTGTGCGCAAGCCAATGGAACAGGAACTTTGAGACATGACAACTGAACCCCGCATTCCACCAGTGGATCCCGCCCAGCTCGAAGGGCAGATGGGCACTTTGAATATCGCCCGCACCGTCGCGCAAAACCCCGGCTTGCTCAAGGCATGGGGTGGATTTGCCACCTACATATTGGGCCCGGACCTGACCGTCGCACCACGGGAGCGAGAGCTGGCCATCCTGCGTGTCGGCTGGAACCTGCAGGCCGGTTACGAGTGGGCGCATCACGTGGCCATCGCCAGGGAAATCGGTATGACCGAAGAGGACATCCTGGCCGTGCAAGAAGGCCCGGGTTCTGCGCATTTCAGCGCGCTGGAGGCCTTGATCGTGCGGGCAGCAGACGAGGTGAAATCCGGGTCCGAAATAAGCGGTGATACCTGGCGGGGGCTCAAGGCCCATTATACTGACCAGCAGATGCTCGACCTGCTCTTCACGATAGGGCAGTACACCCTCGTGAGCGTTGCGCTAAGGAGTATTAAAGTGCAGCTCGAACCGGGTTTTGAGGGCCTGCCGCAGGCGTGAAAACCCCCGGTGTGCGTGCTCAGGGGTCCAGCCGGACGTAACGGTAGTTGACCTGGTCCAGCAGGTTCCCCGGCACCCCGTGCACACTGGGGTGAACCAGGTGCCGGTTGGTATAGATAAACAGCGGTATGATCGGCATCTGTTCCATGAGCCGGGTTTCCGCCGCGCGATAGATTGCGAAGCGCTCCGCGGGCGATTGTGCCTTCGATGCCTTCTCCAGCACCATGTCGTCAAAGCGCTGGCTGGCAAAGCCCGTGGCGTTGTTGCCACTGTCGGTGATAAAAATGGACAGTGCGCCATGGGGGTCCAGGTAAGTCCATTGCCGGCCGGCCCTGGCCATGGTGAAATTTTTATCAGCGATCATGTCCAGGTAAACCCGCCATTCCATATTGGTTATGGTGACGTCTATATTCAGTGCGTCTTTCCACATCTGCTGCAGTGCAACCGCGATCTTGCGGTGGCTTTCCAGGGTGTTGTAAATAATCTCCATGCCGGGCCAGTTTTCGCCATCCGGGTAGCCGGCAGCGGCCAATAACTGCCTTGCCCGTACCGGGTCGTAGCGCAGTACAGTGGGCGGGTCGTAGCCGGGTACGCCCGGCGGCACCAGGCTGTAAAGCGGGATATACACATTTTCCAATACCGTGGTGACGAGTCGTTCCCGGTTAACGGCCATCGCCAGGGCCTGGCGCACCCGTACGTCATCGACCGGCGGCTTGCGGGTGTTGAACAGGTAATAGTAACTGGCGAAGGAGGGTGACTGCTGGTAAGGGCTGTGAGTCATGGCCTGGTAGCCCGCAATTTTATCCAGCGGTACGCTCATGGTGTAGTGCAGTTGCCCGGCCCGGAACATACGCTCTTCGAGTGTCCCGCTTTCTATCGGGTGGAATACGATGCCGTTGAGTCGGACCTGGCCCGCGTTCCAGTAGTCGGGGTTTTTTTCCAGCTCGAGACGGCGATTCAGCTGCCAGTCCTTCAGCTTGAAAGGACCGTTGCTGACGATATTGCCCACCCGGGTCCAACCGGTAAAGCGGTCGCTGGCCTTGCCGAAGCGCTCTATGGTGTGCCGGTGGACCGGGTAGGTCGTGGCGTCATCCAGCAAGAAGAGAAGGTAGGGCGTGGGTTCCTCGAGCGTCAGTTGCAGGGTATGGGCATCCAGGGCTTCCACGCCCAAAGCGGCAGGGTCTGTAATGGCGCCGGTTGCAAAGGCTTGCGCATTCCTGATCGGGTAGAGCCGCTCCGTATTGAGATTGCCCAACGCCGGGTCCAGGGCTCGGCGCCAGGACCAGACAAAATCTTCCGCGGTGACCGGGTCGCCATTGGACCACCGGGCCAGTGGGTTGAGCCGGAACGTGATCACACGTCTGTCCTTGCTGAAAGTCCAGCTCAGGGCGACGCCGGGCTCCACTTCAAGGGTGTAGGGGTTGACGCTTACCAGTCCCTCGAACAGGGCTTTGACGATATTGATTTCCGGTGTTCCCGACACCACATGCGGGTCGATGCTCTGGGGCTCGGTGCCGTTGCCGACATGTAAAATGCCATCGCGATTACCCGTGACGACGTTGGATTCGCCGGCAGAGCAGCCCGCCAGCAGCCAGCAGGTGAAGCCTGTTATAAATGCGCAGCACAGGACGCGCCAGGGGCAGTTCACACGGACGCCTGTGCGCAGTTCGCACCGGCTAGTCGCCCCCTAGCGACGTCACCTTTCCTTGTGCCCACCGAATTCACTGCGCATTGCCGAGAGAATCTTGTCCGCGAAGTCCGCTTCACCCCGGGAAGAAAAGCGCTGGTAGAGGGCGGTGCTCAGCACGGGGGTCGGTACCGCCTCGTCTATCGCGGCGTTGATGGTCCAGCGACCCTCGCCGGAATCGGAAACCCGGCCGGAAAATGAATCAAGCCCGGGTTCCTGCAGCAGCGCGTGGGCAGTGAGGTCCAGCAACCATGACGAGACGACACTGCCCCTGCGCCAGAGCTCGGCGATTTCTCCCAGATCGAAGTCGTACTGGTAATGTTCCGGGTGGCGCATGGGTGTCGTTTCCGCATCGTGCGAGTGCTCCCTGGCCCCGATATTGGCGTGGCGCAGTATGTTGAAGCCTTCCGCGTAGGCTGCCATCAGCCCGTATTCAATCCCGTTGTGCACCATTTTCACGAAGTGACCCGCCCCTGCCGGTCCGCAGTGCAGGTAGCCGTGCTCGGCTGTGCTGCCCGGCTTGTCCCGGTCCGGTGTGGGTGGGGCGCAGGAGACCGGCGGCGCCAGCGAGGCGAATACCGGCTCCAGGCGCCGTACCGTGTCGTGCTCGCCGCCGATCATCTGGCAGTAGCCGCGTTCCAGTCCCCATACACCGCCGCTGGTGCCGACGTCGATATAGTGTAGCTTGCGTTGCGAGAGTTGGCGGGCCCGGCGGATATCGTCGATGTAGTACGAGTTGCCGCCATCGATGATGGTATCGCCCGCCGCCAGGTGCGTCACCAGTTCGTCGATGGTGCCGTCCACTACACCGGCCGGTACCATGAGCCAGACAGCGCGCGGGGCCTTCAGCCGTGTGGCCAGTTCCGCCAGCGATGCCGCGCCCACCGCGCCTTCCTGCACCAGGGCGGCAATTGCCGCGGCAGAATGATCAAAAACCACGCATTCGTGGCCGTCCTTCATCAGCCGCCTGACCATGTTCGCGCCCATTCGCCCGAGACCGATCATTCCTAGTTGCATATGCCAGTTCCTTTGTCGAGTTAAACCCGGGCGGCTGTGTCGGTTGTGTGCTGGTGCCGGCTTTCATGAGTAGGGTGTTGCGCGTCCCACTGGAATCATAGCAGCGGGCCTGCCCGGTGCCTACGCCGGATCAGGACCCGCCCCGGCTGTAGCAGGTCGTAAGCCTGTGCCTGGGCCGTGCCCGGGTGTGCCCGGAGATGTTATTGTGGGCGGGCAGCATAACAGGCCGGGTACCACGGGGTAGTGATGATATCGATACAGGACAGGATTGAGCTACACGAACTGGCGGGGCGTTATGGCGACGTTATCGATGACCGTGACTGGCCCGCGCTGGAGACCATTTTTACACAGGATGCTATATTTGAAGTCGTTGACCTGGTGACGATGACAGGGCTCGCTGGCATCAGGCAGTACATGGAACATGAAGGCCGACACCCGCTGGCCCACCTGATAACCAATATCCATGTTACCGAACACGGCCCACAGGTGGGCTTGCGCTGCCGCGGGATATTCCCCATTCTCTCGCCCCAGGGGGGCGCAGGCAACCGGGTGTTTTACGGGTCCTATTATGACCGCGTCGTTAAGGAGCCCGGTGGGTGGCGCATTGCCCACCGGGTATTTTCAACGCAGCGCCGATCCCGGCGGGAGGGATCAAACGCATGAAGATCAGTGATTTCCTGGACAAGGACGATATCGCCCGGTTTACCGCGAAGAGCGATGCCCGGGCATGGAGCCTCGTGCTGGGTAACTGGCTTATGATCGCGGTGATTTTTGCCGTGATTGCCGCCTTTCCGGGGCCGCTGACTATCCTGCCCGCTGTGGTCCTGCTGGCGGGGCGGCAGCTGGGTTTGTCGGTACTCATGCACGAGGCCGGACATCGTACGCTGTTCGCCACACCCTGGCTGAACGACGTGGTGGGCCAGTGGTTGTGCGGCGCGCCTGTGTTTAGCGACCTTCCATCCTACGCAAGAGGTCACCTGCATCACCATCGCCAGGCGGGCACACGGGATGATCCCGACCTGCCCAATTATGCCGCCTATCCGGTTTCCCGGGAGAGTTTCAGGCGCAAGGTGTTGCGTGATCTCAGTGGACAGACGGGCCTGAAACTGTTGGGATCTATTTTTCGCGGCGCCTCTGGCGTTATCAGCAGGGAAACGCGGAACAGTTCGCTGCCGCTGCTGCGGCAACTGTGCGTCCAGCTGCTGCTGTTCCTGGTGCTGTTCCTGTCTGGTATCGGCTGGGCGTACCTGCTGTGGCTGGGTACTTTCCTCACCGTGTTCATGTTGATAATCCGGGTAAGGCAGGTGGCGGAGCATGCCGCGGTACCCGACCTTTACCACCCGGATCCACGCATGAATACACGTACGGTGGAGGCGCCCTGGTGGCAACGCATGGTGTTTGCGCCCAACGGGGTGAACTATCACCTGGAACACCATTTCATGGCCAGCGTGCCCTGTTATCGACTGGCTGCGCTGCGCAAGCACCTCAAGCAGCGGCGCGCACTGGACGGTGTACCCGTGTTTCAGGGGTATGGACAGTTACTGCGTCATACCGTCACGTCGGGGTAGGTATCGGGGACTGCAATGCATTCCCGGTCAGGGCTTGGTGAACACCAGCGCGCCGTCGTCGAGCGCCTCATGCCTGAACATCTTTTTGTCTTTTTTGTAATCCTGCGGGTTCAGCCAGGGTTCGCGGTCTCCCTGCCGCGGAAAGGCAGGCAGGGCTCGCGCCATGTAGCCCGATGAGAAATCGGCGATCCAGGGCCGGGCCGTCATGTTTTCATCGCCCGGGCGCAGGCGGGGCGTGACCTGGCGCACGGCCTTATCGTCCATGTAATTGACCAGCCGGCAGAAATATTCGGCAGTCAGGTCGGCCCGTAGAGTCCACGACGCGTTGATATAGCCGAAGGTGCTTACCAGGTTGGGAACACCACTGAACATCAGGCCCTTATACGTCCAGGTCTTGCTGAAATCCACGGATTCGCCATCCACGGCGAATTCGATCTCGCCCATAAGCGTCATGATCAGGCCGGTAGCCGTAATGATAATATCGGCCTGTAATTCCTCGCCACTTTTGAGGCGAATACCGCCCTGTGTAAAGCAGTCGATATCATCCGTCACAACCGATGCCTTGCCGGATTTTATTGACTCGAAAAAGTCGTTGTCCGGTACAGCGCACAGGCGTTGGTCCCAGGGCTGGTAGCTCGGGTTGAAATGGGTGTCTATATCGTAATCCGGGCCCAGTTCCTTGCGGATTCTCTGCAGCAGCAGTTTGCGAACGCTGGCCGGGTTGGTGCGGGTCCGGTGATAAAAGAACTGCTGCATAAACGTGTTTTTCCAGCGGGTGATCGCGTAGGCCCAGCGGTCGGGCAATACCTTGCGCAGAAAATTCGCCACCTTATCCCGCAGTGGCCGGTTCACCAGGTACGAAGGCGAACGCTGCAACATGACCACGTGAGCCGCCGTGCCCGCCATGGCGGGCACCAGAGTAACCGCGGTGGCCCCGGAGCCGATAATAATGACTTTTTTCCCCGCGTAATCGAGATCTTCCGGCCACAACTGTGGGTGGATGATGTCGCCCTGGAATTGCTCCCGGTTCCTGAAGTCCGGGGTGAAACCCTGTTCGTAGCGATAGTATCCGGCACACATCAGCAGGAAGTTAGCAGTAAAGACGGTGTTGCCCGCATCGTTGTCGCGCTGAACGTCGATACTCCACCGGGCGTCTGCGCTGGACCATGAGGCACTTTTCACCCGGTGGCGATAGCGGATGTGGGGCGTTAAGCGGTTTTCCCGGGCAGTCTCATGAATATACTCCAGTATCGCCGGGCCATCGGCTATGGCCTGTTCTGCCACCCAGGGTTTGAAGTTGTAGCCCAGTGTATGCATGTCGCTGTCGGAGCGTATGCCGGGGTAGCGAAACAGGTCCCAGGTGCCGCCCATGTCGGCCCTGCTCTCCAGGATCAGGAAGCGCTTGTCGGGGCAGTGTTGCTGCAGGTGGTGTCCTGCCCCGATACCGGACAGGCCCGCGCCCACGATAATTACGTCGAAGTGCTCTGTTGTCATCGTCTTCCCGTGTTTGGCCACCACGTGGTCTTGTGGGCATTTTGCATAAGGATAACATGCAGTGATACCGGGATGACCTGGCGCCGCAGGCCGCTTTGGCATCCCGGCAAAAACGCGTTACATTGCGCAAACGTCGAATGCCGGGAAACATCAGCTATGAAGGACAATCTCGAGCGCGCAAAGGATTTGTTGCCGTCCATCATCCTCACGATCCTCAGCATGATTCAGGCACTGGCGCTTGAATTGTTCTGGTCCCGGATCGAGGACAGCGTTTTCCTCTGGCAGGGCGGTGCCGACGCGATTATCGGTTGGCTGCAGATGCTGGTGATGCTGGCCGGTATTCTGCTGATCTGGGTCTTCTATGTCAGTTTTGTCTTGCGCTTTACCTGGCTGCCGTCCCTGGAAGATACCCTGCTGCCGTTTTTGATCGGCTTGCTCGAATTTGCCATGATCGACCTGCTGCGACCCGGCCTGCTGTGGCTATGGTTCCCCCTGCTTGCTGCCGTGTTTGCCACGGCAACGATTGGCAGCCACCTGACGATGCGGCAGGCACGCCAGGATCCTGCAAATGACTACTTCTTCAGTAAATTCGCGAAGTCGAGCTGGCGGGATTATGCGCTGACCATCGCACTGGTCCTGGTGTTTTGCGCGTTTGGTCTCGTGGCCTGGCTGGCGGAAGATAACGCATTCCTGTCGATCGCTATGCTGGCCATCGCACTTGCGGCGCTGGGCTACCGGTTCCTGCAGGTGAAGCACTACTGGATGCACTCCCTCGCGGCAGATCCCCCGGAAGCGGCCGATAGCCAGTCCTAGCCCCCGGCATGTCCGCCGCGGTCCGGCCTGTTGCAGGCACAAATTAATCAATTGACTAAATCAAACGATTGATTAATATGGCGGCTATGAAGGCGCCCTCCAATCCGCCCAGGGGAGACCAGACCCGCAGGGCACTTATCGTTGCTGCGATCGATGTGTTCGGGCGCACGGGTTTTGACGCGGCCAGCACCCGTGCGCTGGCCCGGGCGGCGGGGGTGAACCAGGCGCTGATCGGCTACCACTTTGGAGGCAAGCGTGGCCTGTACATCGCGGTTTTTGAGCACATTGCCAGCCAGATGCAGGAGCATATGGTGCCGGTGGCAGAGGAGGTTACCCGGCAGCTCAATGAATTGCCCCGGTACGGGGCGCCGCGCGGCGAGCTGGCCCAGACCCTGTTGCTGAACCTCTTTGACGCCTTCCTGGAGATGCAGGGTGGTGAGGCTGCAGCACACTGGGTGCCGCTGGTCCTGCGGGAACAGCAAAACCCCACCGAGGCCTTCGACATCATCTACGACAGCCTGATCGGTCCGGTACTGGGGCTGGTGACCCGCCTCGTGGCGATTGCCTCGGGCATGGACGAGACCTCGGAAGCCTGCCGCATTCGCACCCTGATGATATTGGGCCAGGCCCTGATTTTCCGGGTGGCGCGAGGCACCACGGAGCGGCAGATGCTCTGGCAGACACTGACGCCAGAAAATATTTCGGCGATAAAACAGCAGTTCCGGCAGAGTATCGAGTCGCAGTTCTCACAAAGAGCAATCTTGTCATGAAAATTCGAATACTGGTTTTAATTGTACTGGTAGCCGGCGGTGTAGCGGCGTATAGCCTATGGCCCCGCGGTGGCACCAATGGTGAACTGGCCCTGTACGGCAACGTGGATATACGCGAAGTGCAGCTCGGGTTCCGGGTAGGGGGACGCCTGCTGGCGATGAACTTCGAGGAAGGCGATGCGGTGACCACCGGCGCTGTGCTGGCCACACTGGATGCCAGGCCACTGGAAGACGGGCTGGCACTGGCCGAGGCGGGCGTCGCCGGGGCCGAGGCGCGCCTGGCCCTGCTGCGCAAGGGCTCCAGGCCGCAGGAGATCGAGCAGGCCAGGGCGCAGGTAAAGGAGATCGCGGCTGCCCTGGAAAACGCGCGGCGGGAGTACGAACGGCAGAACAACCTCACCAGGAGCGGGCTTAGCAGCCAGGGCCTGCTGGATGCCAGCATTGCCCAGCGGGACCAGCTCTCCGCGCGCCTGGCGGCCGGGCAGGAGGCGCTGGCTATCGCGATTGAAGGCGCGCGCCTGGAAGATATCACTGCCGCCGAGGCCGCACTGGCAGCTGCCCAGGCCCAGCGCGCGATGGCGCGCACCCAGCTCGAGGATACGCAGCTGAAGGCGCCCAATAACGGGATTATCCTCACGCGAGTGCGCGAGCCGGGCTCCATTGTGGCGGCGGGTGCGCCGGTTTACTCGCTGTCCCTCACCGACACCGTCTATGTACGCGCCTATGTGGACGAAGCGAGTCTTGGCAGGGTTGTTCCCGGCGCTCGCGTTGTGGTCACCACCGATTCCAGCCAGAAGGAGTATCCTGGACAGGTAGGGTTTATCTCCCCTCGCGCGGAATTCACGCCCAAGTCAGTAGAGACACCGGAGTTGCGCACCGACCTGGTCTATCGCCTGCGCATCGTGATCAGCGATCCGGACGAGGGGTTGCGCCAGGGTATGCCGGTGACCATCAGAATACCCGGCCGCTGAGCCTGGTATGTCAACCGGCGTCATCGTAGAGCAGGTCGACAAAGCGTTTGGCGATACGCCTGCACTGACGGGAATTTGTGCCAGCATTGCCGGCGGCAGGCTGACAGGTCTTGTCGGTCCTGATGGCGCCGGCAAAACCACATTGCTGCGCCTGCTGGCCGGCCTGATGGTCCCGGATGCCGGAAAGATAACGTTATGTGGCCACGACACGGTGACCGCTGCCGGTGACGTTCATCTTATTACCGGCTACATGCCGCAGCGCTTTGGCCTGTACGAAGACCTCTCCGTACTGGAGAACATGACGCTTTACGCCGCGCTGCGCGGACTGCAGGCGGGCGCCGATTCAGAACTTTTTTCCAGGTTGCTTGCGTTTACCGGGCTCGCGCCCTTTACAAAGCGACTGGCCGGGGCCCTGTCGGGCGGGATGAAACAGAAGCTCGGGCTCGCCTGCGCTCTCATGGCGCGTCCACAGGTATTGTTGCTGGACGAGCCCAGCGTGGGTGTTGACCCGGTCAGTCGCCGGGACCTGTGGAAGATGGTCCAGGAACTCGCTCACGAGGGCATGGCGGTTGTCTGGGCCACCGCCTACCTGGACGAGGCGGAGCGCTGCGAGGATGTTTTACTGCTGGACAAGGGGGCCGTGGTGTACTCCGGGCCGCCCGAGGCACTGACTTCGCGCCTTACCGGTCGCAGTTTCCTGATGAGCGGTATTGACGGCGACCGCCGGGATATCCTCACCCGGGCACTGCAGCTGCCCGGGGTCCGCGACGGGGTTATCCAGGGCGCCTCGGTTCGCCTGGTGGTTGCACAGCAACGGGACCTGGCTGGTATCAGCGAACTGGCCGCAAGCTGCAATGCGACGCTTGCCGAGACCACGCCGCGCTTTGAGGACGCCTTCATCGACCTGCTCGGCGGCGGCCCCGGCGGCGTATCGGCGATTGCGCAGCGTATGGAACCCCTGCCGCAGCAGGGTGCCGTGATGGTCAGTTGCCAGAATCTCACCAAGCGCTTTGGTACGTTTACCGCGACGGACAATGTCAGCTTTGATGTTGTGCAGGGCGAGATCTTCGGGCTCCTGGGCCCCAACGGCGCGGGAAAATCCACAACCTTCAAAATGCTGTGCGGCCTGCTTAAAATCACCAGCGGCAAGGCCCAGGTCGTCGGCCTGGACCTGCGGCGGTCACCCAGTGAAATCAAGTTTCAGCTTGGCTACATGGCCCAGAAGTTTTCCTTGTACGGCCTGTTGTCGGTGCGGCAGAACCTGGATTTTTTTTCCGGTGTTTACGGGCTCAAGCGCGCCCAGCGCAGGGAGCGGGTGAAGGAGATGATCGAGGTGTTTGAGCTGCAGCCCATACTCGACCAGTCACCGGATGAAATACCGCTGGGCTTCAAGCAGCGGCTCGCGCTGGCCTGCGCGCTGATGCACCGCCCGAAAGTGCTGTTCCTCGACGAACCCACCTCCGGTGTCGACCCGATTACCCGCCGTGAGTTCTGGACGCATATCACCGGTCTTGTTGCCCGGGGCGTGACAGTGATGGTTACCACCCATTTCATGGACGAGGCGGAGTATTGTGACCGCGTGGCGCTGGTGCACCGGGCGCGCCTTATCGCGCTGGATACGCCTGATCGCCTCAAGGCCATGGTGGCGGATGAATCCCTGCCGGACCCGACCATGGAAGATGCCTTTGTTCGCCTGATCGAGCGGCAGGGCGCCGGGCCTGCCAGTGAGCAGGTCGCATGAAACGTTTCTGGGCGCTTATCAGGAAGGAGTCCTATCAGGTGGTGCGCGATCCCGCCGCCCTGGTCATCGCCTTTGTTTTGCCGCCAATGCTGTTGTTTCTGTATGCCTTTGCACTGTCGCTGGACGTGAAAAATGTCGACGTTGGTATCGTACTGGAAAGTGACGGGGTTCAGGCCAGGTCGCTGGCCGCGGCCTTTGCGGCAACGCCCTACCTGCACGTGACCGGCGCGCGGCATCGAAGTGAGGTGGAATACAAATTGATCACCGGCGACCTGAAAGCCTTTGCGGTGATTCCCGCGGACTTCGAAGCCCGCCTGCTGGAAACGCAGGGGCAGGCAGCCATACAGATAGTCACCGATGCCTCCAACGCCAATACCGCGAACTTTACCGGCGCCTACCTGCAGGGGGTTTTTGCCAAGTGGCTGGCGGAGCATTCTGCTGGCCCCGCGCCGGTCGAGCGCTTCGTCTTCGAGCAGCGCTTCTGGTTCAACCCCGAACTGAAGAGCAGGCACGTGCTGTTGCCCGGGTCGCTGGCGATTATCATGACGATCATCGGTACGCTGCTGACCGCCATGGTGATGTCCCGCGAGTGGGAACGCGGGACGATGGAGGCGCTCATCGCCACGCCGGCCACGGTTTTTGAAATTATATTGAGCAAGCTCATTCCCTACTTTTTCCTGGCCATGCTTGCTGTGGCTGGCTGTACCTTCCTTTGCGTTGTCGTACTGGGAGTTCCCCTGCGCGGTTCACCCGGCGCACTGGTGCTGATCAGTGCCGTCTTCCTGGTGCCGGCACTGGGCCAGGGCCTGCTGATTTCGACACTTGCCAGAAACCAGTTTCTTGCATCGCAGATCGCCCTCATCACCGGGTTCCTGCCCGCGTTGCTGCTGTCGGGTTTTCTCTTCGAAATCCAGAGCATGCCGTGGTTCATCCAGCAGGTGACCCGCATTATCCCGGCGCGGTATTACGTGGCCAGCTTGCAAACTGTCTTTCTCGCCGGGGATGTATGGCCGTTGTTTATCCGTAATATGGCGGAGATGCTTATGGTAGGCGGCGTGTTCTTCGGCATCATCGCCCTGAAATTCCGCAAGAGGCTCGACTGATGTTTGACCGGCTTGTCGCCTCCATCATGAAAGAAGCCATCATGTTCTGGCGCGACCCCAGGACCCGTGCCATGTTATTCGGATTGCCGGTAATACAGGTGATGATTTTTGGTTTTGCCGCGACCATGGAGGTGAGGAATGTCGACCTGGCGATCATCAATGACGATGCAGGTCGCTGGTCGCACGAGTTGATCGAGCGTGTGAGCTCCGCCGAGTTTGTCGGCAGCACCCGGCACCTGGGATCCGTGAAAGAGCTGACGCAGGATCTACAGGAGCGAAAAATATTACTGGCGCTGTATTTCCCGGCGGACTTTTCCAGGAAGGTGGTCGCCGGTGTACCCGCCCAGGTCCAGGTTATCCTGGATGGGCGCCGCGCCAATGCGGCGCAGGTGGCTTTTTCCTATATTGGCGCGATAGCCCGCGAGGCCGGTGTTGAGCTCGCCGCGATCGACGCTGTAGCGGTAGCCGCGCCCCGGGCGCAGGTGCGGCACTGGTTCAACCCCAACCTCAACTATCGCTGGTTTATTGTGCCCAGCCTGGCGGGCACCATGTCGATGGTGATTGCACTCATGATGACCGGCCTTTCCATATCACGGGAGCGGGAGCTGGGTACGTTCGACCAGTTACTGGTCTCCCCCAGCAAGCCTGTCGAAATCATGGTGAGCAAGACCATCCCGGCCCTGCTGGGGGCGGGTGTGGTGGGCAGCATCATTATTTGCATCGCCGTGTTTGGCTTTGGTGTGCCGTTCGAGGGCAGCATCTTTCTGCTTTTGGCTGCGATGTTTCCGTTCGTCTTTTCCGTGGTAGGCATCGGCCTGGTGTTGTCCTCCCTGGCCAATACCCAGCAACAATCCGTACTGGCAATATTCTTCGTTATCATGCCGCTGGTCCTGACATCCGGGTTTGCCACGCCAATCGACAATATGCCCCAGTGGATGCAGTACGCCACAGCAATCAATCCCCTGAGGTATATACTGATCATCATCCAGGGTTCATTTCTCAAGTCGATGTCAGCGGCAGATATCCTGGCCAACGCCTGGCCGATGCTGCTGATCGGCGCGGTGACCTTTACCATAGCCACGGTCGTGGTACAGCGCCGTCTGCAATAGCCGGCGTGCTCGGGAAGCCAAAAAATGTGGTGCCCTCGGCAGGACTCAAACCTGCGACATCTCCCTTAGGAGGGGAGTGCTCTATTCAACTGAGCTACGAGGGCGAAGAGGGCGGGAGTATAGCAAGCGCAGGCGCTCTTTCGGAACCCCGAATCCGGGTTTGACGTGGATCAATTTCCCCAGCGCTGGCGCTCTTGTGGTATTGAAAACGCCTGGTTTAGCCCCCACTTTACATTGCAGGTAGAGACAAACCACATACGTGAAGGAGGTGTTGAATGTCTTTAATACCACGCAGTAACCTGTTCGATATCGACCGCCTTTTTGGTGAAAGCTGGCCGCAAGGCTATGAGGCCCGGAGCAGTTCGTTCTTTGCGCCGCGGGTGGATATCAAGGAGGCTGGCAACCACTACGAAATCACCGCTGAGCTGCCCGGGGTGGCGAAAGAGGATATTCATATCCATGTGAAGGACGGCATCCTCACACTGGAGGCCGAGACCAGCAAGGAAGACAAGGAAGAAAAAGACGGCAAGGTGATTCGCCAGGAGCGGCGCTACGGCAAGTACATGCGCAGCTTTAACCTGGGTTCCGATATTCATGAGGCGGATATCAAGGCCTCTTTCAAGGATGGCGTGCTGACCCTGGAGGCACCGAAACTGGTGGCGAAGGCCCCGGAGCGCCGTCGTATCAGCATCGACTGAGGACCGCTTGCCTGCGGGCGGGGTGAACATCCCGCCCGTAGTCTGTTTTTGCCTTGCCGCGCTTGCTTTTCGCGCCGTCACGCAGCAATCTACCAGCCTTCCGAGGGGGTCGATACCCGTCCCGCCAGGTTGTCCGTCCTGCGATATGAGGTAGTATCCCGTGAGGTTCCGGGTTCCATTTTTCCTGCTTTGCCTGCTGCTGCAACATTCCCTGGGTGCCGCCGAGCCGGCGCCTGCCGACTCTGCTGACGAAGCCCTGTCCGGGGCCCGGTACCAGTATTCCGAGGCCATGAGGGCCGTGGACAAGGGCCGCTGGACCGAGTACGAACAGTTGCGCCCGGGACTGGCGGATTACCCGCTGGCGATCTACCTGGATTACTACCAGCTCACCCGTCAGTCCCGCGATGTGCGGCCGGCGGATGCCCTGCGTTTTATCCGCAACACGGCCGGTTCGCCGCTGCCCAACCGCTTTACCCACCGCTACCTCCTGCAGGCCGGCCAGGACCAGCGCTGGCAGGATTTTCTGCAGGTGAAACCGGATGAGCCCGAAAGCGTCGAGCTCAAGTGCTATTTTTTCCGTGCCAAAATGGCCACGGGCGATACCGATACCGCCTGGGAGGGCGCCCGTCGCCTCTGGGACTTCGGCCAGTCGCGACCGAAGGCCTGTGATGCGCTGTTTTCCGCCTGGCTCGAGGCCGGCCAGTTGAGCGACGAGCTTGTCTGGTCGCGGCAGCTGAAAGCCTTCGATGCCGGTCAGCAATCGCTGATGACCTATGTGGCCCGGCAGGCCAGCCCGCAGCTGGCGACCTGGGCAGACAAGCTGCTGGCCGTGTACCTGCAACCGGAGAAAATCCGGCAGCAGGCACTGCCCCCCGACAGCCCTTATTCGGCGGACATCGCCAGCCACGGCCTGGCGCTGCTGGCGCGCTACAACCCGCAACTGGCCCTGCAGTTCTGGACTGCCTACCGCGACGAGCTGGCGTTCAATGACGCTCAGGTCCGGCAGGTGGAATACGCCATTGCCCTGTACGGGCTGTTTGCCCAGGAGGAGGCTCTTGCGACCTGGTTGCAGCAGGCACTGCCGCGACTGGCGGATGACAAGCTGGTGGAAATACGCCTGCGCTGGGCACTGGCCGAGCAGGACTGGCCGGCCATGGCGCAAACCCTGCCCCTGTTGTCCGCTGAAAGGCAGCAGGCGGAGGTCTGGCGCTACTGGCATGCCGTACTGCTGGAGCAGGCCGGCGATACGGCGCAGGCGAATGCGCTGTTCGACGCCCTCTCGGGCGAGCGCAGCTACCACGGTTTTCTCGCCGCTGACCGCCTGGGCAAGACCTATAGTTTCAACAATCACTCGCCCGTGCTGGAGGACGCCACTGCCAACCAGCTGCAGCAGCTGCCGGTGGTCAAGCGCGTGGGCGAACTCAATTTTCACGAGTCATACAACCTTGCCCACTCCGAGTGGTATTACCTGTTGCAGAGCAGCGATGACAAGGTACGCAACGAACAACTGGCGCAGCTGGCATCCCGGCAGGGTTGGTATCGGATGGCAATAGATGCCGCCTCCAGGGCGCAGGCCTGGGACGCCCTGGACCTGCGTTTTCCCACGCCCTACCAGGACGCGTTCAAACGCCATGCCTCGGTGCAGCAAGTGCCCAGCACGGAACTGATGGCAATTGCCCGCAGGGAGAGCGCCTTCTACCCGCAGGCCCAGTCACCTGTAGGCGCTCGTGGCCTGATGCAGTTGATGCCGGCCACAGGCAGGCAGGTGGCTACTTCGCTGGGTGAGCACCGGGCCGGCTCCGACCTGTTCGAGGTGGAACACAACGTGCTGCTGGGCAGTGCCTACTATCGCCAGCTGCTGGACCGTTTTGGCGGCAATCGCGTTTTTGCCCTCACCGCTTATAACGCTGGTCCCAACCGGGTTGACCGCTGGCGCCACGAGCCGGGGCAGGGGGTTCCGGTGGACGTCTGGGTCGATACCATTCCCTACAAGGAAACGCGCGAATATGTGCAGGCGGTACTGTCCTATAACGTGGTATTCCAGTACCTGATGGGCGATACTCGCAGCCTGTTGACCCCGGCTGAGCGCAAGGCCTCGTACTGAGCCGGATCGATTCACCACAACCGATGGCGCCAGGCATATGCAGGACACCAGGCCACTACTGCTGGAAACCGACTTCCCCCTGATCAGCCGGGGTGAATTGCAGACGCTGCAGGTCAATCTTGGCTATGTCTGCAATCTCAGCTGCGTGCATTGCCACGTCAATGCCGGACCCAGCCGCACCGAGTCCATGCAGCTTGAAACGATTGACCAGGTGCTGGCGCTGCTGGCTCGCGATGGTATCGATCTATTGGACCTCACCGGCGGTGCCCCGGAGCTTAACCCGCATTTTCGCTACCTCGTGCGCGAGGCGAGGGCCCTGGGTGTGAGGGTCATTGACCGCTGCAACCTGACCGTACTGTGTGAACCCGGGCAGGAGGACCTGGCGGAGTTTCTCGCCAGCCAGCAGGTGGAAATTACCGCCTCGCTGCCCTGTTACCTGGAAGATAACGTGCAGGAGCAACGCGGCAAGGGTGTTTACTCCCAGAGTATCGAGGCTATTCGCAGGCTTAACGCACTGGGCTATGGCCATGTTCCCACCCTGCGCCTGAACCTGGTGTACAACCCGGTTGGTGCAGTGCTGCCGCCCCCCCAGGCCGGCCTGCAGGCGGATTACCGCCGGGAGTTGGGCCAGCGCTTTGGCATCTGTTTCAACGAGTTATTCACCATTACCAATATGCCCATCAGCCGCTTTGGCGCGGTGTTGTTGGCCCAGGGGCAATACCTGGGCTATATGCAGTTGTTGCGTGACAACTTCAGTGAAGCCAATCTCGACACCCTGATGTGCCGCTCCCTGCTCAGTATCGATTGGCAGGGCTATGTCTTCGATTGCGACTTCAACCAGATGCTCGACCTGCCTGTATTGGCCAGTGACAGCCGCCTGCATATTACCCGGCTGCCGCCGAAAGCCGCGCTCGCCGGCAAGCTGATCCGCACCGGTGAGCATTGCTACGGTTGCGCCGCGGGGCAGGGCAGCAGTTGTGGTGGCGCGCTGGACGGGTAATGGCCGTTTCCATCGGCTTTGTCATCCCCGTTTTAAATGAGCAGGCACAGATTGCCGGCCTGCTGCGGCAGCTGCGCGAGGATTTCCCGGATAGTGAACTGGTCGTGGTGGACGGCGGCAGCCACGACCGGACCGTGGCCTGTGCCCTGCCGCTGTGTAACCACCTGCTTATCGGTGAGCGCGGCCGTGCCGACCAGATGAACCTCGGCGGGCGCGTCGCCAGTACCGATTACCTGTGTTTCCTGCATGCAGATTCACTGCCTGGTGTGTCGGCCGGGCAATTGCAGGCCTATCTTGCGGGCAGGCCCCTGTGGGGTTTTTGTCGCGTACGCCTCAGTGGTAGCCACCGGGTATTTCGGGTGATCGAATCGTTTATGAATTGGCGTTCCCGCCTGACAGCCGTGGCGACCGGTGACCAGATGCTGTTCCTGCAGCGAGCGCTGTTCGAGCAAACGGGCGGCTTTGACAGTATTCCACTGATGGAGGACGTGGCCTATAGCAAACGCCTGCGACGGCTGGGCAGGCCGCTGCTGATCATGGAGCCGGTGCGCTCTTCCAGCCGCCGCTGGGAACAGCGGGGCGTACTGCGCACAGTGCTCACCATGTGGGGGCTGCGCCTGGCCTATTTTGCCGGGGTCTCTCCCGGGCGGCTTTGGCAGCACTACTATGGCCGCTAGGCCCGGCGCGAGCCTGTTTATCCAGTTCGCCCGGGAGCCGGTGGTGGGAGAGGTCAAAACACGGATGATACCGCACCTGAGCCCCGCCCAGGCGCGCGATCTCCACAGCGAGCTGGTGCTGTGGACCGCCGGTACCCTTGTGGCGGCGGACCTGGGCCCGGTGGAGCTGGCGGTGGCGGGAGAACCGGGCAACCCCCTGTTCCGCCAGTGCCTGCGCGCCGGCGTGGCGGCACTGAGCGTCCAGCGCGGAACACACCTTGGCGAGCGCATGTACCTCGCGCTGTCGGCCGGTCTGGGCCGTTTCGAAAAGGTGATACTGGTGGGGAGCGACTGCCCCGGCCTGGACACGGGGTATCTCCGGTCGGCGCTGGCCGCTCTGGACCAGGCTGATGTGGTGCTGGGTCCGGCGCTGGATGGGGGTTACGTGTTGATTGGCGGCAGGCGAGTGAGTCGGGCGATGTTCGAGGGCATCACCTGGGGTTCATCCACGGTCTTGTCCGACACAAGGCAACGGCTGCACAGCGCGGGCGTGGTGTTTACAGAATTGCCGGCCCTGGCGGATATTGACCGACCCGAAGACCTGGTGGTCTGGCAAACGGTGCGGGCGCGCAGGGCGCGCGCCCGGCCTGGCTCAGGCGGTGGCCCGGTGCCCCCGTGAAAGGTTTTCGTCCAGCGCCTGGCCTGAACGCTGGTACAGCAACCAGGCGATTGCGGTGCAGTAGCTCAGGTTGGTTTGCAATTCGCTGTCGGGATCGCTCAGGAATGCCCGCTGGCTGGCCAGTCCGCGCACCCGGCTCGCCATCTCCGGATTGAAGGCCAGGTAGCGGTCCCACAGGTCCCGGTGCTGGGCAGCGGTGATGTGGAACAGGCCAAGTCCTTCATTGCGCGGGGAAAACAAGCCTAGGTCGGGGCCGTTTACGGCCGCATTCAGCAGGAAGCTTTCGCTGGCGTCCGACCACTTTCCCAGGTACTTCAGGGTGGGCCTGATGACATGGTCTCTCAGGTGTTCTGCGGTAACGTACATCTGCCACTACCTCGCAGGGATATAAAATCCGTCAGATACTGCTGTTTCACTATTATGGTTCTCGGTGGTCCGGTTATCTTTGGTCGTCACCGGAGATGCCTCCCCGTTACCGCCTTTTCCGGACTCACGTCACACTTTTTAACACAAGAAATAAATAAAACCAATAAAAATAACGATTTGCGATGGTTATTTGATAAATATTTTGGGAAGGCGATGTAACTGTGTGACTTTGGGTTGGCCGCGGTCCGGCAAAAAAAGGGGCATGGCCGGAAAAATGCGGTATTTTCCACAAAAGTGGAGGCTAAATCCGCGAAAACCCGCTTGCTGGGTAGATCACTGACGGGAGGCAGGATGCTGCCACACTGTTCTTCGCTTTATTTCAATTTAGCCGCCCGGGGCAATGGTGATTGGCCCGGGGCTTGGGTTGGAGATGTCCGCTTGCACCGCGCTCCGGCCGTTCGAGAGCGCTGGAACAGGGCCGCGTTGTGGGCGCGGAATGTGCCAGAAGCGGACGCTCAGTAACGCCCCGGTTCAGCGACGGCGCCCGGCGCCGTTCGCTGTATACGGTTGTTAGCTGGCCTTCAACGCTTACTTCACCTGTTCGATGTCCCCGGGCTTCCAACTCTTGTCGATGGCAGCCTCGGTCGGCCCATAAAGCCTGAGGATGGCGAAATAGCCCCTGCCCGGCACGGTCGCAAGCCAGTTCGCTTGCTTGCCTTCCGGCGCCTTCGGAGAGAGGTAGAGAGTTGTGCTGCCGTCGGCATTCTGGACCGGCTTGTCGCGCGAGCCCAGCGACGGGAAGGGCTGGCCGTTGGCGAGCCCCGAGGCGTTCTCGGCCTCGTAAAGCGTCACTGACCAAAACAAGGCGGCCGGAATGTTGGCGGGCAGGTTGATGCGATAGTTGTTGGCACCCGACAAGGGCGTGCCCTCGCTATCGGTGAAGCCGATCATGTATTTCGCACCCTTGCCTGGTATTTGGGAAATCATTCCCGGGCTAAACGAGTAGTAGTCGGTGAAGAACCAGATCCGGGTGTCGAGATCGAGATAACCCCCTGCTTTTCTCCTCCAGCCAAGGTCGAATGGCCCGCTCGGATTCGCCGGTGTCCCATCGGCAATAGGATTGATCCAGAGACGGTCGGGATACACACGAAACGAGCGTCCACTCACGGTGGATCCGAAACCGATGACGCGGCTTGTCTTGTAAGCGGTCCTGGCTGCCTTATCGAGAATCTGCCGCGTGTGCGCGTCGGGCTCGAACGGCTGGCCCTCGATGATGCCGATGGACGCTAACATGCCGAGCCCATCCGCACTCGCCAGGTTGCTGCCCTCGCTGTCCACCAGGCGCTTGAGCTGATCAAAAACACTGCCGTCGGACACCGGCAGCATGTTTGCCGGGACACCGGAGGCGTCTGGAAATTTCATTGGCCTGGCATTGGCCTTGCCATTTAGCGGATAGATCTTCGACTGTTCAACCAGCGTGACGGCCGGGGTCAGGTTCTTGGGGTCCTGATAGAACGCACGCAGGAAGACGAAAACGTTGTTGGTTGCTGAGCGGTAGACAAAATAGCCCTCAGGCACCTTTTCCTTGTAGCCGGGTGGCAACAGCAGGAACTTGCCGCCTTTGCCGTTATCCGGTCCAAACAAACCAACATCGCCAAAGAAGTTGCCACCATCTACCGGGATTGGCTGTTGCCAGGCGTCGAGAAGAATGCCCTGCAGGCCGGGTGGTGCTTCGAATACCAGCGGACCATCCTTGCCGAGGTCAACATAGCTCATCGCGTAGAGAACGTCGGAGTTGGGTGTTGTCACCAGCGTCCTGGCGTCGAGTCGTTTCTTCCAGATCGGCAGTACGTTGTAGCCTTCACCGAAGACCTTTTCCGAGCCGTATTTCATGCCGAGCGTGTTGATCAGTGGCATCGCCCAGAGATAGGTCTGGGTTGCCCGTTGAAAAAGCAACTCATCGCGCAGGGTTTGTGCGGTTTCCTCAGTGGGCCTGTTTTCACTAAAAGGCAAGTTGGCCAGTTCGTCGAACCGCGTGGTCTGGGCGGTGACAGATGTGCAAAATGTGACCAGGAGCGAAAGCGCAGAGGCGGCGAGGGCCTTCCTTCGCATTGTCTTCATGGAGATTTCCTTTTGGTAAAATAGTCAATAAATTGAGGAGCTAACGGCCCAGCTTACTACAAGAAGCTCATTGCAAAGTAGGGTTGTTTACCCTCACGCGTGTCTGCAATGAGACGCTAGCTGCCCCCAACGCCGTCACCTCGACCCTTTGTCAGGCAGCATCTGCGAGAATGCCAACGCCTGCCTGGACTGTCGTGGGTAAACCCAGCTCCTGGCGCACCTCCTCTATGGGTCGGTGCCATTGGGTGGTCCAGTCGATGCCGAATAGTGGCCGCGCCCGCTTGCCCGCAGTCCAGCCCTCTACAATCGCATCGAAACGTTCGGCCAGCTTGTCGTGGTTGAACAGTGCCGTGTTGAGAAGTGCTGTGGCCAGCAACAGCACAAAGATTGACGCGCCGGTGTTAGAGCAATAAAAGGCGACCACTCCAATCTCTCCAGGCTCATCATTCCCGAACCCGGTGACAACGTGCCAGATATCATGGGTTTCAGTGATATGCACCACTGCGTAGTCTTCCTTGTCGCGAACCTCGGCCGGTCGAAAAATGTTGGGGTTGAGACCGCAGCGCTTCATGTGAGTGGCAACGGTGTGGCCCACCGTACCTGGTGCGCACGTAGCCTCAAGCTCGTCCAGGTCCAGGTGGGGCAGTCGTGGCAGTCCTGTCAGCTGTTGTTCAGAGTATATTCCGGGCAAAAAGCGTTCTCCGACGAGGTCCCAGCGCGAGTATTTTTTCATCGACGGGGAACGCGAGAAATAATCCTCAAGGATTGTAGCCTCTTGGGTCGCTCCAAGGTTCTTGACCAGGCGCCACGCTGCCCGGGCCACCAACAGGGGATTGCGGGTTCGCTTATGGATGTACCCGATTTCGTTGTTTTGCCTTGCCATCGCTGTGCCTCTTGAAGCCTGATATGCTTGACTCAAATAATGAGACTTTTCTCATATATTGGTACTCGCCTTTTAAGGTTCTCTCATGGTGAAAGGGAAAGCAGCGGAAATCCGACGCAGAAAGCCCTCACAAGCGCGGTCACGAAGGGCAGTTGATGCAATTATCGAAGCATCTGCTCAGGTTTTGGAACGACGTGGATACCAGGGGGCGACCACCAACCGTATCGCCGAACGTGCTGGCGTCAGCGTGGGAACGCTCTACCAGTACTTCAATAACAAGGACGAGATATTTGATGCGCTGATAGAGCGGGAGGCAGCGATATTCCTGCACAATGTCGAAGAGAGTATCTCGGGGCCGGAGGTAGAGAACCGGCCAGCCATCAGGAAACTTCTGGAAGCGGCCTACGCCAGTGACCATCTTGTACTGGGTGTACGGCAAGTAATGCGCAATCTTCCCAGTCAGGCCTATAGCGAACGGAATAGGGCCATAAGGCGGGAGATGCACTCCCTTGTATTGCGCTTCTTCGAACAGCGGGGAGCCATCCCCGGCTCGGATGATCTCTCATTGGTAGCAGACGTCTTTATCGCACAATGCGAGGGGATGACTTACTTGGGACGCCTCAGTCGGGATACTCACGAGTTGGTTGACATCCTCACCGACTCCCTTCACCGATACCTTTTCGGCCCGGAGACCTGAGTGCGCTAACCAGTTTTACAATTTAGGGCATACCGGATCACCTATTTATCGACTGCATGATCCATGCAATGTAAGCAGACCGGTCGATGGTTTTCCCGGTGGACGCGAACGTCGCGAGGAAGCGTTTGTCCAGAATCCTTTCTAAAGCCGCTTGGTCGTGCTCGACTTCCTCTTCGTGGTGCGGGCGTGATCAATACGCCGGGATTGCCCGCCTGACCAATTCTGTGCCCGGCATAAAGCTATTTCCTGGCCCCCGGCTTGCCAGGTTGAATTGGCTGTCTATACTTGTTTTCGGCCACAAAACGGCCCAAAACATGAACTCCGAGGAAACTATGAAGAAAACTATTGTAGTAATGCTAGGTGCACTTTACCTGTCGTCGCCTGTACTGGCTGAAGGTGATAGTCACCTGGACGCCGCAAAGGACGCAACGGGCAAGGCTTGGGAGAGCACCAAGGAAGCTTCCAGCGAAACCTGGGAAGCGACCAAAGAGGGTAGCGGAAAGGCATGGGACGCGACCAAAAAAGGTAGCGAAAAGACCTGGGACGCGACCAAGGAAGGCAGCGAAAAAGCCTGGGACGCCACCAAGGAAGGCAGTGAAAAAGCCTGGGACGCAACCAAGGAGGGTAGTGAAAAGGCCTGGGATGCGACCAAGTCAGCAAGTGAAAAGGCCCTGGACGCAAGCAAGGAGGCTGTTGGCGCCGAGTAACATTGCAAGCCCGCTTCGGCGGGCTTTTTATGTCCTTGAAATGGTTGTCGCAAGTAGCACCCTGGGACAAGGCGGTTCACTCGA
>JAHEBM010000081.1 GCA_024642245.1 Haliea sp.
AATATCCCATCTTATCGCGAATTTTTCGATGGCGAATCAATGTGTGGGTAGTGGCTGGATCGGTCATTGACCTTTCCCCTGCCAGGGTAACCAGGACAAGTGAGAGATTTCCCCCTCTGTAGCTTATGCTAAAACTGTTTCCTGAGGGTCACTCCGTAGGTAAGCGGTTCGCCCGGAGTGGCCAACACTTTCCCGGGTGAGGTTGGAGCGTCGTAACCGGTCATGCGGTATTTCTCATCCAGTACGTTGCGGCCCCACAGCACCAGCTGTGTATCGTAGGCTTCGAATTCGAACCCCAGACGCAGGTTCAGCAGGTCATAGGACGAGGCTTTGTGGAACGGGTCCTGGCTGGTGGACTCAGCCTCCCCGATTCCGGTGTACTCAGCCAGGAAAAAACCACCGACACCGTCGGCCACATCAAATGACTGCCTGGCGCTCAACAGCAGGAAATCCGGGTTGTTGTGCAGGTCATCTCCGCTGCGATCACAGGCCGTCGGATCGACGCCGTTACTGGCATCGCCCGGGTCCGGCTCACCGGTGTGAAAGGGGGCTGCGGCCCAGCAAAGACCGCCGTCGAAGTCCTTAAATTTCCCCTCTGTACGGGCGTAGGAGACGCCAAGCTCGAGCGACTCGATCGGCAGCCAGGTAAGCTCAATCTCACCCCCGTAGGTCTCGAGTTTTCCGGCATTTTGCAGTACAAAGCTTTCCCCGTCGAAATAGTCCACCTGCAGGTCATCGATATTGGTGATATGCAGGGCGAGATTGAGGCGCAGCGCTTGTTCAGGAAAGTCGAGCTTGAGACCGACCTCGAATGCTTCTGATGTTTCCGGGTCAAATATATAGTCGAGCGCCGGGTCGATGCGATCCGTATTGGTACCGCCCGACTTATAGCCCGTAGCGTAGGAGGCATAAAGCAGGCTGTTGTCATCTGCAAACCAGCTGATCTTCACATTGCCGGTAAGCTGGTCGTCACTGAGGGATTCGTTGACCGGATCCTGGGGGGCGAAGGCTGGAAAGGCTTCAAGTATAAAGTCCAGAGCCACGGGAGAACCATCGCTGAAGCTTGGAGCAACGCCCTGGGTGAACACACCATTGAGATCTTTTTTTTCTTTCGTGTAGCGCATGCCGGCTGTAATCATCACCTCATCTGTCAGGTAGTAATCCAGCTGTCCGAAGAGCGCGTAGGCCTCGTGATCCTGCGCCATTAAATTGCGCGTGCCCGTGCCTGGGTAAAAGAGCGTTAGCGAAGGCCGCGGAAACGAATCAATGTCCTCGAGTGCAAACTGGCTATTGCTACCTGCAAACCAGACGGCAGTGTGGGAGTAGATGTCGTTAGCGCCTTGGTAGAATTGCGTGGTGGTGTCGCTATCGAGTTTCTGGTTGAAATAGTACAGACCGGCGACATAGCTGAGGCGATCACCTTCATGCGTAAGGCGCAGTTCCTGAGACCAGGCCTCCAGGTCCGAGCTGGCGCCTCCACCCAGTGATTCCAGGTCTATCGCGTCAGAGTCGCGACCCTCATCGGTTTCGTAAGAACGGTAGCCGGTAATTGACGTGAGGACAAAGCGCTCGAGATCCCAGTCAACGGTCACCGACAAGCCGCTGTCAACATCCTGCATGAAGGGCAGGACGTTATAGGCAGTTTCGTAGTCGTAAAACTGAGCTGCGGTGTACACCGTCCCACCCAGCGAATCCACGACTTCATCGGTTCCGGCGTAGGACGTCGCCCCCTCAGGCAGGGCCACCGGCCGCAGGTTGTCCTGCACTACCAGGGCGGCACAGCAGATTTCATCCATTTCGGAATAATCGGCGACCAACCTGAACATGAGGCTGTCGTAGGGAGTATACAGCGCCTGCAGCCTGCCTCCCCAGCGATTGCGGTCGTGTATTTTGTCATTTCCAAGATGCAGGTCATCTACATAGCCATCACGCTCAGTGGAAAAACCGCTCAGCCGCAGGGCCAATACGTTCTCAATGGCGGTGATCGAGGTCGCCGCACTGACTTGCAACAGCTTGTAGTTGCCGGCAACAACTTCCGCGAAGGCGTCCGATCCATCGAAACCAGGAGCCATGGTCTTCATCTGCACGGCCCCTGCCAGAGTGTTACGACCAAACAGGGTGCCCTGGGGGCCTCTGAGCACCTCCACGCTATGCAGATCAACCATGCTGTTGATCATTCCTCCCTGGCGGGAGCGGTAGACGCCATCGACGTAAAGACCCACAGAGGATTCCAGGCCGAAGTTATTTGCATAGGTGCCAACGCCACGGATTCTGAAGGTGGTTGCACGGGCGTTTCCGGCCTGGCGAACATCCAGCCCCGGGGTAATCTTGCTCAGGTCAAAGACATCTTCGACGCCCGAAACATCCAGATCTACACCAGAGAATGCTGTCACCGAGACCGGTAACGACTGCAATTTCTGGCTCCGCTTCTGGGCGAACACAAATACCTCTTCGAGCTGTGCATGTTGCCCGGAACTCAACTCTGCCCGCGCGGGAAGCGTTCCTCCGGCAACAGTAGCCAGGGCTGCTGCGGCGGCCAGCCACATGCATGGAGGGCATTGACGAAACCACACCAGGCTTGCCAGGCAATCCGGGCTAAAAATCGGAAAACCACATCTGATAAGCGCACCTCCAACTCGCCTTCGCTAAACAGCCAAACCCCGGTTTCTTGTTAATATTCGGCCCAAAACATGACTTGAAACAAGGGCACCAGATCAATGAAATGAGACTTTAGGGAGAAATTGATAGAGTTTCGTCCATGAGCGCTGACTTTCAATTGGGAGACTGGGTCGTCAGGCCGCAGCGCCGCCTCATAGAGCGCGGCGACGATGCAGTGCATATCAAGCCCAAGCCGATGGCGGTCTTGGAATGCCTTGCCGCGGCTGGTGGGGAGCCTGTCACCCGGAATGAACTGTTCGACACAGTCTGGCCAGGGGGCACGGTATCTGACGATACACTGACGGCCTGTATTAGCGAACTGCGCAAGGCCTTCGGTGATACGGCACGGGAATCACGCGTTATTGAGACCATACCCAAGACCGGCTTTCGCCTGGTACTACCAGTAAGCGCAGTAACGCCTGAGCCGCAACGGGAGGCACATCCCTCCGCGGATGGCGCCAGGGCTATTCACAGCTTCCCCGGCAATCGCCGCCGGGTGATCTTGTTTTCATTGACCACACTGCTTTTGCTGGTCGTAGCCCTGGCTATCCCGGGCACCAGAACATGGCTGGTCGGGGAGTTCCTTACATCCTCGCCGAACATGACTGATTCTCCCCTTGAGCAACACCCTGGCATCGCCGTGCTGCCCTTTGTGAACATGAGCAATGATCCGGACACCGAATACTTCAGTGACGGTATCAGTGAGGAGCTGCTCAATGCCCTGGCTAACAGCAACCGAATCCCGGTTATTGCACGAACCTCCTCTTTTCGCTTCAAGGACCAGAATCGGGGTGTCACGGAGATCGGGCGCCTGCTGGGTGTAACCGATGTTCTTGAAGGCAGTGTTCGCAGGGCAGGCAGTGAAGTGCGGGTGACGGCGCATCTTATTGATGCAATTACCGGCAAGCAGAAGTGGTCAAACGCTTACCAGCGCCACATGAGAGATATATTCGCCCTACAGCGCGAGATTACCGCGGACATTGTCGAGCAGATTGGCACTGCCCTGGAAGGCTCGATTGCCACAGGCCCCGGGGGGCAGCTGGTGCCGGCTGATCGCACCAGAAACCCGGATGCCTATAACCTTTACCTCAAGGGGATGCAGTTGTTGTCCAACAACAACCCGGCCCCCCGAGCACGGGCAGTCGCCTATTTCGAACGGGCCATCGCTCTGGACAGCGACTACGCGGACGCCTGGGCCGGCAAGGGGAAGGCGCTGTATGAGCTCGGAAATCCGAACTATGGCAACAACCGGATCCCGGCGAGCATTTACCCCGAGGCCATCGCTGCCTTCCAGCGCGCTCTGGAGATTGACCCTCAAAATGCCTTTGCACTGGGCTGGCTCGGCATGAGCCTGATCCGCAACGATTTCAAGTGGGCCGAGGGCATGGAACTGCTGAAACGCTCTGTCACCCTGAATCCCAATAACGCCGACCAGCTGTCCAATTACGGCATTTACCTGCAACGCATGAACATGGAAGGCTCTGAGGCTGTTCTGGACCGCGCCTTCCGCCTGGACCCCTACGGATTCTGGCCCATCACCATTCGAGCCAACAGCCTTTACCGTAAAGGCTTGTGGCTAGATGCGGCGCGCGTCATGGAAACCAGCCTGATTGGCGACCCCGACGGCTACGCGCCCAATTTCTTGTCCGCCGTGTTCAATGTGGGCGCCGGGCGGGGGGAGGCGGCTGAAATATACATCCGCAAGGCCCGGCAGGTTGCCCACCCGGTGGACCTGTGTCTTGACATGTTTCAGTGGGCGGCTGACTCCCTTCGAGAGGGCGGGGGAGAACAGGAATGCTGCGAGCCATCGCGGGAGCAAGTCTGGCAGCAAATCTGGGAGCGTTCGCAGACCGAGCACGCCTGCCACTTTGGAGCGTACGCACTGCGCTCGGGGCTGGGGAGTGAAGACGTAGTCAGGGCGTTCGAACTTATGATCAAGCAACGGCACGCTCATGTGGCGGGGCATCTGTTCGGGCAGAGGCCGAAGCAGATACCAGAAGCAGACTGGCAGCGTATGAAGGAAATGACGGGAGTGGCACAATTTCAATCTCGCCAAAAAAAACACACTGATCCTTGGTGAGTCGCACCGGGCTCGTCATAGCTTCCCCTTCATCTGTACGTTGTAGGGAATGTCCTCAGGCGATCTGCGCCGTGATACATCAAATTTAACCAAGGGATGGGTGCTCAGCCAGCTGACCTAACTTATTGAATAATCGCCTTTTGTTCAGTTTTCACTCCTGCTTTGCTCAGGTATCAAAAACACCTTTCGAGTACTAATGAGGTAAGTACATAGCTCGGGGGTGGCAACCATGAAACACACGAAGATTACGTTGACTTGTATCCTTATTACCACAATCGCCGCGGTATCGCTTCAGGGCTGTCGTCGTGTCACGCTTGTTGGCGACAGCCTGTTCGGCTGTGCGCGGGATACCATTGTTGAAGCTATTGATAACAATAATGAAAAGAGCTGGGTCTATACCGAGCATATCTGGGGCGGCAGCACAGCCTACAACAACCCGATCAACCACGAAATATACAGTTTGGGAATGGAGCAGGCATTTGGGTTTCCCGATGTGGTAGTGTTTTCGTTTGCAACCAACGAAATGTCTGGAGTAAGCCAGGATATGTTCTCCATCCAGTCTGCGAAAAAGGCCATGGAGACCCTGATCAATCAAGCGGTGTCTGCAGGAGCGGAGTGTATTGTAATGCTGGAGTCGAGCCATCGGTTTCGAGGAGATCCCGATATAAATTCCCGATTCGAAATGAACATGGATGACTGGTTCGATCATTGGCACCGAAAAGTCGGGGAGAACGAATTCCTGGGCATGGACTACACATTCCTGATCGCGGACATCAGTACACAACTGGAAGCTGAATTGGATACCTACATTGTGGACTACATCCACTTCAACGAAGTCGGAGCGGGGCTGGCCGCCGCCGCAATCACTGAGCAGATCAACCGCTGTCCACAAGGGCGCTGGATATTCGGGGCCAACGAGCCCGATCCACAGGCCACCTTCGCCCCGAACCCCTACCGGGAGTACGTTGTCGATAAATAACAGGGCGCCGATGCGGAAAAAAAACGCTGTGTAACCGCGACACAAATCAATCCCGGGTTGATCTCCTGCTGATTGTTTCGAACCGCTCGATCAAGGTGCGCAGGCAGACCGTACCACAGCATTCTAGCCTATCTGAATGTGGGAAATGGGGCATATCACCGCGTGCATTTCGCAAGCCGGCTTCACCCTCGACGGCAGCGAGCATTAATCAGTTGGCGGGATGCTGCTTCGATCTCATCGTTCATCTCCCGTGACGCCAGAAGGATCATTCCGGCTGTTGTGGTCCTGGCGCCATTTAAGTGGCGACTTGCCGGTCCACCGTGTGAACGCGCGTGTGAAGGCCGCAGGCTCGGTATAACCCAGCCGATAGCCGATTTCGGAGACTGAACGCCCCGGGTTGCGCAACAGGTTACAGGCCCGCTCCGATTGTACGCGGGCCAGTAGCTCGGAGTATGACGTGCCCCCGGCTTTCAGCTGGCGAGTGAGGTTTCGCTCGGACATGGCGAGCAGCTCGGCGATCTCGCTACGACTCAGGGGCTGTGTATAGGCCCACAGCCAGCGCACCACCCGTTCCTCCAGCCCAACTTCCTCCGCCAGCATTAGAGACAACTTGTCGGCGATCGAGGTATACATCTTATAGATCAGGGGGTTGGTCTTCGGAAGTGGAGTGCCGTCGAAGGCCGCGGGGTAAGCGATGCTGGCTTCCTCGGCTGAGAATTGCACCGGAAAATTCAGGTCATTCCCCACTGCCGCCCAGTCGGCTGGCTCAGGGTAGGGCAGCGTCACCCTGGAGGGTGGCTGGCCAGAGCCGAACAAGTCCTCGATATTTCGTATTGAGCTGGTGAGATCCAGAACCACGCAATACTCCGTCAGTCGGTCGATGAGTGCATCTCCTGCGCCCAGCAAGGTCGGCCGATCCATGTGGAATGCAAACAGTGCGGAGTTCCCCTGGCGTCGCACCACCATCCGACAGTGGCCCATGGTGAGTTCGGGGTAGGTGAGAGGCACCTTCAGGGCGTCCACTGCGTTGTCGGCGTGGCGCATGGCCATGCCGACGACACCAATATTCTCTATGCTCATGGCCGGTAGTGCGCCGAACAGCAGGCGGATGGACGATTTCCCCGCGGGCAGTTGAGCCACGAGGGCGGCAATGATCTCCAGTTCCTGCTGCAGCGAGACGGGAAAGTCCGGTTCATCGAGCGCACGGGCTGGCAGGCCGGCATTGGTAAAGATCGATCGAGCGACGGTCCTGTCGATCGCCAGGAAGTCGAGCTGAGCCAGTACACCGGCGATGATGCGGCGGGGACTGGACAGGTTACCGCTGGCGAGGACCGTAAAACCCGGACTCATAAATTGCTCACGTGGGCATGTATGGCCCAAAATATCAAATTATTGTCCCGAGCGGCAATGTCCCGGCAACGGGTCGGTGGCTAACATGGTGCCATGACGATCACCCCGAGAGCGAGGTAAAACCCATGTCCAATATATCCCGGCTGCACACCCCGGCCAGCGAACATTTCGACGTGTTGATTGTCGGTGCCGGCATTTCCGGCATCGATGCGGCCCACCACCTGAAAGAGAACTGCGCGGACAAGCGCTTTGTCATCCTGGAAAACAAGGCTGCTTTTGGCGGAACCTGGCGCCAACACACCTACCCGGGCGTCCGCTCGGACAGCGATCTGTACACCTTTGGCTACGGGTTCAAGCCCTGGTCCGGCAAGCCGATTGCCGGCGCCGGGGAGATTCTGGACTACCTGGAGGAAGCCATCGAGGATGACTCCCTGGACCAACATATTCGCTACCAGCACCAGGTGCAGAGCGCGTCCTGGTCCAGCGAAGACCAATGCTGGCTTATCGAGGCGCAGCGCACGGATACCGGCGAGATTGTGCACTTTACCGCCGACTTTCTGTGGATGTGCCAGGGCTATTACCGGCACGAGAAGGGCTACACCCCGCAGTGGGCAGGTATGGAGGAGTTCAAGGGCCCCATCGTACACCCACAGACATGGCCGGAAGACCTGGATTACAAGGGCAAGCGCGTCGTCGTGATCGGCTCCGGCGCCACCGCTGCCACCCTGATACCCAACATGGCAGGCGATTGCGAGCACCTCACCATGCTACAGCGCTCACCCACCTATTTCTGGACGGGCGAGAATCGCAACGAGTTGGCAGACCGCCTGCGCGCGCTGGGCGTGGAGGAAAACATCGTTCACGACATCGTTCGCCGCGATATTCTCAAGGTAGCGCAGGATCTCCAGAGCGCGTCGGCGCAGCACCCCGAGGTGGTGAAGGAAGAGCTGTTGAAGGTGATTCGTGAGCACCTGGGTGATGACTTCGATATGTCGCACTTCTCCCCTTCCTACAGGCCCTGGCAGCAGCGCGTTGCCTATGTACCTGATGGCGACCTGTTCGAGTCGATCAGGTCAGGCAAGGTATCGGTCGTGACTGACAATATCGACCGTTTCACTGATAAGGGTATTCTCACCCGGTCCGGTGAGCTGCTGGAGGCCGATATCATCATCACCGCTACCGGCTTCGACATCTGCATCATGGGCGACATCGCTTTCGACGTGGACGGCGAGCCGGTGGATTTCGGCCAGACCTTCACCTATCGCGGCCTCATGAACTCCGGTCTTCCCAATATGGTCTCCATGTTCGGCTATCTGCGCACCAGCTGGACCATGCGGGTCGACCTTGTCTCCGACCTGGTTTGCAGACTGCTCAATCACATGGACGCTATCGGAGCGAGGAGTGTTACGCCCACACTGCTGGAAAGTGAAAGGGACATGGAGCGGCTGCCGTGGATTGCAACGGACGACTTCAATCCCGGCTATCTTCAGCGCAGCATGCACCTGATGCCAAAGCAGGGTAGCCACGAGCCGTGGACTTTCTGCAACGATTATTACATCGAACGTGAAACCCTGCCCGCCGTGGACCTGGACGAACCCCAGCTGGCTTACTCAGCCGGGTGCGAAAAATCGGTTTTAAAGGCGTAGGACAAACTAGCGCAATCAGCCATTACACTGAATTGCTGCCATGTGAACAGCTACGGTTTTTAGCTGGCAAGCAGTAATAAAGTGGCGCTTGGGAAAGTTCTGGCTGTGGGGCTTATATAAATACAGTCAGTAGCAGCAGCGAACCCGCCCCGAGTGAGAGCAAGGCTGTGCGACGAAGTTTGGGTAGGCCGACAGCCAGGAACACCCCGCTCGCGAGAATCACGAGTAATGCGATCGCCATGCTGATGGAGAATATTTTTACGAGCGTACCCGCTTCTGCTCTATGCACGCGCATGACTTGTACCAGTGGGCTGCGCTTGCGATAAACCAGCTCGGCCTGAAGTGGGTCGTCAGTCGGTTGAATCACGACCAGGCGCTTCAAATCCCCCCAGCGGTATTCGTAAGAACCCTTGCTTTCTTTAATAACGGCCTCGCCCCCTGGCGGCAAAAGATCGCGTTCATCCAGTGCAGCCTGGGCCAGGGTTGACAATTTTGCCAGATCCGGCGCAAACGGGCTTTCAAGTTGAAGTTTGTATACCTGCTTATCGATATGGCCCTTGATATCCGATGAGTACAACACACCACTGACAAAATAGAGCGTTGCCATAGGCAAAATAAAACACGCCAGAAACGCGTGTAGCTTAATGACAAACATCCGCTGTATTTTCATACCAGGCACTTTCCTCCAATAAGAATAGCCACCAAAACATTAATCATTTGTGCGCGATTTCAAGCTTTCCGCACGAGACCGGATGCCTGCCGCCGTCGATCGCCACTGGTGAACCGGTCGTTAATCAACGGCACCCAAGGCATGTCAGAGCACTGGCCGCGGAGTGTCTACCGAACTCGGTGGAAGTATCGGATAGGTCACCTGGGGCTGATCCCCGGTCAACGCCTGCAAGAAGCTGTCGATACTTGCAACTTCTTCGTCCGACAGTTCCTGGCCCAACTGGCTCGCTGCCATGACCGCAATAGCCTGTTTGAGATCCCAGGACTTGCCGGAATGGAAGTAGGGCGGTGTCAGGGCGATGTTGCGCAAGGTGGGAACCTTGAACACATACTCGTCACTGGTGGTGCTGGTGACCTGGAAACGACCCTTGTCCGCCGGCGGCAAAAAGTCCGCGCCCGGCTGTTCGACAACGCCAAATGGCGCATACATCCCGCCACCCACGTTAACGCCGTTATGGCAGGCTGCACAACCCTTGTCGATAAACAGCCTCAAGCCGGCTGTCTGCTCGCTATCAAGTGCCTTTTCATCGCCTTTGAGATACCGGTCGAATGGCGCGTTTGGTGTCAGCAGCGTCGCCTCGAAAGCCGCGATTGCGCCACCTATATTGGCCAGTGTCACAGGGGCCTTCTCGCCAGGATATGCCGCGGCAAACAGGGACTGGTAACCCGGAATCCCGATCAGCATACTCACCGCATGGTCAGGGCTGATTGCCATCTCTATCGGGTTCTGTATGGGTCCGACCGCCTGCTCGCTCAGGTCCGCGGCTCTCCCATCCCAGAATTGCGCTGTATTGAACACCGCGTTGAGCACGGTTGGCGCATTGCGACCGCCCTTTTGCCACCTGTGCCCGATTGAGGTAGGTAGCATATCCACTCCCCCCAGACCGATCTGGTGACAGGTGTTGCAGCTGATGTTATGGCTTTCCGACAGCCGCGGATCGAAATACAGGGCCTTGCCCAGCTCGATCCTGGCTGCCGTTGA
>JAHEBM010000082.1 GCA_024642245.1 Haliea sp.
CCAGAACGGGTCGGTCACCACGCCCTTGGTCGACATCACATCGAACAACCACGCGCGGCTCAACTCCGGGTTGTTCATGGCAAAATTCGACAAGCGCTCCAGGGCCAGGTCCGCAGGGTAGACCTCGTTACCTTCTGAGAGCTCCTCGAAGTCACTGTAGAACTCCTCGTAGATGCGCTCGCTGACCCACGCGGTGGTCGCATGCGCCAGGTCCTCGCGCGTGGGAAAATGCTGGTATGCGGTACCCCGGTTTACACCCGCACGACGGGCCACCTCGGTGACGCTGAGGCTTTCCGGACCGTCCTTCGCCAGCACTTCCAGCGCCGCCTGCAGTATTTCCCTGCGCGTGGATTCCGGGTCCGTATTATTGCGCCGCGCCGGTTTGGGGGGGGTAGCCATAATGTGCTCTCAAGTCTGCCGAAACAGATAGTGATATACGCGTTGATCACCAGACTCGCCGCGGATCGCGCCTCCCGCTTTCCAGGCGCGCCGCCTTGCGACACGGCACATCAACAGCCCTGCGGCCACTATAACCGCGACCTCCCGGGTAATATACATCATTGTTGACTATATGCACACCTTCTAGTACTTTGCGACGACGATTCGGCAACAGGTGGTCCCCGGCCGCGCACAGAAAGTGCCTGCCGATTGATCGAGTCTCACGCCTCGGCAAGCTTGCAATAAGGAAGAAAATTATGTCTCTTGAAGGTAAGGTAGCAGTCGTGACCGGCGGTGCCAGCGGCATTGGCCGTGCCATCAGCCTGCAGCTGGCAGCTGATGGTGCGAGCGTTTCGGTATGGGACCTCGATGGCGACGGGGCCGGCGAAACGGTCGATATGATCAAGCGGGCCGGGGGACGTGCGATCGCCTGTATCGGCGACGCCGCGGCCGCGGACGAAATCGCCCGCAGCGCGGCTCGCACCCGCGAGGAGCTGGGGCCTGTTACCATCCTGGTAAATAACGCCGGCATAACCGGCTTCTGCCGTTTCGAGGAAATCACCGGGGACATGCTTGAGCGCATGCTGCGCGTCAATGTCATGGGTCCGTTTCTGTGCACCCAGGCGATCATTCCCGACATGCTGGCCGCCGGCTGGGGACGCGTCGTGAATATCTCCTCATCTTCGGCCCAGACGGGTGCCTCGATGATGGCCCACTACGCCACATCCAAGGGCGCTGTCGTGGCACTGACCAAGACACTGGCCAGGGAGTATGCGGCCAGGGGCATCACGGTCAACAACATCCCCCCCGGATTCGTTGACACACCCATGTTGCGCAAATCACCGGTCAATATCGAAGCAGAGTCGGATCCCACGAAATCGCCCATGGGGCGTGCGGGTAAGCCCGAGGACATCGCCGCCGCCTGTTCCTACCTGGTATCGGAGGCGGCCGGTTATGTCACCGGCCACACCCTGGGTGTCAACGGCGGGAGGGTGATGGCATGAAAGAACCCAATGAATCGCGCATCACCCCCTTGCTGCCGCCCGACTGGGACGACGAGATACTGGACGCCCTCAACGCTTTTCCGGGCGGCCTGAAGTTTGTCTTGTCACGCTGGGAGGACGGGGGCGAGGACGCACGCGGCATGCATACCCTGGGCAGCTTTGCCCACTACCCGGCACTGGCGAAGGCCTTCCTGACCTTCAATCACCACGTGGCCGCCAACAGCACCCTGACGGCGCGGGAGCGGGAGTTGCTGATCCTGCGGATCAGCTGGCTGCGCAAGTCCGAGTACGAATTTGTACAGCACGTCATTCTCGGCCGCAGGGCAGGCCTCACAGAGGAAGAGCTGAAACGCATACAAGCGGGTCCGGACGCCCCGGGCTGGAATGCACCGGATGCCGACATCGTTCGGGTAGCCGATGACCTTCACAATGACGCCTGCATCGGTGCCGACACCTGGACGCGACTGTCAACACAGTTTGGGCCACGCCAGATAATGGATATGGTCTTTCTTGTCGGTTGCTACGATATCCTGGCCATGGTCCTGAAAAGCTTCAAGATTCCATTGGAGCCCGGCGTTGCGCCACTGGAACCTGAAGTGCTCAAGCAAATGCTCGAGTCGCCCGCGGGCAAAAGGCCGGATGAGAATCGCTAGAACAGCCGCCTGCCAGCCCCTCTTGTCCTTGGCCAAACCTGTCGTGGGAGGTAAGCGTTGAATATGGCTGCACTTTCAGAAATTCGAGGCCCCGCACTGGAAGACGAACCAGGCATCGGTTCACTGACACTGCCCGGCTTTCTGTCGGAGATCGCCGAAAAGTACCCAAACAACGAGGCGCTGCGCTGGACCGACCTCGCCGGTATCGAGAGATCCTGGACCTATACGCAACTGCACGAGGAATCGCTGCGAGTCGCGAGGGCCTTGCTGGCCACGGGCGTCAGCAGGGGCACCCGGGTCGGCCTGCTGGTCAGCAACCGGCCGGAATGGCTGTTCGGTATGTTCGGCGCCGCCATGGCGGGCGCGGTAACCGTGGCACTGAATACCTTCTCGACCCGGCAGGAACTGGCGTACCAGCTTCAGCAGTCCGATGTGGAGCTGCTGATCATGGAGGCCGCTGTTGCCTCCAACGATTTTGTCAGCATCATCTTTGAGTTGTGCCCTGCCCTGCCGTCCACGCCGCCCGGCGAACTGCTGCAGGATGACCTGCCGTTCCTGCGCCGTGTCGTGTGCGTCGACAAGGCGCAATGCCGACCCGGCCTGCAGGACTGGGATGACTTCCTCGCCGCGGGGGAAACCATACCCGTTTCCATCGCCAGGTCAGCCGCAGCCTGCTCCAGCCCCATCGATTTGGGACTGGTCTTTTTCTCCTCCGGCTCCACCGCGCAACCCAAGGCAATCCAGCAAACGCACCGGTCGGCGGCACTGCAGTGCTGGCGCTTCGGCCAGTGGTACGAGACCGACAGCTCGGTAAGGACATGGAGCGCCAATGGCTTTTTCTGGTCCGGCAATTTCGCCATGGCCTTTGGCAGCACATTGAGTGTCGGCGGCTGCCTGATACTGCAACGGTACTTTGACCCCGACGAGGCAGTAAAAATATTCGAAAGGGAAAAAATATCACTCGCCATCGCCTGGCCTCACCAGGAGGCTCGCCTGAAAGAGTGTCCGGGCTGGGCCGGGGCGGATTTGTCAGCCCTGGTGTACGTCGATGCCGAACTCATCCTGGCCACGCACCCCACGATAAATACCACCTGGCGCCAACCGGTGGGCTATGGCATGACCGAGACGTTTACCTTCGTTACCGGCTGCGCGGGGCGGCTGGTAAGCGACGGTAGTCACGGACCGGTTCTACCCGGCAATATCGTGCGTATCGTTGATCCCGACACGGGCGTTACGCTGCCCATGGGGGAAACGGGGGAAATCATCGCCAAGGGCCCGACACTGACACCCGGCTACCTCAAGGTTCCGCCCGAGCAACTGCTGGACCGGGAGGGCTTCATTCATACCGCGGACGCCGGGTACCTGACGCCGGACGGCAACCTGTCCTGGAAGGGCAGGCTGGGCGATATCATTAAAACCGGCGGCGCCAACGTATCCCCCACGGAAATCGACGCAACGCTTATGGCCCATCCCGCCATCCAGAGTGTTTTTTCGGTCGGGGTGCCCCATGAAACCCTCGGCGAGATCGTCGTATCCTGCGTACTGCTGCGAGAAGGCCAGCAACTGGATGAGGAGTCGGTGCGAAAATTCGCCCGGGAATCCCTGGCCAGTTACAAGGTGCCACGCAGGGTATTATTTTTTACCGAAGAAGAATTGCCGATGACGGGCAGTAACAAAATCCGTCGGCCGGAGTTGCGGGCCCTCGCGGCTACCCGGCTGGAAACCCCCTAGACCAGGACCACTCACGCTCCGGGCACTGTTCCGGCGCGCCCGAAATTTGCATCAGACTGACAGGAGTAACGAAATGGCACTGAACACGAAAGATATCAAACCGCGTATCGCCACCCGGGTACATGCAGACAAGCAGGCCTTGCTCAGTGGCGAGCACGCCAGTGAAATTCGCGAATTGCTGGAAAGTCGCGGCGTGCTGGTTTTCCCGGAGGTTCACTTCACCGATGAAGAACAGATAACCTTTACCGAGACACTGGGTAAGTTCGCACCCGAGCATTCCGGCGAAAGCATCTACAAGGTCACCCTGGATACCAAGGCCAACGCGCTGGCGGACTACCTCAAGGGTTCCATGTACTGGCACATCGACGGGACCATGAACAATGTACCGATCCTGGCGTCGATCCTTTCTGCCAAGGTACTCTCCCCCACCGGGGGACAGACCGAGTTCTGCAATACCTATGCCGCCTTTGACGACCTGCCGGCTGACCAGCAGCGGGAGTACGAAAAACTGAGCGTGCTGCACTCGGCCTGGAACTCACTGTTTTACTACAACCCGGAACCCAGCCTTGAAATACTGCAGCAAATGATGGCTATAGGAGACAACGAACTGCCATTGGTGTGGAAGCACCGCTCGGGCCGCAAGTCACTGGTACTGGGCTGCACCGCCTACCAGGTTACGGAAAAAAACTACCGCGAAAGCATGGAGCTGCTGGTAAAACTGCGCCAGTGGGCGACCCAGCCCCAGTTTGTATACCGGCATGAATGGACCGTGGGCGACACCGTTATCTGGGATAACACCGGTACCATGCACCGCGCCATTCCCTACGACCCCGCTTGCGGGCGCATGCTGCACCGGACCAAGCTGGAGGGTGAAGAGGCTTTCGCCTGAGGCTCACCGCTTACCCCCCAGGCCGCCCGCGGCAGGCCGGCCTGGACTTCACCACCGAGCTGCCCTGCCCACCATGCCCCTGTCCCGTCGCGCCACACTCACGCCCGACCCTCGACCTCCCGGATTCCAGCACCAGGCTTGCCAGGGCTTGATCCATATCATTTATTTGTCCGGACATTTATAAGATATATCGCTATTTTGATGCATTATATGGACTATAAACCTATTATTTGACAATATTTATGTCCGGACTTTTAGTGACTGGATCAATTCAACTGGGAATGCCCCGCGACTGGAAATTCGCCGGGCAGCAGCGAGTGAGGATGTGATGAGCAAAAGTGTCGATACAGGTGAAGTACTTACAGACGCGGTCATTATTCCGGTAGAGGCCTATATCTCGCCGGAATATGCCCGGGCAGAGCGCGACAAGCTCTGGACCAAGGTGTGGCAGCAGGTCGGCCGTGTGGAGGAGATCCCGGAGGTCGGTAATTTCCTGACGTATGAAATCGCCGGTGAATCAATCGTCATCGTGCGCGCCGGCGCCGACACCATCCAGGCCTACTACAATGTGTGCCCCCATCGCGGCCGCCGGCTGGTGGATACACCCGAGGGCAGCAGGAATGCGCGCGGCAAGAAAACGCAATTTGTCTGCGGCTACCACGGCTGGCGCTTTAACCTGGACGGGGAGAACACCCATATCCTGCACAAGGAGGACTGGAACGGCAAGCTGACGGACGAGTGCACCGGGCTGCGCAAGGTCAATGTCGACACGTGGGGCGGCTGGATCTGGATAAACATGGACCCGGATTGCGAAAGCCTGCTTGACTACCTCGAACCCGCCGCGTCATTGCTCGAGCCTTTCGAGCTGCAGAATATGCGCTATCGCTGGCGCAAGTGGGGCATTTTCGATTGCAACTGGAAGGTCGCCCTGGAGGCGTTCAACGAAACCTACCACGTACAGACCACGCATCCTGAGTTCAACAAATTCGGCGAGTTCCGCGGTTGGGCAAGGGCACAGGGCAAGCACAGCAATATCGGCTACGACGCGCCCAAGGACATGGACAAAAACCAGCAGGCCAAGTTGCGTGTCGGGTCCGGCGCGGACGCACGCATCTCGACCGCCGAGATGCAGGTCTACACCTGGGAGAAGGCGAACACCAATACCACCCAGACACTGGTTGACGCCGCGCGCCGGCTGGCCGACGAACTGCCGGAAGGCACCCCGCCCGACCAGGTGCTCAAGCACTGGCTCGCAACCGCGCGGCGCGACGATGAGGCCCGCGGTGTGTTCTGGCCGACCGTGGATCCGGAGCATGTCGGCAAGAGCGGTACCGCATGGCAAATCTTTCCCAACTTCCAGATCGGCCATGCCGTCAACAACGCCCTGTGCTACAGCGCCCGCCCCTACGGCAATGACCCCGACAAGTGCATCTTTGAAGCGGCGGTTTACGAGCTGTTCCCGCAGGGGAAAGAGCCGAAAACCGAGTGGGAATTTTCTCCCGCAACCGCCGAGGCCTGGTGCTACGTGCTGTCACAGGATTTTTCCAACATGGCCGCTGTACAGCAGGGCATGAAGTCCGCCGGCTTCAGCGGCAACAAGCCCAATCCCTATATGGAGCGCAGCGTCGCCAACCTGCACCGCAACCTGGCGCAGTACATGGGTACCGGGGCACCTCGTGAAATCGACTGAGCACACTCACGCCAAAGGCGCGGGCCCGCTCTCGGGCGTGCGTGTCGTCGACCTTACGGCGATGGTATTCGGGCCCTACTGCACCCAGATCATGGCGGACATGGGCGCGGATGTGATCAAGGTCGAGGCGCCCGGCGGCGACAATACCCGGCACATATCGGTCGGACCCGAGCCGGGCATGAGCGGCGTCTTCGTCAACGTCAACCGCGGCAAGCGCAGTGTCGTACTCGACCTGCAAACCGAGGCGGGCAAGGCCGCCCTGAGCGCAATCATCGAGACGGCGGATGTGTTCATCCACTCCATGCGATCCAGGGCGATCGGCAAGCTGGGCTTCAGCTATGAGCAGGTCGCCGCCATTAACCCGACGATTGTCTACACCAATTGTTATGGCTATGGCCGCCGCGGCCCCGACCGCGACCTGACGGCATACGACGATACCATCCAGGCGGAATGCGGCCTGCCCATGGTCCAGCAGATGCTGACCGGCGAGGCGAACTATGTCGGCACCATCATCGCGGACAAGGTGGCGGGGCTCACCGCACTGTATGCCACGATGATGGCCCTGTTCCATCGCGAGCGCACCGGTGAGGGACAGGAGGTCGAGGTCAGCATGTTTGAGACCATGGCCTCGTTCATGCTGGTCGAACACGCCAACGGCGCCATGTTCACCCCTCCCCTGGGACCGGCTGTTTACCCCAGGGTGGTGGCGCCGAACCGCCGCCCCTACCGCACCCGGGACGGGCAGATTTCAGCCCTGGTCTACAACGACAAGCAATGGTCGGCCTTTGTCAACGCGGTGCAGCCGGAGTGGGCCGCCAACCCGGAATATGCCACGCTGGAGCAACGCGCGCGGCAGATCGACACCGTGTACGCCCTGCTCGCGGAGACTTTCAGGGAGCGCACAACGGCGCAATGGCTCGAACTGCTGAGGTCGCTCGACATCCCCGCCGCGCCGCTGCGCAGCCTGGACGAGCTGTTCGACAATCCTCACCTGAACGCTGTCGGCTTTTTCGAGACCGTGGATACATCGTCCGGTCCCGTGCGCTTTCCCGGGATTCCCACGGGTTTTTCCCGCACGCCGGGACGTGTCGGCGGCCCGGCCCCGGCACTGGGTGCCCACACCGGGGAAATATTACAGGAGCTGGGTCTGAACACGGGTGGCAAGGCGGGATCCCGGCCGGGGTGATAGTTCCCCGGCAACAACCGCCACAAGGCCCGGGAACCGCAGGATCAACGCTCAGGAATTCTTTTACCAGGGAGTAGCAACCGTGGATTACGCTTTCACAGAAGATCAGCAGAACATCCGGGACACCGTTTTGAAGCATTGCTCCCGGTTTCCCGATGACTACTGGCTCGAGCGCGACCGGGACGGCGTGTTCCCACACGAATTTCACCAGTCGATGGCGGAAGCCGGCTGGCTGGGTATTGCGATGCCCGAGGCGGTTGGCGGAGCGGGCCTGGGCATTACCGAGGCGGCCATCATGATGCAGGCCGTGGCCGAGTCCGGCGGCGGAATGTCCGCGGCTTCGAGCATTCACGGGCCGGTCTTCAGCATGCAGCCGGTCTCGCTGTTTGGCACCCCCGAACAGCAGCAGCGCATGATTCCACCGGTGTTGACCGGCAAGGACAAAATCTGTTTCGCGGTTACCGAACCCAATGTCGGCCTGGATACCACCAAGCTCAAGACCCGTGCCGAACGGCGCGAGGGCGGCTACCTGGTCAACGGCGAGAAAATATGGATTTCTGTCGCCCAGGTCGCCAATAAGATGATGCTGCTGGCGCGCACCACACCGCTGGAGGATGTGAAACGCAAGACCGACGGGCTGTCCCTGTTTTTCACTGACCTTGACCGCTCAAAAATCGAGATTCGCATGATCCACAAGATGGGTCGCCATGCCGTTGATTCAAACATGCTGTTCATATCCGACCTGTGGATACCGGAGGAAGACCGGATCGGCGCGGAAGGGGACGGCTTTAAAATCATCCTGCACGGGCTCAATCCCGAGCGCGTATTGCTGGGCGCCGAAGCCGTCGGCCTCGGCAGGGTGGCTATCCAACGCGCCTCCCGCTATGCGCAGGAACGCATCGTGTTCGACCGCCCCATCGGCATGAACCAGGGCATACAGCACCCGCTGGCCAAATGCTGGGCGCAAGTGGAAGCAGCCAACCTGATGGTCATGAAAGCCGCGGCCCTGTTCGACAAGGGCCAGGACTGCGGGGTCGAGGCGAATGCGGGAAAATACCTGGCGGCCGAGGCCGGCTTTGAAGCCTGCCACACCGCGATGCTGACACTCGGGGGCATGGGTTATGCGCAGGAGTATCACATCGAGCGCTATCTGCGCGAGATCCTCATTCCGCGCACCGCACCGGTGAGCCCGCACATGATTCTCAACTTCCTGGCCGAAAAGGTGCTGGGGCTTCCCAAGTCCTACTGACGAGCAGCAGGGGCAGGCTCACTACTCGCTCAATATTTCCCTGAGCGCGGTTTTAAGCACCTTGCCGTAATTGTTCTTGGGCAGGGATTCGAGGAATATATAACGCTTCGGCCGCTTGAACCGCGCGATATGGTCCAGGCAAAGCTGGTCCAGTTCTTCCTCGGAGACTTTCGCACCCGCCCTGGCAACGACGAATGCTATGACCTCCTCCCCCCACTGGGGATGAGGATGACCAACGACCGACACCTCGAGGACATCGTTTTGCAGCAGCAGGATTTCCTCGACCTCCCGCGGGTAAATATTGCTTCCCCCGCTGATAATCACATCCTTGAGCCGGTCCTTGAGCGTGAGGAAGCCATCGGCATCAAATGAACCCATGTCGCCGGTATGCAGCCAGCCGTCGATAAGCGCCTGCGCGGTGGCCTCGGGCCTGTTCCAGTAGGCCGTCATAACCACGTCCCCGCGCACGCAGATTTCACCCACCTCGCCCACCGGCATTTCCTGGCCACCCTCGCCGATGACCTTGACCTCGACAACCGAGTTCGCCACGCCCACGGAGGACAGCCGCTCGTCGGACGCATCCCGGTGCATCGCCCTGGTCAGGGCGGTGATGGTCATGGGGCTTTCCCCCTGCCCGTAGATCTGGCCAAGCTTATTGCCAAACAGGTTCATGGCTGCCTTGAGGTCCGACAGGTACATCGGGCCGCCACCGTAAATAATGTTCTTCAGGTTGGCGGTATCGGCCCGGGCGGCACCCGGCGCTTCAACCAGCCTCTTCACCATGGTCGGTGCGGCAAAGAAAAACGAGCCCCGATAGTGCCCGACGAGGTCAAATATTTCATCGGGATCAAACTGACCGCTGGCCGGAATGACCTGGTTGGCACCGGCTTGCAGCGCGGCGAAGTTATACAGTCCCGAGCCATGGGACATCGGGGCCGCGTGTATCACACTGTCCTCGCGGTCCAGTTGTTCCACGTCGACAAAGAAAGCCAGTGTCATCTGTCTCAGGCTGCCGTGACTGAGCATCGCACCCTTGGGCTGGCCCGTGGTGCCACTGGTGTAGAAAAGCCAGGCCAGCGCATCCTTCCCGGTGGCCACAGCGTCAACAGGCGAACCCTGCAACATGTGCTGCCAATCCCGGCCAGGCGCGACGACCTTGACGATTGAGTCCGGAACCCTGTCCTGTAACCCTGCCGACACGAAGGCCAGGCTCGCACCGCTATCATTGAGGATATAGGCGCATTCACGCGGGTGCAGTTTGGCATTGACCGGGACAGCGGCGAGTCCCGCGAACCAGATCCCGTACAGGGCCTCCAGGTATTCCGGCTGGTTTTTCATGATGATGCCGACGCGGTCACCCGGCGCCAGCCCGTAATCACTCAACAGGCGCCCGCCAATACACGCCGCCCGGTGTGCAAACTGGCCGTAAGTGGCATGCAGCTCGTTGCCGCGGGAAATGGCAGGGGCCTGGGGCCAGATACGGCTTGCCCGCACCAGTAATCGAGCCAGG
>JAHEBM010000030.1 GCA_024642245.1 Haliea sp.
CTCCTCGATGCCTTCCCGGCCCCATTCGCGGCCCACGCCGCTGCCCTTGACGCCGCCGAAAGGCAGGTCGCCGGTAATGCTCATGCCGTCGTTGACACTGATACAGCCAGCGCGGATGGCGCGGGCGACGCGCATGCCGCGTTCCCTGTCCCCCGACGTCACGGCGCCACCGAGACCATAGATGCTGTCATTGGCGATGCGGATGGCATCGTCATCGTCGTCGAAGGGAATGACCACCAGCACCGGCCCGAAGATTTCCTCCTGCGCAATGCGCATGTCATTGGTGACATCGACGAAACAGGTGGGCTCGATAAAAAAGCCCTCGCCCTTTTCCGGGCAGGTCTTGCCGCCTGCCAGGAGGCGTGCGCCTTCCTTCTGGCCCAGCTCGATGTAGCTCATGACCCGCTCCTGCTGCCGTTTGGAAATGACCGGACCCATGACGTTTTCCGGATCGTCGTAGCCACCCCAACGGCTGGCGTAGCCCCCATAGGACATTTGCAGTGCTTCCACCGCTTCCTGGTAACGGCTGCGTGGAACCAGCAGGCGGGTGGGGTAGGCGCAGCCCTGACCGGCGTGAAAAATCACCATGGATGTCATGACTTTCATCGCGAAATCCGGGGCATCGTCGAGAATGATTTTGACACTCTTGCCGCCCAGTTCCAGGAAGATACGCTTCAGGGTGGCCGCGCCTTTTTCCATGATGTGCTTGCCCACGGCGGTCGAGCCGGTAAAGGAAATCACGTCGACACGGGGATCCGCGACCATCATCTCGCCGGCCATGGCAGGATCGGCGGAACTTATCACGTTCAAAATCCCGGGGGGAAAGCCGGCTTCACTGGCCAGCTCACCCATGATCGCGCCCATATGCGGTGTGTCCGGGGCGGGTTTCAGGACCACGGTGCAGCCGGCGAGCAGCGCCGCGATGACCTTGCCGATATTGACGTACAAGGGAACATTCCAGGGGGTGATGGCGGCCACGACGCCCAGCGGTTCGTGGGTCACGATGCGCTCGCTGACAAAGCCGTGTTCCTCGCGCTTGCCGCGGTTTTCTTCAAACTCGATGTCCATGGCGCATTTCACCAGGTCATCGCCACCATTGAGGGCAAAATCGACATGCGCACGACAGGCGGCACCAATCGCCGCGCCCGCTTCGATGCGCGATATCTCGACCAGGCGATCGCGATTGGCCCGCAGCAGGGCCATGTATTTTTTCACCAGCGCATGGCGTTGTGCATGCTGCCGGGACCAGTCGGTCTCATCAAAGGCCCTGCGCGCTGCAGCTATGGCCTCGTCGACATCCTGCGCGGAGGCATCCGCCGCCTGTCCCGCCACCTCAGCCGTCCAGGGGCAGATATTATCGTAGGTCTTGTCACCCGTCGCTCGGCGCACCACGCCGTCGATGTACAACTGGGCTTCCGGTAGTTTCTTCATGATTGCTTCCTCGTTTGGATCACGCAATACCACGCGATTACTGTTTGCTCACGGCTGGATCAGCCCTGTTTGGATGTCTACTGGTCGGCCTGCACCGCATGTTTTGCTGCAACATAGCCCCAGGTGAAGGAAGGCCCGATACTCGCGCCGGCTCCCGGGCATCCCCGGCCCATTACCGAGGCTGCGGATGTGCCGGTGGCGTACAGGCCCGGGATGGCCGATCCGTCCTCGCGCAGCACACGGGCGTGTTCATCGGTCACCAACCCGCCAAGCGTGCTGACGTCCCCCGGGTATACCCGTATTGCGAAAAACGGACCCTGCTCGAGGGTGCCCAGGGTGGGTGACTGCTGGCTCAGCGGGTCACCCAGCCAGCGATCATAGGCGTGGTCGCCCCGGTGAAAGTCCCCATCGTGCCCACCCCGTACGAAGCCATTGAAGCGTTCCACCGAGGTCCTGAGTGTAGCCGGTTCCATACCGCAGGCCGCAGCCAGTGCCTCCAGTGTATCGGCCTGCTTGAGAAAACCTTCTTCATACCAGGTCTTGGGCTTCTTCCTGCCGGGCATCGAGCCGGCCAGCATGTAGGTGTCCAGGTAGCGGCTGTCCATCACCAGCCAGCTGGGTATCGCCGGCGCCTGCCGATTATGCTTGAGCATCGCCTGGCCGACAGCCACGTAGGAGTTCGACTCCCGCATATAGCGTGCGCCGGCCTGGTCGACGACGATGCTGTGCGGTTTTGCCAGGTCACCGTGTACCACGACGGGTTGCGCAGGGGTCTCGCCCGGTGGCAGCGCCATGGGGTTGCCTATACGTTCATCCATCTGCGCCGTTGCGGCGCCGAGCCGGGCCGCCTCTTCAATCATTTCGCCGGTGTCCCCGGGCCCGGTGAGTGACCATTGCGTCGACGTGCCGGGGATGTAACGTTCCACCATACGCTGGTTGCGGGCGAAACCGCCGGCGTTGACCAGCACGCCGGAGCGGGCGGTGATGTGCTGCTCTGCACTGTCCTTTTCAATGACCACGCCGGTAACGCGGCCACCTTCGAGCAACAGGCGTTTCACGCCGGCCCCGGTACGGATCTCCACGCCGGCCCTGATTGCGGCATGCAGCATTTGTCCCTGCAGGGCCTGCCCCGCAGTGGTCAGGTGCTTGCCACGCAACTTGCTGACGATAGTCCGCCCGATCACCCTTGCAAGTACCTTCTTGCCTGTCCAGGAGCGTTTGAAGTTGGGTAGCTCCATGGCCTCGTCCAGATTGGCCGGCAGGGGGAGGAAGCCGGGGCGCAGCCTGGATTTCCATTCGCCCAGCTGGTTGATGTCGAATAACTGTGAGACGACCGTGCGGCCGGGAACCGATTGGCCCGGTGCATTGCAGTAGTCCGGCCAGGAGGGAATGCGCCGCAGTTGGATACCCTGGCTTACGAGGAAGTCGATCATTGCCGGCGCTTCCTCGACATAGGCCAGGCGCCGGGCACGGCTGGCACCGGGCGTGTCGTCATGGTCGCCTACCACGGCATCCATATAGGCGATCGCCTGCTCCGGGCTGTCCTGCAGGCCCTCGCTTTTCATGAAGCGATTATTCGGAATCCACATAACGCCACCCGAGATCGCCGTGGTGCCGCCGACGAGGTCGGTTTTTTCCAGGACAAGTACGCTCTTGCCGGCGGCGCGCAGCACCAGGGCGGCGCACATCGAACCGCCGCCACTGCCAACCACCACAAAGTCGAAGCTATCGCTCATCAGGCCAGTACCTCCTTCACTTGTTTTGCGCCCTGGCATGCAGGGAAATGCTCGCCACCTGGAGATCGGCCGGCAGGTCGACCAGGGCGCGGAAAATACCGGTGACCGAGGTGAACTGGCTTATGGGGCGTTCCGTCAGGTGTATGCCGGCAGCGGTTGCCGCCTGGTGGAAATCGATTTTTGCCTGCATGTCCACATCCCAGGTTTTGCCCTCCTCGAACATGGCGCCGGCGCGGACCACGGAGACGCGTATCCCCTGTGGTTCAAGCTCCTGGTAAAGGCTCTCGGAGAACCGCTCAAGTCCTGCCTTGGAGCTTTGGTATACCGACAGGTGGGGCATGTGACTGTCCACCGATTCGCTGCTGACGTTGATGATATGCGCACCTCGCCCCATCATCGGTATCGCAGCCCGGGCGCATATCATCGGCCCGGCCAGGTTGGTTGTCACGGCATCCAGTATCTGCCCGTCGGTGGCGTTGGTGATCAGGAACGGTTCAAAAATTGCCGCGTTATTGATCAGCACATCGATGCGCGGGTAGCGCTGCGCAATCATCGCGAAGGCATTGCGTACGCTGTCTGGCGAGGCCACGTCACATTCCACGGCCATCGCGCGCTCGCCGATTTCGCTTGCGACGGCTTCTACCTTGGCGGCCGTCCTGCCCAGTAGAACCACGGTTTCCCCCTCTGAGGCGAAACGCCTGGCAACGGCGCGCCCGAGTCCGACGCCGGCGCCGGTAATGACAATCACTTTGGACATTGAACTGACTCCCTGGTGTGAGCGATCCGGCCTGGCCGGTATGGAATGGCGTAATACAGCAACGGCGTGAAGGCGACGGTCTCAGTCCTTCCCGGCGTAGACCGACAGATCGCCGCCGTAGGCGACGCCGCCGGGCCAGAAGCGGTTGCCGCTGATCTTGTTGAAATAGTGCACCGTGCGAGCAAAGGAGCCGGAGGTCGAGCGCGGCTCCATGGCGATGCCGCTGGGACTGACGCCCCGGGCGCGAGCGCTGAAATCCTTTATGGTGAAGAGCAGGTCGTCACTTTGCTGGGCACACAGTATGAGCTGGTCGCCGGGGCAGTAGTGCCGGGGCTCGATCTGTACCGTGGACAGTTCACCCCGTTTCATGGCGACATGCCCTGGAACATTGGTTACCTCGACACTGTGCACTTCGTCGTACCACTTCTGGTATTCCGCGAAGCGGCCGGCCACATAATTGCCCAGTATCACGCTGACGCCGGAGTAGGGCTCGTCCGGCTGCCAGTTCGGGCTGGCCTTCCAGTCGGAATACAGGCGGTAGGTGTACAGCCGCTCGGTCTCGTCATCGGTGATCCACCCGACATCCCGGGCCTCGGCAAGCAGCGGACCAAGCGCGGGTACATCGATTTCCGGGGACGGCAGGTCGAAGTCGTAGATACTGAGGAAGCGCCAGGGTTGGGCTATATCCGGCATGATCTGCTGGGCAGCCACTTCATAGCGCTCTGCGGCCGCAAACCCCCTGAGGCGGGCCAGGGCGGTGCGGTGTTCGCCATCGAACCAGGCGGCGTAATCAGCCTCTCGAGCGGCGGGTACGTTGTGCAGGTGAAGGGTCGTGTAAAGAGCCATGCTGTGATTCCCGAAATCTTGTTATTGAACACCACTGGTGTATAATACCGCAAGTGACTCCGGGTTGGCCAGTGAGAATACAATAACGCTGGCGGCCCGGTCTTTACACCCTGGTGACGGTAACCGAGCATTGTACCCGTCATGACGGCGAGGTAGGTATATGAAAGTGCGTATAGATAAGGCGGCCTGCGTCGGCAACGCGCGGTGCTGGGCTGTTTCTCCCGAGTTGTTCCCCCTCGATGACGATGGCTATATCCTGGTCGAGGAAGTGGAAGTGCCCGCGGGCATGGAAGACCTGGCCAGGCGGGGTGTTCGCGCCTGCCCCGAGCGGGTTATGCAAATCATGGAAGACGATAACAGTCAGTAGTGAGTTCTGGATTGTTGGTCGCATCGGCCGGCAGACACTTGATATCGAAGGAAATTTCAAATGGATTATCTGGGTTATAAAAACAAGCGCGTCCTGGTCAGTGGTTGTTTCTCGGGCATGGGAGAGGCGACAGCCCGCCAGCTGGTGGCGTTGGGCGCTGAAGTACACGGCTTCGATTACAAGGAAACAGCCCTGGACCTCGCGTCTTTTACCCAGGTGGATTTGCGCGATCCGGCGGCGATTGACGCGGCGGTCGCGGGCATCGGTGGCAAGGTGGACGCGCTGTTCAACTGCGCCGGCCTGCCCCAGACCTCTGCCCCGATGGACGTGATGAAAGTCAATTACGCGGCCATGCGACGGGTGACCGAGCAGGTGCTGCCACTGATGTCCACAGGCGGCGCCATTGCCTGTATTTCCTCCACTGCCGGCATGGGTTGGAGCAGGAAGATACCCCTGTTGATGGAACTGGTAGGCAAGGACAGCTTTGAAAGTGCCATGCAATGGTGTGAAGCGAACGCCGAGACGGTCAACGAGGGTTATACCCTGTCTAAGGAGGCCATCATCGTGTGGACCATGTTGACCGCGGCGCACCTGATCAAGCGCGGTATTCGCCTGAACTGCACGCTGCCGGGGCCCACACAGACGCCGATGATGAACCATTTCGAATCCAAGACCCAGGCCGCGGTACTCAATGCCTTTATTCAACCCATCGATCGTCGCTCGACTCCCGAGGAGCAGGCGGCCGCGCTGATTTTCCTCAACAGTGACAAGTCCAGCTATATCAACGGGGTTGCCCTGCCCGTGGACGGGGGTTTCCTGGGTGGCGTGGCAACGGGGCAGGTCGACCTGTCGGCCCTGATGCCCGCCAGCTGAGGCGATCTGCCGGCGAAGGCAGGTGTAGGATGGCTCTGCGTTATAGACCTTTTTGGAAGATATTATGACTGAAGCATCGGCTGTTAGCGCCGCGGTACCGACACCAGATCACGTGCCAGAGTCGGCATTTTACGACTTTGATATGTTCCATGACCCGGCTTATGTGAAGGACCCGCATAAACGGATTATCGACATGGTGGAAAATGCACCGCCGGTATTCTGGACGCCCCGCAATGGTGGCCATTGGATGATTATGAGTCACGCGGCGAATTTCGAGGCTGCCCGGGACACGGATGCCTTCTCGAGCGAAATGATTCCCTACGAGCAGATGGAGGCAATGCTGGCGGCCATGCCGCCGGGGACGCCCCATATACCCCGGGCCTATCCTATCAATCTTGATCCGCCCAACCATGCCAAGTATCGCCAGCCCGTGCAGGGTGTTTTTTCGCCCAAGGCAATCAACGCGCTAAGGGACAGTATCCGTGCGCTCGCCAGGGAGCTGGTTGCCGAGATAGCCGATCGCGGGGAATGCGAGTTTATGTCGGCGGTGGCAGAGCCGCTGCCGGTGCGTGTCTTCCTCAAATTGCTGGGCCTGCCGCTGGAGAAGTTTGCGGAATACCGCGCCCTGGTCAAAGCGCATCTCAGCGAAATTGCACCGGACCCCTCCAGCGCAATGAAAAGGTTACAGCAGGTCGCCGCGGCCATGCGCGAAACGGTCCTCGAGCGTCGCGACGATCCCCGCGATGACATTATCAGCCTGTTGTGGACGGTTGAAATCGACGGCCGACCCACGGTGCTTGAGGATATCGAGAACTACGGTGTACTGATGTTTATTGCCGGGCTCGATACCGTGATGCAGGGGATGGGTCACGGCGTGCGTCACCTGGCCGAGAACCCCGAGCTGCAGGCACAGCTGCGCGCCAATCCTGAGCTTGTTGCCGATGCCACGGAAGAGCTCTTGCGTCGCTATACATTTACTGTACCGCCTCGCCGGGTCGCCAGGGACATGGTATTCCAGGGGGTGCAAATGAAGGAGGGCGAGCGGGCGATGTTGTTCCTGCCCGCCGCGGACCTCGACTCGAAAGAGTATCCTGAGCCCGATCATTTCGACGTCAAGCGTGGCGGTAAACCGCACATTGCTTTCAATGCCGGACCGCACCGCTGCCTTGGGTCACACCTGGCCCGGGTGGAGCTGAATATCCTGTACGAGGAGTTGCTGGCAGGCTTGCCGTCTTTCAGTCTCAACCCGCAGCGCGCCCCGAAGTTCCACGGTGGCCACGTGATCGGTGTGGAGGAGCTCCACCTGGTCTGGGAGAAATAGGTTCCATGGCGAATACGCGACCCTTGCCGAGGCTTGATTCCACTAACCGGGATTTCTGGACCTGCGGGGCGGAAAATGAACTGCGGTTTCTGCGCTGCGGTGATTGCGGGACGTTTATACACCCGCCGCGCCCCGTGTGCCGCCATTGCCTGTCCGAAAATGTCGCCCCGGAGGCGGTGGCAGGCACCGGCGTCATCGATACTTTCACGGTCAATTACCAGAAGTGGCATCCCGCGATGGACGTGCCGTTTGTTGTTGCCCGGGTGGCGATTGATGGCGCGCCCGGCGTCATCCTCACCACGAATATCGTGGGTTGTGAGGTGGATGCTGTCGATATTGGTGACCGGGTGCGTGTGACATTTGAGCAGCAGGAGGATGTCTACCTGCCCCTGTTCGAGAAGATAGACTGATATGCGAGATAACGACGCCTATATTACCGGTATTGGCCAGTCCGAGATCGGCATGAAGCTGGAGCGGCACCCACTGCTGCTCACCCTGGATGCAGTGCGTGAAGCACTTGACGAGGCGGGTCTTACCATCGACCAGATAGACGGGGTATCCACCTATCCCGGGCGCGTGCCGGCGATGCTGGGCTTCTCGCCGATTGGCGCCGACGAGCTTATCGATGCCCTGGGAATACGCGCGACCTGGTACGCAGGCGGCATGGAAATCTCGTCACAGCTTGGCGCGGTAACCGCCGCGGCAATGGCGGTGCGCACGGGGCAGGCGCGGCACGTCATCTGCTATCGCACGGTGTACGAGGCGGCGGCGATGGCGCGTCCCGAGGAATACCCCATGGCCCGGCGCGACCGTGTCGACGGCGGTACGCAGTGGACTGCGCCATTCAATGCCCTGTCCGCCGCTGTGTGGACAGCGCAGTACGCCATGCGGCATGTCAAGAAGTATGGCATGACGCGGGAGCAACTTGGCCAGATCGCCCTGACCGGTCGCGCCAACGCGGCACTCAATCCGCGCGCCCTGGTCCGGCAACCGCTGACCATGGATGAATACCTGTCCGCGCGCATGATCTCGTCGCCCCTGTGCCTGTTTGATTGTGATCGCTACTCGGATGCATCGACGGTGCTTATCGTGTCGGCCGGTGACGCGGTGGACGAGGTGAAATGCACGCCCATCCGGATTGCGGCCATGGCCGGCTCGGTAGAGCGACATTCCTGGGACCAGGCCGAATGGATGGCTTGCTATCCCACGGGCGCCGACCTGTGGAAGCGCACAGATTACACGCCGGCCGACGTGGACACTGTGCAGTTGTACGACGGTTTCAGCTTCCAGGCTGTCGCCTGGCTGGAGGGACTTGGATTTTGCGGGAAGGGCGAGGGTGGCCGTTTTATCGAAGGGGGTAAACGTATCGCCCTGGATGGTGAACTGCCACTTAACACCTTTGGCGGCCAGCTCGGTGCCGGCCGCCTGCACGGTTTCGGTTTTGCCCATGAAGCGGTTGTGCAATTACGCGGCAAGGGCGGTGAGCGCCAGATCGCGAGCGATCCGCGCGTCGCGGTTGCCACCTCTGGCGGCGGCCCGCTGGCGACTGCTCTGCTCCTGGTGCGGGATTGAGGGTGCCCAGGTGACCGGCTCCGAGCGCGCACCCGGCTTCAGGCGACGTTTCAGGATAACGCCGGCACCGGGGTTCGTTGTCAGCGAGGTGGAGGACGATTACCACCGTATGGCCGTCGCGGTTCACCATGACAAGGGGATTGCCACCTCGGTAAAAGCAACGCTCCTGCGGGCGCCGTGGACGACCTGTCCGGGCGCCGTGCACAAGTGTGAGCAGACATTCACAGGCGTCGCCCTGGAGGCGTTCCCCTCGCGGCGGGATAAGGCGGCAAATTGTACGCACCTGTACGATCTTGCCCTGCTGGCAGCGGCGCACGCCCTTGATGACGCTGCCCTGGTCTACGATATTTTTGTTTCCGATCCCATCGACGGTACGCGGCGTGCCGAAATTACCCGTGACGGGCACACCCTGCTGGCCTGGTCCGACAGTAATTTCTGTATTCTGGAGCCTGCGGAGCTGGCGGGAATGCGTGTCACCGACCCGCGATCATGGATAGACAGGCTGGAGCCTTGCGTGCAGGAAGCTGCACGTCTGCTAAGCTGGGGCAGTATTATTGCGCATGGGCGTACCCTGCCCATGGAAAGGCAGTCCGATGCCACCCGCATGCCACCGTCGTGCTACACCTTTCAGCCCGAGCGCGCGGTGCAAGCAAGGCGCATAGGCCAGTCAAGGGATTTCAGCGATCCCAGGGTGCAACCGCTGCAGGATTTAGAGGAAGTTTTGTGATGCCGGTCGACCGGTATGACGTAATCAGTCGCGACATCAGCAGGATGACGCGCAATGTCCCGAGGAGGATGATATGGAAATGAATGACATGGTGATCATCAGTGTGGATGATCATATTACCGAACCGCCGGACATGTTTGAAAAACACTTGTCCGCCAAGGACCTGGCCACGGCACCCCAGTTTGGCACCGACGAAAAAGGCAAGAGCTTCTGGACCTACCAGGGGATGTTCATGCCCTCGGTTGGCCTCAACGCTGTTGTGGGCCGCCCGCTGGAAGAGTACGGCATGGAGCCGAACTCGCTGGAGGAGATGCGCAAGGGCGTATACAACGTCGATGCGCGTATCGACGATATGAATGTCAACGGCATTGCCGCCTCGCTCAATTTTGGCACTTGCGTGGGTTTTGATGGCGGCCGCTTCCACAAGGCGCCGGACAAGGCTATGTCATTGATCCACCTGCGGGCCTATAACGACTGGCACATCGACGAGTGGTGCGGCGCCTATCCCGGCCGCTTCATTCCCTGCGCTATCCTGCCCACCTGGGACATGAACGCCACGGTTGAAGAAATCAAGCGCATTGCCAAAAAGGGCTGCACCGCGGTATCCCTGAACGAAAACCCGACTTCGCAAGGCCTGCCCAGCATTCACAATGCTTACTGGGAACCCATGTGGAAAGCCATCGTTGATAACAACATCACCATGTGCCTGCATATCGGGGCCGGCAACCCGGTGCCGCATGCATCGATGGAAACGCCGATCGAGGCGTGGATTACCACCATGCCGATGTCCAGTGCCGTCGGCGCGGCGGATTGGCTTAACCTCTCGGCGCTCGAGCGCTATCCCGATATGAAAATCGCCTTGTCCGAGTGTGGCCTCGGCTGGATACCGTATTTCATGGAGCGTGCCGATTTCAGCCATTCGCGGCACAAGTACTGGACCCACAATGGCTTCCAGGGCAAGAATCCCAGCGACATCTTCAAGAAGCACTTCATGGTCTGTTTCATCGACGATGCGTTCGGGCTGCAAAACCTCAAGTATGTCAACGAGGACCTGGTTGCCTACGAAACGGACTACCCACACTCCGATACCCTCTGGCCGGAGGTGCCCGAGCACCTGTGGAAGACGGTGACCCATCTCAGCGATCAGCAGATCAACAAGATTACCCACGCCAATGCCATGAAGTGGTTCAATTTTGACATGTTTTCTCATGTCAAGCGCGAGGACCTCACCGTAGGGGCGCTGCGAGCCCAGGCCGCGGCCGCCAACGTCGATACCACGCCGACATCCCTGGGCGGGGCCAAGCCGCTCGCCGAGGGCGAGGTGCCGCGTCGGATTACGTCGGGTGACCTCATGAAAATGTTTGCACACCATGCCCAGGAGGGCGCAAAAGCCTGAGGCCCTTGCCCGGGCGGGAGGTAACACCTCCTGCCCGGATTGAGTGGCAGAAGGGGATAGCGACCTGTTTATAGTCCTTGCAGGCAATGCGTATTGATCTGCAAGGCATAAACAAACTGGTTTGAAGGAACGGTTATTGCGGGCAAACGGTAGATACGATTGAATTTTCAACTGTGAATAAATCTGAACATACCCTAATTCTAATGGATGAAGATTATGAGCAAGTCGAAAGAATCCGGTTACAGATCGAAGCGTCATATGCAGCATAAGCGGGTCGTGCTCTTGCGCCTGGCGGTCGCCGCGCTCGCAGCCGGTTCCTGTGCATATGTGGGCGGTGCCGCGGCGCAAGCCCCGCAGGAGCCCGCTGAGCGGGAACTCCTTCCGCTCGAGGAGGTCGTGGTGACAGCCCGGCGCAGGGAGGAGTTGTTGCAGGATATTCCTGTTGCGGTAACGGCCCTGAGCTCCGATTACCTGCGTGAGCAGAGCATCACTCGCCTGGAGGATCTCGGCATTCACGTGCCATCCCTGCGGATTTCCTCCGGGGGTACCGGTACCAACAGCCCGCTGATTACACTGCGCGGCCAGCGACCCTCGACGGTCACGATTACCGAGGACCCCGCGGTACCCATTTATTTTGCCGAGGTGGTGTTGACGCCGACCCAGGGTACCAACCTGGCGATGTACGACCTGGCGAACGTGCAGGTGCTGAAAGGACCCCAGGGCACCCTGTTCGGGCGCAACAGTACCGGTGGTGCGCTGCTGTTCACGCCGCAGCGTCCGGGTGAGGAATTTGGCGGCTACACGGAAGTCCGGCTTGGCGACTATGACCTGGTCCACCTGGAAGGTGCTGTCGACCTGCCGGTAAGCGATACACTGCGCTTGCGCCTGGCCGGCATCAGTATCGACCGGGATGGTTACCAGAGTAACGTGGCGGACAATACCTTGAGGGGCGATGACCAGTTCTGGGATGAGGACTCCTACGGCGTTCGGGTGTCGATGGACTGGACGCCTAACGATCGCTTCAGCAACCTCACCACGGTGGCCTACGATCAAAACGATATGATCAACCCGGTTCCCGTGCCACAGGCATTCAACTCGGACGCGGGATTGGGACAGCTTACCAACGTTGTCTACAATGGCCGCCTCGGTGGCGCGTTCGGCACCCCTGTCGGGGCATTCGTCGACGAGGCCCTGGCGCGGCAGCGCACCCGCGACTGGGATAAAATCGAAACCGACGTCCTGGGCAGGGACAAGGTCGAGAACTGGTTTGCGGCAAATACCACGGAGTACCGACTGACCGACAACCTGAGCATCAAGAATATCTTTGGTTATCGCGATCTGGACCAGGAGTCCACCACCGATGCCGATGGTACGGCCTTGCAGATATTTGGCGCCATTACCTCGCAGACCCTGCCGCAGACACGCAACGCGCCGCCAGGCGTCGTGACCGCGACGCAGTACAGCGATGAGCTGCAGTTGCTGGGCGAGGCCTTCGACAGCCGGCTCGAGTGGATTGCCGGCGCCTACTGGATGAATATGGACGGTTCGCAGACGCTCCCCACGGAGGTCATAGGGGCGAACCCGGCCTGGCCCGACGGGCCCTCTCCCATCGTACAGCTGGACCAGGTGTGGTATTTCGCCCAGAACGGTTTTTTGCAGGATTCGCCCAATGGTGATGCCGAGAACGAGACCTATGCCCTGTTTGGCGAGGGCACCTGGACCTTTAACGATCGCTGGTCAGTGACCGGCGGCCTGCGGCAGACCTGGGACGACCGCAAGATGACGGTCAAGAACTTTTCCCTGGACGCCGGCAGCCTGGTCTACGGGTGTGCGGTGATGGATGAGAATAACCAGTTGTTGCCGAATAACGCCTGTGCGCGCAGCGTTGACGAGAGCTTTGACAAGTTGACCTGGCGCGGCTCCCTCAACTGGACCCCGACCGAAGACATGCTGTTGTATGGCAGTGTTTCCACCGGATACCGTTCCGGCGGCTTCAACCTGCGCGGCGTCAACAATTTCTCCCTGCAGCCGTTTGAGCCGGAAGAAGTCACCACCTACGAAATAGGTCACAAGACCGACTGGGACCTGTGGAACATGGCGTCCATGCGCACCAACCTGGCGGTTTATGCGCAGAAATTCGACAACATCCAGAAGACCCTGTCAGGTACGAACCCGGACACGGGCGCATTCGAAACCTATACCGCAAATGCGGCAAAGGCCGACATCAATGGTGTCGAGTTTGATGTCACCATGGCGCCCACCGCGAACCTGGTTATGTCTGTGGCCTACTCCTACGTGGATGCCAGTTACAGCGAGTGGGACCGCGTGGTCTCCGATGAAAACGGCATCTCTGTTGTCGACTATTCGAATGCACCGTTTGTCTACATTCCGGAGAATTCCCTGACTGCTTCTGTCAGCTATACGCTGCCGCTGAGCGAGTCGATCGGCGAAGTGACGCTGACCGCCAGTGCCTACTGGCAGGACACCATGCAGACCAACGACGGCGCCTTCAGGTGGCCCGACCTCGGCTGGAGCGAGGAGAACCTGCAGGAGTCCCTGGATACTGTACAGGCGGACGACTACACCGTGGCACATTTTCGTGCTGACTGGAGTGGGGTGATGGGCTCCAACTTCGATCTCGCCGCCTTCGTCAACAACGCCTTTGATGAGGAATACATCACCGGTGGCCTGAGCGTACCGGACAGCCTCGGCTGGGTAGCGGCGTCCTACGGCGCGCCGCGCACCTACGGGGCTTCGCTGCGCTGGACCTTCTAGCGATCGTATCGCGGCGATTTCGTCTGAACCCGGGGCTCTGAAGAGCCCCTTTTTTTTGGCCGGCCCGCACCACTTCCTGCACCCACTGCAAGCAGGCACCTCGCTTGACGTGGATCAATGAACTTCTCTTTGGCAGCCCGCCGCATCCGTCTTTTGCGTGACAATATCGCTGGATGATTAATAATCAACAGGGTTGTACATTTAGGTTCGTTCAACCGGTGTCTGGTCCCTGACGGAGAATAATATGACCACAATTGATAATCTGATCGACGGCAGTGCAACCCTGAAGGAAGCAGCCGGCGCGTTGATCGCGGATCCCCTGTCTTTCTTTGAGATGTCCTACACAAAAATGCAATCGGTTCCCCGTGACCTGCTGCAATCCTTGCAGGCCGAGGCATTGAGGCAGCGCTTTGATTATTGCAGGGAGCGCATCCCCATGCTGACCAAGCTGGCGGACCGGCAGGGCATCACTGCCATCAACGAAATCGATGATGTGCTGCCCTTGCTGTTTGAGCATACCATTTACAAGTCCTATCCCGACTTCCTGCTGGAGAAAGGGGAGTATGGCAAACTGACCCGCTGGCTGGATCGGCTGACGCCCTACGACCTCAGCAAGGTGGATTGTTCCGGTTGTACCTCCATTCACAGCTGGCTTGACATGATATCCCGCGTGACGGAGCTGGACCCCATTACCTCGTCCGGCACCACCGGCACCATGTCTTTTACGCCGAAAGACCGCAAGGACTGGCGTAACTATATCCTGGGTGGCTTCCGCATACAGTTGTTGCAGAAGTTTGGCGAGGCCCCGAGCGATGAAGACCTGAACGAGAAAATTCATGTTTGCTGGCCAACACACGCGGATGGTCACACGGCGTTTTACCGCTCCCCCATGTATTACAAGGAATACTTCGCCAAGGGCAGCGACGCGCACTTCCACCCGATGATGAAGTCTCCCGGTGACACCGACCTCATGTACCTGGCCGCACGATTGCGCGCCGCGCAGGCCCGGGGTGACAGCCGCGTGAATGTGCCCGATAGCCTGCGTGCCCGGATACCGGAACTTCAGGCGGAGGAGAAGGAGCGGCCGGCGAAGGTAAAGGCATGGGTCGACGACCTGGTGGAGAAACTCAACGGTGAGCGCGTGTTTATCCTCGCCCCCGCGCAGCTCATCTACGATGTTGCCAAGCCGGCCCTCGCCCAGGGCAAGAAGTGCAACTTCGCAGAGAATTCCAGTGTCACGGCCGGTACCGGCGGCAAGGGTTTCAAGATGCCTGACGACTGGGAACAGGTGGTCGACGACTTCCTGAATTTCGGCCGTGAAAACTACGGCTACTTCTACTCCTTTTCAGAGCAGTGCGGCATGCACGTGCAGTGTGAACACGGCCGCCTGCACCTCACTCCCTGGTCTATCCCCCTGATCCTGGATGCCGAAACCAGCGAACTGTTGCCGCGGGAGGGCCTGCAGCGTGGGCGTGCCGCGTTCTTCGATGTGTCCATGAATGGCGCCTGGGGCGGACTGATCACCGGTGACAGCGTGGAAATCGACTGGAGCGAGTGTCCCTGTGGGCGCACAACCGCCCACCTGTCGGACAGCATAACGCGCTTCGGCATGGAGCAGGGCGGCAGCGATAAAATCAGCTGTACTGCAACCCCGGAAGCTCACGACGACGCCATGGATTTCCTGACCAGTTTCTGAACCGAGGATAAAAGATGAGTAATCCCATAGCGCCTGCCATCATCCGCGGCGAAGTGATCGAAACAGACCTCGTTGAATACCCGGGGCGTGGCGACGTCATGACCTTCGATGCCCCCGACCCGAAAAAGTTTGTCGACAGGTTACCGCTGCCGTCCCCCCGCGACATGCTGGACCTTTACGACCTCAGGTTCGACGACATCCTCGACTACCTCGAAGAGCTCGGCCAGTGTCTCAACATAAAAACCAACGAGCATCTGCAGCGCTCGCGGGAACTGACCTATGACGCGACGCCCCTGCCGCGGGAAATTATCGACATGGGCTACGAGGGTTTCAGCTCATTCTTCAACCGGGAGCAGGTACGCGAGATAGCGGAGCTGAGCGTCGGCTTGAACTACCTGGAGGGGTGGGTGCCACACAAGCTCAGGGATGGTGTGGTCATGAACGTCAGGGCCTTCGGCTCCCGCACCCTGCATATCGTTGCCGGTAATGGCCCCGGACTCGGGCTGATCACGCTGGCGCGCTGCGCTATCGCGCGCAGTGACTGTATCATCAAGGCGCCCTCCAATGACCCGTTCACTTCCGCCGCGCTGGCCCTGACCATGGTCGACATGGCGCCCGATCATCCAATCACCCGGCATTTCTCCGTGGCCTACTGGAAGGGCGGGGATGCCGAGGTCGAGGACAAGCTGTACCAGCCCCATAATATCGAGAAGATCGTTGCCTGGGGCGGACTCGCGGGCATCAAGCATGTCACGAAATACATCCAGCCCGGCCTGGAACTGATTTCCCTCGATCCCAAAACGAGTATCAGCGTGGTGGGACCAGGGGCGCTTGAAAATGAGCAGACCATGCGTGAGACGGCGGGCCGCCTGGCCGTCGATATCGGCGGGGCCAACCAGGCTGGCTGTGCCAGTTCCCGGGTAACCTACGTGGTTGCAGGGGATCGCGAGGATGCCGCCGAGCGCGTGACTGAGCTGGGCCGGATGACCTATGACGCCATCATGCAGCTTTCCCCTACCTTCAGTACCAAGCCCAAAGCCTATGACAAGCAACTCAAGTCGCATGTGGATGCACTGCGCTGGGACGATGAATGGTTTGAGGTCATCGGTGGTGAGGACGATGAAGGGGCGATCATCATTTCAAAACTGCCTCGACCGGTCGATTTCGCGGCCTACCTGGCGGATCGCACGGCCAACCTTGTTACCTGTGAATCGATCGACGATGTCCTCCTGGGGATCGATGCCTATTCACAGACGATTGGTGTCTGGCCCGAAAGTTATAAATCACAGTTACAGGATATCGTGCCGTTCTACGGCGCGCAGCGCCTGGTCACGCTGGGCAACGCGCTGTATAACGGACCGCTCCTGGGCAAGGCCCACGACGGCATTCAACCGGTGAGCCGCATGGTGAAGTGGATATCGAACGAGGTTTTCGAAGGCGTTACTGACAGTTCACCGCTAAGCTGACATCAGGCAGAGGCAACCGATGAGTAAATTGAGGCAACTGACACCCCAGGATGTGATGTTCGTGGGTGGGGAAAACTCCAAGGTCTACCAGCACACGGCCGGACTTATCATGCTGGACGCCAGCGACAGTCCCGGCTTCTGCTTTGACGTTTACCGGCGACACCTGCAGGAGCGCCTGAGTCACATACCCCAGTTCCACTGGAAGTTGCACGAAGTGCCGCTGGGCCTCGACCTGCCTTACTGGGTACAGGACGAGAACTTCAGTTTTGACCATCACATACGGCGTATTGCGGTACCTTCCCCCGGTGATCGGGCGGCGCTTACCGAACTCGTGTCCTACCTGTACTGCAAACACATGGACCGCAACCGGCCCTTGTGGGAGGCCTGGTTCATCGAGGGGCTGGCGGACGGGCAATACGCCGTCCTGCAAAAGCAGCACCACTGCATGATGGACGGGGAGGGGGCCAGTAAGCTGGTTGAAGCGATGTGTGACCTGGCACCGAACGCGGCACCCCGGAAAGTTGATGCACACATTGAAAATGCCCGCCCGGGTGAGGTGCCCGAGGCATGGCGCATGTCACTGACCGCCGCGGGGCGCCTGTCCCAACTGCCACTGCGGGTCGGCCGGGAGATCTACGGCACACTCCGTCACAGCGTCTGGGCGCGGGTGACGCAAAAGGAGGCATCGAAAAAGAAACCCCATGCACCCAATACGTTTTTTAACGGGGATATAGGGCGCTACCGCGGCCTTGTCTTCGCTTCACTGTCCCTGGCGGACGTCAAGACGATCAAGGAGCATTTCGGGGTTACTGTGAATGAGGTGGTACTGGCCCTCGTGGGCAGCAGCATGCGTGATTACCTCCTGGCGCAGGGCAGTTTGCCTGACGAGGCTTTGAGAACCTCCATCCCCGTCTCATTGCGCACTGCAAGTGACGATGAGTTCAGTAACAGGGTCACGCTGGCAGCGGTGTCCCTGGCCACGGACCTCGCCGACCCGGCGGAGCGCATCCGGGTGATAGCCGCGGATGCCGAGGTGGCCAAGGAGCAGGCCCACAGCGGGGGCAGGGGAATGATGGAAATCGTTCAGCTGCTGCCGCCGGTGCTGATCAACGCAATGCTAACCATGGCGCCACCGGAGCAGGTGACTGAAATGGCGGGCGTCAACCTGGTGGTTTCCAGTGTGCGCGGCAGTGATAAACCGATGTACATCGGCGGGGCGCGCATGACGGCGACTTACCCCATGTCGATTATCACCCCGGGTGGGGGTATCAACATTACCTGTGTCAGTTACGCCGGTAAGGTGGATGTGGGCATTACCATCGACCCGGACAAGGTGCCCGAGCCCTGGAGTATCATTGATGGCTTGCACCGGGCGCTGGAAGAATACGTACGGCTGGCCGGGGGAAAAACGCCGGTAAGGAAAAAAGCGCAGGCAAAGAAGAAAACACCCGCAAGGAAGAAAACAGCGGCAAGGAAGAAAGCACCGCCAAGGAAGAAAGCACCGGCAAGCAAGCAAAACACCACGAGGCCGCGGGCCGCAAAAAAGCGCGCCGTCAGCCGTAAATAACAGGCTGCCGGTGCTGCTTGTACCGGGAGGTAGTGTGCTGTAAGGCGCCTACCGCATCGGTTCAGGTTCAGCCCAGGGCGTCGGCGTCTGCGACCACCGGGTGACTTTCGCGGGTTGCCCGCAGTTGCTTTTCAGGCTCACCGTAGTCGCTGATTTCGATGTAATCCTCATGCACTGCCTTGATTTCCGCCGCGAACGGGAAATCCCCCAGCGATGGAACCCGGTAGCTTACGGTGTCACCCACCTTGAAAGTGGCAGGTTCAAAGTTAAATTTGTAAGGGCAATCACCCTGGCCCATTCCCATCATGTCTTTCTCTCCTCAACCCGTGCGGCGACACCTGCAGGATGTTGTTTCGAAACGTGCTTGTAGTTGCTGAAAAATTTCACTGACTTTCCATTTCCGCCATGGCCTCTCGCATGCCACTACATCCCGCTGCCAATAGTAAGGCCCCGATCGGGCAGAATATGGCAATCAGGGTGGCCATGCCCAGCCCGATATCGGCCGGGCCGGAGAAGAGGTAGTCGGAAATGCCCGCAATCAGCACCGGACCGCCGCTGACGCTGACAAGCCCGACAGTCGCTGCGAAAAAAGCGACACCGGTACCGCGCATCTCATTGGGGGTCACCAGGTTCATTGCGGCGCCATAACAGGCCGGCAGGGGGGACAGCAGAACCAGGAAAACACCGATCCCGGCAAGGAAAATCCACGGGTTGCCGCTGGTGGTGGCGATGACGCCAACCGGCGCGGCAATGAGCAGGCAAGTCGCATACCAGCGCAACTGCGCATCGCGGTAGCCCCGGCTGTACATGGCGTCCACAATGTACCCGCATATCAGCTTGCCGGCGACACCGGCAATCACCAGTGTCAGGCCAAATGACAGCCCGATCTGGCTGGCGCTCCAGCCAAAGGTCCTGCCCATGTGCGCCGGGTACCAGACGCCGCAACCGGCCAGGACCGCGGAGGCGAGGGCGAAGCCGCTGTAGTGATACAGGAAAAACCGTATGCGCAGACGCATGAACCGTAACAGGTCGCGGTATGCTGTAAAAATCCCACGTGACAGAGAGGTGCTTTTTTCAACCGTTCGCTGGTTTCTGCGCAGCGGTTCAGGCAGGGTGAAGATAATAAAAGAGAGCAGGAAGCCGGGAATGCCGAGCACAAAAAACACGGCCTGCCACGCGCGAATTTCGCCGACAAGGGGCAAGGTATAGGTGTCGGCATGGGAAACCAGCTCGACAATCGCCCCGCCCAGCAGGTAAGCGGTACCCGAGCCCAGGGACGAGCCGAGTGCGTACACCGCCATTGCCGAAGTAAGCTTGTCCCGGGGGAACAGGTCGGCAAGCATGGAGGTGGCGCTGGGATTAAGGCCGGCCTCGCCGACACCTACCCCTACCCGCGCCAGCATCATCTGCCAGAAATGCTGGGCCATGCCGCAGGCCGCGGTGGCCAGTGACCACACCGACACGCTGACAAAAATGATCCAGCGGCGACTTGCCCGATCAGTGAGTGCGCCGGCCAGGAAACCGAAGATCGTATAAGTGATAGCGAACGCGAAGCCGTGCAGCAGGCCGAACTGCATATCGCTGATACCCATATCCCGTTTGATCGGATCCACCAGCAGGGAAATGATGAAGCGATCCAGAATCGATAGCCAGTAAAGCGAGGCGAATACGATGGTCGCATACCAGGCCACCGCCGGTGCGGGGTAGGGCGCTTCGTGCCCGGGGCTTGAGGTCGATACGACAGGTTCCGGCATTGTGTTTATCCTTCTGGAGAAACCTGGCGATGCGGCAATGGCCAGCCCTAGAACTGGGTTGCCGGCAGCCTGACGACAAGGCCGTCAAGCTCATCGTTGACGATGATCTGGCAGCTCAGGCGGCTGTTGGGCTGGGGGTCAATCACGAAGTCCAGCATCTGCGCTTCCACGTCATCGGCCGCGCCTACTTTTTCTGTCCATGCCTCATCCACGAAACAGTGGCATGTGGCGCAGCTGCAGGCCCCGCCGCAATCCGCCAGTATACCGCTGACACCATTGTCGACGGCGGCGTGCATCACTGAGGTACCGGCTGGAACATGTACTTCCTGCTCCTGTCCGTCGTGGCTGATAAAGGTGACTACTGGCATATCGGTAATTCCTGTTTACTTCGCTGATGTGTTAGGAGAAGGCCTGTTGAATATCGCTGGAGTCATCGGCCAGTTTGTCGGGGTCCGCACGCATACCCGTGGTTAGCGCCCGGCGGACCATCATAAACTCCTTGGGACGGTTTACCGCATCTACTGCCAGCAGCCGGTCGCCACCGAAATAGAAAGCGGCAAAGCTACGCCCGGTGTCGCTGGCGCCGCGCAATACGACGCGGTCAAATCCCTGGGACAATCCTGCAATCTGCAGTTTCAGGTCGAACTGGTCGGACCAGAACCAGGGCAGGGCATGGTAGGCTTCCAGCTTGCCGCAGAGTGTATTGGCAGCGGTCTTGGCCTGGTCGGTGGCATTCTGCACCGATTCCAGCCGCAGTCGGCGATCGTAGATCGGGTTATAGTGACTGGTGCAATCACCGGCGGCAACGATATCCGGATCCGATGTGCGGGCGAATTCATCCACCGCGATGCCGTTGTCAACTTCCAGCCCGGCTGCTTCGGCCAGTTCTGTTGCCGGCATGACACCGACCCCGATGACGACCAGGTCGGCATCGAGCCTGGTCCCGTCCGCCAGCCTGACTGCCGCCACTTTGCCGCTGCCCTCCAGAGACTCCACCGAGGCGTCGGTGACGATATTGACACCCTCCTCGCCATGTATGCGACTGTAAAAGGCGGATACCTCCGGCGCCGTCACCCGCTGCAGTATCCGCGGCATGGCTTCAAGCACGGTAACCTGCATGCCCAGTTTCCGCATGGAGGCGGCGGTTTCGAGGCCGATGTAGCCGCCGCCGATAATGACGGCCGACTTACCCCGCCCGACATAGGCCCGGATCCGGTCCACGTCCTGGAGGTCGCGCAGGTAGAAGACCCCGTCAAGATCGTGACCCGGCAGGGAGAGCTTGCGCACCCGCGCGCCGGTGGTCAGGGCCAGCCTGGTGTAGGGAATGCTGCCGCCATCGTGCAGCGTAACGGTCTTTGCCTGCCGGTCTATGGCCGTTACTCGCGTCCCGAGGACCAGGTCGATAGCGGATTTTTCGTAAAATGTTGCCGGCCGGATCAGCAGTTCGTCGCTGTGCTTTTCGCCGGCCAGGTAGGCCTTGGACAACGGCGGCCGCTGGTAGGGCGGAATCGCCTCATCTCCCACGATGGAGATATTACCTTGCCACCCACCCTGGCGAAGGCTGGCCCCCAGCTGTGCTGCAGCATGGCTGGCGCCGATGATGACGGCGTGTTCACTGTCCATAGATATCCCTGCCTGTTATGCGCATTTTGTGGTTAATCGGCCATGCTGACCAATCAATTGGAATTCGTCAAGACTGCGGATGCCCCGCTGCCTATTTAGCCGATTTGGGCAGTTTATAGGCGACGACGGAGTCCCCCATGGTCGTGCCATACATACTGTGCCCGCCCGCGGGTATAACGATGTACTGCTCCCCATCGATTGCATAACTGACCGGCACCGCGGTGCCGGCGGCGGGCAGGTCAGCCTGCCACAACACTTTTCCACTTTGCAGGTCGAAGGCCCGCAACTGGTCGTCCAGGGTGTAGCCGATGAAAACCAGGCCCCCGGCCGTTACCAGTGCGCCGCCGGCGCCGGGCGTGCCAAATTCGAGGGGAAAGGGCAGCGGTAACATTTTCTCGAGGCTGCCCAGGGGCACATCCCAGAGAATTTTCCGGCTGACGATATCCACCGCCGTCAGGCCGGCCCAGGGTGGCTCGGAGCAAGGTGCGCCGAGGGGTGAAAGCAGGGGCTCTATTTTGACCACGTAAGGGGATCCCTTTACGTGGAAGGTCATGGCGCTCCCACCCTCGATGGCCTGGTCGTCACCCTCTGCCGGCGCCTGTACCTGCGCAACCGGCACCAGGGTCAGTACCGTCGGCACCCGGTTCGATGGAACCACCATGATATGGCTTTCGGGATCGTAGGCGCCGCCTCCCCAGTTTGGGCCACCCCCCGACGACGGTGAGAAAATCGTACCTTTCTCACTGGGGGGCGTGTACAGCGGGCCGTACTGGTATTGCTCGATTTTTTTACGGCATAACCACCGGTCAATAGGGGTGAAGCCCCCGGCGTCATCCGGTGTAAAGCCTGTTTTCATGATTGTCGGCATGCCGACCGGGAAGGGTTGGGTGGGGGAGAGAACCTCGCCGGGAACCTTTCCCTCCTGGGGTACCGGTCGCTCTTCCACGGGAACCAGTGGCTCGCCCGTTTTGCGGTCGAACACGAAGATCAGGCCCATTTTGGTGTTCTGGACCAGTGCCGGCACCCGCTTGCCGTCGTGTGGGTAATCGACCAGCAGGGGGTGCGAGGGAATGTCATAATCAAAAACATTGTGGTGCACCAGTTGGTAGTGCCACGCCACCTTGCCGGTTGCGCCTTCCAGTGCCACCACTGACGTGGTGTACAGGTTGTCTCCCACCCGGTCACCACCGTAAAAATCGCTGGAGGAGCTGGTTGTTGGCAGGTAGACGAGGTCGAGCGTCTCGTCGACCGCCATGGAAGACCAGACATTGCCGCCACCGAAGCCCTCGCCTGAACCGCGCGACCATGTCGCTGAAGCGGGGTCGCCCGGATCACGTGGCACCGGGTCAAATTCCCAGAGCTGTGCGCCGCTGCGCGCGTCAAATGCCAGTACCCGGCCGCTGGGTGCGTCAACGCGCTGGTTGTCGGCCACCGATGAGCTGACCACCACGACATCGTTCACCACAGCCGGGTTGGAGCCGGCCACAAGCTCGGCGGCAAACAGAATCGGTTTGCTGGGGGCCATTGTGACCACGCCCTGCTCGCCAAAGCCCTCGCAGGACTTGCCTGTCCTGGCATCGATTGCGACCAGTTTGTAGTCCGTGGTGCCGAGGAAAATCCTGGAGCTACAGCTTGCCCCCCGGGCTGCCTTCCGGTCGACCCAATGACTGATACCCCGGCATTTCTGGTAAACAGAGCCATCTTTCTGCGCGGGCGTTTTGGGGTCGAAGGTCCAGCGTTCCTCGCCGCTTGCAGGATCCAGCGCGATCACCCGCCGGGATACGGAGCAGACGACGAGGTTGCCCTCGATAATGCTGGGCTGATCTTCAAACGCGATAAAGGCATTGGCCACTCCCTTGGCCGGAATCTCACCGGTGTGATACTCCCAGGCGAGTTCGAGATTGGCGACGTTCGCCTTGTTGATCTGTGTCAGTGACGAGTATTTCGTATTGGCTTCATAGTCATCACCGGCAGTATCAGTGGCGAACAGGCATTGGCTCGAGGTCGCGGCAATAAGCAGCAGCGGAGCCCGCAACCACAGTGCGGCGCGGGGCTTGTGGGCAGGGAGGGCATTTGTCATAGATAGTACTGGCTTGTCGTCGGGCAAATTGGTGTCGCAATGCTGACACAAATTCCGACAGGGGTAAACCGGGGCTCATGCCCGGACGTATCGGGCGTACCCGGCCGGTGTGCGCGCTGTTCAGGCACCGATTTCCCGCAGTGCCTGGCTGCTGTCGAGCTCCAGGAATGCGCTTGCAAACCGGCCCGCCAGGGCGGTGGAAATCTCCCGGGACTGGTAGGTATCGGTGCCCAGGGTAGACAGCCAGATAGCCAGCCCGTAGGCCGCCGAGGAGCGGTAAGCCAGCCAGGCCTGCTGTGCGGTGGGCAGCTGATTCACGGGGACCTCAAGGGCCTGGCGATACACCTCGATGAGCTTCGCTTCACTGGCGCGCCTGTCTGCTTCCGTGAGAGAGCTTATAAGAAAATGCCCGACGTCCTGCGACCAGTTGCCCCGGCGCACCACTTGCCAGTCAAGAAAGCCGACCTCACCGCCTGGCAATACATAGGTATTGCCAATGTGGGCATCGCCGTGGGTCATGGTCACCGGTCCCTTTGAGAGCGTTCCCACATAGCGGACCCAGAAGTCCAGAATCCCGGCAGTGCCCAGGCTTGCGATCGGGCCGGGTAAGATCCCGGCTCCCCGTTCCAGGCCGGTGGGTATGCGTTTGGCCAGGCCCACCAGCCAGCCTTGCGCCGGTTTCCAGGTTTTGATCCAGCCCAGGTGGGGGTGGGTTTTGCGGTTAATGCCCCAATAGGCGCTGTGCAGTTTCGCCAGGCCCCGCAGTCCGCTGGCAACCTGCTCTACCGTCATTGGCCGGGTGGCGTCGCGGGGGTCTGCACCCCGTTGGGTGAGGTCTTCCATTACCAGCAGAAAATCCAGCCGCAGGTACTCGATCATGGACCTGTACACTGTCGGGTGATCCAGGGGCAGCATCGCGCCGGATGCGAACAGGCGCGCCTCATTGAACAGGTTGCCGTTGCGAAAGTGCACCCAGCGGTGATTGGCCGCATGCGCTTTGAGGAAGACGGTTTCGGGGCCGGACCCTGCGGAATAGGTAAGCCCGAACCTTGCGCGCCGGTTGGAGCCGTCGTCCCGGGTAATGATCCGCACATCGGCCACCGTGGCGCCAGGGTGGTGACCGGCAATGGCCGCCGTCATCCAGGCGGGCGAGACATCGTCCCAATCGATGGGTATGCGGTTTGTTTTCAGTGGTCTGCCAGACGCCATCCCATTATCCCCGGAGCCGCCAGTCGGCGTGCGATGCTGCCCGCACCCGTTAGCAGGGCTTGTAGTCATTTAAATTGGTGTCATAATGCTGACACAAATATGACAGGCGGTAAACTGCGCGTCAGTTTGCGCGCCGCGGTATGCCCGAGGATGTATCCGGGCAGCGCGACGCTCTACACTAACGCTACACTGAACACTGAAGCCATCGGGCCATAACTGGCATCCTGGAGGATCAAGCAAAATGCAATTGGTAGGCGAGCAAATGATAGCGGCCCCCAGCCAGCGAGTCTGGGAGGCACTCAATGACCCCGAGATCCTGGCCGCGAGCCTGCCGGGTCACCAGCACCTGGAAAAGCAGGCGGATGATCGTTTCATCGCCACCGTGGACATCAAGGTCGGCCCGATCGGCGCCCGCATGAAGGGCTCGGTGACCCTGACGGATCTCAATCCACCCAACAGCTATACCCTCGTACTCGAAGGCCACGGCGGTATCGCCGGATCGATGAAGGGTAATGCAAAGGTGCGCTTGACCGATGTCGATGGCGGCACGCGGATTTCCTATGACGTCGATGCCCTGGTAGAGGGCCGCATGGCCCAGCTGGGTGGCCCTATCATCGATGCCACGGCCAAGCACTTCGCCGGCAAGTTCTTTACCAGCTTTGGGGAAATTGTCAGCGGTGTGAAGGTCGTCGCGCCTGCCCCTGCCGAGGGTCCTGCACCCACGGCACTGGGCGCCCCCGCTGCCCGGCCTTCCGGTGGTTTCCCGATCGCCTGGATTCTGGCTATGGTGATCGCGGCTGGCTGCGGTTTCCTGTTCGGCCAAGGCCCTGGCCCGACAGATTCGGCCTGGGCCGGGCTCGCCATCGGTGCGCTCCTTGTGCTGGTGGCGGCAGCGGCGTTTGAGTACGGCCGGCGCTCGGCGGCGCCGGTGGTCATGCTCGACAGTGCACTTCTCAGGCGTTTGATTGACGGTGACAAGAAATGAAACCTGCGCCTTTTGACTATGTCGCACCTGCGACAATAGATGAAGCCTGCGCTGTTCTTGCCGAGGCGCATGGGGGTGCGGCCGTACTGGCTGGCGGGCAGACCCTGATGCCACTGCTTAACTTGCGCATGAGTCAGCCTTTTATCCTTGTGGATATTGGCAAGATCGCTGAACTCAAGGGCATCTCGCGGGCCAATGGCGGCACCCATGTCGGGCCGATGACAAGGCAATGCGACGCGATCGAAAGCAAAATCCTGGCGCAGGACCTGCCTGTACTGGTGCAGGCCATTCGTCACGTGGGACATCACCAGACCCGCAATCGCGGTACTGTTGGCGGCTCCATCACCCTGGGGGAACCCGCGGCGGAATTGCCTGCCACGGCGGTGGCACTCAAGGCAACGATCGAGGTGCGCTCGATCCGTGGCACGCGCCAGATACCGGCGGCGGAATTCTATATCGGCCCCTACATGAATGTTCTGGAGGAGGACGAGCTGGTGACCGGCATCAGGTTTCCCGAGTGGTCCAGCGGCCACATCACCGTCTTTCATGAACTGGCGCAGCGCCCCGGTGATTTCGCGCTTGTCGGCATTGTCGGCGCACTCGCCGTGGACTCCGGCCGGGTGGCCCGCGCCGGTCTCGCGTGGTTTGGTATGGGGCCGACACCCATGAGGGCGACGGCGGCAGAGCAGATGCTGCTGGGTCAGCCGCTGCACGAGATCGACCCACAGGCAGTCGCTGAGAGCGCTATTGCCGACACCGCCCCCTTTGACGACCAGCAAGCCAGCGCGGAATACCGCCGCACTGTCGGTATGCGTATTTTTGCCCGCACCCTGCGCGAGGCACTCAGGACACGGGAGGTCGCGTGAGCAAGCACACTATTGAAATGACCATCAATGGGCGCCGGCACACTGCCGATGTCGAGTCGCGGGTTTCGTTATCCGATTTCCTGCGAGAGGATGCCGGTTACACGGGCGTGCATATTGGCTGCGATCACGGCGTGTGCGGTGCCTGCACGGTGATGGTCAACGGCGAGGCTGTGCGAGGCTGTCTCATGCTGGCGGTACAGGCGGACGGCGCCCGGGTTACGACAGTGGAGGGCCTCGCCGCGCCCGATGGTACATTGCACCCGGTACAGGCAGCACTGCGGGACGAGCATGGCCTGCAGTGCGGGTTCTGTACGCCGGGTATCGTGATGACGATGGCGGCGCTGTCGGCCAGGGAGAAGCGGCCGACCGAGGAGCAACTTCTCAACGCACTTTCCGGTCACCTGTGTCGCTGCACCGGCTACCAGGGCATTCGACGTGCAGCGAGAAAGCTGGCGTCCCCGGAGCCGGCGGAATCGACTGGTGGAGACAGCGTATGAGTGCACCGGACAGCACAACCGGCACCCAGGCCGGCCATCAGCCTGCAGCCAGGCCACGGTCCGGCAGCGGCCGCTATATTGGCCAACGGGTTCCCCGCAAGGAGGATTCGCGCTTGCTGACGGGTCGCGGCCAGTTCGTGGACGACATCACCTTGCCGGGCATGTTACATGTCGCCTTTGCCCGCAGCCCGATTGCTCGCGGCCGTATTGTCTCGATTGATACCGACGTGGCGCGCGATATAGCCGGCGTGCACGCCATCTACACACAGCAGGACCTGGCGCCTTTCAATGTCGACTTGCTCAGTTTCTACCTCGTTCCGCCCGAGGTGGAGACCACGCCGCTGGCCAACGGCCGGGTCGCCTACGTGGGTGAGCCGATAGCGCTGGTAATTGCCGACAGCCGCCCTGTCGCCGAGGATGCAGCCTCGCTTATCGAGGTGGTATTCGCCGAGGAAGACCCGGTGGTCACCATCGATGACGCCCGGCGGGGTATGCCGGTTCACCCCGGTGCCGAGGACAATATTGCCGCCCAGATGGGCGAGGAGGAGATCGACGAGGATCTGCAGGCCCAGCTCGACGGCGCGCCCCATCTCATCACCCACAGGGTTGTGCACCAGCGTATTTCCCAGTCGCCGATGGAAACCCGCGGGGTTGTCGCCACCCGCGACGGGGCCGAGGAGTTGACGCTTTACATCACCTGCCAGAGTCCACACCTTGTGGCGCGCTGGGTCTCACTCGCCCTCGGCCTGCCGCAGACTGCGATCCGTGTCATTGCCAAGGACGTGGGTGGTGGTTTTGGTCTCAAGAATCATCCCTGGATGGAAGAGACGGCGGTCATTCTGGCGGCACAGCTCTTCAACCGTCCCCTGAAATGGATAGAGGACCGCTACGAGAACCTGATCGCCGCCAACCAGGCCCGCGAGCAGGAAATGGTCCTGCAGATTGCGCTGGACGATGAGGGCAAACTGATCGCCTCGCACGGCGACTACAGTGTCAACAACGGTGCCTACCCGCAGCTGTCGGAGTGCAACATCGCCGTTCATATGTTTGTCTGGGCGGCCTACAAGATGCCCCGTTACGGTTTTCTCACGCGCGGCTGGTACACCAATACAGTGGGCTATGCCGCCTATCGCGGCCCCTGGGCTATGGAATCCCTCATCCGTGAAACCGCGCTCGATGTCGCCGCACGCCGTATTGGTATTGACCCGATTGAGCTGCGACGGCGCAACCTGGTGACATTGCAAGACCAGCCCACGACTTCTTGCATGGACATCCCGCTGGAGGACATCACCCCTGCGGAGTGCCTGGAGAAGCTGTTGCAAGCATTCGACGTGTCCGCCTTTCGCAAGGAGCAGGAAGCGGGGCGCCTGCAGGGTCGTCACCTCGGCCTGGGTATCGCCACCTATGTCGAGCCCACCGGCGCTGCCGGCGCGATCACCACGATGACAGGCGAACTGGCGCAGGTGCGAATCGAGCCGACAGGCAAGGTCACGGCGACCATGAGCACCCATTCACAGGGGCACGGTACAGCCACCACGATGGCCCAGATTTTTGCCGACCGGCTCGGCGTGGCCTACGAGGACGTGACCGTATTCGAAGGCGACAGCTCGCGGGGTGGCTTCTCGCCTGGCGCGGCGGGCAGCCGCCAGGGCGTGATCGCCGGTGGCGCCGCTATCATGGCAGCCGACCTGCTCGCCACCAGGGTCCGGCAGCTCGCTGCCCATCTGCTGGAAGCCGAGGTGGACGCCATCACCGTCGATGACGGCATGGTGCACGTCGAGGGCGCCCCGGACAAATCCCGCTCACTCGCCGAGATCGCCAGCACTGCCTACGGCGAACCGGACCGATTACCGCCGGGTTTCGAGGCGGGGCTGGAAGCCCAGTACCGCTACCAGCCACCGCCAATGACGTTCAGCAGCGCCGCCAATGCCTGTGTTGTCGAGGTGGATATCGACACCGGCTTCGTGAAAATTTTGCGCTGGATATCCTCGGAGGACTGCGGCACGGCTATCAACCCCTCCGTGGTGGAGGGCCAGATCGCCGGCGGTCTGGCCCAGGCCATCGGCATGGTGCTGCTGGAGGAGGTACGCTTCGATGCACGCGGTAATCCGCTGGCGGCAACCTACAAGGACTACCACCTCCCGGCGATATCAGACGTCCCGGATTTCGAGTTTGTGCACGCCAGTACACCCTCGCAATCGGTCGGGGGTATGCGTGGCGTCGGCGAGGGCGGCGCCATCATCGGGGCGCCAGCCCTGGTGAATGCCATCGCCGATGCCCTGGCTCCTTTTGGTGAGGTGCCCGTAGACCTGCCTTTGACGCCGACCAAAATCCTGGGTGTCATCGAGGGGCGCGATCTCAGGAGTAAACCGGACAGCGACCAGCACCAGTTCATTGCCGAGCATACGGCTGCAGGCCCGCAGGTTGAAGTTCCCGCCACGGCGGCAGGGACGGCGGATCAAACCGCAGCCCCCGCCGACATACGGGTCGACGGCGACTGGAACATGGTGCTGTCGACGCCAATGGGCCCACAGGAAATGACGGGGCACTTCGAAACCGACGGTCAGGCCCTTTCCGGCTACCTCAGCAGCCCGGAAGGCCAGATGGAGTTCACCGGCACCGTGGAAGGCGGTAATCTCAAGTTCGATCTCAAGGTGCAAAAACCGATGAAAATCACCTTGAAGTACACACTCGCGGTAAATGGGGATAAGATCGCGGGCAAGTGCAAGATGGGTATTTTCGGCTCAGCCAAGGTGAGCGGGACACGCGCCTGAGCTGCGCCCCTGCTGGCGCCGGGGGGCAGTGCCGGGTCTCCGGCAGTCCGGGGGTGGAGCGATACGGGACAAGAAGGCTGCGATGGAATCACGTGTAGAGCAATCTGAAGACCTGGACACCAGGGCTTTGTCGCTGTTGCAGGCGATGACCCTGGATGAGAAGTTGTCCCTGCTGGCCGGCGGGAGCCTGTTTAAAACCAAGGGTATACCGCGTCTCTCGCTGAAGCCCATGAAACTGAGTGACGGCCCGCGTGGGATCGGTTTTCACTCCGCCTTGCGTCGTGCCACCGCGTTTCCCACAGGCATTGCCCTGGGGGCCAGCTGGGACCCGGACCTGGCCCGTGAATTTGGCGAGGCCCTCGCCCGGGAGGCGCGATCCGTCGGGGCCCAGGTTGTTCTCGGGCCGGCAGTCAACATCTGCCGCACCCCGCTCAACGGGCGCACCTTCGAATACTTTACCGAGGACCCGGAGCTCAATAGCCGGCTCGCGGTGGCAGTCATCGAGGGCATTCAGTCCACTGGAGTGTCAGCCTGTGTTAAGCACTACGCTGCCAACAACCAGGAAACCCACCGCATGAAAAGCAGCTCGCAGGTCAGTGAGCGGGCGCTGCGTGAAATCTACCTGCCGGTTTTCGAGGCCGCCGTGCGAGAGGCGGGCGTTTGGTCTGTCATGGCGGCCTACAATGCCGTCAACGGTGTGGCGGCCTGCGAGAACAAGACCCTGCTGAGTGACATCCTGCGACGGGAATACGGGTTTACCGGGTTCGTGGTGTCGGATTGGTTTGCCGTCCGGCGTACCGGCAGCGGCGCAAATTGCCTCGAGGCGGGGCTCAACCTGGAAATGCCGGGTAAGGGTTCTCGTTACCGGCAGTCCAGGCTGAAGCGGGAATACGAGGCGGGCGCTTTTACCGAGCAGGCACTGGATGAGAGTTTGCGGCAGCTGCTGCGGGTCTGGCTGCGCACCAGTCCCGACGCCGGTAACCCGCCGGGCGAGCGCAACACGCCGAAACATCAACAGCTGGCGCGGCGCATGGCGGAGCAAGGCATTACCCTGCTGAAAAACGAGTCGGACCTGTTGCCCCTGGACAGGCAGCGCGTCCGGCGCCTGGCTGTGCTTGGCCAGCGTGCCGGCAAGCGCAACTGCCTGCCGCTGTACGGGGGCAGCGCCGGTGTCTGGTCACCCTATGAAATCACCCCGATCGAGGGCATCCGGCAACTGCTGGGCAATGATTGCGAGATAGTCACCGACCCACGTGGTGCCGATGCCGCCGTTGTCATCGTGGGCCTTGGGCATCGTGTCGGTGGCGATTTCGAGGGCCGGGATCGAACCGATATGGATTTGCCCGCAGAACAGCAGGCCCTGATTCGCACCACGGCTGCACAAAACCCCAATACCATCGTGGTGCTCGTCAGTGGCAGCCCACTGGCCATGCCATGGGCGCAGGATGTGCCCGCCATCGTGATGGCCTGGTATCCGGGCATGGAGGGAGGTACCGCCATAGCCGGCGTACTGTTCGGCGACGTCAATCCCGGTGGCAAGCTGCCGGTCACCTTTCCCGCTGCGCTATCCGACAGCCCGGCCCACAGTGATACGCGCCGGTTTCCCGGTAATGAGGATGCGGTGCACTACGAGGAGGATGTCTTTGTCGGTTACCGCCACTTTGATCGCGAGCAGATCGAACCGCTGTTCCCCTTTGGTCACGGCCTTTCCTACACCCACTTTGATTACCGCGACCTGGAAATAGCAGGCGACGACTGGCGTGGGGATGGGACTCTGTGCCTGTCGTTTCACCTCAGCAACACCGGTGTCCGTGACGGCAGCGAGGTGGTACAGCTCTATGTAGCGTGTTGCGTGCCCTCCCTGCCGAGACCGGTGCGGGAATTGAAAGGCTTTAAAAAAGTATTTCTACGGGCAGGGGAGTCCTGCACTGTGACCTTTGAGCTGGCGGCCAGGGCCCTGGCCTATTTTTGCCCTGAAGATCTTCGCTGGAAGGTGGATAATGGCGAGTACGAACTGGCCGTGGCTGCCTCTTCCCGGGATGTGCGCCTGCAAAGCCGCGTGACCTACGCCGTGTAGAGCGGAGCGGCCGGGCCTGCGCCGCCTAATCATCAACACTGTTGAATAAAAACTATGGGGCAGGTATAGTTCGGTGAGCGAAATTCCTGCGATATTGTCCATCCAGATACCTCGAGGGTAAAAACATGTCCGAAGCGTTCATCATTGACGCCGTGCGCACGCCGCGTGGCATCGGTAAACCGGGTAAGGGAGCACTGGTCAATCTTCACCCCCAGCATCTCGCGGCCACTGTACTGGCCGCCCTGCGTGATCGAAATAATATCAATACGGCCGATGTAGATGATGTCATCTGGGGTACCAGTGCGCAGAAAGGTATGCAGGGTGGCGATATGGGGCGCATGGCCGCACTCGATGCGGGTTACGATATCCGCGCCAGTGGCGTCACCCTGGACCGCTTCTGCGGTAGCGGCATCACCGCGGCCAACCTCGCGGCGGGCCAGCTCGTGGCCGGATTCGAGGACCTGATCATCGCCGGTGGCACCGAGATGATGTCGCTTATCACCACCATAGGAATGGAGGAGGCACAGGCCGGCTTGAAGCGGCTGGGCATGGGTACCGGGAATGCAAGACTGCAGAAAAAGCATCCGCAGTCGCACCAGGGCCTGTGCGCCGACGCCGTCGCGTCGATGGAAGGTATCAGCCGGGAGGCACTCGACGCCTTTGCCCTGGAAAGCCAGCAGCGTGCTGCCCGCGCGATTAAAGAGGGTCGTTTTGACAGGTCGTTGGTGCCGGTGTTCGATGACGACGGCAAGTTGCTGCTGGCCAGGGATGAATATCCCCGCCCGCAGACGACGGCGGCGGACCTGGCGGCCCTGGAGCCCAGCTTTGCCAAGGTCGCCGATATGCCCACGGACAGCAGCGGCACGACGTTTCGCCAGCTCATCAACCGGCGTTACCCCGATCTCAGGATCGAGCACTTCCATCACGCGGGCAACTCGTCCGGTGTAGTGGATGGCGCTGCGGCCCTGCTTATGGCATCGGGCCGGTATGCTCGGGAGCACTCGCTGAAACCGCGCGCTCGGGTAGTCGCGGCGGCGAACATGGGCGACGATCCCACCCTGATGCTGAACGGACCTGTCCCCGCCGCTCGCAAGGTCCTCGCCAGGGCCGGGCTCACGGTTGCAGACATCGACCTGTGGGAAGTCAACGAGGCCTTCGCGGTCGTGGTGGAAAAATTCATCCGGGACCTGAACATCGATCGCGATAAAATTAACGTCAACGGCGGCGCCATCGCCCTGGGTCATCCCATCGGCGCCACGGGCGCCGTACTGATCGGTACCGTGCTGGATGAGCTGGAGCGGCGCGATCTCAGGCGCGCACTGGTGACCATGTGCGCCGCGGGGGGCATGGCACCGGCTATCATTATTGAGCGTGTCTGACAGCAGTCACCAGCAGCAGATAGAGACAAGAGGCAATGATATGAGTGATAAAACTGCGACGATGCTGCCCTGGCCCTCTGATGACCTGTCCGCATACGGGCCCGTCGAAGAACGGAAAGTGGGACGTATCCAGCACCACGTGGGTCGGGTCATGGAGCGCAACTGGTGTTCCATCCCCCATGTAACGCATCACGATGATGCTGACATTACCGGTTTCGAACAGCGCCGCGGGGAATGGAACGCGGCACACCCCCAGCGCAAGCGTTCGCTGCTACCGGCCCTGGTCAAGGCCTCGGTCGCCGCGCTGCAGCGTTACCCCCAGTTCAACTGCTCGCTGAGCGCGGACGGCACAACCGTGTATGCCAAGCAGTACTTTCATATTGGATTTGCTGTCGATGTGCCGGCCGGGCTGCTGGTACCGGTGCTGCGCGATTGCGACAAGAAGGATACCGATGAAATCACGGCGGAAATCGCCGCGATCTCGGAAAAGGCCCGTACCAAGGGGCTCTCCATGACCGAGATGTCCGGCGGCTGTTTTACCCTGTCTTCACTGGGCCATATTGGTGGTACCGGCTTCTCGCCCATTATCAATGCACCGGAAGTTGCCATCCTGGGCATTTGCCGCACCCGGGCCCAGTTTTTGCCCGATGCCAGCGGCCAACCGGTATTGCGGCAACTGCTGCCACTGTCCTTGAGTTACGACCACCGGGTGATCAATGGCGCCGACGCGGCGCGCTTTGTCTGTGCGATAGCCGAGGGCCTCGCGGCTTTCGATTTTAACTAAGCACCCGGCAACAGCCCCGGCGGCTAGTTAATTCGTCCTACTCGAAGTACAGTAGTCACGTGCGCGGGACCGCGCTGCGGCCCCGCTGCTGCCGGCACCGGTAGATCGACAAATGAATACTCCGCGTAAGGCCGCAGTGAATACAGGAACAGGAGTCAGTAGAATGAATCGCCGGGAATTACTACAGTGCGCCGCCATTCTGGTGAGTGGCACCGCCGTCAGCAAACTGGGCTTTGCCCTGACTGACGAGCAGTTGACGTACCTGGCTACCGCCGAGAATTATGCCAGTAATACAGTGAATTATTTCACGCCGGCACAGCGCAGGATTATTGCGGCGATGGCCGAGGTCATTATTCCCAGGACGGAGACACCGGGGGCTATCGATGCAGGGGTGCCACACTTTATCGAACTGATGGCCGCACACTGGCTCAACGAACAGGAGCGGCAGTTGTTTGGTGCTGGCCTGACGGATATGGAGACACGGATCCCCCGGGAGTTTGGCAAGGCCTTCGATCACCTGGATGCCACGCAGCAGCTGGCCATCCTCGAGGCCATGGAGTCCGCCGCCGCGGATTCACCCTGGTATGCCCGGGGTAATATCAGGCGAGCTTTTATCAGTGATGCCCCTTTTATCTGCATGGTGAAGGAACTCACCATCTGGGGGTTTTTCACTTCCGAGGTGGGTGCCAGCCAGGTGCTGCGCACTAACATGATGCCCATGCGTTTCGACCCGAATGTACCATTGGGCCCGGACGACAACGCCTGGGCACCGTATATGTTAGCCATCTAGCGGAGCAGTTTATGGGCACTGAACAACACCACGATTTTGATGCCATCGTGATCGGTTCCGGCATCAGCGGCGGCTGGGCGGCGAAGGAACTCACCGAAAAGGGACTGAAGGTCCTGCTGCTGGAGCGCGGCCGGGAACTCGCACACGGCAGCGGTTACCTGGGCGAGCATGCGCCCAGCTGGAAACTGCCCTACCAGGGCAAGCCCGATCGCGAACTCAATGCCACGGACTACGAATTACAGAGCACGGTATACGCTTTCAGTTCTGCAAATCGCCAGTTCTGGAACAATGACAGGCTGAATCCGTATGCAATGGATGAAGGCAAGCCTTTCAAGTGGTACCGGGGGGCCGCGGTGGGAGGCAAATCCCTGATGTGGGGCCGCCAGACCTATCGCCTCAGTGAGCAGGATTTCAACGCCAACAAGGCCGACGGTCATGGTATTCCCTGGCCGGTCAGCTACGAGGAGATCGCCCCGTGGTACAGCCACGTGGAAAAGTTCATCGGTGTCAACGGGCGCAAGGAGGGATTGCCGCAACTGCCCGACGGTGAGTTCCAGAAACCCATGGACTGGTACCCGCTGGAACATACCATCCAGGATCGCCTCGCAAAGGCCGTACCCGAAATTACCCTGACCAACGCGCGCACCGCAATTCTGACGGAGGATCTGCCGGGCCGGTCCGCCTGCCATTACTGTGGTCCCTGCGAGCGGGGCTGCTCAACCGGCAGTTATTTCAGCTCCCAGAGTTCCACCCTGCCGGCAGCCACGGCCACGGGGAACCTGACCCTGAAAGCCAACCAGGTGGTGGATCGCCTGGAGTACGACCACTCGCAGGGCCGGATCAGTCGGGTCCACGTGATTGACAGCGAGACCAGGGCGCGCAGCAGTTACTCGGCCAGGCTCGTGTTCCTGTGCGCCTCCACCGTTGCCAGCACCCAGATATTACTGAACTCCACCTCAGAGACCTTTCCCAATGGCCTGGCCAATCGCAGCGGAGCCCTCGGTCATTACCTGATGGATCATTTCCTGGGTCTCGGGGCTGCTGGCATGTTTACCGACAATGCCGATTCCTACTACTACGGTAATCGTCCCACCGGCCTGTACATCCCCCGGTTTCGCAACGTGGGTAAACAGGATGAGGATGCGGCTTTCGTACGAGGCTACGGTTACCAGACCATGACGATGCGCGGTAGCTGGACCGGCCAGCTCAATGCGACGGGGTTTGGCGCGGCCCTCAAGGACAAACTGCGCAAGCCGGCGGCAACCTGGACCTTTTATGCGGGCGGTTTCGGCGAATGCCTGCCCAATGCCAGTAACCGCTTGTTCCTCAGCAAAAGCAAAAAGGACCGCTTCGGCATTCCCCAGGTGGCCTTCGATTTCCAATGGAGTGATAACGAACGTGCCATGGCTGTGGATGTGCAGGCGCAGGCGCAGCGCATCGTCAAGGCGGCGGGGGCAGCATTCGTCATGCCCATCGGCAATAGCGACGAGTTGTCAGTGCCCGGGGAGGGCATTCACGAAATGGGCACCGCTCGCATGGGCGATGACCCTGCCCAGTCCGTGCTCAACCGCTGGAACCAGGCGCACGATGTGCCCAACCTGTTTGTCACCGACGGCTCTTTTATGACATCGTCTTCCTGTGTCAACCCGTCACTGACCTACATGGCGTTCACGGCACGGGCATGTGACTACGCGGTAAAGCAGATGAGGGCCGGTACTATTTAGGGGTCGATTTGGACAATGTATCCAGTGGTCTGATCGATGGGTAATGAAATCAGGTGAGTGACGCATATGAAAAAGTTGGGACTGCTGGATGACGCTTTTCTGAGGCTGGAGAGCAGGAGAACGCCCCTGCACATCGGTACTCTGATGCTGTTTGAACCCCCACCCGGGGCGAGCAAGAATTTTGCCGAGGAACTGGCCGCGCGCCTGCGGCGCTCTACCGCCGCCGCCGCCCCGTTCAATCGCCGCCTGGTCCAGCGCCGGGGCATGCACTACTGGGAGGAGGACGAGGATTTCGATCTTGACCAGCACTTCGCGCACACGTCCTTGCCACGCCCCGGCCGAATACGCGAACTACTGGAAATGGTATCCCGGGTGCACAGCAGCCACCTGGACCGCGAATATCCCCTGTGGCGCATGTACCTGATTTCCGGACTTGAAGACGGGCGCATAGCGGTCTACCTGAAGATACATCACTCCCTGGTCGATGGGATGGCGGGTATGCGCTTGTTGCTGAAGTCCATGTCCACCAGTGCCGCCGAGTCCAAAAAGCTGCCACCACCCTGGGAGGTGAAAACCTCCAAGTCCGGGAGCTCGCAGCCCTTACCCGTGCCCAGTCCGGCGGGGGATACCTTGCCGGCACTGCGGAAACTGGCCAGCGAAGGCCTGCAATCCATCATGCCCGTGCTGCGGGAACTGCGCAGCACCTATGGTGACTTCAGGTCTGATAATCCCGACCTCGCCATGTTCGGCCAGGCTCCCAAGACGATTTTCAACCAGAAAGTCAGTGCCACCCGGCGTTTCGCCGGGCAGTCCTACTCCACCGACCGTATCCGGAAAGTGGCGCAGGCCTACGATGCCACAGTAAACGATGTCATCCTGGCCATGTGCAGCGGCGCCCTGCGCCGTTACCTCGATGATCTGGGAGAGCTGCCGCAACAATCCCTGACAGGCGCAGTGCCGGTCTCGGTGCGGCGCCCGGGCAGCGATGCGGGTAATGAAGTGGCTTTTACCATGACGACGCTGGCAACCAACCTGGCCGACCCCGGCGAGCGGCTGCGTGCTATCAAGA
>JAHEBM010000129.1 GCA_024642245.1 Haliea sp.
GGATCCTGGCCCTGGACCTGGGTGCGCTGCTGGCGGGCTCCAAGTTCCGCGGTGATTTCGAGGAGCGCCTCAAGGCGGTGCTCAACGAACTTACCAAGCAGGAGGGCCGCATCATCCTGTTTATCGACGAGCTGCACACCATGGTCGGCGCCGGCAAGGCAGAGGGCTCCATGGACGCCGGCAACATGCTCAAGCCCGCCCTGGCCCGCGGCGAACTGCATTGTGTGGGCGCCACCACGCTGGACGAATACCGCCAGTATGTGGAAAAGGACGCTGCACTGGAGCGCCGTTTCCAGAAAGTGATGGTGGATGAACCCAATGAAGAGGACACCATCGCCATCCTGCGCGGACTGAAAGAGCGCTACGAAGTGCACCACGGCGTGGATATTACCGACAGCGCCATCATCGCCGCGGCCAAGCTGTCACAGCGCTATATCACCGACCGGCAGCTGCCAGACAAGGCCATCGACCTGGTCGACGAGGCGGCCAGCCGCATCCGCATGGAGATCGACTCCAAGCCGGAGTCCATGGACAGGCTGGAGCGGCGCCTGATCCAGCTCAAGATCGAGCGCGAGGCGGTGAGCAAGGATACCGACGAGGCGGCCAAAAAGCAGGTGGCCCTGCTGGACGAGGAGATCGAGAAGGTCGAACGGGAATTTTCCGACCTGGAAGAGGTCTGGAAGGCGGAAAAGGCGTCCCTGCAGGGCGCAGCCCAGATCAAGAGCGAGCTGGAACAGGTCAAGCTGGACCTCGAAGCGGCTCGTCGGGCCGGCGACCTCACGCGTATGTCCGAATTGCAGTACGGCCGCATTCCCGAATTGGAAAAACAGCTGGAACAGGCCCAGCAGGCCGAGACGGCAGAGAGAACCCTGCTGCGCAACAAGGTGACCGAGGAGGAGGTCGCCGAGGTGGTGTCACGCTGGACCGGTATCCCCGTGTCCAAGATGCTGGAGGGGGACCGCGAGAAGCTGCTGCGTATGGAATCGGCCCTGCACGCGCGCGTGGTGGGGCAGGACGAGGCGGTGACCGCCGTGTCCAACGCCGTGCGGCGCTCCCGGGCCGGGCTGTCGGACCCCAACCGGCCCAACGGCTCCTTCCTGTTTCTCGGGCCTACCGGCGTGGGAAAAACCGAGCTGTGCAAGGCCCTGGCAGAGTTCCTGTTCGACTCCGAGCAGGCAATGGTGCGGGTCGATATGTCGGAGTTCATGGAAAAGCACTCGGTGGCCCGCCTGATCGGTGCGCCCCCGGGCTATGTCGGCTATGAAGAGGGGGGCTACCTGACCGAGGCCGTGCGGCGCAAACCCTACTCCCTGCTGCTGTTGGATGAGGTGGAGAAGGCTCACCCGGATGTCTTCAACATCCTGTTGCAGGTGCTGGAGGATGGTCGCCTGACGGACGGCCACGGGCGTACGGTGGATTTTCGCAACACGGTGATTGTGATGACCTCCAACCTGGGATCACACCTGATCCAGGAGATGGCCGGGGAAGAGAATTACGACGCCATGAAGAATGCCGTGATGGAGGTCGTCGCCAGCCACTTCCGGCCCGAGTTCATCAACCGCGTGGACGAGACGGTGGTGTTTCATCCGTTGCTCGAGAGCCAGATCCGCGGCATCGCGGATATCCAGCTGCGGGGGCTACGCAAGCGCCTCAGAGAGCGGGACCTGGAGCTGGAGGTGAGCGAGGCGTTCATGGACCATCTGGTATCCGCGGGCTTCGACCCGGTATACGGTGCGCGACCCCTCAAACGTGCCATCCAGCAGGAGCTGGAGAACCCTCTGGCCCAGCGCATTCTGGCTGGCGAGTTCGAGCCGGGGCAGACGATTGTGGTGGATCTGGAGGGCGATTCGCCCGTTTTCAGTAAGCGGTAAAAGCAAAAAGGCCCCGAGAGGGGCCTTTTTCGTTAATCAGGTAATGAATCTAATCGCAGTGCGTGGCGATCGCCTGGTCTGCGTTTCGCTTCTGCTCCGCCTTTTGTTCTTCGGTCAGGTAGTAGTACTCCCCGTTTTCGTCGCGCATGCGAATCCGGATGTCTTTGTTCAGGGTCTCCAGATTTTCACGGGCACGCTGGCAGTACTCAGGGTTCTTCTCGACTTTGGTTGGTTCCGTACTGGCGGGTTCGAACTCATTGCCGACCCGTGGCTCGACCTCCGGAGGTACGGCACCCTCTTCAGCGTCGACCTGCCTGATCAGACTGGTCCCCGTGGAAACCACCTCATAGTCAATTCCCTTGGGCGGCGGCCGGTCACTGTGCACGGGGTTACCCCGATCATCCAGCCATCGATAATATGTATTTTCAGCAACCGCAGGGATGCTGAACAGAGCCACCAGCAATGCCGCCACGGCTGTCGCCGAGCCGAATAGTGAGCGATACATCTCCCCAACCTCCTGATTTTTATATAACCTGCTGTTTTAAAAGTAACTCACAACAGGGTAAGTGGCAATATTGCATATTACGGCTATTCGTCAACCCTGTTCAGCCCGTGGTTGACATTGTGTCGCTTCCCCAGAACAATACCCGTGTCTTGCAGATGGCAACGGCTAACGTCGGGTACCCTCGACCTCTGGCCCACTGCCGCGATGCGATTATTCGCTGCAGCTGTTTGTAAGTCCCGTATTCAGTTCGTGCCGCATCGGGCGGGC
>JAHEBM010000130.1 GCA_024642245.1 Haliea sp.
CAGGAGGCCAGGGATTCGTTCTGGCCAGCTTCCAGTTCGATGGTAAGAGTGTAGGTCTCCGTTGTGTCCAGCTTGGAAAATTTCAGCGATTGCCAGGGCGTGGCTATGACATCCTTCTGCTTGCCGACATCAATCGTTTTACTGCATGGCGCCTGACACACGGTGCCCTGTCCAAAGTCGAACTTATTGTCGGAAAGGACGTCAGACCCGTCAGCTCTCTTGAGATTGATCCGCAGGGTGTCATCGCCACGATGGTCCAGGGAAAACAGTCGCAGGGCCACGAAGATAGACGTGGAGGTGGGCTGGAACTCCTGCGAAATCCTGTTGATTCCCCGGTTCTGGGTCTCGTTATCCTTCTTGGGAGTCCCCATGCGTAACATGTATGTACCCAGGAAGGGGTTCACCGTCACTGGCGGCCTGAATTCACCGTATATGGGAAACTCCTGGCTATTTTGCGCGACGACAACGTCCACAAAGTCAGCGGCATAATCGATATTCCAACCACCCAGCGCATCTCCCTCAAAACCGTTGTCGAAAGGGCCTGGACCATCGGCCGACGCCGAAACAGCCAAAACCGCAAACAAACCCGCCAGGCTGAGCGCCGCCAGCCGCCCCCCCATGCTTGAGCCACCCCTGCTTGAGGTCTCTTGTACACGTTGCTGCAGTCGAAAAAAGGTATTCACGATGATCAAACTAGCCGAAGCTAGCTCCTGTCCGGAGTTGTGCCCGGTCCACTTCCGCTTTAACAGCGCACGGAACCTGTTGTTAATAAATGAAAAAATAATCCCTGGCGGGCCTCGGGGGCCGAAATTTCCAGCCTTTTGTTGATTCAGGTCAAGACTACCAGCCAGTCTAGTACACCGCTTATACTCCCGCTACCTGAATCCAGGCTGAAACCAGGCTGAAAATTCCCCCGGGCATCGCCAGGCAGTGGCCTCCCGGGACATGTCGGAATTTTTTACAATCCCACGACACGCACCCGGGAACACCCGCGCTCCCACGCCACCACACGCGGAAACCCGGGCAGCCCGCTCCGTGTACCGCGAAATTACATGCATTTTCCGGGCCATTGCCAGCAGTGGCATGAGCGCATCCGGCGCGCGGCCTCGCGCCGCAGCCCGGCAGATCTTCACAGCTGCTTCCCCACCCTGCACACGCTTTAGAGCCGCTTGCCAGCAACCGGCACGAACAATCCCTGCGCCCGCTCCCGCCGCCGCGCCCGGGGGATACCAACGGTACGTCGCGCTTTCTCTGGCGCCGCATTACCGCTAAAGTGACCCAAAAAAGGGACAAGCCTCAACCCATGCCTCAAGCCGACACCGCTCCCGGCCGGGAGCACCACAATAAAGGGCGCGAACCCGAGCCGGTCAACCTGATAGCCCGTCACGAGTGGACCCTGGTGGGACTGCTGGCGGTGCTGGCCTTCGTGCTCGGCTGCATTGGCTTCGCGCAGACCATGACATTTGCCGCCCAGGGCGGGCCCTCGACCTATTGGGACGTGGTTTACTCGGCCTTTCGCATGTTCATTTTCGAGGCCCCCGATGAAACCGCGGGGTGGCCGGTCTACCTGCAGGTCGCGCGAGCCCTGGCGCCCATGGTCCTGCTCTATACCGCCGCCAAGGCCGTGTGGAATGTGATCGAGGAGGAGGTCGCGCTTTACGGCCTGCTGTTTCGCAAGCGTCGCTACGTGGTGGTCTGCGGTATTGGCGAAACCGGGTTTCGCATCGCCCGGGATTACTGCCTGCACTCCGACAAGCGGGTAGTGGTGATCGACAACGACCCGCTCAACGCGCTGGCCGCCGAGTTGAAGAACTACGGCGCCATCCATGTACGCGGCAATGCCATGGATCCCCTGGTACTGCTGAAGTCGCAGGTCATTTACGCCAAGGAACTGTTCCTGTGCACCAGCGACGACAAGGCGAACATCGCCATCGCCAAGGCGGCGGAACGCCTGACCCGGCGCCTGGGCGACGCCGACGTAAAGGCGCTGGAGGCCATCGCCCGCCGCCGCGAGCCCTCCATCGGCGGGGAGGCACCGGACACGTCCCTGCGCTGCTTCCTCTGCGTGGATTCGCCGGATATCTACGAGGTCTTCAGCGTACACAGCTTCTTCGAGATCAACAGTTCGCGCTTTGCCATACGGCTGTTCAACCGCCGCGAAACCATCGCCCGCAATATTTTCCGCTTATGCGCACCGGACCTGTACTACCGCCCCGCGGGCAGGGGCAACGAACCCATGCATATTCTGTTCGTGGGCTTCCAGGCGCTGGTGCGGGAAATGATCCTGCAGGCGGCCCTCACCGCGCACTACACCGACTTCCGCCTGCCCCATGTCACGGTGCTGTGCCACGCCAGTGACGGCGACAGGGTTGAACGGTTCCGGCACCGGCACCCCCACCTGGAAGAGACCGTCGAGATCGATTTTATCTTCGCCGACCCGATGACCATCAAGCCGGAGGTCTGGCACAAGATGCAGACCACCACCCACTTTGATGTCTGTTATGTGTCACTGGAGAAAGACGTGGAGAGCATCCTGTCTGCCCGCAGACTCAACCGCCTGCGCCGTCACAGCGGGCTGCCGCCCCTGAATTTCGTGGTCTGCCTCAACCAGCAGAATTTCCTGGC
>JAHEBM010000131.1 GCA_024642245.1 Haliea sp.
AACCGCACTATCGGCCTGCGTGACAGCTGGGCAGAGCATGGGGGCAGCGGGGAATGAGCCTGTACGTCTACAACACCCTGAGCGGCAAAAAGGAATTGTTCGAGCCGCTGGTGCCGAACAGTGTCACCATGTATGTGTGCGGTCCCACGGTCTACAATTTGGCGCATATCGGCAATGCGCGCCCCGTGGTGGTCTTCGATACCCTGTTCCGGCTGCTCCAGACCCACTTCGACTCGGTCACCTACGCCCGCAATATCACCGATGTGGACGACAAGATCATCGCCGCGGCAAAGGAGGGGAACCGGAGCATAGAGTCGGTGACTGACGAGTTTACCGCGAAGTACCGCGAGGACATGGCGCAGCTCAACGCCCTGCCGCCAAGCCTCGAGCCCCACGCCACCCACAATATCGAACCGATGCTGGCGTTGACGCAAACCCTTATCGAAAAAGGCCACGCCTACGAGTCCCGGGGCCATGTACTGTTCGCGGTGGAATCCATGGCGGACTACGGCAAGCTGTCGCGTCGCTCACTGGACGACATGCTGGCAGGGGCCCGGGTGGAGGTGGCCGACTACAAGCGCCATCCCGGCGATTTCGTGTTGTGGAAGCCGGCGGCGGAGGATGAACCGGGCTGGGACAGCCCCTGGGGCCGTGGCCGCCCGGGCTGGCACCTGGAGTGTTCGGCCATGATCCGCGCGCACCTGGGAGAAACCATTGATATTCACGGCGGTGGCCGCGACCTGATATTCCCCCATCACGAAAACGAGATCGCCCAGAGCCGCTGCGCCCACGGCGGCGATTACGTGCGCTACTGGATGCATAACGCCTTCCTGGATATCGACGGTGAAAAGATGTCCAAGTCACTGGGCAACTTTCGCACCGTGCGGGACCTGCTGCAGCACTACCGCGGCGAGGTGCTGCGCTTTGCCCTGTTATCGGCGCACTACCGCTCACCCATGAACTTTTCCGCGGAACTGCTGGAGCAGGCTGAAACCACGCTGGGCAGCCTCTACAGCACCTTGCGGGACGTGCAGGACATCGAGCTCGACGTGGAGATACCGCTGGCGGACGAGCCGTTTTACCAGGCGCTCAATGACGACCTCAACACCCCGGTGGCCATCGCCGAGGTACACGCCCTGGCCAAGCAACTGCACAAGGCCTCCGCCGGTGAGCGACCGGTGCTGAAGGCCCGCATCCTGGCGGCTGGAAACCTGCTGGGCATCCTGCAGCAGGACCCGGAGACCTGGTTGCAGGCGGGGGCGGGGGATGCGATTTCCGCGGATGCCATCGAGGCGCTTATCGGCGAGCGGCAGGCCGCCAAACTGGCGAAAAATTATGGCCGGGCCGACGAGATCCGGCAGGAGCTGCTGGCCCAGGGTGTGGTGCTGGAGGATTCCCGGGAGGGAACCCAGTGGCGCCGGGAGTAGCCTGGTAATGCCCGGTGCGGTAACCGGGCTGCGAGGGTTTTAACCGAGGCTTTTCTCGCCGGATTCAACGCTCTGCATGATCAGCGTGTTGATGGTCATCGGCCCGACACCGCCGGGTACCGGCGTATAGGCGCTCGCCTTGTCCACCAGGGCTGACAGTTCGATATCGCCCACGCCGCCGGGATGGTAGCCCGCATCGACCACCACCGCGCCGGCCTTCACCCAGTCCGCCCTGATAAATTCCGGCTTGCCCACCGCACCCACCAGGATGTCGGCCTGGGCCACGATGGCCGGCAGGTCCCGGGTGCGCGAGTGGCAGATGGTGACGGTGGCGTTCTTTTGTAGCAGCATCATGGCCATGGGCTTGCCCAGGATGGGGCTGCGGCCGACGACCACGGCATGTTTACCCTCGATAGCGATCTTGTAGTGTTCCAGCATACGCATGATGCCCTGCGGGGTGGCGCAGCCGTAAGCGTCCTCGCCCATGGCCATGCGGCCGAAACCCAGGCAGGTAACGCCATCGACGTCCTTGCTCAGCGCAATGGCGTCAAAACAGGCGCGTTCGTCGATCTGGGGCGGTACCGGGTGCTGTAGCAGGATGCCATGGACGTCCGCGTTGGCGTTCAGTTGCTCTATTTTTGCCAGTAACTGTTGCGTGGTGGTGGAGGCGGGCATCTCCACCGCCAGGGATTCCATGCCAACGCGCCGGCAGGCATTGCCCTTCATCTTGACGTAAGTGGCCGAGGCGGGGTCGTCGCCCACCAGGATCGTCGCCAGGATAGGCGTTTTACCGCCGGATTTCGCTTTCAGGCGCTCGACACGCTGCAACATGTCGGCTTCGGTTTGGGCTGCCAGGGCTTTGCCGTCCAGGACGAGTGCGGGCATTTTCAGGGGATCCTCTTTGCTGGTTTTTGGGTGCCAGGCGTCCCTGGAAGCCAGGGCCGGGCCGGCGGGCAGGGCCTGCCTTGATAGATCCGGCATTGTCCCATGAGCAACCCCGCGAGCGAAAGCTCTGCGCGGGCAATGAGCCGTAATTTCCCGGCGCCGGCGTTGACGCTTACAGCCCGGGTGAGTATGATGCGCCCTCCTGAAAACGGGGGTTGGCGCCTGCGCCGGCAACGAACTAATCGGGGTATAGCGCAGTCTGGTAGCGCGCCTGCTTTGGGAGCAGGATGTCGGGAGTTCGA
>JAHEBM010000031.1:0-7039 GCA_024642245.1 Haliea sp.
GTAGGGGTTGGCAGGCACCTGCGCGGGCGCCTGGGCCAGCACGGTGGTGCATAGCACCGCCAGCAGTAAGGCAGGCAGTGTGCGCCCCACTCGGGGCCGTTTTGCAATCGGGCTCATATCCAACCTCTTATGTTGTTATCTGGAAAATGATGGCGAAGGGCGTGCCGGGAAACGCGGTCCCCGGCCGCCCGGTGCTACTGCATATAACCTGGCGCGGAGTCGAGATACAGCCTGATCGGCCAGTTGGAGTTCTTGCCCAGGCGGATGATCAGTCCGTAATTGTCGTTGTCGTAGTCCTTGACCCACTCATAGCTGATATCCAGCGGTTCCGGTTTTTCAGGTCGCTGGCCGATGACCACGACTTCCTCGATGCTGTCCGGGTTGATATGGGAGGATTTTGGGATCGCAAGGGTGACGGTCCGGGTACCTGCCGTATCACCTTCCTCCACCTTGCGCATTTCCACCCCGGTGGCCGGATCGCGAAAGCCCTTGACCAGCTGTATCCAGTCGCTTTGCAGGGGCTGTGAGGCTTCCTGCGCCACAAGCGCCAGTGGCGCGGCCAGCAACAGGATGAGTAAAAACCGGAGTCCGCGTACACTATGCATGGTAAATCCCTCTCATATTGTGAACCTTCGACGCTGTCCCGACCTCTAGTGTGACCGGTTCCCGGGACCAGGGCTTTGACGCTGATCAAGTCCAGCAGCACCTCAAATGGGAGATACTGTAGTCATTCGACCAGGAGTGCAACCGCTTGAGTAATGCAGAACAGATTGAGTACTGGAATGGCGAGGCCGGCAAGCGCTGGGCCCAGGACGATGACATCATGGCGCGCCTGCTCCTGCCCTTCAGCCAGGCCCTGCTCGAACACGCGTCATTGCAGGACTGCCGCAGCGCACTCGATGTCGGCTGCGGCGGGGGTAGCCAGAGTCTCATGCTGGCGCAGCGGCTCGGTGCGGGCGCGCGCGTTCTGGGTGTCGATATTTCCGCTCCCATGCTCGATGTCGCGCGCGCCAGGATTACCGCCGCCGGCGACACATGCGCCGAGCTCGACTTCCTCGAGGCCGATGCCGCCAGCCACAGGTTTACTCCCGGCGACTTCGACCTGCTCTTTTCCCGTTTCGGGGTGATGTTTTTTGATGACCCGCAGGCGGCCTTTGCCAACCTGCGCAACGCACTTGCTGCCGGTGGCCGCCTGGCCTTTTGCTGCTGGCAGGCAATGAAGAGCAACGACTGGACCCGCATCCCGCTGCAGGCCGCGCTGGCGCACCTGCCGCCGCCGGAACCCCCACCGCCCAACGCACCCGGGCCATTCGCGTTCGCGGACCCGGAGCGGGTGGAATCTATTCTCGGCGGCGCCGGTTTCACCGATATATCGCTGCAGCCCTTCACCACGACCCTGCGCATCAGTGAAGCGCCGACCCTGGCCGACGCCGTGCAGGAACTCGCCCGCATCGGCCCGGTGAGCCGGCTGCTGCAGGGGCAGGAACAGGGGGTCCTGGACAAGGTATTCCCGGCCATGGAGTCCGCGCTGCTGCCCTACTACAACAAGGGCGTGCTGCAACTGCCCGGGGCGGTCTGGCTGGTAACGGCACGCAATGCCTGAGCAGGCCCAACCCGTTGCGCTTACGGGCGGCTTGCGCCTACCATGACCTATTCCAAAAGCATCTATAACTCACAGGGACGCCTCCAATGAAACTACTGCGCAAGCATGTATTCCACCTCAGCGACATTCCCGGCGACCTCGAGTCTGTCACCACCATCGACCGCAAGAGTGAAGTAGATCCGCATGAAGTGGGTTTGCTGCAGTCCGATGTCGACCACCTGTGGGATAATATCGTCAAGATATACAAGACCGGTGTGCACCCTGCCATCACCGCCTGCATACGTCACCAGGGCAAGGTGCTGCTGTCACGTTCCATAGGCCATGTTAGCGGCAACGGCCCCAACGATGGGCCCGACAGCGAGAAGATCCTCGCCACGCCCGACACCCCCATGTGCCTGTACTCCACCTCCAAGGGCATTACCGCCCTGCTGATGCACATGCTGCAGGAAGACGGCCTGATCAACGTGTCGGACCCGGTGGCATTCTACGCACCCGAGTTTGCGCGCAAGGGCAAGGACAATATCACCATCCACCAGATACTGGCCCACCGTGGCGGTATACCGGGCCTGCCCAAGGATGTTGCCATTGAAGTGCTGTGGGACGAGGACAGCACCTGGGAGCTGCTGTGCGACGCCGAGCCGATCGTGGCAGACGGGTCCAAGCTGGCCTATCACGCGATCACCGGCGGCTTCGTACTGGAACGCGTGATCCGCAAGGTGACCGGTGAGAACATCAACGCATACATCGCGAAAAAGATTCGCGAGCCCATGGGCATGAAGTATTTCAGCTACGGCATCGAGCCCCAGTACCGCGACGACCTGGCCGTCACCTACGCCACCGGGCCGCGGCCGGGGCCGCTGATGGGTGCATTTATCAAGCGCGCGCTGGGTACCGACATCGTATCGCTGGAGCAAACCTGTAACGACCCCCGCTTCCAGGACGCGATTATTCCCGCCGGCAACCTCGCCGGTACCGCGGAGGAAGCGTGCCGCTTTTTCCAGATGATGCTCAACGGCGGCAAGTGGGGTCGCCGGCGTATTTGCGCGGAAACCACCGTGGCCCGGGCAGTGCAGGAATTTGGCACCCGCACGATTGACCGCACGCTGTTTATCCCGATGCGCTTCAGCGCCGGTTTGATGCTCGGTGACGAGCCCTTCGGCGTGTGGGGCCCAAACACCCGCCACGCCTACGGGCACGTGGGCCTGATCAACAAGTTCGCCTGGGCCGACCCCCAGCGGGACCTGTCGGCCGCCATACTCACCTCGGGCATACCCGTCATTGCCCATCACATGGGCCCGTTGCTGAATGTGCTGCGCAGTATCGGTAATACCATCCCGATTATGGACGCCAATCCGGCGCCGTTTGCCCTGAAGCTGGGGTGATGGCAAAGCCGAGGCGTTTACTGCCCTGGGAGGGGTCCGCCTGGCGGCCGATCAGCAGATCGGGGACAGCGCGGGCTTAGCTGAGCAGGGCCTGCACGTCCCGGAAGGCCGGGTGCCCCGCGTCGCCCATCAGTTCGAACAGGGCCATTTCAGCGCTGCTCAGGCTGATACCCAGGCTACGCATTTTGCGCAGGGCCACGCCCTTGTCCGAGGCGATGCGTGAGCTGACGGCGTCTTCCACCACCTCCACGTGGTAACCCGCCGCCAGCAGGTCCGCGGCGGACTGGTAGACACAGATGTGTGCCTCGATGCCCACCAGCAGCACCTGCTTGCGCCCGAGCTGCTCCAGGGCAGCGATGAAAGCGGGCTCGCGGGCACAGCTGAAACTGGTCTTGGCAATGGGTTCAAGTGCGGGCAGCAGCTGTGCCACCTCGGGTATTGTGGGACCGAGTTTTGACGGGACCTGCTCGACCCAGAGGATAGGGACTGCCAGCGCCTGGGCGCCCCTGATCATGCGCACGACGTTGGCGAACAGCGTCTCCCTGTCCGTCATCAGCTGGGCCAGCTTGCCCTGCAGGTCCACGATCAGCAGGACCGAATTGGCACTGGTCAGCATGGCAAACGCCTAGGGCTCCTGGTCGATGATAACCGGTTCGCGCTCACGGTCCAGGCCGCGGTTTGAATCCGCGGTCAGCCACAGGGCCCGCAATACGTTGACCGCCGCCATGCTCAGGTGTTGCTCGGCTGCACCCAGCGCCAGGTCGGCGGCCTGCTGTTTCTGCGCGGGGCTCAGGTGAGCTGTCTTCTGGCTCATCTCCGCGTCCACGCTCGCCAGCAATTGCTGAACTTCCCGGGCCACCTCGCCTGAGACGGCGCGCAGCTCCCGTCTCAGGTAATCGATGTCGCCCGGCATGGCAACCATGGCCCTCGCTCCCTTCACCGTCATGCGGGCAGGCAGTGTGGCCAGGTCAAAGCCGATCGATACCATTTTTCCAAGCATGGGAGTTGGTCCTGTAAATACCTACTTTGGCACGGATTATAATGCCTGCAGGCGTTAATTAGTACGCCGGCGGATCCAGCGGCGGCTGGCCGCTGCGGCCGCGCAACCAGTCCAGCGCACGCAATACGCCCGGTCGCTGCACCAGCCAGCGTTCCAGCTGGTACTTGCCCGGAAAATTCATCAGCAACAGCCCCACCAGCAGGGTGAGCAGGCCCTGGCCCGGGGTGACCAGCATCACCACGCCCAGAAGCACCAGCACCGCGCCCAGCACATTCTTTACCCCGCCCAGCACCCGGGCAAACCAGGGCTCATCCGCCGAGGAGCGCCACACAGCCCGGTGGGACTGGTTGAAATAGTCCTGCGGCAGGCGCGCCACCACCCAGGGCACGCCGATCACGGTAGCGACCACGCCGACCAGAGACAGGCCGCTGGCCCACAACAACAATGTCTCCAGTAGAGGGTCCATCCACCAGCCCCGCCATATAAGGGAAATATGCATTGTGACCCCAAAACGGGCCCGGGCGTTCCCGGTATGTTACATTTACCGAAATTTTCGGCTACGAGGCAGCCCAGTCCTATCCGGGGGCGGGATTCGAGCCCCAACACCGGGGCTGCAGTAAATGAGCCTGCACTCGCCGGGACGGAGTGTAAATAGTACCAATTCCCTGTTTCGGCGGCATCCGCGGTGCCGTAATCAGGGTAATATCGACCCATGTGTGCGCTACCGATCCCGGCCGGGATGGGGACGAGACTATCCGCAAAAAAGGGGACTGGAATATGACCAAAAAGCTACTGTCGAAACAAACCGTATTGTCATCGAGTATTGCCATGCTCGCGCTGGGCTTCGGGCTGGCCGCGTCGAGCCAGGCGGCCGTTATCATACCCACCAAGGGTGGCTTCAGCGGCTATGTGAATGTCGGGGCCGGTGCTGTCGGTGTCAAATCGAACATGCTGGCGAGCATTGTGTCGGGCAAGGTCAACGTCGGCGAGAAGGAGATCGACAACCTCTCCGACTCCCCGAACAGCAGCGAGGGCGGCGCCATTCCGGCCCTGAGCGTCGAGCTGTCCTACACCTTTGCAAGCACGCGCACCCAGGTCCACCTGGGTAACCTGCTCGAGGACTTCCTGAGCTTCGACACGAGCACCGTCCTGGGCGTGCGCCAGGATATCGGCCGGGCCGGCCTGGTCGGCGCCAGCTACGAACAGACCGCCATTGACACCCAGGTCTGGAGCGACCCCTACCTGACCGGCGCCAAGCGCAAGGATACCGATCGCACCAGCGACGGTTTCCGGGTGTACTGGCAACAGTTCATGAGCAGCGGACTGGAGCTGCGCTACACCTCCAAAAAAATCGATATCGACGACGAGAACAGTGGCCAGAGCCTGGCCCTGAGCGACGACCAGCGTGGCCTGCTTGATCGCAACGGCGACACCGATCGTTTCGACCTGTTCTACGAATTTTCCTCGGACGACCGCCACCATATTGTCACCCCGGGCCTGAGCTACGTCGACCGCGACCTGGACGGTAACGCCATGGCCAATGACGGCGGCATCGCGTCCCTGAACTACATCTACGAGCACGATGACCACTGGCGCTATGTGCTGAATGCCTCCTATTCCGACTTCGACATGAAGGACGACAACCCGATCTACGGCATCGGGGACAGCTACAACGGTTACGGCGCCAGCGGTACCGTGTTCTACACCGAACCTTTCGGCTTGAAGCACTGGGCCTTCAATGCCACTGTCGGCTGGTATGAAGATGACCACGATATCGACTTCTACGATACCTCGGTGGGCGTGTTTACTCTCGGTATGTTCCGCAAGTTCTGAGGGACTGGTCCGGCCCACACCGGGCCCAGGACAGATGCAAACAGGGCGGGTATAACCCGCCCCTTTTTTTAGCAGACTCCCGGTTTTCCCGGTGAATTTCCTGAAGTAACAAGCCATGAAATTATCGGTTCTTGACCAGTCACTGGCGCGCTCGGCCGGCGAGGCGTCCGCCGCCCTGCACGAGACCCTGGCAATGGCCACCTGGTGCGAACAACTGGGCTACGAGCGGTTCTGGGTATCGGAGCACCATGCTTTTCCCGCGGTCGCAGGCAGCGCCCCGGAAGTGCTGCTGGCCGCCATCGGCGCCGTCACCAACACGATGCGCATCGGCTCGGGCGGCGTCATGCTGCCCCACTACAGCGCCTACAAGGTAGCGGAGGTCTTCTCGCTGCTGGCCAGTTTGTATCCCGGCCGGGTTGACCTCGGCGTGGGCCGGGCGCCGGGGGCGGACATGTCAACTGCCGTGGCCCTGGCCACCGACGGGCGTCCGAAATTCGAGCAATTCCCGGAACTGGTCGCGCGGCTCAGCGCTTACCTGTGGAATGAAGACAGTAGCCCGGTAGTGAGCCCCAGGGCACCAGAGCCTGTTCCCCTGTGGATGCTGGGCTCCAGTCCCGACAGCGCGGTGCTTGCCGCGCAACGGGGCCTGCCCTACAACCTGGGGCTGTTTATCAACCCCCAGGCGGACGCGCGCCTGATCGGGCTGTACAAGTCCCGTTTCCAGCCCAGCGCCCTGCAGCAGCAACCCTATGCAATTCTCACCACCAGCGTGTTCTGTGCCGACAGCGAGGAACAGGCCCGCGCCCTGCAACTGACGCACGACCTCAACCTGTTTCGCTTCTTTGCCGGGCAATCCGACGGCGTATCGCTAACACCCCAGCAGGCCCTGGCCTATCCGGTGGGGCCAAGGGAAAAGGCTTTTATCGACAGCCGCAGCAGCAGTCGCGCGGCGGGAACCCCGCAACAGGTGCGCGCGCAACTGGAAAAGCTGGCGGCCCTGCACGGCGCGGATGAGATTATGGCGGTCACCAATATGTATTACTTCGAGGACCGCAAGCGCTCCTTCGCCCTGCTGAAGGAAGCGTTTTCCTGACAGCCCGGACCCGGAGGCGAACGCCTCCGGGATCGCTGGTGCTTATCTGGCGGACGCCTTCGCTTTAGGCGCTACCCGGCCACCGCGTTTTGCCTTGAGCCTGGGCCGGGCGCTGGCTTTAGCCTTTG
>JAHEBM010000031.1:7139-37363 GCA_024642245.1 Haliea sp.
CTTCGCCGGGGGTTTGGCCACGGCGCCGGACTTCGACTTTTTGCTGACGCGCGTTTTTGCCTTGCTGGCGGCAGAACTGCTTGCGCGCGCCCCACCGGCGGAACTGATACCCGCGGCGTCTTCCAGTTCAACCAGTGATTCTTCGAGGTAGTCGATAAAGCGCTGTACCTGCGGCAGTGAGCGGCGACAGGCCATGATGCCGAAATCCACCTGCTGGTCGTAGGTGACCAGCGTAATATTCAGCGCGATACCCTCCGTGACAATGGAGGCCGGGTAGATGCCTTCCAGGCGCGCACCGTTCCAGTACATGGGCTGGCGCGGTCCCGGGACATTGGATATGACGGTGCTGTAGGGCGGGAAGCGGGTACCCAGGCCCAGCGGGATAAGGACCAGTCCGGGCAGCTGGATCAATTGCAGGAACAGGGCTGCCTCGTTGGGAGACATGTCCTGGAACATCGCTTTCCCGGCCTCCATCGACGCCTTGATCTTGTGGAAGCGCTGTATCGGGTCTCGGACGTTGGTGGCCAGGTCGGCACTGATGGCGCCGACCGCGTTTGATGATTCCATGTCCCCAGGGCGGCGCAGGGAAACCGGCACCATGGACTTGAGAGACTGGCTGGGCAACTCCCCGTGATGTTGCAGGAATATCCGCAGGGCGCCGGAGCACATCGCCAGCACCGCGTCGTTGAAGGTCCCGTCCAGCGCCTTGCCAACTGCCCGGATACGGGCGAAGGGCCAGGACTGCGCCACGAAGCGCCGCGCACCGTCCACCTTGGTGTTGATCGCGGAGCGGGGTACGTCCTTCCAGGGAACCACCAGCGGGCCCGACCTGCCTGCCCAGGCCCCGGCGTACTGCCTGACAGCGCCCAGCAGCTGGCCGCTGCTGTCAAAGGCCGCTTTCAGCATTTCGGCTACATTGCGCATTTCCGCTTCCGAGGGCTCCACCCCCATGTCGGCGATATAGCGATCCCTTGCCGCCAGTGACAGGGGCGAGTAATTGATGCGCGCGTGGGGGTCCGCCGAATACATGCTCTGGGTCAGGTGAATGGAGCGCACCCCGTCAATCGCCGCGTGGTGAAACTTCGAGTACACCGCGAACTGCCGCTCCTGCAGGCCCTCTATCAGGTGCATCTCCCACAGGGGACGATTGCGATCCAGCAGGGTGCCATGCAGGCGCGATACCAGCGCAAACAGCTCCCGGAAGCGACCCGGCTTGGGCAGTGCCGAGTGCCGGATATGGTATTCCAGGTCGAGCGAGGTGTCCTCCTCCCAGTACAGGGGACCCATCATGCCCAGACGCCCCACCTTCAATTTCTCGCCGAAAGGCGACTGGAAGGAATCCGCCGTGCGCATATTGTCGGCCAGCCCGTGGAGGAATTCCTGCTCGTTCGCACCCTCTGGCAGCGTGAACAAATTAAACCCGCCTACATGCATCGGGGTTTCCCGGCTCTCCATCATCAGGAAGGCGCTGTCGATCAGACTGAGTCGTTTCATTGGTTTCATACCACCGTTATTAGCAAATACCGCGCTTGCGGCCGGTTTTCCATGTCAGCGCCCCAGTGTAACAGCAGATCGTCGGCGCCAGGCATCGATGAGGCGCCGCTGACGCCCTGTGCAGACGCTCAAATCCTGATAGACAACTGGTCGAACACCTGTGGCGCTGCCGCCGATTGCAGCAGGCTGTGGGTATCCCAGGTCGCCCATTCCGCGATGATCTTGCCGCTGTTATCGTGGTGCGTGATCGTGGTCCCGTCGATCTTCACCTGTTCACCGGCGTCTGAATGCATGGCGTCCCCGGCTGCATCCGTCACCGTGCTGGTCCAGCGGGTGGCGACCTTATTGCCGGAGGCAAACTGGTCTTCGATGGTAAAGGCCATATCGTGAAAAGCACCCTTGTACACGGCGATGAACTGCTTATACCCCTCGGGCCCGTTCACCGCGCCAAACTGTGGCATGGGATAGGACACCGAGTCCGCCGCGACCAGCTCTGTCAGCAGCGACAGGTTGCCCTCGGTCCATACCTCCTGCAACAGGCGGCTGACCATTTTCATATTCTTTTCTGACATGTGTGCAAACCCTCTTCCTGCAAACGAAGATACCACATTAAACACCGCACGCCGCAAGCGGGCAGGCAAAAGACAGCGTAGATTAAGCGGGACTAAAGTGCCAGCGGCCGCTTCCCGTTGTCGACTATTGCCCCACACTTGGCAAGTTCCATACACCGGTGCTATACCTAAATCGCCTGTCGATGGGGTATGGTTGTCGCTGGTGTTATCCACTGTAAAGCCGGAGAGAGAATAATGACTGTTCAAGCGCCCAGATATTTCACGGATCTCGAACAATGCGTCGAGGCGCTGCTGGGACAGGTGGGCAAGAAAGTTGTCGTTGCCGGTGGTTTCGGCAGGCCGGCGTATATCTTCAACGAATTGTACAGGCGCGCCTCTGCGGATCCCGGGATCGAGCTGACCATCATTACCGGTGCGTCCTTCAGCCGCCCCCGGGGGACAAGCGACCTGGAAAAGCGCTTCCTGGATCCTTTCGTTGCAAGGGTATTCGGCAACCTTCCGGAACTGGACTACGTGCGACCGTACATGAAGGGGCAACTGCCAAAGAATATCGAGGTGGTGGAGGTGTTCCTGCAGGCCGGCGGCTTCCTGGGCAACAGCCATGCCCAGCAGAATTTCGTCTACAGCAACTTCACCCACTGGCTGCGTGACATGGTTGAACAGGGCTGCAATGTGTTCAGCCAGATGACCAGCAAAAAGATGATCGACGGCAAGCTGTCCTACAGCATGAGTGGTGATGCCTATGCGCTCGACATACTGCCGCGCCTGCAGGCGATGAGGGATGCCGGTAAAAAAGTGGCTGTCATCGGCCAGGTCAACGACGAATTGCCCTTCATGTACAACGATGCGATCGTGCCGGCGGAAACCTATGACCTGATCCTGGACGATCCCAAATACAACCACACCCTGCTGGGGCCACCGTCGCCAGAGGTAGATACCACGGACTATATTATCGGGCTCAATGCCGCCAGCCTGTTGCCCGACGGCGGCACCCTGCAGATCGGCATCGGCTCCCTGGGAGACGCCATCACCTACGGTTGCATCCTGCGACAGGAAAAAAACGAACGCTTCAGGGAAGTCCTGTCAGAGCTGGGCATGTTCGACAAATTCGGCGGCATCATTGACGAGGTCGGCGGCGTGGAGCCTTTCGAGCGCGGTCTGTACGGCTCAACCGAGATGTTCGCAGACGGCTTCCGCCACCTGTACAACCACGGAATCCTGAAACGGGAAGTGTACGGTCACCCCGGCCTGCAGCGCCTGGTCAATGCACGCAGGGTCGACTCGCTGGTCACACCGGGAACCCTGGAGATACTGCTGGATGAAGGCGTAATCGCCACGAAAATCCGGCCCGACGACCTGCAGTTCCTGCAAAAGTATGGCATTTTCAAGCAGTCCATAAGCCTGGAAAACGGCGTACTTCGCTGCGCGGACGGCACGCAGATCGACGCGGATCTCGGCGATGCGCAAGCGCTGGCCCTGATTAACAAGCACTGCCTCGGCAATAAACTCAGTGGCGGCATCGTGCTCCATGCCGGATTTTTCCTCGGCCCCCAGGCCATGTACCAGCAGCTCCGGAGCATGCCCGAGGACGAGGCCAGGAAGATCTGCATGACCGATATAGCCTACGTCAACCAGTTGTATGGCTGTGAGGAAATTGCCAGGCTGCAACGGCAGAACGCCCGCTTCATCAACACCACGATCATGGTGTCGTTGCTGGGCGCCGCCTGCTCGGACGGGCTCGATGACGGCCGCAAGATCAGCGGAGTCGGCGGGCAGTACAATTTTGTTGCCATGGCCCATGCGCTGGAGGGCGCCCGGTCGGTGCTGATGTGCCGCAGCACCCGCACCAAGGGCGGTAACATCTCATCGAATATCGTGTGGAACTACGGTCACACGACCATACCCGCGCATTTGCGCGACATCGTGATCACGGAATACGGCGTCGCCATGCTGCGCGGCCAACGGGAACGGGACGTGATAGCACGACTGCTCAATATTGCCGATTCCCGATTCCAGCAACCCTTACTGGAGCAGGCCAAGGCCGCCGGCAAAATCCCGAAAGATTATGAGATACCCCTGGCCTACCGCAACAACACCCCGGAGCGCCTGGAGCGGGTGGTCTCCCGCATGCGGCCGGAGGGACTGTTCCCGAAATATCCGTTTGGCACCGACTTTACCCCTGAAGAGCTGGTATTGGGTGATGTGTTGCAGCGATTGAAAGTAAAGATGGGTTCCAGAGCCACGCTGTTCAAGACCCTGGCCGGTGCAGTTGGGGCAGCCCTTTCGCCCCCGGACGGTGCCATGCCCTACCTCGCCAGAATGGGTCTTGAGCACCCGAAAGATCTCAAGGAAACCGCCGTGCAGAAGTTGATCGTGGCCGAACTCAGGGAGTCGGGGCACCTGTAAACGCAACACGCCAGCTCACCCGGGCGTCTAACAGCGGGCGCGCTGTAGTGGCCGGCGCCAGGAGCAGGGCTTCGCTCACGATGCCGGTCGCTGCGGTTCGACCCCGGCCCAGTAGGTATCTACCCTGGCCTGGATTTCCTCGAGCAGGGCAGTATTTTTTTGTGGCGCGAACAGGTGGCCGAACCGCCCCTGCAGTTGCAGGTAATCTTCCACCGGCGCACGTTCCCGGGGAACACGGGTGTGAACCACCTTGCCGTCGATGTATTCCTTGAGTGGCCAGACCCCGGTCTTCACGGCCAGCCGCCCGACCTCTACCGAGTCTTTCGGGTCGTAGTCCCAGCCGGTGGGGCACGGCGCCAGGGCAATGATCATGCGCGAGCCCTTCATTTCCCGGGCTTTTTCGATCTTGCGCGCCAGGTCCAGCGGTTCGCTGCCAATCACCGTGGCGACGTAGGCCGGCCGGTGTGCAGCCCAGATACCGAACAGGTCTTTCTTGTAACCCGGGTAACCCCGGCTGCCGCCACTGGTGGCGGTGAGCGCGGCGTGGGGCGTGGCGCTGGAGGCCTGTTGTCCCGTATTGCCGTAGCCCTCGTTGTCATAGCAGATGTAAATAAAATCCAGGTTGCGATCCATGGCCGCCGAGGTCGCCGAAAGACCCATGCCATAGGCCGAACCATCTCCGGTCAGCACCACCACGCCCAGGTCGTCCTGCGCCGGCATACGCCCCTGCTGCGCCAGGATATCCAGGGCATCACGCACGCCCTGCGCCCCGGCGGGCGCCGAGGCCATGGCGGTATAGAGCCAGGAACCGCGAAACGGGGTGAACGGGTAGACCGACAACAGGGTCATGCAGCCCGCGGCATTGACGAACACGGTTTTATCACCCAGCACATCGTAAATCTGGTGCAGCGCCTCCAGCCCGCCACAACCCGAGCACATGGGTGTGCCGGTGCCCAGCAGGTGGGTGGAGGGCAGGTCTTTCATCCGCTTGAAGCGCTGTTCAGTCATGGGCTGCCTCCTTCCCTGCCGCCGTGCCCCGCGCCGGCGCAGTCTCCTGCCTTTCCACCATGGCGACGGCCTGCAGTTTGCGTATTTCGCGCAGCTCGCCGGCGGTGTAGAGCAGGCGTGGCGGCGGTACTGTGCCGCTGGCTATGGCCTGCCGGGTCACCGTCACCATGTGGTAGAACTCCTCGGCGCTGATGTCGCGCCCCCCCAGGCCGCCGATAAAGCTGGTGACAACCGGGGGCGCGCCCGGCTTGCCGTACAGCGCCGCGAGCAACTCGGTGTGCAGGATGCCGCCCTGGCCCATGGACAGGTTCTGGTCGATCACTATCACTGCCTGCTTGCCCTTGAGCGCTTCCTCAACGGGACCCAGGGGGAAGGGGCGCAGCAGGCGCGGCCGCACCAGCCCCACTTTTTGTCCCGCGTCGCGCAGCCGGTCCACGGCTTCACGCGCCTTGGTCGCAAAGGAACCGACCATGTAAAAGACCAGCTCCGCGTCGTCGCACCGGTACTGTTCCAGTGCCCCCCGCTCTCGGCCGAACGTGGAGGCGAACTCGGCGGCAATCTGCTCGTACACCGCAACGCCATTGCAGGCGGCCAGGTGGGTTTCGTAACGGAAGTAGGAATAAGGTCCGCCGCCCAGCACGGCTACCGCCTGGCTCTGGGGTGCACTGGCGCTGAAGCGGATCTCCCCTGCATCAAACGGTGGCAGGAAACGGCTCACCGCCTCCTCGTCGGGCAGGTCTACCGGCTCGCGGGTAAAAGACAGGTAGAAGCCGTCCAGGTTCACCAGCACCGGCAGACGGATAGCAGGGTCTTCCGCCAGCCGGTAAGCCAGCAGCACGCTGTCCAGCACTTCCTGGCAGTCGGCGCAATGAAGTTGCAGGAAGCCGCTGTCTCGCGCCGCCAGTATGTCATTGTGATCAGCTTCCAGGGTAATGGGCGCGGACAGGCCGCGCGATACATTGACCAGCACAAAAGGCGCGCGCCATCCCGCGACGGTATAGAGCATTTCCATGGCGTACAGCAGACCCTGGCTCGAGGTAGCGCTGAATACCCGGACACCGGTGGCAGCCGCTGCTCCGGCCGCGGTCAGCATGGAGTGCTCGGATTCGAGGGTCACCATGCGGCCGGGCATGTCACCGCTGTCGATCCACGATCCCAGGGTCTCGATAATTTCGGTTTGCGGGGTGATGGGGAAAGCCGGAATGTAATCCACCCCGGCCAGGCGCGCCCCCCAGGCGGCCGCGGCGTTACCGCTGAGCAGTTTCGGTGTCATCTGCGCCCCCTCCTGTTGCCCTTGCGCTTTCCTGCTGCTGCGCCAGGTACTCGGGTATGCCCGCGATCGCGTGGGGCGGGCAGACGCCCACGCAGACCATACACCCCTTGCAGTGATCGTAGTCAATCACCGGCATGTCCTCTGCAACCCGGATAGCGCTGTCGGGGCAGAGGGTACTGCACACCCACCAGCAATGGCTGCAGTGGTCGTAGTCGATCACCGGGCGCAGGGTACGCCACAGGCCGGTGCGAACCTGTACGCTGTTGGCGGCCGCGCGTATATCCGGGGCGGCGATGCTGGCATCCTCGAAAGGCAATTCAATCCACTGCGGGGCCTGGTAATCGGCGGCAGCGATTGTCACGCCCTCCTGCACCAGGCCACTTTGACCCGCCAGTGCATCGAAAGCGGCAAGGGCGCTGGCCTGGTTGGCCGCCACCACGGTGTCCCCGAGCCCGTCAAGTTCCTCGGCGATCGCCCGCGCCAGCACATCACGCTCGACAAGCCCCAACAGGCAGGCGGCGGCGCCGGCACAGGTTGCGCCGATATGGGGCAGGTTTGCCCGATCCGCCGTTTCCGCGGCGGACGGCAGGATCACCAGCTTGGCGTCCAGGTTGAGCCGGTGGCGCCAGGTATCGGCAGAGTCGCGGGAGTTCACCAGTACCACGGCGTGGGCATCGATTCCCAGCAGCGTACCGGCGGCGGGTACAGCCAGCAGGGTGTCGTCCGCCACCACCACCAGGTCGGGCCGATACATCGTGCCGCGCTCGTTGATGGCTTGCCGGTCCGCACGCACGTAGGAAAAAATGGGCGCGCCGCGCCGCTCGGCGCCGTACTTCGGTGCATCCTGAACGGTAAAACCCGCATGGAACAGGGCCGTGCCGAGCACCCGGCTCGCCATCTTGATGCCCTGCCCTCCCCTGCCGTGGATCCGAATACGGTACATCAGCTGCGCGCCGCCTTGTTCAAAACAGGCTCCAGCGCCGCAGCTCCATGGCGCGCGTCACCCGCTGCATGGCCATGTCGACCGCCGCCTCGCGTGGCGTACACTGCTTCCTGGCGCTGTTCTCCAGTACCGTCTGTACGTTGTTGCGCAGTTTTTCCTCAATGGTCTGCATGGCCATCGCTTCGGTGGCGCCCTGGTATTCCATGGCAGCGCAGATCACACCGCCGGCATTGGCAATAAAGTCGGGAATGCACAGTACACCACGGGCATGCAGCCGTTGTTCGGCCGGCGCGGTCACGGCGATATTGGCTCCGGCGACCACCATGGCCGCCTGCAGCCGATCCACGTTGTCCTCGCGAATCACGTCCGGGCGGGCGGCAGGAATCCAGATGTCGCAGGCAACATCAACAATAGCCTCCCCGTCACCCCGCTTGACCCCGCTGCCAGCGGAATATTCGACCACGCTGCTACCGGCCTCCTTCAGTGCGATCAACTGGCCCACATCCAGGCCGTCCGCGCAGGACACCGTTCCCTGGCTATCGGCAGCGGCAACCAGGATGGCTCCCTCCGCTGCCAGGAAGCGGGCGGCGTGCTTACCCACCGCGCCGAAACCCTGCACCGCCACCCGCATCCCGGCCAGCGGCTGCTTGTTGAATTCACAGGCCACCTTGATGGCGTGCAGCACGCCCCAGCCAGTGGCGCCGATCTCGTCCAGGGGAATACCGCCTATTTCCCTGGGCAGGCCCACTGCCCTGCCGATCTCGTCCTTGACCCAGGCCATGCACTCCTCGTCCGTGCCCATATCGGGACCGAAAATATACTGTTCCACTTCCGCCAGGGCGCAGGCGAAGGCGCGCACTACCTGTTCCTTTTCCGCCTTGGGCATCGCGGGGTCACCGTACAACACCGACTTGCCACCGCCGTGAGGCAGGTCGGCCGCGGCATTTTTAAGGGTCATGGCGCGGGCCAGCCGGAAACATTCGCCGGCGCTGACATCCGGCGCCATCCTGACGCCGCCAATGGATGGACCCCGGGCGACATTGTCCACCACCAGGGTGCCACGCAAGTTCACGGCGGGGTCGTAGACCTCGATAATCTTGAAAGGACCTATATTGTCATGCGTGATGGTTGTCATTGCTCATCGGCCTCGTGCTATCGGGAACCTTTGCAGCGCGGCACTGTTCGTCCACGCCAGTGCGATCTACTGTAGATCTTTTAAATCAGTTTGGCCGTGTTCCACCAGCGAGTCGGTGCGCTTATGCAGCCGGATTTGATTTGGGTCAAGTGCCGCGTGGGGTAAAAGGAAATTCATGCCCCGGATGGCCTTCGCCCGCAGGACTGGCTATAGTCTGCCCCTTGCAGCTTGTTGGCACCCCATGGCGTACTGGCTATTCAAAACCGAACCCGACGAATTCAGCATTGACGACCTGGCCGCGCTGGGTGGCCGCCCGGAACGCTGGAGCGGAATCCGCAACTACCAGGCGCGCAATATCCTGCGCGACCAGGTCGCCGTCGGTGACGAGGTGTTCGTCTACCATTCTAGCTGCAAGCATGTCGGCATCGCGGGAGTGGCGGGAGTAGCCAAAGCCGCCTATGCGGACCCGGACCAGTTTGATGCAAGCAGCCCTTACCATGACCCGAAGGCACGCGCAGACGCACCACGCTGGTTCTGCGTGGACCTGGTATTCAAGGCGAAATTCCCACGCCTGCTGCCACTGGCGGAACTGAAACAGCAGGCGGAACTGGAAAACATGGTATTGCTGCGACAGGGACGCCTTTCGGTACAGGCCGTCACAGCGCAGGAATGGCAGGTGATAATGGAGCTGCTGTCAGTCTCGCCGCAAAACGCCGGTTAGGGTCAAAATCACCACGGCGGACAGCGCTGCGCCAAACACGCCATACAGGCTGTGCAGAGTCAGCCATAACCAGCGTGCGGGTCCCGCCGGTACGAACCGGCAAAACGAGTCCTGGCCCAGGTCTATCACCGGCAATGCAAAATCCAGCGCGTACTGCAGGGTGTCCAGGCCGGGGCAACCCAGCGGCGTGTCCACTGTACCGAGCCCCACGGGGAGTATGTAGCTCGTGGCCTCGGGCGGCTGCTCGAAGGGGAAAAAAGGCTGGTCGAAATACGCCACGGCCACCGTGTACATCGCGGCGCCAAGCAGCACAAACAGTAAAAATGAATACACCGCCCGGCTGGTCGAGTAACCGTGATGGCTTATCAGCATCAGCAGGCGCGGAAACAGCCGCAACCAGGGTGAGTCGACCCGGGCCGCCAGTCGCATCCGAATCTTTTCCACCGCGATGGCGTCCGCCTCCCGTGACAGGCCGCTGTCGCGCAGTACGCGGGTAAGTTGCTCGTAGGGATGGGGGCGATAGCTCGTGGCGTCCGGGCAGCCATCGGCAAACTGGCGCCTGAGCCAGGCCTTGCTCTTGGCCACGAGGTCGCCGCCATCGACATGGCGGACCCGTGCGTATGAAGTGCCGTCGATGTCGAGGTAGCCCGGCGCGGGCCAGCCGGTGCCGACATGAAGAATCAGCGTATTCATCTGTGCGCCGGCGAGCATAAACCAGCCCTCCACCGGCTTGATAGCATCGGGGGCCGCAACGTTTGAGTCGGGCTCCAGTGCGCCGACGTTGAACAGCACCAGCGCGTTCGATATGCGCATTTGCTGCATATTGATCGCCACGGGGCCTCCCCTGGCCAGCAGGCCGGTATAGTCGGGACCCGGACACAGGCGAGCATTGGTTATAAAAAAGCTGCCACCGATCGTCGCGGTGAGAAAATTCAGCCGACCACAGGCCTCGAAAGTGAACCGGGGATCGTTGCGGGTCAGGAATACCGACTCAACGACAATGTCCTCGCAGTGCAGCGCCCGGCCACCGGGGTTGTACAATCGGGCCGATCCGCAATCGAGGTCTCCGGTGATGTGGGCGGCAACCAGTGACACCTCTCCGTGTACCTCGCACCGGTGCCCCTGGCCGGGCAACATCTCGATATTACCGCCGATTACAGCTGATCGCGCGCTGAAGGCAGCCTCGTCGCAGTCCTGCAGCAAGGCGCCGTGCAGCTCCACACTGCTCCCTATGTGAGCGCCATCGAGCCTGACACTACCCCGGGTTTCAAAGCGCGCCCGCGGCGTCGACGAGAGCAGTAAGCGCCCACCGATTTTCGCGTGATTCAGGTGCACCGCGCAGTTGCCCACATCCGCCAGGTCGGAGCTGTGGTCACGGACGCCGGAGAAGTGGGTTCCGGAAAAATCGAGGTCGGCCTTGGTGGTAAGGCTGATACCGATAAAGGCGGGCAGATGGCAATCAACCAGGCGCAGCGACAAAAAATCGGCGCCACTGAAATCGACCGGCGAGTCAAACTGGCACTCCCGGAACAACAGCGTCATGCCGGGACCGTCGCGTGTAGCCGGCAGGGCGCGTATCGGTCCGAGTATGCGGGCACCGCGAATACGCAATGGGCAGCACAGTTGCGGCCAGTCCGCTCTCGAGCCGGCAACCAGTTCCTCGAGGAACGTGGCGCGCAGCCGGCCCGCCTCGGCGGGCAGCTCGCTGAAATCTGCGACACCACGGGCGCAGATTGCTTCAAGTACGCGCTGCTCGGCCTGGCTTGGCGCTTCAAGCTCCCGGACAAATGTGACATCCACAGCGACAATCCTCGCTTCCCTCACCCTGGGACATCATGACATCGGCCGCGAGACAAGGGAAGTGAACCATCGGTTTGGCTGCAAGGAAGAAGGCGGGGCAGGCCTGGAGGAGTGAAACAGCCGCACACAGTCATGTTGTGGCCCCGCCTGTGCGCCCCCTGTGGCGCACAGGGATAAACTAGCAGACAATCCCCGGGTTTTACCGCCGGTCACATCATTCTGTGAAGAACATCACACGCGGGCAGGCGCCCGCCCCCGGGATCCCGCCTTGACGCCGGGTTGTTCATCGGTATTCTGTTGCGGGCAGGCGTTACTGCCGGTTCTGGTCTATCTTTTTTACCGCCTGTCGACTCCTGAGCGCTAAGAGAATCAATATCATGGCAACAAGACACTGGTACGACTGGATCTTTATCTTGATCTTCGCCTTTTTTGGTTTCGTGGCCTGGTTCTATGAGCCCGCCTTCATTTTTGGCTGTGGCTGGGAAGGCCTGGGACAGGGCCTGGATGGCCCCTGCGGGGAAAGCTGGGTTGGTCGCGCATGGCTGGGCTACCTGCAAGTCGAACCGGCCTATGCCAACGCACCCCCCTACGTCCGCATTTCCAACGAGGCAGACGCCTATTTATTTGGCCCCTTCTACGCGGTCTCGCTCTTTGCTTTCCTGACGAACCGCCATACCACCGACTGGTACAAGGGTGTGGCTACCTTTTGCAGTGGCATGATGGTATTTGCCTTGTTGCTGTACCTGAGCTGGGAGTTAATGACCTATAAGGACACCGGGGCCAGGATAATGTCCGTAATTGTCTTTAACGTGCCCTGGCTGCTCATGCCCATAGCCCTGATGTTCCGGCTTTATGCGGTGAAGGATAAGCACGTAACAGGATGACATGACTGGCTGGACCTGGGAAGCAACTGGCAGCAAAGTGTCTCTCGGGAGCGTGCCGATTGGCGCCATAGCCTTTGCTGACTCCTACCCATCACACCAAAGACGAGCACAGGCACACCATGAAAACTGACCCGCAAGATCCAGCGCATGATATCAGTCCTGCCTGGCACCCCGTCCGCACCAGGGTAAAACAGTTTCTCGAAGACAGAGTCTATCCTGTTGAGCACATATTGCATGGCGAAGATCGAACCAACGCCAATGTGACGATGGCAAGATTAATGGGAGAAGCCAAGGCAGAAGGCCTGTGGGCACTGGGGCACCCCAGGGAGATCGGCGGGCAGGGCATGCCCTTCATGGATTATGTCTACATCAATGAGGTGATCGGGCGATCCGAGCATGGCTGGAAGGTATTCGGTACCGTGAGTTTGCAGGATTCCATTATGTTGAATAGCTACGCATCGGAACGCTGGCGCAAGGAATTCCTCAAGCCCATGGTGGACGGTGACATTTTTCCCAGCATAGGCATGACCGAGCCGGGCGTCGCCAGCTCCGACCCTACCCAGTTACAAACGACGGCGGTACTGGAAGACGGGCACTGGATTATCAACGGCCGCAAGTGGTTTACCTCCGGCGCTGATGAAGCCGCCTATACCACCATCATGTGCCGGACCGAACCCGACGCCCCCGGCCACCACGCCTTCAGTATGATTATTGTTCCCACCAATGCGCGCGGCTATAACATCATCCGGGAAACCCCGGTGCTGGGAATAAACGGCGGTCACTTCGAGGTCGAGTACGACAATATCCGCGTGCCGGAAGAAAATCTCCTGGGGGGCCGTGGACAGGGCTTCGTGATCGCCCAGAAGCGCCTCGGGCCAGGCCGTATATTTCATTGCATGCGCTGGTTGGGACAGGCACAGCGTGCATTTGACCTGATGTGCGGGCGACTGCATCAACGCCAGGCTTTTGGCAGCTCACTGGCAGACAAGCAACTGCTGCAAAAACACGTGTTCGATAGTGCGGCGGAAATACAATCCTGCCGGTTGTTTACCCTCGATACCGCCAGGCGAATCGATGCGGGCGATGACGCCCGGGTGGAGATCGGCATGATCAAAGTGGTGGGTGCGCAGATGTTGCACAATGTCATCGATCGCGCCATCCAGGTGTACGGCGCCGCGGGCCTGACCGATGACACGCCCCTCAGCCGCATGTACCGAGAAGCCAGGCAGGCGCGAATTTACGACGGGCCAGACGAGGTACACATCCAGTCAGTAGCCAGGCGTATTCTGAAAACCTACAAGGAGGAAGGCCCCGGGTGGGACTTTGGGGAACGGGATGCCAATGTGCTCTACCAGCCCCATCCAACTCCCTGACCAGCCGGAAAATGGGGTGTATCTTCGGGGCCGTGTCGATGGTAATTTGAGCAAATGCTAGGACTTATTCTACGAACACTGATCAATGCGCTGGGTATCTGGCTTGCCGTATATCTCGTGCCCGGCGTCAGCGCGGCTTCAACCGAGGCACTGATCTGGGCGGCGATAGCGCTCGGCCTGATCAACGCTTTCGTGCGACCCGTGCTGGTGCTGCTCACCCTGCCCTTTACCATTCTCACCCTCGGCCTGTTTTTGCTGGTACTCAATGCCGGCATGCTGAACCTGGCAGCCTGGTTTGTGGACGGATTCGAAGTGACGGGTTTCTGGAGCGCCGTGTTTGGCGCCCTGGTGATCAGCGTGGTAAGCGGGCTGTGCTCGCGCTTCATCGGCCCCCGCGGACGCTATGAAGTGCTGGTCGTCCAGCGCCGCGGCTAGGCCGCCAGCTCGATTACTGGCGGGGTCAAACACCCTCGCTTTTTGAGTGTCCCCGCCCGCAATGCCGCAAGCTCGCTCAGAAGATCGCAGCCAGGTAGGGCACCGACAGGCTGCGCCCCGTGACCTTCCTCGCCGTGATCGCCACCCAGACATTGTGAACGCCCTCGGCCCACGGGTGCGGAAACGCCGGGCCCATCTGCCGCAGCAACTCGGGTACGTGCTCCATGTCGACCTCCTCGCCCGTGCCGCGAATCAGCACGCTCCAACCCGAACCACTGGCCGCCTCGGTGTGATCGACCTCGAAGGCCACCGGACCCTGCAGCATGTCCCGCAGGTGGGAGCGCTGCTCGACACGAAACACAATCCGCTCACCGGCAACACCAAAATTGACCGGAACCGCGGCGGGTCCCTGGGTCTCCTGGAAAACGAACCTGCCAACGCCGCCCTGGCTGATCAGTTCGAAGCAGCGGGCCCGGGACAACTCCTCTATCACTCGTTGTGTCATTGATAAAAACCTCTCCTGCGAACGCGACAATATATCAGCATAGTATCTTACCACTGCTCAGGATCAATGGTGGCGGGTTTGCAGCATTGGCAATTGACACGAACAACGGGTGTAAATTTTGGGTACAACACTGCAATATGGGGCGGTCGATTATCGAACACAGCCTGTCCATGCCCGGACTGGCCGCCTGATCCGCCACTACAACCAGGGAGACCCTGCCATGCTGTCCGAAACCATGCCCTACAAAAAGAAATTCGCCAGTGTAAACGGCAGGCGAATCGCCTACGTCGAAGAGGGCAGCGGCGACCCGATTGTGTTGCTGCACGGCAACCCGACATCCTCTTTCCTGTGGCGCAACGTGGTGCCCGAACTTGTGGGCTGTGGCCGGGTGATCGTCCCCGACCTGATCGGCCAGGGGGATTCCGAAAAGCTGCCCGCCAGCGAGGGACCCGGGCGCTATACCCTCGAAGTCGCCTACAGCTACGTGGACGGCCTGCTGGAAGCCATTGGCGCCAACGAGAACGTCACCCTGGTTATTCACGACTGGGGCAGTGCCATCGGCTTTCTCTGGGCCATGCGCCATGCACCGGCCGTCAGGGGTGTGGCCTATATGGAGGGCATTGTAAAACCGGTAAGCTGGGCCGACTGGCCCGCAAGTGCGGTGGGGATTTTCAAGGGCTTCCGCTCCGACAAGGGCGAGGACCTGATCCTCAAGCGCAATATGTTCATCGAGGGTGTCCTGCCCTCGTCGGTGATCCGGAAGCTGAGCGATAAGGAGATGGATGCCTACCGTGCACCGCACCTCAGTGCCGACGACCGCCAGCCCCTGCTGAACTGGCCACGGCAGATACCCATCGAGGGTGAACCCGCAGAGGTGGTCGCCCTGGTGAACGAATACGGCGCATTCATGGCGGGCAGCGCGATACCGAAATTGTTCATCAACGCGGAGCCGGGTTCCATCCTGGTCGGGCCACAACGCGAGTTCTGCCGCACCTGGCCGAACCAGCAGGAAGTCACCGTTAAGGGTCTGCATTTCGTCCAGGAAGACTCGCCGGTGGAAATCGGCCAGGCCGTGGCCAGCTGGCTGAAAACGCTCTGACCCCTGCCCGACGCCTGGGTGTTCGAGGGTTGCCAACACTTCCCTGCAATCAGGCTATAATCACCGCCTTTGTGGCTGGCGTGTCGGCCTGCACCGGGTACCCTGCCCGGGCAAGCAGGTCGGCTCGCGCGAACGTTTACAGGTGTGGAAGCTATGTTCTCAGATTTAAAACAGCGGCCGGCGGACCCAATTCTCGGCCTGACGGTCAAATTCAAGGCCGACAGTAACCCTGACAAGATCGACCTGGGCCCCGGCATCTACAAGGATGAAACCGGGCACACGCCGATTCTGGCGTGCGTCAAGGCGGCCGAGCAATACCGCATCGACAACGAGACGACCAAGACCTACTTCAACTCCGCCGGTTCTGCCCTGTTCAACGAGAAAATTACCGCGCTCAACTTCGGCGACCACCGGGTGGTGCGGGAGAACCGGGTCCGCACCATATCCACACCGGGGGGCACGGGAGCACTGCGCATCGCCGGGGAACTGGTCAAGACCTGCAAGCCGTCGGGCACCATCTGGGTAAGCGACCCGACCTGGGCCAACCACCAGGGTGTCTTTACCGCGGCCGGGCTGCAGGTGAAAACCTACCCCTACTACGACCACGACAACAAGTGCCTGGACTTTGCCGGCATGATGGAAACCCTGAAGCGGGTACCCAAAGACGATGCCGTGCTGATCCACGCCTGCTGCCACAACCCCAGCGGCATGGATTTGAACCCGCAGCAGTGGCAACAGGTCGCCGCACTGGCCCGGGATATCGGCTTCCTCCCGGTTATCGATATGGCTTACCAGGGTTTCGGCGTGGGACTGGAGGAGGACGCCTACGGCCCGCGCCTGATGGCCGACACGGTCGATGAGATGATCCTGTGCAGCTCCTGTTCCAAGAATTTCGGCCTGTACCGGGAACGTATAGGCGCCTGCTCCGTTGTCGGCAAGAGCGCCAGTGCAGCGGATATCATCAATTCGGTGCTGCTGCCTATCGTGCGGGTGAATTATTCCATGCCCCCGGCGCACGGCGCGGCGATTGTGGAGACAGTACTGGATTCGGCCGAGCTGACGGCCCAGTGGCACCATGAATTGGCGCTGATGCGCGATCGTATCAGTGGCATGCGCCAGTTACTGCTGGACAAGCTGGTGGAAAATGGCGTGACCCGTGATTTCAGCTTCATCACGGCCCAGACCGGGATGTTTTCTTTCCTGGGAATCGATGCTGCCCAGGTGCAGCGCCTGCAGGACGAGTTCAGTATCTACCTGGTGGGCTCCAGCCGCATCAGCATCGCGGCGATTGCCCCGGACAACGTCGATTACCTGGCCCGGTCCATCGCCAGGATCCTCTAGGCGATTTTCTCCGGGGTGACAATCACGCCATCGGTGTCGGCATACAGGTAATGCCCGGGAGTGAAGGTAACGCCCCCGAAGGTCAGCGGAACCTGCCGTTCACCGGCCGTAATGGGAATTGACTTGCGGGGACAGGTTCCCAGCGCATAGAGGGCGACAGGTATATCCCGGATCTGGGTGGTGTCGCGGATATAGCCGTTGACGATAATGCCGGCATAGCCGTTTTGCCGGGCAAATTTCATCAGGTTCTCGCCCACCACGGCGTAATAGGCCTGCTCGACGTCTACCACGACCACCTTACCGGTACCATCCTCGTCCCGCAGCAGGGACACCAGGTCACTGTTATTCCTGTCGAGTTTCTGGGTGACGATTTCGCCCCGGCATGTCGAGGAGCCGCCATAGTTGTGGTAGCCCGCGCCCAGCACCGATACCCTGTCGCTGTGCTCGTCGCAGATATCTGCGGTAAAAAATGCCATACCCGGCCCCCGTCCATCGAAATAGCGCGAAATTCTAGCATCGCCATCCCGACTTTAATATAAACTTTTGATATCATTGGTTTTCTTTATGCAGCGCCGACCCTCGGCCGCTGCCAGAATACCGGGTGTTCGAACACGATGAAGGTAATAACGGGCGTGGTGGGTAACGATATCCACGTGGTCGCCAATCGACTCATTGATCTCTCCCTCAGGGCCAGGGGTTATGAAGTATTCAACCTCGGCGTCAACACGCACCTCGAGGAGTTCTTCGATGCCGCCGTTGAGACCGGCGCCGAGGTACTGATGATTTCCTCCCTCAACGGGGAAGCCGAGGGTTGGGGCCGGGAGGTGAAACTGCTCAAGTCCAGATACAGGACCCTGGATGACCTGCTGATGATGATCGGCGGCAACCTGGTCGTCGGCAGCGGCAGGACCGAGGACATCGTGGCCCGGTATAAAAACTACGGCTTTGATATTGTCTGCCACCAGGTAGACCTGAACACCGGCCTGGACATGCTGGCGGAACTGCTGCAGGAAAGAGGTCTACAATGAGCCTGTTACAGGAAGAGCGGGAGATCATCCTCAGCAACGAGTACGTCGATACTTTCGATTTCGAGGAAGTCGCCAATTTTGTCAGCAATGCCAGCAAGGATCTCTTCATTTCGTACCACTTCGCCAGGCGCGAAAAAATGCTGGTTCAACCCCGCGGGGGTTTTCCCACCTACGCGCAGCAGTACGCCCTGTACGAGTACTTCGTGAAAGCCAATGTCGACGTACTACCGCTGACCATTGACTCCAATACGCGCCTCAACGACTACGCCACGGCAAAGAAAATGCTACGCCTGAGCGAAGAGAACGATATGGATATGCTCAATGGCTACCCGCTGGTGACGCATGGCTATCGCACGACCCGCAAGATGATCACCCACTTCAACAAACCGGTAAGCCTGCGCCACGGTACGCCGGATGCGCGACTCCTGATTGAAACGGCTATCGCCTCTGGCATCTTTGAAATCGAAGGCGGGCCCATCACCTACCTGCTGCCTTACTCGAAGAACTTTCCCCTGGACAAGGCCTTTCTTTACTGGAAATACGTGGAGCGCGTCTGCGCCAACTACTCGGCGCTGAACGAGCCCATCAATCGCGAGTCCTTTGGCCCGCTGACTGCGACACTGGTGCCGCCGTCTATCACCATCGTTATCCAGTTGCTCGAAATGCTGCTGTCGCTAGAAGAGGGGGTGAAGTCATTCTCCGTCTCCTTCGCCCAGCAGGGTTCCATGACCCAGGATATCGTGACAGGCAATGTGCTACGGAAACTGGCACGCTATTACGCCGGGCAGATAGGCTGCGGCGACGCCGCCATCAACCTGGTTTACCACCAGTGGATGGGAGCCTTCCCCAACAACCAGGATTACGCGGACCAGTTGATCAACCTCGCCACGGTGATCGCCTCCATGGTCGGTGCGGACAAGATCATCACCAAAACGCGACAGGAAGCCACGGGCATACCCACCAAGGAAGCCAACGCCAAAGCCGTTGCGGATACCCAGTACTGCCTGAAGATTCTGAATGGCCTGCCCCGGGTTGTGGACGAGGAGGAAGAGGAAATACTCACGCTGGAAGTAAAGGCTATTATGGACGCGGTATTCAATGACCCGGCGGATACCTTGTGGCGCAAGGTCTTCAACTCCATCAAGAACGGTACCATCGATGTCCCGTTTTCACCCCACATCATCAACCGCAACGAGATGATCACCATCAGGGATGCTGCAAAGAACATCCGTATCATCAATCGGGGCAAGGTGCCAATTCCCGACCGCTGCTTCGAGTATGAACGGGCGCAGTGCGACCTGAGCAAGGACACCACCAGTATCGTCAATGACATCATTCACGATATAGGTATCATGCAATGAGCCAGGAAAACCAAAAACTGCTGATTGATGTCGGTAGCACCTACTTCAAAATTTCCACGCTCGACTCGATAGAGCAGCATTTCAGGGACTTCAACAAGGACATCCTCGATGACCTGATGAACAAGTGTGGCGATACGGTATCGCGCTTTCAAAAAGACGATATCTACATCTGCTCGTCCGCCAACGGTGGGCTGAGCGCACTGATAATAGGCGTGACCAATTCCTTCTCCCTGAAGTACGCGACAAACATCGCTTTCAACTCCGGCATCAATATCATTGACACCATCCTGTACCAGAATATCGAGGACTACTCGGTACCGAGCGACATCATCGATGTGGTGATCATTGTCGGCGGCGTCAACTCCCACGGCGGCCTGTTTTCAGGCGCCCTGTACAGTTACCTGTCCCAACTGAACTACTCGAACATCGTATTCGTCGGCAGCGAACAGGATGCCCCGGCGATCAGCAAGGAAATCGAGAAGGTGGTGGTATTGCCAAATATCATCGACGACAGGCTGCACATAGTAGAGCAACACCTCAAGGAGTACCTGACCAACCTGTACCAGCAGGATATCGAGGGCAAGGAAGACATCAAGCACCTGTACTCCATTACCGCCAACCAGATTTTTTCAACGCCGTATATCGTCAACCGGGCGCTGCCATATATTTCTCAGAAGTTTCCCGTCGCGGATCCGTTCATCCTGCTCGACATAGGCGGAGCCACCACCGATATTCACTACTCCAAGGACCTGGTGGAAGACAACCTGACCACCGAGAACGAATACGACAGGCTGGTATTCAAGCGCCTGGGCGTCTACAAATCCCGGCAGTCGCTGATACTGGCCGCCCAGGGCAACGAGTTTGTGTACGAATTACTGACCCACCTGAAGGTCACTGAAAAGATTTTTATCGACCAGAACGAGAAGGCCACACGCATCCTGATGCAGCTGGCCATCTTCCTGGTCCTGTGCAAAACCTCCCATTACGGCCAGGCCTACGTCAACCTGAAGCTGCTGTCGGTCAATTCGATCGTATTTACCGGCGGTATCACAAAGGTTCTGGCCATTGAGGATATCGAAACTATCATCGCGTTTTTCTACCGAAAAATACTCTCTTCCGGGCACAGGCCTGTTGCGATTCTCGACAGCAACTACGATATTTGGACCCTAGGAGCAAAGGTGTAACCGACATGTCAATCAATAGTATAAGAACCCTGCTTGAAGATGCCGTGCAAAGCCACAGCGAAAAACCCGCCTTGCTCTTTCGCGGCACACAGATGACCTATGGTGAGTTGTTCAACAAGGTCAACCAGGTCGCCTGCTACCTGAGCGAACTTGGCCTGCCGAAAAACTCCCGCATAGGCGTCTATTCCAACAAGTGCATGGAACAGGTTATTGCCATACTGGGAATCCTGTCGAGTGATTACGTGCTGGTACCGCTCACCCGGCTGCTGAAGCCGGAACAGGTGGAGTACATCATCAAGGACTGCGGCATCAGGTGTATCATCACGGACCGACTGAAACTGGAGAGCATCGAGGAAATCGACTTTGACGGGCATGTCATTTCCTATGAGAGTGCCGGCAAGGATAACGCCTCCTTCGACGAGATCTACAAGTACTACAACAAACCTTATACCTGCGACATCAGCGGCCACAACAACGCGGTGATCACCTATTCCTTCGGACTCACGGGCACCCCGAAAGGCATCGTCATCTCCCACCGCAATCTTATCGATTCTGCCCGGGTGGTTTCCCAATACCTCGACCTGCGCGAGGATGACGTGATCTCCGGCCTGCTGATTTTCAACCTCGATTACGGTCTGAACCAGATCTTTTGCTCGCTGTACAAGCGGGCTACCCTGGCACTGCATCGATTTATCCTGCCGGAGGACTTTTTCAACCACCTCATGGATGACAAGGTGACCGTGCTGCCCCTGATGCCCTTCAATATATCCCAGATGTTCGAGGAAGATCTGCAGCGCACTCCGTCTCCCGAACTCTTTGACAGTGTGCGAATTATCACATCGTCCGGCGGCAACCTGACCGCCAGGATGATCAGGGACTGCGAGCAAACCTTCAGGAAGGCAGCCTTTTTCTCCATGCACGGGCTTACGGAAGCGTTCCGCTCAACCTACCTCGATCCGGCCCAGGTGAAGATTCGCCCGGACTCCATCGGCAAGCCTATACCCGACGTCGAGCTGTACGTGATCAATAGCGAGGGCCTCGAGTGCGCACCGCGGGAAGTCGGCGAACTGATTCACCGCGGCGGCTATATCTACCGGGGATACTGGAACGCACCCAAGGAGAACGCCGAGCGGTTCAAGTCGATCGAAATCCTGAAAGACACGGTCAACCTCGAGGGGCAACTCACCGACGAGATCGTGGTGGCGTCCGGGGATTACGTATACAAGGACGAGGAGGGCTATTTCTACTTCGTATCGAGACAGGACGATATGATCAAAACCCGGGGCTTCCGGGTGTCTCCCTACGAGATCGAATCCGTGGTGAAGAATAACCTACCGCAGATCGAGCACTGCGCCGTATTTTCTTTGGATAACGAGTTGATCGAAGAGGAAATAGTCCTGGCATACTCGGCGCCCCACGAGATCACCGAGCAGGAGATTCTCTTTGAACTGAAGAAGCACCTGGCATCCTATATGCTCCCCGCCAAAATCGTTTACAAGAAGTCGCTGCCGCTGGTACAAAGCGACAAGAACCAGATCAACAAGGAAGAGTTGAAGCGGGAGATGAATAATCTCAGCTGAAGGACCTGCTGGCTTTTCCTGGAAAATCGCAGTCCATGCCAGCACCGGGCGCCATACCGCGACTCTCAAATGTGTGGCCGCGTGAGGTGTCCATCGCGTTTGCTATATACTCGACACCGATTAAATCGCCGGAGAATAAACAATGAAACCTGGAATCAAATTTTCACTAGCATCGGGCGTGCTGGGCATTCTGGCAGCCTGCACCGCGCAGTCACCCGTGACGCCACAGGTAAAAGCAACCATACCGCCCGAACGCCTGTTTCTGCAGCAGGTCTCAGCTCGCAGCGCCATTGTTAAATGGCGGGGCGGGGACGCCACCCAGGCGTGTTTCAGCACCCGAATGAAGGACCTGGACGGAGGCGACGATCAAACCTGTGTCGACGGCGTGAAAACCGCAGGACATCACCTGGAAGCGCAACTGACCGGCCTGCTGCCGGATAAAACCTATTTTTATTCCATTGGCGGCATGACCGGTCCTGACCAGCAGTTTCGTACCGCACCCGGGGGCAACACACCGCCGGCGGACGGCAATACCCATATCCTGATCGTGGGGGATTCAGGCACGGCGACAGAGACTGCCATGCTGCCGCCTCTCGGAGACGGGGTGACACTGCAACATGCGGGAGAGGCGGCTGAAGTCCTGGCCGGCTTCGAAACCTACAACACGGCCAACGGCAACGAGCGTGTCGACCTGTTCCTTGCACTGGGTGACAATGCCTACAATGCAGGCACCGACGCACAGTGGCAGGGTGCCTTCTTTGACGTTTATCCCGGCATCCTGAAAGGCGCCGGGGTACTGCCGACAATCGGCAATCACGAAATGGGTTATGCCGGGGTGTCCGGATGCAAGGCGGACCCCAGGCTTCCCTGCGAGGCCCGGCTGGTTATAGAAGGTACCAGTACGGCAACGGACCCGGCCTCCTATGATGGTAACGGGGATGAGATTGCGGATGAATCCGGCCTGCCTTACCTGGATATTTTCAGCCTGCCCACTCGAAGCGGTACCGAGCAGTACTACTCCGTTGATTACGGCAATGTGCATATCGTCAGCCTCGACTCGCAGCTCAGCGCCCGCGATGACACCGCCCGTGCAGCGATGAAGCAATGGCTGATTTCCGACCTGGCCGCCAACACTCGCGACTGGACGATCGTGATCTTCCACCACCCGCCGTTTTCCAAGGGCAACAACCACGATTCTGACGATGCGCAGGACAGTGCGTTTTCGATAGACAAGCCGCAGTTCGATATGCGCGTTGAATTCACACCGGTGTTTGAAGATTACGGCGTTGACGTGGTTTACAGCGGGCATTCGCACTCCTACGAGCGCTCCTACTACCTGCACGGTTTCAGGGGAACGTCCGCCTCATTTGACCCGGCCCGGCACGCGGAGATCAATAACGATAGGCAACCGGCCCTGGGCTACGGCGGCAATACCTATGCACAGGTCAGCCCGACCAGTGGCAATGTCGATGACCGCGTTGTATACACCGTGGCTGGAAGCTCAGGCAAGGCGGATAGCGCCGATGCTCACATGCGCACCGTGACAAGTGAAGACTGGTTGCGTCACCGGGCCCACGTGCCGCAGCCCGCAGACGACGCCTGTGGCAGCGCCGCCGGCTGTCGCAACGGACTGGCCCTGAAGGGTTCGGTAGTGCTCGATGCCTCTGCCTCGGCCTTGAGCGCAAAGTTCGTCGACGTAAAGGGGAATGTACTCGATCAATTCACCATCACGCGATAAGCCCTGGTACCTGGCCGCCAGGCAGGGTTAGTTGCCTGGCATTGGAGATAACCCTGGTAGTGCCCTCGAGGGATTTCGTACGGAAGGTCGCTACTGCTGCGCGCGTGTTCTATCAAGCCTCGAAAGCACCGCGTTGGAGTCCATGTAATGCAGCCCGTGGTTGTCCTTGTAAAAGCTTGGCAGGAAGACCTTGTCACCACTGGGTGCGGCGACTGAAATATCCACGACTCGCGAGCCGTCGTGGTGACTGTAGGCAATGACGTGGGCGGCATCGGGACTGAGCACCATAAACCCGGTCTGCCTGGCAACCGGCAGCTTGTCTGCGGGCACTCGCAGGACCAGCGGCTTGAGCCAGGGGTTCGCGTGCAGCCATGTGACCACCGGGGTCCTGTCCTTGATCAGGCCCACCCACACCCGGCCCGTCGAATCCCGGTCCAGTCCGTCAGGCAGTCCCGGCAGGTCCTTCCACAGGACCTCGTAGCGACCAGCGCCGGGGCCGCGGAAGTACACGCGACCAATCTGGAAATGGGTCGTTTCTGAAATCAACAGACCGGTTTCCTGGCCATTTTCGTCCAGCTCTACCAGGATGCCATCCGCAAAAACGATGTTTTCAACGGCAAGGCCCACCTTCGAGGTATCGGTGGCATAGCGCCAGACACGACCGTTCCTGGCAAGCGTGACGCCCTCGAGCACGGCCCCCAGTCCCGACGACGCCTTCGGATTACTATAGGGTTCGGTAATGTAGATATGCCTGCCGTCAGGGGTGACGTCCAGGTCATTGCAGAACTGCATCGGCCGGCTGTTGTTCTCGTCGAGCCCCGCCAGGGAGGTTTCCCTGTAAGGTTGCGGATAAACCTTTACCGCATCCGGGTCATCGTAGTTTGGCAGTTCAAGGCCGTCCTCGCGCATTGTCCCGGTGATCGGGACGCGTGTAACCACTTCGGTAAACTTGCGGGTATTCAGGTCCAGTTTGTATAAACCGGGCGTCTTACCCGGATATTGCTTCCAGTCCAGCCGGGCCATACAAAAATACACCTGGTCCGGCTCACCGGGCACCAGCCTGGCGCCCGTCGGAGACAGGGGAGCCAGCGCGAAATGTTCAGCCTTGCCGGTCTCCAGGTCGACCATCCAGATCCATTCATCCCGGGCGCTCACCAGCACCTTGTCAGTACCGGGCAGCTGGATGATTTCATCGTGTCCCGGGATCCGGGGCGCCAGGGTGACCAGGTCGTCGGCGATCACGTCTCCTATATCTGCGCCTGCAAGCTCAGCGGGCGGATCGCCGAAAACATGGCCGCGCGAGCGGTAGTATGCCGGCGGCTCTGTCGCCTGCCAGGTGATGGCCGCCGCGCCAACCACGAGGGTGACAGAAATCAGCAACGTCTTCATCATCAACTCCCCGGCTCAGTCAGACGAAGCATACCGAACGCCCTATCAAGTACGCCAGGTAATCGATAATCTGTCAGGCAGACGGTTCACAGGAAATGTCGGCATTTCTCAACTCGTAGCTTCCCAACTGCGCGTTCCAACTGATGTCGGGTTCCCGCTCCAGCGTGATACCCGGGACCCGGAACAACTGGTCAAGAAATATCCTCGTTTCATGCAGGGCAACCTGCCAGCCAGGGCATGTGTGGGGACCATCGCCAAAACTGAGGTATCGGCCCAGGTCCTGCTGGCGTTTCGCCCTGTCCGGGTCGACGGCGTAAGGGCATTCGCCCGCCAAATCCTCATCCACGTTGGCGGCGCGAATATCAATGCCATACTTTTCCCCGGAAGGAAGCGGCGTGTCCTCGAGCCCTTCGACTTCTTCATACATCCTGCGATGTATCATCGCGGCAACCGGTTCAAGCCGAAGGATTTCCATGAGGACTGCCAACTGCCCGTTAACATCCTCCGACAGAAAGCGCTCGCGCAGTGATTCGTCTTCAAACAGGTACCAGGCAGCCATCACGATAAATTCACGGGTGGTCAGCATCCCCGCCGTACCGTAGGTCAGGCACTCGATCACTATCGCAATATAACTATAGCCCTCCGCCAGGTAGACCGATATAGCGTCCTCCCTCGGGTTTGTCTTGCGCGCCTTGATCGCAGGCCGAACATCGGCAAGAAAGAATATTCCTGTACGGTATGCCCGCGCGAGGTTCAGCATGGTACGGGAAAAAGGCGAGCTGCCGGACCGTGCAATACTGGCTGCCAGAACTTTCTGTATGCGCCGGGCGCGCCCCGCCTGATCGCTATTGGTCAAGCCGAGTATCTCCCCCACGACCTCGATCGCCAGTGAAAAGCTAAGGTCTTCGAGCTTCGCCTTGCCCTGTTTTTTGAATTGTCGTAACAGCGCATCCGTCACTTTATTCATAATGACGTGGTGCTGATCCGAGATCGCTTTTGGCGACAAAAAACGCTGCGTTTTACGCCGCTTGTTGAAGTGATCGGGACCGTCGAGGAAGAACACCGGCGCGTGCTCCGGGTTATCGAACTTGACAAGGTCTGCGCTGGCCCCGGCCTGGCGCGAGGCTGTGCTGCGAAGAATTTTTCTTGCCAGGCCGGGCTTCTTTACCCAGTGGGCCCCGGCGTCGGGCCGGGTATTTTCGATGGCAATCGCTGCCGATTTACGTTTGTCAGTATTGTCCTGTACCGGGCATTGCGGGTGTGTGGCATTGTTCATTTACATCTCCGTCGGCATACGCTTACTGCTTGTCGCTCAATTGTGAGCATGTCCTCGAGGGGGCGTGAAGCCCAAACGCAGAAAAACCCGGACCTACACAATCGCACCTGCATTGTGTAGTCGCGCAATCTGTTCCCATTCGTAACCCAGCTCCAGCAAGATCATTTCAGTGTGTTCGCCGTACTCGGGCGCGCGACGCAGCCGTGGCGGCCGCTCATCGAACTGGACAGGAACCGCCGGTAGCCGATACAGCGGCTCACCGTCATCGGACAGTACCTCCCCGATATAGTCGTTGGCTACCACTTGTGGGTCATCCGGCAGTTCCTCCACGCGCTGCACCGGCGCCCAGGGTGCATCCAGCTTGCCCAACAGGTGTTTGCATTGCACAAAGGAGTGTCGACTGAACTCCCTGTCCAGTTCCGCCACGCAGGCCGCACTGTTGGCACGCCGGGAATCGAGGTTTTCGAATCTGGGGTCAGCGGCGAGGTCTTCCCTGTCGAATACGCGACAGAAATCCAGCCAATAGCGATCGGCCTGCAAAAACATCAGCTGGATGTAGCGCCCATCCGCCGTGCGGTAAGTACCGGTCAGGGGGTTCGGCGTAAGGCCGCGCTCGGTCGGGCGCGGAATGTCCTGCCCCTTTAATACCGTGAGCATATCCGACGATAAGGTCCACATGGCGGTGGCGAGCAGGGACACGTCGACAGTTGAACCCTTACCCGTACGGTTTTTCTTAAATAGTGCCGCGGCAATACCGAACGCCAGTGCCATACCGCCGTTGCGATCACCCATCGCACCACGCTGTGAGATGGGATACTCCCTGTCGGGAGGAGTGAGCGCATCCGCAACGCCCCCCCGGGCAAAAAAAGCCGAAGCGTCGTATCCCGCCAGGTCTGCGTCAGGCCCTCTCACGCCGTAGCCATGCCCCCTGGCATAGACCAATCCGGGGTAGCGCTGCGTCAACTGGTCACTGTCCAGTCCCAGGCGGGTCAACGCCTGCGGGCGCAGGTTGGTCAGGAAGACATCCGCGGTTTCCAGCAGCGTATGCAATACCGCTACTGCAGCGTCATTCTTTAAATCCAGCACCATGGAGCGCTTACCCCGGTTCGCCAGCGCCACGGACAGATTAATGCCGTCGCTGTCCGAACCAATTCCCTGACTCGCCAGGGCCCGGTAGGGATCGCCACCGGGATGCTCGATTCTGATCACGTCGGCCCCCCAATCCGCGAGAAGAGCCCCGGCCACGGGCACAAAAACCCACTGTGCCAGTTCGACAACACGCACCCCACTGAACATTTCGCTATCTGTCATTGTACCCCCGTGCTGTCTTGAAAATCACCGATAGCTCGCCGCGCCATAATAACGCCATCAGGCCGTCTTGCAGGATGCACTGCGTCCAGGTTCCCGGCCCAGTTTAGTCTCCAGATCACCGGGGCGATACCATCGAGCCTGTCGACATCCGAGGGGGAAGAACTACCCTACTCGCCCAAGCACCAGGTAGTGGCATCTGCACGCTATGAGTTACCTGTACGGGCAGAGTATGGTGATGTAGCGCTGGGAGCGACCTACGTCTATTACAGCAAACAACTGGCCGTCTCCAAAACCGCTGGCCCTTATTATGAGCTGGACAGCTACACGCTGGTGAACTTCAAGCTGAACTGGGAGCGCATCGGTGGCAGCGCCTTTGATGGCTCCCTGTTTGTGACCAATGCATTCGATGAAGAGTACCAGGTGTACCTGTCTGGCCTGTGGAGTGTCAGCGGCTTTGAAAATGCCATGACCGGCCAGCCTGGAATGTTCGGCGCCCGGGTACGGTATTATTTTGGTACCGCGGATTAATCGGCATCAAAAGCGGTGTAAGCCGGTTGGTTCTAGTTCGCCAGATCTGCGGGCATTGCTTCGACGCGCACCCAATCGATCGTGCGACTGAGAAAGCCCACCTTGACCTTGAACTGCATGCGGTCCGGCTCAGGCAGCGAAATTTCAGCGTCCTTGTACTCACCCAGTTTCTCGGCGTACACCTGGCCGTGCCACAGGTTCTCTTTTGAACCATCGGCCTCAAGATTCTTCACAACTTCGCGGCCCACGCGCTCGGGAAACTCGTCATTGCGTACCACGGTGCCTTTGCCCTCGTCCAGGCGGATCTCTATCCAGCCGGGCTCCTCGGCGTGTTTCCAGAAGCCGGAAATCTTGTCTGCGAAAGCCAGCGGCGCGACAAGCATGGCTACCAGTAACAAAACAGTGCGAGTCATCATTGTTTCTCCCGTCGTTACGCGTTCAGCTCACGCGCGGTCAGTTTCCCAAGCTGGGACATATGGACTTCATCAGGACCATCGGCAATACGCGAGAATCGCGCCAGGGTGAATACCTGCGGAATGAGGGTATCCTGGCACACGCCCATGCCGCCGAACACCTGCATGGCGCGGTCGGCCACCTGCTGCGCCATATTGGGCGCAACAATCTTGACCATGCTGATGTAGGGTATAGCCGCCTTCATACCCTGGGTGTCCATCACATGCGCTGCCTGTAGCGTCAGCAGCCGGGCTTGCTCGATGTCGCAGCGGCAGCGGGCAATCTCGTGCTGTACACTGGTTTTCTTGATCAGTTGCTCACCGAAGGCGACCCGCTCCTGGGCGCGGGCGCACATTAGCTCCAGGCAACGCTGCGCCAAACCCACCAGGCCCATGGCGTACTGGAACCGGCCCGGACCGAGACGGCCCTGGGCGATCTCGAAACCGCAGCCCTCGCCCTTGATCATATTGCTCACCGGCACACGCACATTGTCGAACAGCAGTTCAGCTTCTCCGCCGGGTGAGTGCAGGCTGTCAAACACACGCAGTTCACGCACCAGTTTGACGCCGGGGGTATCCCGCGGCACCAGGATGGTAGAGTGCTGGCGGTGGCGTTCATTCTCGGGGTTGGATTTACCCATCACCAGCATGATCTTGCAGCGCGGATTAATAGCCCCGGTGGTCCACCATTTGCGGCCATTGAGCACGTAATCATCGCCATCGCGCTTGATTTCCAGCTCCATATTAGTGGCGTCGGACGATGCCACCTGGGGTTCCGTCATAGCATAGGCGCTGCGAATGTCGCCCGCCAGCAGCGGTTTCAGCCACTGCTCCTGTTGTGCCTGGGTGCCATACTTGGCCAGTACTTCCATATTGCCGCGGTCGGGCGCATTGCAGTTGAACACACCCTGTGCCCAGGTCACCTTGCTCATGGTTTCGAACAGCGGCGCAATTTCCACGTTGGTCAGGCCCGGGCTCCAGGGCTCGTACTCATGGGGGAGAAACAGGTTCCACAGGCCCTGGTCTTTGGCCCGCTCGCGCAGTTCGTCGTACCAGGGCGGCGTTGCCCAGAGATTGTTCTGATCCAGGCACCACTCCTCCCAGTCGTGTTCCCGGGGATAGATGTGCTCAGCCATGAACGCCTCAAGTTTGGCGTTCAGCGCTTTCACCCTGTCATTGATTTCAAATCCCATAACATCGCTTCCTCGTTACAAATCCTGTGACAGCATGGTCTCGACCCCGGTCCCGTCCAGCAGGGCGGCGACCTTTGCCCGGTCACCATCGCCGAGGGCGCGGTAACGTTCATTGGTCCACTGCAGGCACTTAAGCTGATAGGGAAAGCTCCGCTGGGTCCAGGGGGCGCCATCTATCTCGCACTCCCAGTTCTT
>JAHEBM010000032.1 GCA_024642245.1 Haliea sp.
ACTATCTTTACTGGGAGGTGGAACACGCCCGCCGCAAGGACTGCATGTTCGGCCTGAAAGCTTCACATGGACAAGCAGCGATGTTGGTTCGCTCAGGAGCAATACCACACTTTTTCAACGACGTTAATTGGGTAGTCATTCACCGAGAAGACATTCTCGCTCAAGCAATCTCCTTGTCTATCGCCCATCAAACCAAACAATGGTCAAGCAATATAAAGGTACGAAAATCCGAGGCCCGCTTCGACTTCATGGACATTGAGACAAGGCTCGAGGAACTATCCAGTGCCAAAACTGCTTTACGGGCGTTCTGCACGGAACAAGGCATCAATCCCTACCACATTAACTACGAAGAATTGGAAGTCGATCCCAAAACCACCACCAAAAAGCTGGCCCGGCACCTGGGAGCCGGTGAGGTAGCGTTTGACGAATCGCGGATCAATCTCCAGAGACAACGCAATGCTCAAAACGACGAGTTCAAAGAGAGATTTCTCGAGGAGTACCAGGGCCCGACGCTAACCGGAAGAAACGCAATAAATGGACTTGCACTTCCATCCAAATAATCGTGACATTTTTAAGGCCGCTATCTACCAACGCAATCAGGCGGCATCTTTCCTGTCTATGAAATGGCCATATTTCATTGAAAAACCATCTTCATTTTCCCGTGTACCGAAATTCCATTGTCCAAAAATGAGATCATATTAAAAAGTCGTCAATCGGGCTTCGGGGTTCGATAGTCCCACGCATCCTCAGAGAACGTCGTTTTCTGTAATAGGGAATAAGCGCCGTTATTTGCTCGTTCCAACCGCTGGCTCTTGAAATGTGATTCGCGAAACCAACAGTTCCGGCACTGGTTCCACTCGTTCGGCGTATTGATATCGCGGCGCAGTTTGCGCATGGTGTCACCGTTCCAAAGCGACAAAAAGTTATCGTCTTCACTAAAAGTGCCTACCGCCGCTGCATGATAAACCGCACAGGTAGTCATTGTACCCCCGGATTTGATACTTGCTGTACGGTGGATATAGTGACAATTTTTCTCTCGATCTTCTGTTCGCGCTTGAGTTCCGTAAGTATCTATCTGTTCGTCACTCGAGTTTGATTGGCGCTGCTCAACGACTTTAGCAATCAAGGGGGGGCAGTCTGTCTCCACGTCCATTTTGGCCATAAGCTCGTACGCCTCTGCAAGAAAGCGATTGGCAATTTCCGGAACGTTCAGCAGACTCTGTGTTTTGTCTTTGTCATGAGAAACCAGTAGATGTCTCAGGTAGTACCGGTCTGGCTCGAACTGTTCCATGAACCGGACAAAATCCGGAAGTTCAGATATATTGTTTTTCTTGAGAGTCCAGGAGATACACAGCTTTGGTCTTCTTGGCAGGCCAGCTGACTTACGCATGTCATGGTAATAGCGGACCACCCGAATGGCTTTCTCGAAGCTCGCTCCCCCCCGATTTGAAGCAAACACGTCGGGCGAGAAACCATCAATAGATATGGTGAGCGTATCGATCAGGGGTAAGACATCCCTGGTGATACGTCGCTCAATGAAAGATCCATTAGTCACAATCGTCAGCAGCAACCGATTACGTCGCGCCTCATTGACCAGTAGATTCCACAGGTCGTCGCTTACCATAAGCGGCTCGCCGCGACCTACAAGGTGCAGTAGGGTAAGGTGAGGAAAGACTTCATTTGCCAGCGCTTGAAGTCTCGATGGCTCGATCGGTCCAAGCCGATTGTTATGCGCATGAGCCTTTTCTATTCCGTGTGTCGCGCAGTGGCTGCATTGAAGATTGCACCCAGGCTGCAACTCAAGGCTCAAGGATTCGGGATAGTGCGACACTATTTCCCGCTGCTCGTTTTCGCTAATTTCCACACCGGCCCGTGTTCGCTGCTTTAGCGCATCAATGTTTGCAGCCTCGCTTAAGGAGTTATCCTGGTTATCTGCTGACACTAGCGAGCATTCGTACACGACGAAGCGCCCTTGCGTGTAGGGAACAGGGTCCAGGCGTAACCTGATCTCGCCTCCATCTGTAGCGGCGTCTGGAAGCCTTATCCGAACCCGATGTCGTCGGCGATTGTGTTCAATGCGGAAACAAATCACATGGTCCTCATCGAATGAAACGTCGATGCCGCCAGAAAAGTAAAGTTTACTGTATCTATATTTCCTTGAATTCTCCCAAGAGATGTCAATCTCAAGATCAAAATCAACAAATACATGGGAGTGCGTCGCTGGAAACGGGCCTGCAAGATAGCTTGCCGAGTCCGTACTCAAAATTTCGGCGTGCCCGCTAGCCGTTTCAACATTCGGTTTTTTTTGCCAACGTGATTTAAATTCATTCAGTAACACGGACCAACGCATAAAACGTCCTTACCCTGTTTTTGTCTCCGAAAATTGAACGATTATGCAACCAAATTTTCTTATTTGTTTCCGATTAAGCTGACATCCGGTTTGTATTCGCACGACACCACAACTGAATAAACATGCATCCCCGATGGCGATCCCATTAGACTTCGGGTGTAAATAGAGCCGCCAGTCACCTCCCATTCGATCTATGCACTCGTTTACCTCTTGCCGGTATATCATGGATATTACGGGATCTTGTGAAAAGAGCAGCCCCTCGGACAACTCATCTGCCGAAAAACCAGCGAGGAAATATTATGCACAGAATTCTTTTCTGCATTGCCCTATTCTTTACTGGCACGGCCAGCGTCGCCCAAACCCCATCCCACGCCAGGGGGACTCCTGCCCCACCCGCTCCTACAAATCCGGCGATTACAGCAAGCCCTTCAAATCCGCCGGCGACCAGGCGATTATCCAGAAGTCTGGTAAGGGCAGCCCGACAGGCTACTACCAATCGGGGGACTAATGTAATCGTTTAAGCGATTCACGCCGTGATGCCGTGCCCAAAGGGCCTGCCAAAGATTGCCCCGGAGGCTGGCGGAAGTAGGATGGGTATTGTGTAAAACTATAATGCCATCTCCCCAGCGGGTACTGCGATTAGCTGGCCAGTAGCCATACCGCGCCAGTAACGATTGAGAGAAATGTAGCTATCATTCCGCCCATTCTAAAGATAATCGGCTGTAATGCGCCGGTTAACTGCAAATAGTGGGATAGCCGACCCAGTAGCAGCACTGCGAATAAACCGTGCACCAAAACCGCAGGGGCACCGTTATATTCAACCAGTACAAATAACAGCAGGGCTATTGGCGTGCTCTCGGTAAAATTCATCTGCGCGCGCGAGATTTTCAACAAGGTTTTGTCGCCACCATCGCCAAAACTGATCTGGGTGCGAGCGCGAAACATTCCCACCCGTATCGTGATGACAAAAAACATCAACGCGAATACCGGAAGATAGAAACTACTGATAGCAAGTGATGGCATCGTTCTCTCCCAAATGATTTTCTCTAAACTGCTGGCTCGTGATCAGCTTTACACATAGGAGCCATCAAGATCTACGCCGTATTGTTGCAGCCAGGCTCCCACTGGGGCCAGGGCAGCGTCGTCATATTCATCTCTCATGGCGGTAATGTACCCGTCTGCGACGGTAAATACGGAACGGCCCGGCAAGCCGATCACGGGTGAGTCGCCACGGCGATAACTCGCTACCCAATCAAGGCTGACCTGCTGCCCAGCAGGGACTGCGCGCATGTGTGGCCCACCCTTTACTTCGAGGACTCTCTCATCGCAGCGCCGATCCAGACCATCAACAGACTTCTTGAGCCCGATCAAAATCGCTTCGCGACCCTCAATTGCACAAGTCAGCGGTCCTCCACGCACCTCATAGGTAGCGTTCTCGGTGAAAAACGGTTTTAGACGCGACCAGTCATCATCGACGTAGGTCTCCTCAAAAGCCGCCGCACAATTCATAAATACCTGAATTGCCTGATCCATACGCTGAAGTCTCGGTTAGTACACCGCTTTAAGATAGCAGACCGGTGCTCTGGCGCCACTGATCATGGGAATTGGTAGTTGCTTGCCAGTGGTGGTGAGTTGCACCCATTTCGCTTGCGGATTGTGGCGGGAGGCTACCGGCAGAGGCCAGAGCTCCTTTTTCCTTCTACAGTACCGGCATGTGTGTATTCCAGTCCGAATGCTAAACTGATCAGCTCGTATGGCCTAGAGTTAACTTGTCAGGCCCCATTTTGGGGCTACAGGTTGGGTCGAATACAATATGCAGATTCTGTCGATGCAGGCAAGTACTGCCAGGTAGTCTTTCGGGACGCACCAGGCCTGTCTTTACGGGAATTCCCTAATGGATATTCCCGTACAGGATCATCTGGCTATTCAACCGCGCGAGTATCCAGCCTGGTTATCCATTTTTCACTGATCAGTTCCGCTTTGTAGCGAGCGTTATTCACATATAGGGACTTGCCAAGCAGCGCGCCGCTGGCAACGCCGTCAAGGTCAGGATCCGTGATGGTTCCCACGAGCTTGCCGGCGAGCATCTTCTTGCCCAGCTTCACCACCTGGATCATGTCGTCGGGAAGGGGGTCGTAGGGTGTGAGGATATACAGGGTGCGGTTGTGCATCACAATGCCATCCAGGAACCCGGTGAGGCCACCCTCCACCGGTATTTCTGTCGCGTAGCCGGTACCAGGATCAACGTTGAAGAGCTGTGTAGAGTTTGAGTGACCAACGACCAGCGTTTTGCCGTCGGGGCTCGCCACGATCCCGTTTGCACCGCAGCAGAATTCTTCGGGTGCGATATTGATAAAATCACCGTGCAGTACGATGGCAGTCGCTGCGCCCGCAGCCGGAAGTCCGCCATTTTTTCCCAGGGGCAGGCGGTAGAGCAACGGTTGGTGGGAATCGGTGAAATACACTGCATCCTTTGTGATCGCCAGATCATTGACTATCTGGAAAGTATCGTCGCTAGCAGCAATATCATCTGGAAGCGGTAGTTGATACTCCATCACCAGCGCGCCGTTATCCGCGTCGAATACATAGGCGTTACCGCCGGAACATCCGGCTACAAAAAGGTAGTTGGTGCGCGGGTCGACGCGCATCCCGAGCTTGAAACAATCCTCATCGATATTGAAATCGGGCTCCGGTTCCACCAGGGTTTCACCTTGTCCGCTACGCAGGTCCATCCTGTAGATCGAGCCATCGACCGAGCCGTTGAAAGCAGTAGTACCCCTCCCGATCGCGAAGCCCTCGGGCAGTGAGCCATATAGTGCCTCGACTTTTTTGGGGAAAGGCTTGTCACCTGCACTGGTAACTGGGGATGACAGTGCCAGTAAGGCTATCGCAGCGAAAGCCAGGGCCGGGTGCGAGTTACTCAGGGTTAGTCTTTTCATAGCGGGTACTCTCTGAAGTGATTGACGGTGTTCATTGGTTGTATCCTCGCCTCGACAGGCGCCTGAAGCCGCAGTTGCGGCCCCCGTTGGTGGCCACCAGGGGAGGCCCTGGTTTTTCCGACTCGGTCACACTGGTCGTGGTTACCCCCATTTCCTCTTCTGTTACACTGCTGGAGTCGCAGTGAATCTGTATTATTGGCGACCGCCCGGCTAATGTTCTGTTGGAGGCCTGATTTTCGGCTGATGGACTCCTGATTTTGCTACAACGGGATCGTTTTTGACCGGAATTGGCGCTGGCGAGGAGCCGTCAGGGGGTGCTGTGCTGAAAACTCCTGTTGCGCCGGCAGCTGTCTACTCTGTGGTGGTCAACCCGAAGAATGGATGATAAGGAGAGTTCAACAGACCAGGGGGTGGTTTCCCCTGGCATGCTCGTTGGTCAGGCCGGGCAAACCCGGAAACACGGTTTCGGTCGCTGGACTTTTGATGCCGACACAGGCGACCTGTATGACGGGGAGGGAACGACTCGTCTTGAGCCACGTGTAGCCCGGCTTCTCGAGCATTTTCTCGCTCACCAGCACGAAGTCATCAGCCGTGATGAGTTGATCGTCGCTGTCTGGGAGAATCGTGTAGTTTCGGACGACGCCATCAATCGGGGTGTTTCGATCCTGCGACAGGTCCTCTCCCCGGATGATAAAAACGCCTACATCGAAACCGTCGTACGTAGGGGTTACATCGCGCATTTCCCCCCGGCCCCTGTTTCTGAGCGCGGAGCAGCGCGCACGGTTCCCCGGCGCAGCTACCTGCTTCTGGTCGCTCTCGCCTGTGTAGCCGCACTGATCCTTTATACTGCCCTCGGGGACAGCCCGAAGGAGACCCGCCAGGCGCGTGAGTCCCGGCTCGGCGGCCCGCCCATGGTTGCGGTGTTGCCGTTTAGCGCCGCCAGCGAGCCAGTTGACAGTCAGTTTTTCGCCAACGGCGTTTACGAGGACCTGTTGACCCAGCTGACCAAGCTGCAATCCCTGCGTGTTATTTCCGGCACGTCGATGAAGCAGTACCGAAGTGTTTCGCGAAACATGCGCAGGATCGGCGACGAAACGGGGGCCGATGCCATACTCGAGGGCAGCGTGCAGATCGTCGCAGACCGAATTCACATCAATGCCCAGCTTATAGATACGCGAACCGACGAGCACCTGTGGGCCGAGCGCTACGACCGCAGGTTGACGGCCGCGAACCTCTTTGACGTACAGGGCGAAATTGCCCGGGCCATCGCGGTGGAGATGAATGCCACCCTGACAACCGAGGACAGGAGGCAGCTTACGCTTATCCCCACCCGGAATATGGCGGCCTACCGGGCGTATCATCGGGCGATGCAACTACGCGATGACCCCCGCGGTAGCGTGACCGACCCTGAATACCGCGAGGCGTTGGAAGAAGCGGTCCGGCTGGACCCGGCATTCAGTCGCGCCTGGGCTGAACTGGTCACCAATCTCTCGTTTCTGAATTTCTCCGGCGATCGTCCGGACATGACACTGCGAGCGGAGCAGGCCCTCGAGCATCTTCAGGCAGTCGCACCCGGATCCGCTGATCTCCTGATAGGCCAGGCCGCTTATGTTTACTATGAACTGAAAGACTACAATCGTGCCCATGACCTCGTTTCCAAGGCGCTGGCAATGGCGCCGAGTGATGTCAATGCGGTGCAACTGAGGTCGTGGATCGAACGCCGCCAGGGAGATTTCAACGCTTTCGTGAAATCGAAGTACGAAGCGAGGCAGCTGGACCCCAGAAATCCTATCCTGAATAATGAGTTGTTGAACGGGCTGCTCTTCGCCCACAGCTATGACATAGCCTTTTCGGAGGCGAAAAACGCCGCGGTGGAGACTTTCACCACCGGCTACACGGGTGCGCTTGGCAACTTTCGCGAACAGCGGGATTTCAAGCAGTTGCAGGGATCCACAAAGAAGTTGTGCGAGACCTTTGAAAGACCGGACTGTGGGTGGGAGGTCTACATTGCCAACCGGGATTACCCGGGGGCTATGCAATCCCTGGGCCAGCCTGGCGAAAGCGCTTATCCCACCTCTGGGGATAATGATTATCGCCGATTACTCACCTTCTGGATGATGCAGGAGCCTGCGCTAGAGCAGCAGGGCCTGCCGCTTTGGCTGAGTACTCTTGAGGAGCGTTACGCTGCGGTCGATACCCCGCCGCCATTCCATTCGCACATTGGCAGGGCCATGTTGGCTGGCCTGCAGGGCAAAGCGGATGAGTCCCTGCAACTGATTGAGCTCTGGCTTGGGCAGAAACCGGTAGATTGGGCAGAGAGGATATCCCTGCGACATTATGCCTGCCGGACTCTTGGAATGAGCGCAGCAACCGAGGCCGCCGTCCGGTGCATTCGTGACGGACTTAAGGAGGCGAGTTATATCGTGCCATTTTTGGAGCCCTATTTTCCGTATTATGACTCGATCCGGGCTGAGCCGGAGTTTATCGAGATGCTGGCCGAAATTGATGGTGCGGCTCCATCGCCCGAATAGCTGTTCAGGGCGCAATGCTGTTTGAAACCGCCAACGATATCTGCAGCAGAACGCGAAAAGGTGCTGCCAAGAGAACCTGATTCTCCCAAAAAAACGGAAATTCAGGATAGATAGTCCGAAAAGTCAGCGCTAAAAGTCGCGCTTTTTTTGCAGTGCTTCTGGTCGCCCGGGCCGGGTTTTTGGATTGTCAGCCCATAACCCCGAGTTAACTTGTCAGTACCCATCGAGGGGCGCCGAGATTGGGTCGAACAGGATAAGCAGATTTTTTTTGGTGTCTTGCTGTAAATTACGGACCGACGTAGACCACGGTGTCCTGGAGAGAATCCGGAGTCTCCACCTTCCAGCGCACGGAACCAAAAGGACGGTCCAGGGCTCGCCGAATACGCTTGGCCTGCCCCTCCATTACAAACGCATCCGCATCGTGCTGGGCGTCCATGTCCGCCTGCGTAAAACGATCGCGCATCCTCAGATAATCGCCCCAGGTTGGAAAGTGATAGCGCTCGGTCCAAAGCGTTGAGTCACCAATATCGCGGGTAATTGACCAGTCAAAACCGCCATTGCGCATCCTGACCCGTCGAACCTCCAGCATGGCCTCATAAAAGCCACGAGCGTCCCGGGTATCGACCTGGTAATCGACTTCTATGACCACGGGGCCCGAACGCATGGTGATCGGCAGTGACACCTCCGGTTCGTGCACGATAGCGACCAACTCCGCACCTGCCTGATTCACTTCGGGCAAGTGCAGGAACGAGGCCAGTACTGGCAAAGTAAGCATGAAAATACCTGACACCACTATCGCGTCCTCTATGGACCAACTATTTGCGACAGTCCCCCAGCACCAGGCCCCAACTGCGATACCACCCGTGAGCGCAGACGAAAAAAGTGATAGCGCACGACCCGTGACCCAGCGCGGGGCAGACAGCTGTACAGATATATTGAACAGGGCGATAGTCACCATGGTCGCACCGCCAACAAGGAAAAGGCCCACGCAGGTCAATGGCAAGGAGCGGCTGAAGCCAACGCCAAGCAATGCCACGCCACCAAGTACTGATAGCATGGACACAGCTTTTTCGACTCCCAGTCGCTCGCGGAAACTATTGATGGACAGCGCCCCGACCACCGCTCCGAGTCCGCTGGCGCCCAGCAGGATGCCAAACGTGGCCGCGTCACCACCCAGAAGGTCCTTGGCAACAAGCGGCGCCAGTGCCGTGGCGGACGCTCCGGCAAATCCAAAAATGAAGGCGCGGACAAGCACGGTGCGTATGTGGCTCGAATGAAATGCATAGCGCACGCCGGAAACTATCGCACGGGTGATGTGCTCCGGCGGCAAGCGAGAGGGGACAGTGGCACGTTTCCAGAGAAAAAAGGCCAATATCAGGGGCAGATAACTGATGGCATTAAATGCAAAAGCAGCCTGTGCACCGGCAGCAAGCACAATGAGGCCACCAATTGCAGGACCGAAACTGCGAGCGACGTTATAGCTGATTGTTCCCAGCGCTATAGCGGCAGGCAGGTCTTCTGGTCCGACCTGTTCACCAATCGATGACTGCCACGCCGGATTGTAAATCGCGACACCGGTTCCGATCAGAGAGCAGAAAGCGAGCAACATCCAGGGGGAATTCAGCTCCAAAAAAGCCAGAAGCGACAAAGTACAGCCAAAAAACGCCGCAATACAAAGACCTGACATGGCGACCTTTCTGCGATCAAAAGTATCCGCAATTGCACCGGCAGGCAGGGCAACCAACATCAGGGGAAGCATCATCGCGGTCTGGACAAGTGCCACCATACCGGGCGACGAGGTAAGGCGGGTCATCTCCCAGGCCACGCCAACACCCAGGATGAGCTGGCCAAAATTCGAAATGAAGCTGGCCGCCCAGATGCGACGGAACACCGGCTCATGCAGTGGTGTAAGCGCCGTGTTTTTCGCGGTTGTTTGCAGTTTTTCTACGGTGGCTTCGCCTGATTTTCTGGAATTACCCGTCACGCTGATCAACCTGCTCCTTCGTCATTTTCCGCAGACCCCCAACAACCCGGGAATTGCGTTGCACACGGACCTGCTCCGTTCGCAGCACTGACCACAGTGCTGTACCTGCGCATAGCTCGTCCTATTGTACCCCCAACCGACTGCGAAGTAGCTGTAAAAGACAACGCACTACTCCACTCCATGGACGTGGTCACCCCGAGCTTCGCCTTGACATACGCTGATAAAACGACGAAAAATTGGCGCTTGCGTGGATTGACTCAATTCATGTAGTGCAGCTAATGAGAGACGCCCTCATGGTGTAGCCAATACAGTGTCCAGGACCTAAGGAACGGGTGGTATCGACGAATCGGCAATCAGGGCACGCGAGGCGTTAATGCTCGGCCAGGCGCCGCGCATCACACCCCTGCAGTCCCGGGAGGCGATAGCGGCCGCGCGGAAGCACGCCCACCAGGCTCAAATTGCCGAGGAGGCCTGAAGGGACGTTAAAATATACCCCACGTGAGGACGTAACCGTGAGTTCAACCACACTCGATTGTTCCGACATCGACCAGTACCTGGGCAAGCCCATCGATTCATCGACCATCCGCGAGCCCATCGCCAACAACGATATCCGCCGCTGGGTGCACGCAATGCACTATGCCAACCTGCTGCACTACGATCCGGCTTTTGCCGGCGCAAGCCGCTTTGGCAAGCTGGTGGCACCGCAGAGCTTCCCGATCGTGACCGACGACGGCCACGGCGCTGCCCCTGCCTGTGTCGGGTGCATTCCCAACTCCCATTTGCTGTTTGGCGGCGACGAGTGGTGGTTCTACGGCCCGCGTGTATTTGCCGGGGATATGATCCACAACGAACGCATACCCTACGATTACGTGGTGAAAGAAACCGGCTTTGCCGGCCCTACCTGCTTCCAGCGCGGCGATAACAACTACAGCAACCACAATGGCGAAATAATCGCCAAACAGCGCTCCACCTCGATTCGCTACCTGGCCGCGGCGGGAAGCGCGTCAGTCAAACCAGAGGAAACCCAGGACCCGGCCTGGACCGAAGAGGAGATCGCGCAACTTGAGGATCGTAAGTTCGCCTGGATCCGGACGCTCCACGAGCTCGGCCACAAGGAGCGCTGGTGGGACGACGTCAATGTGGGAGATTCATTGCCCGAGCGGGTATTCGGGCCGCACTCGATCGCCAGTTTTACCACCGAGTGGCGCGCTTACCTGATGAACACCTGGGGTGCGTTGAACCTGCGTAAGCTCGACCTGCTCGCCCTGGGCTACACGCCGGAGATGGCAGGCCATGAAAACGACCCGGATATGCAGCTGGTCAACCCCCTGCTGACCGATGGCGCCTATTACGGCCCGTCACGTGGCCACCTGTTCCCTTACTGGGCCCGCAAGATCGGTATGCCGCGCGCCTACGGGTACGGCGCCTCGATGGGCTCCTGGGTTACCGACTACCTGGCGGGCTGGGCCGGAGAGCACGGCATGGTAATCCACAGCGTGGCGAACTATCGCAGCCCCGCATTGTCCGGTGATATCACCATCCAGACCGGGGAAGTGGTCGATAAAATGGTGGACGAGGAAGGGCGCCACCTGGTTCAGGTCAGGCAGGCCATGGCCAACCAGAAAGGAGCAATTCTGTGTACCGCCAGGGCAGAGATCGAATTGCCTAAAAAGCCGGATTGATTCCCGCTGTAACTTCAGGGCGCTTTACTGGCAAGCATTACTGCTATGTTGAGTGTGATGACAGGGTCCTTGAAAGATGCGCTTGATCGCAAACTGGTCGCCCATGGCCGGTGAATCACTGATAGTGATTACCGGCATGGTGGGGCAGCCGCTCAGCAGATGGGAGAGAAGCGGCGGCTGGTTTACTACTACTTTCGATCCATGGACGAGCTGGTTCTGGAAACTTTAAAGCGCTTGGCCCGGATTAGCGATGTAACGAGGATATCAACGTGAAAAGCACAGCGGATGAGGGTGCGGGGCTTAACATTCCATACAAGATTACAGATCCACAGCGCATTCCCGCGCAACGCTATTACGACGAGGCGTTCTACCGCCTGGAGTGTGAGCGGCTGTGGCCACGCGTCTGGCAGATGGCCTGTCGGCTGGAGCTAATCCCGAACGTTGGCGACTGGGTGGAATACCACAACGTCGGCAAGTCGGTGATCGTCGTGAGAACGGCGCAGGGCGTAAAGGCGTTCCACAATGCCTGCCGGCATCGCGGTGTGCCACTGGTCGGGGAGTCCCATGGTAATTGCAGGCGGGACGGGCTGGTATGCCCGTTCCATGGCTGGCGCTGGAATATGGACGGCGAAAACACCTTTGTCTATGGCAGGCACATGTTCAGCGAAGAGTTGCTTGATGAGCGCGACCTGGCGCTGCCAGCCTGCCGGGTCGAATTGTGGGGCGGCTGCGCCTTCATCAACTTTGATGACGAGGCACCTTCATTCCGCGAGTGCATTGGCCCGGTAGCCGGGCGGCTGGAGGCCCATGGCGTGGAAAAACTTCGCTCTGAATGGTGGTACGCCACGGTGCTGCCTGCCAATTGGAAGACGGCCATGGAAGCGTTTCATGAGGGGTACCATGTCATGCGTACCCACCCGCAGCTGCAGCGCGCCGCCCCGCCCCTGTACAACACGCGGTACGGGATGGACACCGGTGGTATCGGTGCAACGGTCAACCCGAACCTCAGCGTAAGGGAGAATATCCAGGCCCAGCTCAGGCATTTCGAACTGCTCAGCGACGGCATGGCAGGCCTGGTGCACGCCAAAGAACTGGACATTATGCGGCAACTGGCCGATATCGAACTGCCGGACAATCCAGAAGAGGCGCTGAGGATGTGGTTTGGTGTTGTACAGGGTGAGATCACCAGACAACTGCGCGAGCGCGGCGAGCCGGTACCGGACCTGAACGCGGTGGCTGTCTCCGACCCGGTAGAGGCGGTGGAATTTTTGTTTCCACACTATTTTATTCTCACCGCTTTCACCAGCATGTCTTCCTACCGCATCCGACCGCTGGGGCCGGAGAGCTGCCTGTTCGAAATCTGGTCGCTCACAGCCTTCCCCGAGGGGGAGGAACCGGGGCCACCGATGGAACCGGTTGTGCTGCCTTACGACAGCGACGAGTTTCCACAGATACCCCGTCAGGACTATGCCAATATACCGATGCAGCAGAAAGGCCTGCACGCGCAGGGCTTCGATTTTATGCGCCTTTCCAGGGATGTGGAGGGACTGATCAGCAACTACCAGCGCCTGATCGACGGTTATCTCTGCGGGGTGGAGCGCGACAAGCTCACCAGGGCCAATCAGGCGCTCGGTGGCAATTTCGACGGCAAGATCCTGGATCTGGATCTCTGAATCGATGTAGGCCGACCCTCACAAGGCTTTCCTCGAGACCGGACCAGGTTCTGACCACGTTGCTGGCGGAGACGCCCCAGGATTACATCCTGGAATGATGTTCCTTGTTTTGGCCAGGTTTGTAGGTTTTTTTACCCGGCGACCCGACAAGATTCCACCCGTTTAAGCCGCGAGTACCCTATGTGGTGTTCATTACATTGATATGGTTATGATGCATAATCTGGTTTTGCGGGCGGGTGCAACTCCAGCAGCCAAACCCCCGGCTCGATGACCAGGTTATCACCACGAAAGGATCTCGCCGTGAATAGTACAGATGCTTCTGAAAAGGACATCGATACCTGGCCGGCACTACGTGCGCGTTTCTATCGATTGGCCTCATCGATCGGCCTAGAGGTCAAACTGTTCGATCTGTTGGATCGCTATTACAGCGAACCCGGTAGGCACTACCACGGCTGGGGCCATATTTCGGCATGCCTGGCGCAATTTGACCGTATCGAGCATTTGTTACTCGATCCCATCGCCGTCGAAATAGCAATCTGGTTCCATGACGCTGTCTATATTCCTGGCGGTAAGCGTAACGAACTCGACTCTGCCGAACTGGCCTACAATTCTCTTCGGCCTGCCGGCCACGAACTCGCGCAGAAAGTAAAAGCATATGTTGAAGCTACCGATTACTTTCACGATTCTGGCATCGCCGATCCTGATCTGGACTACCTGAAGGACATTGATTTTTCTGCGTTCGGAAAGCCGTTTGACGCGTTTTGGCGTGACGTCGAGCGCTTGCGTCGGGAGAACGGAGAGGACTCTACGCCGGCCGCCTCTGTCAGCCGTCTTGCGTTTTATCGCCAGATTCTCGATGGCAGGGTTGAACTGTTTCGAACTGCATATTTTCGCGACTCTCTGCTTGAAAACGCCCTGGACAACATCGATCGGGCGTTGCATCGCCTGGAGCAAGCCGATGGCTGAGGGCATTGAAAACGCATCGCCCGGAGGGGCCTCGTTCGAAGCCAACGTCGACGGTTTGCCAGAAAGACTTTCCCGCATCATGCACATGTCGTGGGTCAAAAAGCAGATAAGCGCTGGCTGGCGACCTTCGCCAATCCGCGATGATGCCGCGCGACATGACCCGAATCTGGTTGAGTTCGAGCACCTCACCGCGGACAGGCAGCGCTATTGGCGTGGAGCGGCGGCGGAAACACTTGCACTAATAAAACAGTCCGGCTGCGAGGTTCTGCCTGCACGAGATAACCGGAAATCGGCACTGGTCGACGCGGACATTTTGCAATCCATGCGCTTCCGCGATCTCGTCTCGCTTTATGTATCTAACCGGGATAACTGGCGCCGTTGTCCGGTGAACTTCCTGACTCTTGGTGAAGCGCTACTGCAGCGTTCCGAAGCCGTGGCCGCGTATGAGGTTTTCCACGCCGGTATCGATGCGGCCGAATACGCGCCCGTCTGCGATGTACCCCTGCGACGCAGACTCCTGCAAAGAGCGGCCCACGCCCTCGCCGACGCCGGCGCCTTAAATGAATCCGATCGCATTCTGGCCGGGCTCTACGCGGCCGGGGAACGAGACGGCGAAACCATGGGTCTCTGGGCGAAAGTTCACAAGAGAATCGCAATCGATAGTGCAGACGAACACGCACTGGGTATGGCTTTGAAGCTCTATCGCGAGGGTTACGAAGCAGCAGAGGCCGTGAATAATGTTGATGCCGCAATATATAACGGCGTCAATGCTGCAACCATGGCAAGGCTGGCTGGAAAGAAGCAATTAAGTACCGCCATTGTGCAGCGGGTACGTGAGCTTTGTCTCTGCAAGCCCGAGCCCCACTATTGGGATCTGGCCTCGCTGGGAGAATGCTCTCTACTCGAGGGCCAGATTGATGTCGCCATTGCTCATTATCGCAATGCGGTTGAGCATGCGCCCTTGCGCGACCGCCTATCCATGTGGCAGCAGGCCCTGCTGATCAGCGAGCGCATTGGCATCACGGCTTACGATCTACGAGCTGTTTTCAAACCTCCCAGTGTGCTGGTTTTTTGCGGTCATCGACTGGATCCCGAGCAGGCTGCTGTCGAGCGCTTCCCGCCCGCCTTGGAACAGTCGATCAGGCAACAGATTCGCGCGCATATCGAAAACCTGGCACCGGGGTTTGGGTACTGTTCGGCAATGTGCGGTAGCGATATTCTCTTCATAGAGGAGATGCTGGACTATGGAGCCGAAGTCCACGTTTACCTACCTTTCGCCGCCGCGCGATTCGCTGAGGCCTATATCGCCTACGCTGGCAATAACTGGCTGGAGCGATTCCAATCCGCGATAAATCGCGCCGATAGCGTTACTACCGTTGGGGAATGGGATATCGGCCTCAACGACAGGACTCATGATTTTTGCGCGCTGTATACATTTGGTACCGCCGTGCTACAGCACAAGAATACCCGATGTGAACTTCACGGGCTGACGGTCTGGGGCGGCACCCATGACACCGCCAGCGGCACGACTGCTGTCATCGATACCTGGCGACAGTTCGGGCTGTCATGGGAGTGTGTAAATCCCTCAGCATTGACGCTTCCCGATACTCGCGTTGCAACTGAGTCGCAACTAGACGATCAAAGGTTCACCTATCTGCCAATGATGTTCGCGGACGTCAAGGGCTACTCTGGTTTGAGTGGACTGCAACTGTATATTTTTGCACAACGCTTCATGACTGCCTGTGCGGATATACTGAAATCGCATAAGGCCGGTATTTACTCCACGCGCTCACAGGGTGACAGTCTTTTTGTAGTATTCCGAGACCTGGGTAGTGCGGTAGCAACTGTACGGGAGCTGCGTGACAAGATCGCTGATACTGATTGGGCAGTCTCCGGCCTACCTTCGGACCTCGCAGCCCGTTTTGCGCTGGACTGTGGCCCCTGTTACGCCTATGTGGACCCGGTTACCGGCGGACGTGAAATCTGTGGATCACACGTGATCAGGGCCGCACGCCTGGAGCCGGTGACACCACCGGGGCACATATATGCCAGCGAGAGTTTCGCCGCGCTATGCGCCGTCCATCGGGTCGAGGCTCAATTTGAGGCCGCGGGCAGCATTATACTGCCCAAGTCCTACGGCCAGATGAGGATCTACCATCTAATTTGAGAATCCACCGAACCGTAACTTGACCCGGGTCAACAATGGCGCGATCAGTACTTGTATTACCAGCCCTTTGGTGGCATCAGTGTCCCTGTGGATCGGTAAAATCGGAATCCGCTCTTGTTTAGAAAAGCAAGGTCGGTATCCGGGCGATCAGGGAGGGCATGCTCGAATGAATATAGAAAATCACGGCGCTTGTGCCCGCCGCATAGAAGCAGATCTCACCGACAGCAGCTCCAGGCCGATAGTCAGCTTCCCGGCAGGCGGCCTGGCAGATCCTGCGACCTGGGGTGCCTCCAAAGCCGAAGACGCCACTGCCGATAGCTCAAAGCTCTCTACCTCAGAAATGCAGCTTAAGGACGGCTCCAGAGTCGCCGTCGTTGGCGGTGGGCCGGCAGGCTCCCTGTTCAGCTATTTTCTCTTGCGTACGCTATCGATGTCAGGGGTGCACGTCACTCTGGATATATTCGAACCTCGGCTGTTCACCCATAGCGGACCTTCGGGATGCAACCATTGTGGTGGCGTTGTGTCGGAGTCTCTCGTCCAGATCCTTGCGATGGAGGGCATCAACCTCCCTGCCGAGGTGGTCCAACGGGGCATCGATTCCTACCAGATGCACATGGATGTAGGCCAGGTGCAGATTTCGACACCGTTAATGGAGAAGCGAATTGCCGCCGTTTACCGTGGTAACGGTCCTCGAAACGCGCCTCCTCGGATGGGTGCCGGATTCGACCGCCACCTGCTGGACATGGCAGTGATGGTTGGAGCCAATTGGCGGCACCAGTTGGTAAGCGGCGTGGAAAAAAGCGGCGACGGCTGGCGGATTGGCTGTGCCGGGGGGGAAGGTGGCACCTATGACCTGTTGGTAGTGGCAAGCGGAATCAACAGCGCTTTACTGCCGATACTGGATGAGGCCGTCATCGGTTATCGGCCGCCCACGTCGTTGCGTACCTTTATTGCCGAATTTCACATGGGAAAGTCGGTGATTGAAGCCAACCTGGGCAGCTCCATGCATGTATTCCTGCTGGACATACCCGGCCTGCAATTTGCAGCGCTTATTCCCAAGGGTGAGTACGTTTCACTGTGTATGCTCGGCGACAGGATCGACGATCGTATGATCGAGACCTTTCTCGGCAGTCCGGAGGTGCGGGAATGTTTCCCCAAAGGGCATGTTCCACAAAATGTGTGTCATTGCCTGGCAAGTATTAATGTTGGGCCTGCACAACGTCCATACGGTGATCGTTTCGTTTTCATCGGCGACAGCGCGGTAGCGCGACTGTACAAGGATGGGATCGGCTCCGCCTACCGCACCGCCAAGGCAGCGGCGGCAACCTGCTCCCTGCAAGGAATATCAGCAAGTGCCTTTCGCGCCGGCTATCAACCCACCTGCCGCTCCCTGACGCGAGACAACGCGATAGGCCGATTCATATTCGCTGTCTGTCACCTGATACAAAAATTACGGTTCTCCCGGCGCGGGGTACTTCGCATGGTTGAAAAAGAGCAGTCGATCCCCGGCAAGCATCCGCGAATGAGCAGCATTCTCTGGGACGTTTTTACCGGCAGCGCACCCTATACCTCCGTTCTGCTCAGGACATTGCATCCTGCTTTTCTTGTCAGTCTCCTGTGGAACCTGTTTGTCGCCAATTTACCCGGAGCGGCAAGCACGTCCCGGGAGGTGCATCCGACATGAACGATGTGCTGGGCAGGGTCTACCAACCCGGACAGGATATAATCCGCGAGGGTGAACCGGGTGATTGCATGTACGTCATTCAGCAGGGCGAAGCCGACGTACTGCGCTGGCTCGACGGCACCGAGACCGTAGTTGACCGAATGGCGGCAGGCGATATTTTCGGCGAGATCGCCATTGTCGAAAAGACGGTGAGAAGCAGTACGGTGCGGGCCGTAACCGAGGTCCATGCCATCACCGTGGATCGTGAAACGTTCCTACGCAGGGTGAAGGAGGATCCCACCCTTGCCCTGAACGTTCTGCAAGTTGTCGCGGGAAGGGTACGACGCCTGGACAGTACAATCGCGGGGCTCAAACAGGAACTGGCCGCAACAGGCGGGAGGTAAGCCTTGGAGAACACGCAGGGGAAGGGTGGGAAAGTCTCTGCCGATGAGGGTGGATTTCATTTCAGACCGTACCGGCCTGAGCGCTCTGATAAACTTCCACCCTGTCGTGCCATGTGCCCCAGCGGCACGCCAGTGCGGGACTGGATCGCAGAAATCGCGCAAGGGCCACATGACCCGGCTGGCAGGGAAGGTTCCTACAAGAAAGCATGGCGCCTTCTGGTAGCGAGTAATCCCTTTCCCGCGACGATGGGGCGGATTTGTCCGCATCCCTGTGAGGCCGAGTGCAACCGGGAGGACCTCGAGGGCGCGGTAGCGATAAGCGCGCTCGAGCGTTATCTGGGCGATAGGGCCATTGCAGAAGGCTGGTCGCTCCCCATCGATGAAGACATCCGGTACCCGGAATCAATCGGGGTGATTGGGGCGGGCCCCGCTGGCTTGTCCTTTGCTTACCAAATGCGCCGGCGCGGCTATCCGGTTACCGTCTATGAAAGGCACCCAAAGGCAGGCGGAATGCTGCGATTTGGTGTTCCCGATTTTCGCCTGCCACCTGCGGTACTGGATGCGGAACTGAAGCGGATCTTCGATTCAGGCATTACGCTCGTTGCACCGGTGCGCGTGGGGGTAGAGATCAGTGTTTTGGAATTGCAATCCCTGCACCGCGTCTTATTCCTGGGCTTCGGTGCCCAGGCCGGACGTCACCTGGGCATTCCCGGGGAGGCAGGGGACCAGGTCTGGACCGGGGTGGATTTCCTGGAACTGGCCAATAGCGGCGCCGTACCGGCACTCGGTGACCAGGTGGTCGTTATCGGTGGCGGCAATACCGCGATCGATGCCGCCCGTGTAGCCAGACGAAATGGTGCAGCCGTCACCCTGGTATATCGCCGGTGCCGCGAAGACATGCCAGCGATCCCGGAAGAGGTCGACGCGGCCCGTGAAGAGGGTGTGGAGACGCTGTTCCTGGCCACCCCGATTGAGCTGATCCGCAGCGACACCGGGACACTCACCGGGGTAAGGCTGCAGCGGCTACAGGTTACGGGAACGGACAGCGGCGGACGATCCGAGGTGCGGCCGGGCGCCGGCGAGATCCGGACTATTCTCGCCTCATCACTGATCAGCGCGGTTTCCCAGGAGTCCGATTGGGTCGGGCTCGAAGGCCTCACCAAACAGCGAGATGAATTCATCGCAGGAGAGCTCAAGCCGGCCGACGAGCTGATTTGTTGTAGCGGTGGTGACCTGACAGGACTCGATTTGGCGAGTCATGCGATAGGTCAGGGGCGAGCTTCGGCCGAGGCAGTTCATGCACGTCTTCGCCAGCTTGTGGAGACGCAAGGACCCACTACCGCGGAGCCAAAAGTGCAAGCAGACCACTACCCGGGAGCGGGTAGGCTATCACTACCTTCCACGCCAGTAGCCGAGCGACTTTCGGATACGGCCAGGGAAGAATCAACAACCATCAGTGAAAAGGAATTCCTGCAGGAAATCTCGCGTTGCCTGTCTTGCGGCCTATGCAACGGCTGCGACCTGTGCTGGATGTACTGTGGAGGCAATGGGTTTACCCGCCTGGAATCTCCCCGGCCCGGTCAGTATTTCGCTTTCAGCACGGACGAGTGCTCCGGCTGTGGTAAGTGCATCGAGTTATGTCCCACCGGATACATCAGTGAGGCGCGGTAGGGTTCGGGCACCTTCACTTCTCCCGGCCGTGGAATCCTGGCTACTGGTCTCAGGCAGCGGTGGGGGCAAGCAATGATTTACAGCGCAATGCGCTTGATGCGCTATGGCTGGATCAATTGGGGGTGTACCAGATCGGCGACGTGTAGGCACGCTCCTGAAGCATCAGGTCAGCCTCGGTCGCGCCCTTTGGCATCTTGCCACCAAATACCTTGAGGTCGTACGCCAGCCAGGACGGTGTCGGGATCTCGATGACGCGCACGTAATAAAATGCGCTTTGCGCGGGATCGAAATTCGGGTCTTCCCAATAGGCTCCCAGAGTCGGGTCGCCAATAGAGTTGGAGTAACCCGGATTCTCCAGGTTCACGGTGTTGCCGACCGGTGGATATGCTCCACTGCTGTTTGCCTTGCGGCCATCAGACACTGCTACATCATAGATCTCTTCATGCGTTTTGCCGGCGGTGTCTGACCACCCCTTGATAATTTGTATTCGATCCAGGTTCGCTCCATCCGGGTCCCTGAGTGCCCGAACCAGGAATTTTGGTGATCCATTTTTCGGCGCCCCGGACAGGTCGCCGCCCATGGGAACTCCACCTGCATAGCCATGCTCGGCAAAATCGGAGCGAACCAGGTCTTCCGAACTGAAGAATCCGGCGGTTCGATCATAAACCTGGCCTCCATAGCGTCCAGGATCGCAACGCCCAGTACCGCGGATTACGTGACCAGCAAACACGCGGTGGATGGCCTGACAAAAGCCGCGGCCCTGGAGTACGCGGCTCGTGGGATTCGTATCAACTGTGTTGGTCCCGCCATCATTGAAACACCACTGCTGGGCAAAATTGCGAAGAGCGAGGATGCCATTGCAGCCACCGACCAGGCCGTCAGGATGCACCCGATGGGGAGACTGGGCCAGCCCCGCGAAGTGGCAAACCTGATTACCTGGCTGGCCAGTGACCAGGCCTCCTTCTGTACCGGGAGTTATTACCCGGTGAATGGCGGCTACCTCGCCCATTGAGATATATGGGCGGGCTACGAAACAATGTGGTAATAGTAACGGGTGGCACAGGCGGCATTTTAAGTGGCGACCAACAGCAGGCAGGGGAGAATAACGATGTACAGGCGGGTGTGGGCGACCGTATTGATTGGCGTGGCCCTTGTGGCGGGACGGGCATGGGGCGCGGAGAAACCCAATATTGTATTTATCCTCACGGACAATCTCGGCTACGGCGAGCTTGGCGTTTATGGCGGCGGCCCGACACGCGGAGCGGCGACCCCGCGTACTGACATGGATCGCTGACCGGCTAAATGGCGCTGACGAAAGTTAACTCGCCAACCGCTTTCCCGTCTATGCTGTGTACCCGGTCGGTATTGAGTCCAAGTCCAACATAATAGAGCGAGGACGGTTTCGTGGAGCAGCTCAACGCGTTTTTTACCTCCCTTAATGGCATCGTCTGGGGGCTACCCACGATCATCCTGATCCTTGGAACCGGCCTGTACCTGCAACTGCGGCTTCGCCTGATGCCGATTCTCAAGATTGCTTCCGGATTCCGGATGATCTGGAGCAGCCGTCACCCCGGAGCCCGGACGGAGGGTGAAATCAGCCCTTTTGCGGCCCTGATGACCGCGCTCTCCGCAACCATCGGGACAGGTAATATCGCCGGGGTTGCCATGGCCATCGGCATCGGCGGTCCGGGCGCCCTGTTCTGGATGTGGATGACGGCATTCGTCGGCATGGCGACCAAATATTCCGAGGTCGTGCTTGCGGTCAAGTATCGGGAAGTGGACGCCAAGGGCGAACACACCGGTGGCCCGATGTTCGCAATAAAGAATGGCCTGGGCCGGAAATGGCGGTGGCTGGGTACCCTGTTCGCCCTCTTCGGTGGCCTCGCGGGTTTCGGCATTGGCAATATGGTGCAGTCCCATACCATCGCTGAAGCCGTAAACAATGCATTCGGACTCGAATTCTGGGTGACGGGCCTTGTGCTCACCTTGCTGGCTGGCGCTGTCATCCTGGGAGGCATCAGGCGTATCGGCGCGGTCGCGGAGAAGCTGGTCCCGGCGATGGCCGTGTTCTATATTTTCTGCATTACGATCGTTCTGGTCACGTTCGCAGACAGGATCCCGAGCGCCTTCATGACCATCCTGGTACAGGCCTTCAGTCCCACGGCAGCGACTGGCGGCTTTATCGGTTCGACGGTCATGATGGCAATCCAGCGAGGGGTTGCACGGGGCATATTCTCGAACGAAGCAGGTCTGGGCACAGCCGGGATTGCGCAGGCCGCAGGCTCAACCAGCAACCCGGTCTACTCCGGGATAATTGGAATGATGGGTACGTTCATCGATACCATTGTCATTTGCACCCTGACGGGGCTGGCCATCATGGTGACAGGGGTTTGGACCTCTGGTGAGAACGGCACAGCGCTTACCACGGCGGCCTTCGAGATGGCGATGCCCGGCACCGGGAAATACCTGCTTGTCGTCGCTCTGTCCGTGTTCGCCTTCACCACCATCCTGGGTTGGGCCTACTACGCTGAAAAGTGCTGGGAATTCTTACTTGGCACCGCGAGCGAAATACCGTTTCGCATTATGTGGACCATCGCAGTCTTCTTCGGCGCTGTATCCACGCTTGATTTTGCCTGGCTGGTCGCCGACACCCTGAATGCCCTCATGGCGATCCCCAACCTGATTTCGCTAATACTCCTCTCCCCGGTTGTCGTTGCACTGACCCGCGAATACTTTGCCGGCCAGGACAGGGACATGTGACCAAAGATCGGCCGTGCAAGGTCACCGGACATTGCACAAGCGCCTGCGATGTTGGGAACTGTTGAGCGCGCCGCACCGACGCCGGGTACTGACAGCTTAAGCCGTCAGCACCCGGCGGAGCCTGCAGTAGACTGAAGCCGCCGGTGAAACGCTCAGAGTTTGAGCTGCAATGTCACCCACAGCTTGTTGGTGTCGCTGTAGCGGTTACTGTCGGTGGAAAATCCCGCAAATTTCAATTCTGTGGTGAAACGCTCGTTGACCGGCCAGGTAGCGGAGAGGTCGACCTCGTTGCCGAAATCCTCGCTGGAATCCTCCGCCTGAAAATCATGGTACACGGCTGCCAGGATCACCGGACCGACCGGCGCATCGACACCGACGTAGGCATCCTCCACACCGTCACCGGGTGTACTGAGGAATTGATCGGCCCAGCCCTGGAACTTGTGCAGTGTCGCCAGTGGCGTGGCAAAACCGACACCGTCCCCGGCAGCCAGTACCTCGTAGCCACCCTTGAGTCCGATACCCGCCAGCTTGCCACCCACTTCCAGCAGGTAGTAATCGGCGTCGTAGTCCTGCTCACTGTCGCCCGCGTCACCCTGCGATGCATAGGCCGCGCGCACATTGAGCATCGCAAGCGTGCCCACGTACTCCAGTCCCCAGGTATCGCTGGAGTTGTTCACGGTCTTGCCGGCGGCGTAACCGCGCTGTGATTCAACATCGATGTAATAGGCAAAGGCACCCAGGTTGTGGCCCTCGGCGACCTTCCAGTCCGCATAGAGGAAATGATTGTCGCCCGACCACTCTGCCGGGTTTGCCCCGTCGTCGGGGCCAAACACCCGGTGGACCCGATACGCATAGCTGTAGTCCAGATTAAGGTTCTCCAGCACCTGCCAGTTGCCGCGGAAACCGTCGAATGTCTGTTCGTTCTGGCGCCAGGCCACACCACCCACAAATCGCTGGTTGCTGTAATTGATTCGCTGCCGACCGTAAATGCCATTCGCGGAATCCATAGTGTACTTGAGGTAAACCTGGTTGATCCCGGTCCCCTTCGGATCGGCGACCACCGGGTACTGCGTCTCCCCATTTACCGTGGAATTGTAGTGATCCGAGCCAATCACCGACACATTGTCCACCTCTCCCAGAACGGTAAAGCCATGCAGTGAGCCCGATGTAGCCGTAATGCGCGAACGCAGGGTAGAGGCCTGCGCATCCTTGCCGAACCCGTCCTGGTCCACGCCCTCGAAACGATAGCGGAAGTCCAGCGCTACGGTACCGCCGCGAACAGCTTCCTCGAGGCTCGTGGTGATGTCATCCCCAGCCGAGGCCGCACAAGCGCCGCCTGCCAGCAGCAGCCCAATAAAAATCCTGTCGAATTTGCAGATTGATTTCATACAAGTACCCCCTGATATAGTGACGACTGATCTCTTCTTACAGCACCTTGGCAGACTCCAGCACGACCAGTCGATATGGCACAGTGCTCTTCCACCGGGACAGTCATTCACCTACACGTGGCGAGACCAAATACGGCACGCATGAAGCCCCCACCCGGGTTACACTACAGCGATTGCAAAATGTCGAATTGATGCAGATCAACGGTTCATCCGGCCTCCAAGCGCATCGATTGCGGGCCGTTTTCGCCTTGTCTTTGCAAGCCGATTGGTTATTCTGTGTCGATCACGAGTTGCAGGAGTCCGTCGCCATTTACCGCTCCCTCATTTCACTGTCACTGCTGCTGACGTTACTGACTGTCGTACTCAGCGCCTATATTCGCCTGGCTGACGTCGGCATAGGCTGCGCGAGCTGGCCCCAGTGCTACGCGCAACTGAACCCGGGGACGGAACAACAGGGCATTACGGTGCTTACTGCAGAGGGACGAGGCATGGCGCACTATGGCGCCAGGGTGGCCCATCGCTATATTGCCAGCACCCTGGGCCTGTTCATCGTCGCCATTTTTATCGTCGCCCTGCGCCAGGGCAGGAGCCGAGCTACCAGCGTGCTCGTGCCGGCGGCCATTTTTGGCATCACCGTATTCCTTTCTCTCCTGGGCTATTACACGCCCACCCGCAGCAACCCGTTGATCACCATGGGCAACCTGCTGGGCGGCATGGCGCTGCTTGGACTGCTGTGGTGGTTACTCCAGCGCGAGACAGAGCGTGCCGATATACCCCCCGATGCCCTCGGCTTGCGGCCACTGGCATGGGTTTCCCTGGCACTGGTGCTGGTGCAGATCGTCCTGGGGGGTTGGAGCAGTGCCAATTACGCGTCGACCAGCTGCCCGGGGCTGATTCGCTGCGAGGGCGAAGACTTCTTCAGCGGCGATACGGCCGATGCGTTCAACCCCCTGCGCGACATCACGCTTGATGCACAAGGTCAGGTGCTACGCCCAGATTCGCTTGCCGTGTTGAGCCTCAGTCACCGCGCATTTGCCCTGTTCACGGCAGGCTACCTGGCCTGGCTTGTGCGCAAAACCCGGTCGCAGCGGCTATTGAGGGGCAGCGTGGCAGCCGTCTCGTTTTTTTCCATCAGCCAGCTGTTGGTCGGCATAGGCACGGTCTGGTTCGATGTACCGCTGCTGCTGCTGACAGTGCACAACAGCCTGGCTGCCGGCCTGCTGCTCAGTTGCGTCAATTTGCTGCACCGGCTGGTTCCGCCAGCAGGGTCTGCACCTCCTGGGTGACTGCCAGCGCATCGTCCCCGGTAAAGCCCAGGGCGGAAAAACGCACCTTACCGCGACGATCAACAATGTAATGACTGGGGTAACCTGCCACCCGGTATAGCTTGCTGACGGCGCGATCCTCGTCACGTACCAGCGGGAATTCAACACCGGAGGCTGCCGCAAATTGGCGGGCTGCTTCCGGATCCTCGTCGACGTTAATGCCGATTACCTGGAATCCTTCCTCCCGGTGCTGTTGCCAGAGGCGCGCGAGGTGCGGCATCTCCTCGCGGCAGGGAACGCACCAGGAAGCCCAGAAGCTGACGTAGACCACCTCGCCCCGGTATTCGCTCAGGGTGATCTGGTGGCCGCCGTCCAGCGTCGGCAGGGAAAAGTCCGGCGCATCCGGGGCCAGGAAGCGCTGTTCACCACAAGCTGCCACAAGGATGGCGCCCCCCAGCAGGACCACTATGAGTCTGGTTACACGGCGTACATTGTTATAAATCATTGTCCTGTCGTCCTGCTTGCTGCACCATCACTCCTGGCCTGGAGGGTATGCGTGGAAGTCATTTTATTCAGCGGTGTCGGTATTTTGCTTTACCTGCTCTGTGACCGCCTGTTGCTGCTGCTGGAAAACCTGCATGGCGAGCCGCTGCCGGCGCGCAGCGCGATTTTTTTTGTGTTGATCCTGACCTTGTCACTTTCGGCCTTCGGACTGATCCGGACCCTGCTGCACCCGGCCCAGAGCCCGCAGTACGATCACGAGGAACAGCAGACCCCCGATCGAGGATATGAGTCCCCCAAGCCCCATTAGACCCATCCCCAGGACACGCTCCAGGGAATTCAGCGCCTGCTCGGCACCCGCCACCTTGCGCTGTACTCCGTAGCCACCCGACCATACCAGCCCGGCCACATGCATCAACTGGCCGCCGCTGTATATAACCGGCTGCCAGATTGCCAGTTTCGGGTTGCGCAGGGGGTGGCCCAGCCCAGGCAGCAGCAGGTAGCAAACCCCCATCATGGCGAGGGTTACACCGACGATAGAGCCATGGTAGTGCGCGGGTATCGTGACATCGCTTCCCGAGATCAGGAAGCCGATCAACCCCCCTATACCAAACAGGAACAGGGAACATTGCAAGGCCGATCGTGCCTGCCACTCCCGCTGGTTTTCACCACCGTAGCGCAGCAGGGCGACAATCACTGCCAGGGCCAGTGGCAGTGTGCCCAGGCTGCCACCCCAACGCATCAGCCATGTGAAGAGCAAAACATGCTCAGGGGTGGTCAACGGGTAAGCCAGGTAAATCAGCGGTGAAACAAACACGCAGGCCAGGCCGACAAACAGGATCACCAGCACCACCCTGGGCGTGACGACCAGTTGCAAGCCCGCTTCCCGGGAGAGCAATAGCCAGCAGACCAGCATCAGCAGCGTATACGTGAACTGCAATACGTGGCCACCACCCCAGAACAATAATTCAAAAAATGATTCGCCCATCAGGTAGTCGGGCATCTGCGAGTAGGACCAGGCGAAACACATTATGGCAACTGCTGCCGATACCGCCGCAACGTTCAGGCCAAACCGCAGTGCGCCCCGGGCGCTCATCCAGGGGCCCACCGGCGCCATGAAGAACATGCTGTTAAGCACCAGCAGGCCAAAACCCGAGGCGAACAAAAAAAGGCCCGTGAAAAACAAGGGGTGCTGCAACACAGGCACATAGTTACTCATGAGCGGCTGGGCTTCGCGCACGAAGGGGGACAGGATGATGACGAGGGCTCCCAAGCTGGCCAGCACCAGCGCCAGCCATGCCAGCCAGGCCCGCCCGGGGCGCTGGTTGAGGCTCCACAGGACGCCGCCAAAAGACAGGCTCCACACCAGCACCGACAGGTCTACATGCACCACCAGGGCGGAGTGGAAAAAATCGATCCAGGGTATGTGTTCCGACAGGTACGGGGTGCGCGATACCACCAGCAGTAACGAGAAAACACCCGCGCCCAATAACGCCAGTACGCACAGCCAGAACCAGCCCAGGGCGAGCAGGCGCCGCGCATCCTGCGGTATCTCCAGACTGTAATCGTTATCCGGCGTCACTGTAACCTGAAACCCTCCTTGAAACTGGCCACCATCACCTGGGCCGGTTCCAGCGCGACATCCCGGGCCAGCTGCCAGGCGTATCCCTCCTGCGCGGCGTCGTCGTTCATACGCAGTTGCAGGTGGTGCTGGCCAGCAGGTACGGTAAAACGCGCGTATACACTGGAAACCCCGTCGTTGTGCAGACCCGACGCGGGCACTGTGGCACGGTACAGGGTTTCCCCGTCCAGCACCAACTCCAGTTGCAATGGTGAACGCTCCCTGGGGCAGATTTCCGGGCGCTTGGCCTCTCCCGGCAGGGGGGTGTAGTTTCCGGCTACAACAGGGGTGCATTCCCCGATCACCTTGCCAGCATGGCGCACCGCGATCTTCAGTTCGGCCATGTCACCCGCCAGGTGTTGATGCACAGGCAGGTGAGTGAAATAAACGATGGGCAGGAAAAACAGGGCATAGAGCAGGGCCTGTCCGAGGTAACGGGCCGCTTCACGCACTCCCCACCTCCCCTGACCAGGACTGCAGGTCACCTTCCAGCGCATGCTGGAAAGCGACCACCTCGCGCTGCAGTTGCCTTGTGCCCTGGACACCAAGCCAGCGCAGGCGCACACGCTCCCGCGGAACCCGGGTCCGCAGCACCGGCATGCGTTCCATGCTGAAGCGCTCGTCCAGCCAGGTGTTGCCCAGCCGGTAGAAACAGTCCCCTTCGCAACAGCCGCTGATAAGAACGCCCTCCGCCAGGCCCTGGCGCAACACGTAGTCAACAAAGGCCGGCGGCACCAGGGCAGCACAAGGCATACTGATGCTGGCCACCGTGGTGGATTCCATATCCCCCACGACACTGCCGTGGTCGCAACCGTACAACATGATGCGCGGCGCGGTGGTGCCGAGTGCCCGCAGTTTACTCTCGGTCAGGGACAGCAATTCCTTGATATGCATACCCGGAATACTGATTCCCGTGGTCAACTCCTCCACGTGGCGAAACGGTGAGGAGGACGGGCAGGCCCCTGCGCAGATGCCGCAGCTGACGCACAGATCAGGATCGACCACCGACTGCCTGTGCCCTTTCTTGTAGTCGTGCTCTTTCATGCTCACTGCCTCGTAGGGGCAGTCGGCGAGGCACCAGCCGCAGCCGTTGCAGTTCTCGGGATCGACCACGGCCACGGGCGCTTGCGTGGACCGCCGTGACGGCAGCCAGGGCAACAGGCAGAGCGCCGTCGAGAGCCCGACCAGCAATGCCCAGGTCTGGCCAGGCCCCCAGCTGTTTATCAGCGGGTAAGGGTTGAGGAATACCCAGTCAAGCCCCACCTCGGTGACCGCCCTGTCAAGGTTGGCCGGCGGCTGGCTGAGGGCCGGCTGCCACAGGGAAATCACCAGCATCGCCAGCAGGGTCCCCGCCGCAAGGCCCCTGGCAGGATTGCTGCGGGGGCCCGTCACCCGCTTGATGTGTATAAACATACCCAACAAAAGCGCCAGCGGGATGCCGATATGCAGGAACACCAGCAGGGAAAAAAAGCGGTCGCTGAGGCTCGATTCATTGAGAAAATTACCAGCCATGGGGTCGACCATGATGGGCAGCCAGTCGAACCACTCGGCCGTCATAATGGCGATGTACTGGGCCTGCTGGTCCCAGACCAGCCAGTAACCGCCGATGGCGGCGGCAAACAGCAGCCACAACAGGGGAATGCCTGAAACCCAGCTGAACCAGCGTGGCCCACTGTAGCGGTCCATGGCGAACTCCCGCACGACATGCAGGGTGACGCAGATACCCATAGCGGCCGAGGCATAGCGATGAAAGCTGCGCATCACTCCGCCGATGTACCACTGGTCGACAGTAATCCGCTCGATCGAACTGTAGGCGCCCGAAATGCTGGTTTCAAAGAATATGAAGAGGTAAACCCCGGTAACCACCACGATCCAGAAGTAGAAAAAGGACATGGCGCCCAGTTGGTACAGGGGGTTCCAGGCGGGGGTAAAGGCCCGCGAAAAGAGGCTATCGAGCCGGTTAAAGCCCTTTTTCAACAGGGTTTTCATCGACCGGCCCTGATGCTCTTGCGCCATTCCCTGAACAGCACGTACCCGAACACGATGGAGCTGATAATACCGACGATGGTACCGATGAACACAGAGATGTCGATGTGATAACTGTCGGTAGCGGGGTCATAAACGGTGCAGAACAGGCGAACCCTACTGCCCAGGTAAGACAGCGATGACTGTTCCCGGCGCTCACCGAATACGAGATCCTTGAGCGGTTCTATCAGCTGTGGCGTGGGGAAGGTAATCCCGTAGACCTGGCGGTAGATCCTGCCATCGGCGTCCACGATAGTTGACTGGATCAGATGATCGAAGCCGCCGGAAGCCGGGGTATAAATAAAGCCGAGTTGGCTCACCAGCGACTGGATACTGGCATCATCTCCCGCGAGAAAATCCCAGCGCGGGTCCGTAACCCCATTGCTACTGCGAAACTCCGCCATGCGCCCGGGGCTGTCGTTGGCCGTGTCGAAGCCGACAGTGACGACCCGGAAGCTGTCTTCATCCAGGGCGGTGCGGGCCTTGTTGACGACCTGCTGCAGGTACTGGGTCGTGCTCGGGCAGATATGGTGGCAGCTGGTGAAGATCATGCTGATAACCAGCGGCTTACCGCGATAAGCTTCCAGCGGCACGCTTTCCCCCGCCGGGCCCAGCAGTGTTACCCCACTGAGGGTATTGCCTATGACAGCCTGGCTGAAAGCCAGTGCGTCCTCCCGGCTGAATCCGGGGGCAGCATCCGCCCAAACGCCAGTCAGGAGTAAACAAAGGCCGGCTATTGCCGGCCAGGAACACTTTTTCATCTGGACCTGCTGTGGGATATAACGGCCTAACCAATACCCCAGGTTTGGGCCAGGTATTTCCAGTTGATAAAGTAATACAGGGCAAAACTGACGAAGAACACCATCGCCAGCACCAGCGTCCCCGGTATGGCGAACGCGCTACCGCCATTGGCATTGTACTCTTCATCGGTGACGGGCGCGGCGATCCAGGGCTGGTCCATTTTCTGGTCTCCCAGCTTTTTGCCAAACAGCAGCGTGCCGACGATGATCACGCAGAAGGCCGCACCGCCTATGACCGCCACGATCACCGACATCCCGTTCAACGCGAGCATGGTATAGGCCGCCGCCGGGAACTCATGGGTAATGCCACCAGTACCGGCGAACCCGATATCCCAGTGCCGACGGGGTACGCCCAGGGTACCCGCACCCATCAGGAACAGCGACACCCCGGACATACCGAGCCCGAAAAGGTAGGGCTGCCAGCGGGCCAGGCCCTTGAATATGATTTCACGCCGGAACAGGACCGGCACCAGCCAATAGGTCAGCGCCATGAAAGCCAGGGTGGACCCCACGACCACGGTTGCGTGGAAATGGCCCGGCACGTACAGGGTATTGTGCACCAGCAGGTTGATCTGCTCCGCCCCCATCACGACGCCGGTGATACCGCCGAGGAAGCCAAACCCCACCAGCGAGATAAACATCCCGGAAAAGGTCGGGTTACCCCAGGGTGCCTTGCGCAGCCAGGTAAACAGGCCGGCCCGATGGCCGCGGGCCCGCTGGGCCGCCTCGATGGAACCCGGCACCGTGAGGCCGTGCACCATGGAAGCCATCACCGCCAGGTACATGGCATAGCTGGTGTTGAACATCTTGAAATTGGAGCTGACACCGGGATCCACCAGCAGGTGATGGGCACTGGCAATCTGCAGGAACAGGATATACATGAGAAAAGCCGTACGGCTCACTTTTTCCGACAGCGGCCGGGCGCCGAACAGGATCGCTGCTATCGCGTACCACACCGACACGTGGGCGGCCACGTTGATCTGCTGGGAAGAGTGGCCGAAGGCCCACCAGATCAGGCGATAGGCCAGGGCATCGATCTCCCCCACCAGGCCGACGCTCCACAGTAAGGTCGGAATCAGGATGATGGCGCCGCTGACAATGGTGAACACCGCAATAATGGCCGCCGTGATCGCCCCGAAGGTGACCAACGGCACTGAGCCCTCGTAGGTCTTATCGTTCCTGGCCACTACCAGGGTGCCAAAAAAGACAAAACAGCCGATAAGCGCGCCCACCGCAAACAGGATCAGGCTCAGGTAAAACAGCGGGGGGGCATTCATAGGCGCATAGGACGTCATCATGACGCTGGAATTTCCCTGCAGCACCACCACGTTATTCATTACCGCGCCAATCACCATCAGCAGGAAGCCCGTCCAGGCCCACCTGGGTGTCGCCAGGCGGCACCCCAACAGCACGGAGGAACAGAAATACAGCACTGCGATCTCAAAAAATATCATCCAGAAAATAAGTACGTTGAGGCCGTGCGCCGTGAGAACCATGTAAAAGTCCTCGGCGCCCAGCAGGTGCACTGCCTGCCAGCGCGTCAGGCCAACCAGCAGGCCGAAAATGCCGCCCACCAACAGGAATACCACTGCGGCCACCGCATTAGCCTTGATCAGGGTCTCTGCGGGAGCATGGAACTTGAGGCCCGTATCCGGGCACGTTCTGAAAACTGTATTTACCATGTCCCTTCCCCTATTCCACGACCAGTATCTTGCCGATCATCAGGTGGTGTCCGACACCGCAATATTCGTTGCAGATCACCGAGTACTCACCCGCCTCATTGGGCGTCAGGGTGAACACGTGCTCATAATTGGGTACCACCTGGATATTGATGTTGGCCGGCTGCAACGAGAAGCCGTGCTGCCAGTCCATGGAAGACAGGTGGAACCGGTAGGTCGCGCCTTTCTTCAACTCGAGGGTGGGCCACCAGTCCCAGAGTCGACCCAGCATGTACACGTCGGATCCCGCCGGCGGCGCCACCACCGGGTGATTGCGCGGACCCTCGGTGCGCACGGTGAACTTGTCAACGAAAGCCTGGGTCGCTTCCTGGAACTTTGCCGGCGTGGTTTTAAAGGTTTCGTTGCCGAGGTTCTGTTTCCCCACCACGTGCCAATACGGCATCATGAAGGTCATGACCATGCCCCAGACAAATACCAGCGATATCCAGAGCAATTCGGACTTGTGAATAGGTTCGTTCCACCAGAGTTTCCTGGCGGGAGGTGACAGGCTGGACATATTCTAGACCCTCATTGGGTTATGTTTTTGTTTCCTGCTCAGCGAGCAGGAACGGTCACTATCTCCATGATTCCCCACAACAGGTACAACACCGCAGGCGATGCGACCCCGAGGAAGAGCAACAGGAAAGGGTTGTCTAACAGCTTTTGCATCATCGGCACCTGGCCGGATTCCACGGGATCCTGGTCTGCCATGTTTATTCTCCCTTATAGATGACCATTATTGGGATGCGACGAACACCGCACCACGTTGTCACTCTACGCCCCTTTCTGGTGCATATATTGATCCGAATCAAGGAATGACGATAACCACCTAAACAGCTCAGGTATTCAGCGGCGCTGGCCGTCCTTCAGGCAGTCACCCTGATCCTCAAGGAACGTGGCCACCACGGCACACTGGTCCACCGCCCCGGTCGTATCCAGGCGGCCGAGGAGACCCCGGTAATCGGGGCAATCACCTGCCGCCACAGTGCCGGGTGGCTGGTAGATAAAAGAACAAAGCTCAAGCTCATGACGCGTGGCCGGGGAAATGCCACACGGTTCGGACGCGGCAGACCGCCCCACCTGCGCTTCCAGGCGCGCCCAGAGCCCGTGGCAGTCGACCCCCCAGTGAGCCTCCAAATCCGCCGGGTTTACCGGAATGCGCTCGTTCACTGCATCCGCGACAGGGGCGGCATATACTAATGGACCGAGGAACAGGAATAGCAACAGGAGGAAGGTTTTCGGTAACAGGCCCATGGCACATCAGACCGCAATTAAGGCCCTGCATAATTGATGCAGATCAACGGTGCTTGCAGCGGCAGGTAATACGATGGCGCAGCTCTCACAAAATGACTTTTGCTGGCGAACGCGCCGGCGGAAACAAAAACATGCCCATTCGCCACGCCTTGCTGCTTTGCGTGCTCATGCTGGTCCACAGCGCATCCCGTGCAGCGGACACCGATCTGTCCCTGGCACAGGTGCAGCGGGTTTTTCCTTCCGCACAGACGATTACGCCGCTCAACGGCGATGCCCCGGCCTTCATGGTGCGCGGTGACCGCGGCCAGCTGGGCTACGCCTTCACCACCATGGACCTGGCGCCTGTCTCAGCCTATTCGGGCAAGCCGATCAATGCCGTGGTGGGCGTGGGCGAAGACGGACTGATCAGGGGTGTCGCTATCCTGCACCACGAGGAGCCGATCCTGGTCATTGGTATCTCGGACAATGACCTGAAACGGTTTATAGACCAGTTCAAAGGCAAAAAGGTCACTGACAAGATCCGGGTAGGCGCACATAACCGCCAGGGTTATGTCGGCATAGACGGCATTACCGGCGCCACCATCACCACCATGGTGCTTACCAGTTCCGTCAATACATCGGTGCAGCGGGTGGCCCGGGCCTACGGCATTAACGGGACCGACACCACCGGACTGTCTGGCCTGGCGCCAAACGAACAAGAGACCGCGAGCACGGACGAACCCGCCTGGAGATTATTGTGGGAGGATCGCGCGGTGGAACTCGGCATTGTCTCACTGGCCCTGCTGCTACTGATGACAATCCTGTTCTTCCAGGACTGGCTGGTAAAGCGCACCGTGCTGTTTCACCGCCTGCGGGTGGGATACCTGCTCTTCACCGTATTTTTTATCGGCTTCTATTGTTCCGCGCAGCTGTCGGTAATCAACCTGCTGGCTTTTTTCCACAGCCTAACCGGCGGATTTTCCTGGGATACACTGCTGATCGAGCCGGTGGTTTTCCTGCTGTGGGCGTTTGTGGCGATCAGTATTCTGCTGTGGGGTCGGGGCGTGTATTGCGGCTGGCTATGCCCCTTCGGCGCCGCCCAGGATCTTATCAGCAAGCTGGCAAACCAGTTGGGCTTCGAGGGCTATCGCCTCCCACAGATGGTGCATGAGCGCCTCTGGGCAATAAAGTACTTTATCCTGATTGCGCTGGTCGGTTTGTCCCTCGATTCCATGGTCAACGCCGCGAGGCTGGCGGAGGTGGAGCCCTTCAAGACCACCTTCATCTTGCGGTTCATGCGCGAACCGGTGTTTGTCGCCTACGCCCTGGCACTGCTGGCAGTATCGGCCATCAACAGCAAGTTTTACTGTAAGTACTTGTGCCCGCTGGGCGCCGGGCTCAGTTTTATCACACGATTCAGCATTTTTGACTGGCTCCGTCGACGACGGGAGTGCGGCAAGCCCTGCCAGGTGTGCGCCCACCAGTGCCAGATCGCCGCCATCAAACCCACGGGAGAGATCATCGACAACGAATGCCACTACTGCCTCGAGTGCCAGGTCACCTACTGGGATGACAGGCGCTGCCCCCCGCTGGTGGAAAAGCGCAAAAAACGCGAAGTAAAGGAAAGGAAGGCGCAGGGTGTCATAGCGTCCGATACCTGAGCAATTCAGGTGGTTTTGTTGACATGTATCAAAGCGGTTTCAGCCTATAGGAATACCCTTTTCGCAGTAAGAGCGAGAGTACTGATCCCAAGGAGGGATATAACCATGAAAACAATTTCCCGTTATCGAAAAAAATTATTGCCTGTCGCCGCGGTTTTTGCAGGCCTTGCGCTGTCAACCTCCCTGTCCGCACAGGATAAAACCGACCACCCCGGTGTTACGCCGGGAGAGATGGCTTATAAAGGTGCCCCCGTTCCGACTGAAGACCTGAAACGTGTCATCACCCCCGGCGCACCGGACATGACCCAGGCGGAGTATGACATCGCCACCAAGTTATACTTCGAGCGCTGCGCGGGTTGCCACGGCGTGCTTCGCAAGGGAGCCACGGGTAAGCCCCTGACCCCGGACATCACCCAGCAGCGCGGCACCGATTTCCTCAAGGTGCTGATCAACTACGGCAGTCCCGGCGGCATGCCCAACTGGGGCACCTCAGGCGAGTTCACGGAAGAGCAGATCGACATCATGGCGCGCTTCCTGCAGCACGAGCCGCCCACGCCTCCCGAGTGGGGAATGAAGGAAATGATGGCGACCTGGAAGGTATTCGTGCCTGAGGAAGAGCGCCCTACCAAGCCACAGAACAACTACAACATCGATAATATCTTCGCGGTGACACTGCGGGACTCCGGTGAGGTGGCGTTGATCGACGGTGACAGCAAGGAAATCATCAGCGTGCTGAAAACCGGCTATGCGGTACATATTTCCCGCTCGTCGCATTCGGGCCGTTACGTCTATACCATAGGCCGCGACGCCAAGGTGGATATGATCGACCTGTACATGAAACCGCCGCAGGTGGTGGCGGAGATCAAGGTCGGCCTGGAAGCCCGCTCCGTGGAGACTTCCAAGTTCAAGGGCTTCGAGGACAAGATCGCCATTGCGGGCGCCTACTGGCCACCGCAGTATGTGCTGATGGACGGTCCGACCCTGAAGCCGATCAAGATCGTCTCGACCCGCGGCATGACCGTGGATACCCAGGACTATCACCCGGAACCGCGGGTGGCGGCGATCGTTGCCTCTCACGAACACCCCGAGTTCATCGTGAACGTCAAGGAGACCGGGAAGATACTGCTGGTGGACTACAGCAACCTGGATGCCCTGTCGGTAACCACCCTGGATGCGGCGCGCTTCCTGCATGACGGCGGCTGGGACTCAACCCAGCGTTACTTCCTGACCGCGGCCAACCAGTCCAACAAGATTGCGGTGGTCGACTCCAGGGAGCGAAAAATCGAGGCGCTGGTGGATGCCGAGAAAATCCCTCACCCCGGCCGGGGCGCAAATATCAATGATCCCAAGTATGGACCCGTGTGGGTAACGTCCGGGCTCGGCAACGAGAATATCAATTTTATCGGCACCGACCCGGCAGGACACAAGGACAACGCCTGGAAGGTAGTGCGCATACTACCTTCACAGGGCGGTGGCTCCCTGTTTGTGAAGACTCACCCCAAGTCAAAGAACCTGTGGGTCGACAACCCCCTGCACCCTGACG
>JAHEBM010000083.1 GCA_024642245.1 Haliea sp.
AAAAGGCACCATCATGGGCTGGCAGATGGTGGCCGCGGGCCTGGCCGCCGTGTGGGCGAAGGAAAACACCCGGGAAGCGCTGTTTGATGCCATGGAGCGCAAGGAAGTCTACGCCACCACCGGCACCCGCCTGCAGGTGCGCTTCTTCGGCGGCTGGGACTTCACCGCGAAAGACCTCAATAATCGCGAGCCCGCGTTTGCCGGCTACGACAAGGGCGTACCCATGGGCGGTGACCTGCCCGCACGCAAGGCAGATAAAGCTCCCAGCTTCATGGTCTATGCCCTGCGCGACCCCATCGGCGGCAACCTGGACCGCATCCAGATCATCAAGGGCTGGTACGACGGCAACAAGGAACATGAAAAGGTCTACGACGTGGTCTGGTCCGGCGATCGCAAACCCGGCGAGGACGGCAAGGTCCCGGCGGTAGGCAACACGGTAGACGCCAGAACCGCCTCCTGGACCAATACCATCGGCGCTTCTGAACTGGGCACCGTGTGGTCGGACCCGGATTTCGACCCCAGGCAGCGGGCATTCTACTACGCCCGGGTGCTGGAAATTCCCACCCCGCGCTGGTCCACCTATGACGCTTTCAGGTTTGGCGTGCCCATTCCCAAGGGCGCACCGGTAGCCACCCAGGACCGGGCCTACACCTCGCCGATCTGGTATACCCCGAAATAAGCGTGAACCTCAGCGCGCAAGTGGTTTCGCGCTGCTGAAAAACGCCCAGATCACCTCGGGCCCGTCCAGCTGGTGGCTGGTCGGCCCGAGAATTCGCGACAAGTTGAAGACGGGATTGGGAACAGAGTGTCCCCCGCCCTTTATCGTGACAAGGCTTACGGGCACCTGAGCCGGCGCCGACCAGTCGACGCTCTCCACCGAGGTGTGGTCATCCGCTTGCTGCACCGGCCAGGCATGATGCTCCCCGTCCCCGCTGTAACCGGCCAGCCCGGCCCAGTACCGGGCAGTGTCCACGGACGATCGCACCGCGCCGCGGCTGGCATCGCCAAAAATTTCGACAAGGCCGCCCTCGTAGGGATTTACCGGATCCGCCGTGCCATTCATCACCAGGGCGGCCACGGCCTCGCCGGAAGGCTCACAATCCAGGTTGGACTCGACCGGCAGGCTGGCCGCCATAGCGGCAATGCCCGCGACCAGGTCCGGCGCCTCCAGGCCCAGGCGATAGGCCATCTGGCCACCATTGGACAGGCCGGTGGCGAATACCCGCGCCGGATCGACCCCCTGCTCCTGCGCCATGCGTTGCACCAGGGCGCGGAGGAAACCCACATCGTCGATATTTTCCGTATTTGCCGCATAATCGGCGCTGCCCCGGCAATCGTTCCAGTGACGCTGGTAACCGTCGGGGTAGACCACGACAAAGCCGTATCGCTCGGCGAGCAGGTCGAAACCGTAACGACTGGCGGCGCGCATCTGCTCCCCGTCACCCTGGGAGCCGTGCAGCACAAGCACCAGCGCGGGGTCTTGCACTTTCGCTGCCGGTATATAGGCAAGCCAGCTGCGACTGTGCCCCCCATGCTGCAGGGTGCCTGTCTGCTCCACACCGGGCAGTGCGGGCGCCTCCATCGAATCGGCTCGCAGGTACCACCACCAGGCCAGGGCCGCCGCAAGCAGCACAACCACGGCAAGCAGGCCCAGTAATTTCAATATCTTGCGCATTCCTTCCCCTTGATCGTTATCAATTGTCCCGGCACGACCAGAGTCTAGACTGAAGCCTCGATGGATGCATTCCCTGGGCCGCGGTTAATTGCCCACACAAGGAGGGTAATACTCATGATGACAGCGAATTCCCCGGGCCCCGAGCTAACACCCGAACGGGCAGAAATGCTGGCGGCTATCCGTGAATCGGTGCGCAGTTCGGCCTCCTATACGGGACGCACTGCGCTTGACGGCCGGGTTATGTCGGCCATGGGGAGGGTGCCGCGTGAGGAATTCGTGCTGCCGGCCTACCGCCACCGGGCCTATGACAACACCCCGCTTCCCATCGAGGCCGGCCAGACCATTTCCCAGCCGCTGATCGTCGCCCTGATGACCGACTTGCTGGATCCGCACCCGGGCGACGTGATACTGGAGGTGGGAACCGGCTCCGGCTACCAGGCTGCGGTGCTTTCCGGGCTGGTCGCGCATGTATACGGTGTGGAAATAGTCGCGCAGCTTGCCGACAACGCCGCCCGGGTACTGTCCAGGCTGGGTTACGACAACGTGAGCGTCCGCGCCGGCGACGGTTATGCCGGCTGGCCGGAGCACGCTCCCTTCGACGGTATAATCGTCACGGCAGCGGCAAGGGAGATACCGCCTCCACTACTCAGGCAGCTGAAACCCGGCGGCAAGCTGGTAATCCCTGTGGGCGCAGAACACGACAACCAGGAACTGCTGGTGGTAGAGGTGGGTGAGGACGGAAAGATTACCGAGCGCTCTGTGCTGCCGGTGCGGTTTGTGCCCCTTACCGGCGAACGATAGGCGCTTTCCGCAAACAATGAATGCCGCAGGACGGCAAGTTGAGCAAGAAGGCGTCGAACCGGATAGGGATTGGCGGGACCGCCTGCAGGGACGTATTTACGGCGTGTCCCCACAAGCGATATTCGGATCGGCGCCGAGCTTATTCACTCATGACTAAACGACACATCACAACGGCGACCGTCCCTTGTTCGCCGCAATGCGCATCCGCAAAGCGTTCAGCTTGATAAAACCCTCCGCGTCCTTCTGGTTGTAGGCACCGGCATCTTCTTCAAAGGTGGCGATGCTCTCGTCGAACAGGCTGTCCGCAGACTGGCGGCCGGCGATAATCACATTGCCCTTGTAGAGCTTGAGCCTCACCTTGCCGTTCACTACCTGCTGTGAATCGTCGATAGCGGCCTGCAGCATCTTGCGCTCGGGGGACCACCAGTAGCCGTTGTAAATCATGTTGGCGTAGCGCGGCATCAGTTCATCCTTGAGATGAGCGACTTCCCGGTCGAGGGTGAGTGACTCTATGGCCCTGTGTGCCTTGAGCATGATCGTGCCGCCGGGAGTCTCGTAACAGCCGCGGGATTTCATACCCACATAGCGGTTTTCCACGATATCGTCCCGACCAATGCCATTGGCGCCGCCCACCTTGTTGAGGGTTTCCAGCACGGTGGCGGGACTCATGGCCACGCCGTCGATCGCGGTGATATCACCGCGCGCAAAATCCAGCTCGATGTAGGTCGGAGCGTCCGGTGCCGCCTCGGGGCTGACGCTCCAGCGCCACATATCTTCTTCCGCTTCCGCCCAGGGGTTCTCCAGGATGCCCCCCTCGTAGGAGATGTGCAGCAGGTTCGCGTCCATGGAATAAGGGGATTTCTTCTTGGCGCTGGAAAAATCCACCGGGATATCGTGGGTCTTGCAGTAGGCCATCAGGGTTTCCCTGGAGGTCATATCCCACTCCCGCCAGGGAGCAATCACCTTGATGCCGGGTTTCAGGGCATAGGCCCCAAGCTCGAAGCGCACCTGGTCGTTGCCCTTGCCGGTGGCGCCATGGGAAATGGTATCCGCACCGGTTTCGTTGGCGATCTCGATCAGGCGCTTGGCAATCAGGGGCCTGGCTATGGAGGTCCCCAGCAGGTATTCGCCCTCATAGATGGTATTGGCGCGAAACATGGGAAACACGAAGTCCCGGACAAACTCCTCGCGCAAGTCGTCGATGTAGATTTCCTTCACACCCAGGGCCTTGGCCTTGGCCCGCGCCGGCTCCACTTCCTCACCCTGGCCGATATCGGCGGTAAAGGTCACAACCTCGCACTGATAGTTGTCCTGCAACCAACGCACGATGACCGAGGTATCGAGCCCCCCGGAATAGGCCAGGACAACTTTGTTTACATCTGACATGTCTCGCTCCATAGAACCAGGCTGAAAAGCCCGCCATTCTACTCTTGGGAGCGGTCAATTCCCAGTCAGCCGCCCCATCGGTGCTCCGGCATCGCCCTGGCGCAGCGGTTCCGGTTCCCGCTGCCGCGGCTTTACGGTAGCATGCACCCTCCGCCCAGTGAGCCACAGAACCCGATATCCGACGTGACTGAATTGACCATTACCCGACCGGACGACTGGCACGCACACCTGCGCGACGGCACCGCGCTGGAACAGACCTGTGCCGACCTGGCCCGCTATTTCGGCCGGGTGATCGTGATGCCCAACCTCAGCCCGCCGGCGACCACTGTGGCAGAGGCCAGTGCCTACCGCGATCGTATACTGGCTGCCATGGCACCGCTGCCGCGTCGCTTCGAGCCGCTGATGACGCTGTACCTGACCGATCGCACCGAGCCGGCCGAGATACGCCGTGCCGCCCAATCGGGTTTTGTGCAGGCGGTAAAACTCTATCCCGCCGGCGCAACCACTAATTCCGCCGCGGGTGTTGCCCGGCTCGAGGGCCTGTATGGCACCCTGGCGGCCATGGAAGAGGCTGACCTGCCGCTGCTGGTACACGGCGAAGTGACGGATCATGACATCGACATCTTCGACCGGGAAAAAGTATTTATCGACCGCCACCTGGCGCCCATCGCCCGGCGTTTCCCAGGCCTGCGCATCGTATTCGAGCACATCACCACCCGCGATGCGGTGGAATTTGTGCGCGCGGCCGGCGCCACGGTGGCCGCGACCATTACCGCCCATCACCTGCTGTTCAACCGCAATGACATGCTGGTCGGCGGAATTCGACCCCACTATTTCTGCCTGCCCATCCTCAAGCGCAATACCCACCAGCAAGCCTTGCAGGAAGCAGCCGCCTCCGGGGAACCGCATTTTTTTCTCGGTACAGACTCCGCTCCACACAGCACGGCCAACAAGGAAACCCGCTGCGGCTGCGCCGGCGTTTATACTGCCCATGCCGCCATCGAGTTCTATGCCGAAGTGTTCGAGCAGCTGGGCGCGCTGGACAGGCTGGAGGACTTCGCCTCGCATTTCGGTCCCGATTTCTACCGCCTGCCACGCAACCCGGACCGTATCACCCTGCGCCGGGAGTCCTGGCCGGTCCCCGAACAGCTGCCGCTGGGGCGCGATGTACTGACACCGCTGCGTGCCGGGGAAAACCTGGCCTGGCGTGTGCTGGAACAGGGCGATTGACGCTTTGAAAGACACAGAAGAACACCGCATGTGCGACCGATTCCGCGGTTTCCTGCCTGTCGTTATCGACGTGGAAACCGGGGGTTTCATCGCGAGCACGGACGCTATCCTGGAGGTCGCCGCCACCACCGTACGCATGGATGAAAACGGCCTGCTGGCGGTGCATCGCACCCATGACTTTCATGTACAGCCCTTTGAAGGCGCCAACCTGGAGCAATCGGCGCTGGATTTTACCGGTATCGACCCCTATCACCCCTTTCGCGAGGCTATACCCGAGGCGCAGGCCCTGGATGAGCTGTTCCGCGTACTGCGCAAGGAAATCCGCGACCAGAACTGCACCCGGGCGATCCTCGTGGGCCACAATGCCCATTTCGATGCAGGCTTTATCAACGCGGCAGTCGAGCGCTGCGGCATCAAGCGCAACCCTTTCCACCCCTTTTCATTTTTCGATACCGCCACGCTGTCCGGCCTGGCCTTCGGGCAGACAGTACTGGCCAAGGCCTGTGCGGAAGCCGGCATCGCTTTTGATAATAACGAGGCGCACTCAGCGGCCTACGACGCGGAGCGCACGGCAGAGCTGTTTTGTGACATCGTCAATCGCTGGAAAGAATGCGGCGGCTGGATGCCCAGCTTCAACTGAACTGACCCACCCCCGGCGCTGCAAACCTGCGGATAAATAGCTGCAGCGTCCTGACTCGGAGGCGGAATATGCCGGGAAAATCTCACGTACAGAGCGAACAAAAAGCCCTTCGCTACAGCCTGTACGGCGCGGTCGGCTTCGTCGTACTGGCGCTCGGCTTTGCCATGCTGACCAACTCCGACGCCATTCTCTTCGATGGCATCTACTCCCTGATTGCGTTCTGCGTGACGCTGCTGACGCTCCGGGTGGCAAAGCTCGCCGAGCGTCCTGACGACGAGCAGTTTCACTTCGGCTATACCGCCATGGAGCCCACGCTCAACCTGTTCAAGGCGCTCTTCATACTGGTGGCCTGCGTCTATGCGGGGGTCGAGGCAATCAAGCGCCTGCTGGCGGGCGGCAACCCGGCCGAATATGGACTGGCCGTGTTCTATGGGGCCGCGGCCACGTTGGGCTGCTTTGCCGTGGCCTGGCTGATGTCCCGCGCCGGACGGCTAACCCGGTCAGACCTGGTGACCGTGGAAGCGAAAACCTGGTTCATGGACGGCCTGCTCAGTAGCGCCGTCTTCCTGGGCTTTCTCGGTGCCTGGTGGCTGGAACATTCACCCTGGCCCCAGTATGCGCCGCTGGTTGACCCTGTATTGTTGATCACTATCGTGATCCTGGCCCTGCCGGTCCCCCTGGGCATCCTGAAGGACAGCCTTCGTGAAATTGTCTGGATGGCTCCCTCGGAACCACTGGTGGACGAGATCGAGCAGCGCCTGCTGGACAGCCTGGGTGACGTGGATTACGAGCACGTCGAGTTGCGGGTGACGAAACGCGGGAGAAATACCTATGTGCTGGTTCACATCGTGGTGGGAGACGACTTCACCATCACCTCGATTGCCGAACTGGACACCATCCGCAATCGCAGTGAGCGGACACTCAAGGGCTGGAACGCCGAAATCGTGATAGACATGTTATTCGTCAGGGATCCGCAACTGGCCCTGTAGGGCGCCGCGGGCCGAAAGCGGAACCGCCGGCTAATCCTCGCCGCTGATCTGGTTCAGAATCACATCCAGTTCAGCCATCAGCGCCTCGATCCCTTCCAGGCCCAGCAAACGGTATTTCAGCGCTTCTTCCAGCGGCAACAACTGGACCAGGGTATAGCCCACGTGCCAGGCATCGCCGTAGTCGACCCGTAGGCCCATGCGCTGCACGTGAGGATGGGTTTCCAGGCTCCGCAGCACATCGAGCAACGCCTGCCATTGCGGCTCCATGGGGGCGGCCGACTGCGGCGCCCGCAGCTCTACCTGCCCTACCACCAGGCCGTTGCCCTGCACGCTGGTCGCCGCAAGGTCAAAGCGCTGGCCGCCCTGGATTGTCAGACCCAGCAGGCCGTTGGCCAATTGGTCCCAGTCGACGATGCGGGCGGTAGTGCCGTAATCCCCCAGCTCGGGTGACGCGCTACCGCGCTGCGAGACCTCGGAGCCGCGCCTGATCCACACCACGCCAAAGGGGCTGTCGGTTTTCATGCAGTCCCGCACCAGGTCCAGGTAGCGCTGCTCGAATATCTGCAGCGGCATACGCCCGTACGGCAGCAACACACCCGACAGGGGAAACAGGGGCAGTTCACTCATTTGACGCCCCCCTGCACCCGGACCTGCGGCAGGGTCAGTACTTCCATCTCTGCGAGGATCTGCAGTGCCTGCTGTCGATTGTCACCACAGGCAGCCGGCTCTGCTGCAAACGTGCTGCAGAATTTCGGTCTGCGCGGATCACCGAACAGCCCGCAACGCATGGCATCGTCCAGGTGCACGCAGGCCTCCCCGGCGGCCTTGCCACGGGGCATGCCGTGGTAGGGCCGCGCAATAGACGGTGCGATACAACAGGCCCCGCAGGCCTCGCGGCACTGCATCACCCGGCCTCCGGCCCCAGGGGTTTGAGCAACACGATCAGCAGCGGCAACAGCAACAGCGCGCCCAGCACAGCCGCCACCATGGCGAGTACCGTCAGCAGTCCGAAGTAAATGCTCGGGGTGAAACTGGACAGCGTGAGCATCGAGAAACCAACCACGACAGTCACCGTGGTGTAATACATGGCGCGACCGATACTGTTATGGCAACGAAACATGGAGGCCCGGTAATTCCTGTCCGTCTCGAACTCGATAATGAATCGGTGCACATAGTGGATACAATCGTCGACGCCAATGCCGACGACAATGGCGGCGATGGTAATGGTCATGATATCGAGCGGTATCCCCATCAGGCCCATGATACCCAGCACCATTCCGGCCGCCAGCAAATTGGGGGCCAGGGCAATCAGGGACAGGGACAGGGAGCGAAACAGGGCCAGGAACATCAGCAGTATCGCAAAGAATACAGCGCCCAATGTGAGTATCTGTGACTTGAACAGGCTCTGCAGTACGTTGTTATAGAGCACCAGCATACCGCTGAACTGTATCCTGTCGGGGGCAATACCGAGCTTGTCGGTGAGGTCTGCGCGCAAGTCCTTCAGGAACTTGTCTCGACGCAGGTTCTTACTGGTTTCCTTGACCCTTACAGTCACCCTCGCCTGTTCCCGCTCGCGGGAAAAATACGGTTCCACCATCATTGCGCTGACGTAAGGTGGCAGGCTCTTTTGCACAATGGCAAGTTCGACACTGCCGATATCATCCCCCAGCAGGTTCTTTACCACGGAGAATACGGTGGACAGGGACAGGACCTTGCCGGTCTCAGGCAGCGCGTCCACATAATTGTGCACCGCGTCGAGTTCCCGCATGCCCTGCAGGCTGAACCAGTAACTGGGGATGAACGACTCCTCGCCACTGGCGAAATCATCGCCATCGCTGGCGAACTCATCATCCCAGGCATCCGCCGCCGCTGGCGCTGCCGCCGGGGCGGGCTGCGCGAAGTCATCGCGATCCTCGGCAAACGGGTCATCGTCCGCCACCGGCACGGTCGAGCCGGAGGCAGGTTCCAGGCCCGGCAGGGGCTGGTCCATATCCAGGGGGGCCAGAATGATGTCCAGCGGGATAGTGCCGCCGAGCTCGGAATCCAGTAGTTCCATGCCCCGGTAGATCTCCGTCGCCTTGTCGAAATAATCGATAAAACGGTTTTCCACCTGCAGGCGGCTGATACCGAACAGGGTGACAACGCTCAGGACCGCCGTCACCGCCAGAATGGAGCGGCCATTGCGATCTACCACCCGGGAAAAAAAGGCCGTCAGCGGTGTATCCGTACCCGCGTGGCGGTGTGGTTTGCCAGTCGGCCAGACCAGAATCAGGCAGGGAACCAGGAGAAAGTTCAAGGCCATTGCCAGCGTAATACCGGTTGTCATCATCCAGCCGAAATCGATCACCGGCTGGATGCCCGACACCACCAGCGACACGAAGGCTACGATGGTGGTAACGCCGGTGTAAACACAGGGAATCGCCATCAACTGCACCATGCGCAATACCCGCTCGTGGTTATCCCCGTCGGGTTCCAGCGCGTGGATTTCACGGTACCGGACTATGAGATGAATCGCGATGGCCAGGGTAATGATCAGCAGTACCGCGACAAAGTTCGACGAGATCACCGTCATGCGCCAGTCGAGGGCCCCCAGCAGACCCAGCATGACCACTACCGTGG
>JAHEBM010000033.1 GCA_024642245.1 Haliea sp.
TCCCCCAGCGTGATGGCCTTGACCATTTTCCTGCAAACCTTGGCGATTTCCCGCTCGAGCGCTCGCACGCCCGCTTCCCGGGTGTAATAGCGAATGATATCCAGCACCGCCTCGGGGCTGATAGACAGCTCACCTTTCTTGAGTCCATTGAGCTTGATTTGCTTAGGGCTCAGGTAGCGCTGGGCAATATTAAGCTTTTCGTCCTCGGTATAGCCCGGCAGGCGAATAACCTCCATACGATCCAGCAGCGGTCCGGGAATGTTCATTGTGTTCGAGGTACATACGAACATCACGTCGGACAGGTCGTAATCCACCTCGAGATAGTGGTCGTTGAAGGCGTGATTCTGCTCCGGATCCAGCACTTCCAGCATCGCAGATGCCGGGTCACCGCGGTGGTCCATACCCATCTTGTCGATTTCATCCAGCAGGAAAAGTGGGTTCTTTACCCCCGCCTTGGCCATCTTCTGCAGCAGTTTGCCGGGCATGGAACCAATATAGGTACGGCGATGGCCGCGGATTTCCGCCTCATCGCGCACGCCGCCCAGGGCCATACGCACAAACTTCCTGTTGGTGGAGCGCGCAATGGATTCGCCCAGGGAGGTCTTGCCCACGCCGGGTGGACCGACCAGGCACAACACAGGGCCTTTCACCTTGCGCACACGTTTTTGCACGGCCAGGTATTCAAGGATGCGGTCCTTGACCTCCTCCAGGCCATAGTGATCCTCGTCCAGGATTTTGGCGGCATTGGCCAGGTCGTGCTTGACCTTGCTGCGCCTGGACCAGGGCACCGACACCATCCAGTCCAAATAGCTGCGCACCACCGACGCTTCCGCTGACATCGGTGACATCATTTTCAGTTTACCGAGCTCAGCCTGCGCCTTGTCCCGGGCCTCTTCCGGCATTTTGGCATCATCGATGCGAAGCTGTAGCTCATCCAGCTCACTGGGCGCCTCATCCATCTCCCCCAGCTCTTTCTGGATGGCCTTCATCTGTTCGTTGAGGTAGTACTCGCGCTGGCTCTTTTCCATCTGTTTCTTGACCCTGCCACGGATACGCTTCTCTACCTGGAACAGGTCGATTTCAGCCTCCATCAGGCCCAGCAGGTGCTCGAGTCGCTGGCGGATCCCGGTGATCTCCAGTATCCGCTGTTTTTCCTCCAGGTCGACGCTCATGTGCGCAGCGATGGTATCGGCGAGCCTGCCCGGCTCGTCTATGCCTGTCAGGGAGGTCAACACCTCGGCCGGTACCTTCTTGCTGAGATTGACGTATTTTTCGAACTGGGTGATGGTAGAGCGCAGCAAACCCTCAACCTCGCCCTCGGGGATCTCGTCACTGATGACCTCACGCACCCCGGCAGTGGCAAAATTACCCTCGTCGTCGACACTGTCAACGACAGCCCGGTAACCGCCCTCTACCAGCACCTTTATGGTACCGTCGGGCAGCTTGAGCAACTGCAGGATGTTTGAAACCGTGCCCATCTGGTAAATATCGTCGGCGCCCGGGTCATCATCCGCGGCATTGCGCTGGGCTACGAGCAGAACCTGCTTGTCGTTAGCCATGGCATATTCCAGCGCCTCGATGGATTTCTCCCGGCCCACAAACAGTGGCAGCACCATGTGTGGATAAACCACCACGTCGCGCAGGGGAAGCAGGGGAAGTTCGATGACAGAGGAAGAACCCATAAACGTCTCCGGGTTAAGCAGGAATTCAGGCGTTACAAGCTACTTAATGGGGGCAGTTTGCCGGAATTCAAGCGCCTGAGACTATCTCCGGATTAAGACTCTCGCCGCCAATAAACTGCCCGGCGGTAACGCCGGGACTACTCGTCTGTCGATGCGGCCCTGGATTTGGGCTCGTTGTTCTGGTACACCAGCAAGGGCTCGGAGTCGCCACGGATGACGGACTCGTCAATGACCACCTTGCTTACGTCGTTGCGCGATGGGATGTTGTACATGGAATCGAGCAGGACGCCTTCGAGTATCGAACGAAGTCCCCTCGCTCCGGTCTTGCGCTCCATAGCCTTCTCGGCTATCGCACGCAGGCCGTCCTCGCGAAAATCGACTTCCACGCCTTCCATTTCAAACAACTTGCTGTACTGCTTGGTAAGCGCATTCTTGGGCTCGGTGAGAATCTGCACAAGCGCGTCGATATCGAGTTCTTCCAGCGTGGCGATAACCGGAAGCCGGCCGACGAATTCCGGAATCAGGCCATACTGCACCAGGTCCTCCGGTTCGAGGTCGAACAGCAGCTCGCCGACGTTGCGACGCTCGTCCTTGCTCTTCACCTCGGCCGAGAAGCCGATGCCGCCCTTTTCGGAACGATTCCGTATCACCTTGTCCAGGCCGGCAAACGCGCCGCCACAGATAAACAGGATATTGGATGTGTCGACCTGCAGGAACTCCTGCTGCGGATGCTTGCGGCCACCCTGCGGCGGCACCGAAGCCACCGTGCCCTCGATGAGTTTCAGCAGCGCCTGCTGGACCCCTTCGCCTGAAACGTCGCGGGTAATCGATGGGTTGTCGGACTTGCGGGAAATCTTGTCGATTTCATCGATGTAGACAATACCGACCTGGGCTTTTTCCACGTCGTAGTCGCACTTTTGCAGCAATTTCTGGATGATATTCTCGACGTCTTCACCGACATACCCTGCCTCGGTAAGCGTGGTGGCGTCGGCAATGGTAAAGGGCACATCAAGCAAGCGGGCAAGGGTCTCCGCCAGCAGGGTCTTGCCGCTACCGGTCGGCCCTACCAACAGGATGTTACTCTTGCCCAGCTCGACGTCCTGGCCCCGGCTCTGACCGTGGCGCAGGCGCTTGTAATGGTTATAAACAGCCACGGCAAGTACTTTCTTGGCACGTTGCTGGCCGATAACGTACTCATCCAGGATGGCGTTGATTTCCCGCGGCACCGGCAAGTGGTCCTGGGCCGCGTCGCTGCTGCTGTCCTGCACTTCCTCGCGGATGATGTCGTTGCAAAGGTCCACGCATTCGTCACAGATAAATACGGACGGGCCCGCTATCAGCTTGCGAACTTCGTGTTGGCTTTTGCCACAAAAAGAACAATAAAGCAGCTTTCCGCCGTCACTGGAGTTGGTGGTTTTTTCGCTCATTCGGCCGCCCTACGCCCTGTCTCTTGTTGCCTCATCACCGTGTACTCTACGATGATGTCTTTTACGGCCATTTGCAAGCCCCGGGGGGCCTAAAAGGTGTATATCCTGCCATTGTGAGGCCCCGTTCACAGCACAAGCTGCCGTGCCCGGGGAGCCGTGGCGGCAGCTTACTTTACGCTCTTTGCAGTGCCGGGCTGGCCGCGTGAAGTCAGGACTTCATCGATCAGTCCGTATTCCTTGCTCTGCTGGGCATTCATGAAACGATCACGCTCAGTGTCCCGTTCGATGACTTCCAGGCTCTGCCCGGTGTGCTCGGACATCAGTTGATTGAGCCGCTGGCGAATAATGAGTATTTCCTTCGCCTGTATCTCGATATCGGTGGCCTGCCCCTGGGCTCCGCCGCTGGGCTGGTGAATCATGGTGCGGGCGTTCGGCAGGCAAAAGCGCTTGCCTTTGGCGCCCCCGCAGAGCAGGAAGGCACCCATCGAGGCAGCCTGGCCGATACACATGGTGCTGACATCGGGCTTGATGAACTGCATGGTGTCGTAAATGGACAGCCCGGCGGTTACCGAACCCCCGGGAGAATTGATATACAGGTGTATATCCTTGTCCGGGTTTTCCGACTCCAGGAACAGCAACTGGGCCACGATCAGGTTGGCCATATGGTCCTCGACCGGGCCCACAACGAAAATAACCCGCTCTTTCAGCAGGCGCGAGTATATATCGTATGAGCGCTCTCCCCTCGCGGTCTGCTCGACCACCATGGGGATAAGTCCCAGGTTATTGATAGTGTTCCTGTTCTGCCCGTCGAACTGAAATGACATACGTGCCTTCCCCTGGTTAAGGTCGTTCAAGTGTACTTGAGCATACCGGTTTTTGACCGATTTGGTCAGGCCTCGCTCTGCCCCTGGGCAAGCGCGTCCTGGTAGCTGCAGGCCTTCTCGACTATATGGGCATTCTCCAACAGCTTTTCAACCATCTGGTCTTCCATTACCCGCGACTGCACGGAAGCCAGTTGCTCCTCGTTGGAGTAATACCAGTTGATCACCTCTTCGGAATCCTGGTAGGTGGACGCCATTTCCTCGATGGTCTCGCGTACCTTGTCCGCGTCCACCTTCAGGTCGAACTTGCTGACCAGCTCGGAGAGCACCAGGCCCAGCTTGACCCTCCGCTCGGCATTTTCCTTGAACATGTCGTCCGGCAACAGCGACTTCAGGTCGAGATCCTGGCCGGCGGCGCCGCCGAATTGCTGGAACATCTGGTTGCGCAGCGCCTCAATTTCACGGGTGACCAGCGCGCGCGGCACTTCAAGTGACTCGTGCGCGGCGGCAACGGCATCCATGACCTGCTGCTTGACCTTGCCCTGCACCGCATTTTTCAGCTCGCGCGCCATATTCTGGCGCACCTCGCTGCGAAACGTCTCCAGGCCGCCTTCATCGACACCATACTTGGCAAACAACTCTTCATTGAGTTCCGCCGGCACCATCTCCTGCACGTTGTTCACGGTAACCTTGAACTCCACCGCGGCACCCTTGAGGTCCTCGCTGTGATAGTCCTCGGGAAAGCTCAGCTTGAGGGTTTTTTCATCACCGGCGACCATGCCGACGACACCGTCCTCGAAGCCCGGAATCATGCGGCCGGAACCCAGCTCCAGGTCACTCCCGGTTGCGCTGCCACCGTCAAATTCCTCGCCGTCGCGGGTACCGACATAATCAATGTTAACCTTGTCGCCGTCCGCAGCGGCCCGCTCGACCACTTCCCAGCCGCCCTGCTGCTTGCGGAATACCTCGATGATATTGTCCACGTCCGCGTCCGTAACCTCCGCGACAGGCTTTTTCACCTCGAAGTCCTTGATAACCACAACCTCGACTTCGGGAAAGACCTCAAAAGTCGCTATGTACTCAAGGTCCTTGCCCTCTTCGAGGTTTTTCGGTTCGATGCTGGGCTGTCCCGCGGGGCGCAGTTTTTCCTGGATGATGGCCTCCTGGAATGACTTGCTCATTACCTCCCCGAGCACTTCCTGGCGCACCCCGGCGCCAAAGCGCTGGCGCATAACCTTCATCGGGACTTTACCGGGGCGGAAGCCGGCAAGGCGCACGTTACCCATGGCTTTTTGCAACCTGCTGTTAACCTCGGACTCTATGCGTTCTGCGGGTACGCCAACGGTCAAACGACGCTCCAGGCCTGAAGTCGTCTCAATAGAAACCTGCATGGTATTTCCTCTACTACAATCCGAAAGGTGGCGAACGCCGGTAGCGTCCATTCAGTTTATGCTTTCCAGGGTCGACACCGGCCCTGGAAACTATCTCTTTAAATCTGGTGCGGAAGGAGAGACTCGAACTCTCACGCCTTGCGGCACTGGAACCTAAATCCAGCGCGTATACCAATTTCGCCACTTCCGCTGTATGAATGCCCTGGTGCCGGCCGACATCAAGTTAGAATATCAATCACATTATTAGGATAACCAATTGATTATTCAGAAATAATAATGCGCCTTGGCCGTCGCTGGGGGCAGTCACAAGGGCGCAGATTCTGCCACAAAGCCCCAGCCGGTTCAACCACTTAACTACGGGGCCACGCCAGCAGAAATACCAGCGGCGTCGCGGCCTCCGGGACGGCCAGCTCACCCCGCCAGCCATGGGGCAGCAATATCGCCTCCTCGGCCTGGCAGGCGATGTCCTGCAGGGTCAACTCCCCACTGACCACCAGCAGCAGCCGATAGCTCGATTCGGCCCCCAGCTCCCAGCGCGCCCCCGGCTGCATGATCACGCGCTGCGCCTCGAAATCGTCAAATACCGCAATTTGTTCAATGCGGGTGCCGGCAGGCCCGGCAAGTCGCACCGGTGCCGAAGCCCTCGGCGGTAGCAGGCGCATTTGTGCAACAGCCTCGCGACTGTCCCAGTGATCCTGGGTCAGGACTTTTTGCCCGAACGAGAGGATTTTACGGTCATAACTGGGGGTCTGGAACTCCACTGTCCGCACACCGTGCTGCAAGGCGTGGGGAAGCAGCTGCGGTACTGCTATGACATCGCCCACCCTCAGCGCCTGCAGCTTGGTAAAGCGGTCCATCTGGTCCCGCAGGTCCCGCTCGCGCTCGAGAGCCTGCTCACCCGGTTCCTCACCCCGCTCTGTCATCAGGTCAAGCGCCCGCCGCTGCTTTTCGTACGCCAGCACGGACGCCAGGTAAGCCGCGCGAAACAATTCCGGTGTACCGTGTTGCACGATCTGCTGTGGGTCGAAGCCGTAGCGCATATAGCCCACCCCATCGGGCCAGGCCCCGCGGTCGACATGGGTGACGACATAGACCTCCCGCTTCTTTTCATGCAGTTCAAAATACAGGTCACCGGTCACCGGCTGTGCAAGCGGATCGAGAATCTTGAGCAGGACCAGGGCCTCCCCGGGCGCGCCGGCCACAGGAATCGGTAGCGCCGCCTGCAGCCAGGGGATGGGTGTACTGCCCTCTTCGCTGACGAATTGGCAGACACCGCGGCGCTCCACCCCGGTATACCAGATTTCCCGGCCCCACGGTTTCGCTATGGCCAACGGCCCAAGCCGGGTAGGAGTAGACGGGTCAAAGCTCACCAGGCCGTGCTGTTTTACCCAGCGGCGGTATTGCTGTGTGGGGTCGGCCACATCGGCTTCCAGCACCCGGTCGGTGACGGCGACCGCCAGCGCCTCTTTGCACAGGCTGAAAAGTGCGGTCAGAGGCTGTGGCGCGGCATTGTCCAGCCAATACGGAATCAATTGAAAATCGACCAGCAGCAGGCCATCTCCCGGCGCCCGGCTTGCGCGCCAGCGGCGAAAACACTCCCGGGGGTCACCGCTGTCGCGGGTCAGCGCGGCAGACGCGGGAATACGGTGCCGCCCAGGGCCCTCAGTCGGTGAGGCAGGCGGGATCAAAGCGATACTTCCCCAGTAACCAGTCTGCCACTTCGCGCGCAGCCGGCCCGGGCAGTGCGCGGTATTGCCCCGCGAGGTCGCGACAGCGCCCCTCGCCCATCCCCGACAGGCCGAGCTCTGCAAATGCGCGCCGGTCGGTCTGCAGCTGCGTCCAGGTCGCCTCCCCTACCAGCTGCTGCACCCAATCGTCAGGCTGCGTGGTCATCTGGTAAAGATCGGCCAGGCCGGTAATCGCTGGGAGCGAGAGCAGCCCCTGGTTCATCGGGTTACACAGATGCCCGCTGAGCAGCGACCGTGGCAGAGCTTCCCGGTGTTGCAGCTTGTCCAGGTACAGGAAATTGCTGCGCACGGCACCGTCGTTGACCGGGTAGTTGTCCCACAATAACACCGGCCTGCCCAGCTCTGCGCAAATGCGCTCGATATCCGTTTGTGTGATGGACTCGGAGCACACCCGGTTGCCGGTCCAGAAAATATCGACCCCCGGCGGCAACTCCCGACCCAGCTGCGGCCAGTAAGCTGCGGGCATCTTGCCGAAAAACTTCTCCAGTACCGGATCGAATGAATAATATGTGGGGCAAACCAGCACCCGGACGCCCGGTAACCACGACACAACATCCGCGACGATTTCAGCCTGACGGCAGGCCAGCCCGTCGAGGTCACCCGGCATATCGTCAAACAGGATCGCCAGCAGCGGAGCATCAAGCTGCCCGAGCTGGCCAATCTTTCGCCTCAGCTGCTCCCGCTCGACGCGACCATACTGCCGGTAGAGGGCGAACGGGGAGAGACCGACCCCCCAGTAAATACCCTCACGGCGGTAGGCAGATGCAAGCTCGAGCAAGTGCCGCCATTCATCCGGCGGCCAGTGCCGCTGCCACTGCTTGCGCAAAAACGGGTCGCCCTTGGGACAATACAGGCAGGTGTTCAGGCCGGCCTGTGCCAGGTACCCGGCGTACGCCAGGCGTGTTTCGAAGGCCCAGGTGCGACCGTAAAACCCCTCCAGGATACCGGTAAGAAATGTTTCTGCCGGCTTCAAAGCCACCCTATATTTCCTTTAGTAATAGACAATTGTGTTTATATTTCAAATAAAGCTAAAAAAACGCGAAAGGGGCGATGGCAAAATCGGGGCTATAGGCGATACTGAAACTGTGTCTGCCTATCCCCTGGAAAAACCGGGCAGTCACGGGGGGCAAACCCAATGCTCCTCGAGGGAAGAAATTCCTTTATGTTTCACTCCTAATGGTCTTCTTGGGTCCCTTTCGGGACCCATTTTTTTTGTTAATTTTAATAAATACAGCACGTTACCTGCCTTTTTTAAAACTAACATCAAGAGTGTTACATGGTGTGGGTGGGACGATCCGAGGACAGGGAGCCAGCGAGGTGGTTTTCTATCTTGGCATTTGCATTGGCGTCCTGCTCGCTGAACTGAACGCCTATGCCCGCTGTGCGGTTACCCTGGGCACCCCGGGGTGTAACCCAGACAACCCTGCCGGCAATCGGTATCTTTTCAGGCTCGTCCATCAGGGTCAGCAGCATGAATACCTCGTCACCGATGTCGTAGGCCTTGTTGGTCGGGACGAACAGCCCACCGTATTGCAGGAACGGCATATACGCCGAGTACAGCACGGCCTTGTCCTTGATAGTCAGCGACAGTATGCCGTTACGGCTATTGTGTCTTTCATCATTCATGGCTAAGTGCCCCCTTGACCAACCGCAATATTACCACCAAGGCCACCATCGCCCAACACTCGCTGCACCTTTGCCAGTAGCGACTCCAGCATTAATTGTGCGTTAGGGTTGGAGCCGCCACTGATCGCCCGGCGGATCCCACCAATCTCGTCTACCAGCGCAAAGGCTGCCCTGGCCTGGGCGGTGGCGAGCCTTTCCGCGCTGAGGCCGCGCAGCAGGGATAGTATGCCGTCTGCCAACTGCACCAGGGCATCCTCCAGATCGGCTTCCGCCAGGGCCACAGCAAGAGCCGAAACCCCCGTTTTTCCGCTAAACAGCCCTGCCATCGCGCGCTGTGCCAGCTGCAAGCGATCCGCTTGCTCCTGCCCGTTCAACCGCTCTGCCAGCAGTGGTCGCCCGCCGGCCAGCAGCAACAGCCGTTCGCTGTCCTTACGCGAGCCGCTGGAACTGTCGAGCCATGCGAGGCTCTGCTCGGGTGCGGGTGTCGCCAGGCGCAGTATCTGGCAACGTGATCGCACCGTCGCGGGCAAGCCGTGCAGCCGATGGCAGACCAGGATGAAATAGGAATTGGCCGGCGGCTCTTCCAGTACTTTCAACAGGGCGTTGGCTGCGTTGATGGTCATGTCTTCAGCCGGTGATAAAACCACCACCTTACGCAGGCCGAAACCCGCGGTCCTGTTGCTGAACTCCACCACCTTGCGTACCTGGTCGATCTTTATAACCCGGCTCTTGCCTTCGGGCTCCAGCCACTGGAAGTCCCCGTGGCTGCCGCTGGCACTGAGCTGGCAGGCATGGCACTTACCGCAATTAAGTCCCGCCGCGGGCTGGGCGCAAAGCAACAAGCGGGCCAGTGCCAGGGCCAGTCGGGATTTGCCGGTATGCCGTGTCCCGGTGAGCAACAGCGCATGCGGCAGCTGGCCTGACGCCAGCTGTTCATTCAGGCGGGACCAATCCCCTGCCTGCCAGGGTAGCGGCGCGCTAACCGCGGCAATGTCGGGTAAGTCCGTCATTTTTCCCTGTGCCTTACACCCCAGCAGGCCGTCAGCTCTTCACAGACTTTCAGCAACTGCTTCTGGACCTGCGCCAGGGACTGGCTGGCATCGATCACGCGGTAACGCCCGCTGCTCCCCTCGGCGAGTGCCAGGTAGGTGGCGCGAACGCGCTCGAAAAAAGCCAGCTCTTCCAGCTCAAACCTGTCCAGGTCTCCCCTGCCCCGGGCGCGGGACATGCCTGTGCTGACTGGAGCGTCAAGCAGCAGGGTGCAATCAGGGCGCAACTGGCCCTGCACGAGATTCTCCAGGGCGCTGACCGCGCTGTGCTCCAGGCCGCGACCACCGCACTGGTAAGCGTAGGTCGCGTCGGTAAACCGGTCACACAGCACCCAGCGCCCGGCCGCCAGGGCCGGCTCGATTCGTGTACTGATATGTTGCGCCCTGGCAGCAAACATAAGCAGCAGCTCCGCAACCGGATCCACCGGCTCATCCCCGACTTGCAGCAGCAAATGTCGCAGCGACTCTCCCAGCTTGCTGCCACCGGGCTCCCTGGTAACCAGCAAATCTATGCCGCGGCCGCGCAGGTGCTCCTCCAGGAAGGCGATATTGGTAGACTTGCCAACCCCTTCGCCACCCTCCACGGTGATAAACAGACCTCTGGCACTCATCGACTAGGGTTTCTCCGGGCTCGAGTGATAATTTTCCCTGCGCTGCAGCTGGAATTTACGCACCGCCGCTTCGTGTTCGGCAAGCGTAGCACTGAATTCATGACCGCCATCCCCACGTGCGACAAAAAACAGGGTTGAGCCCTCCACAGGGTGAAGTGCCGCATGTATGGATGCCCTGCCCGGCAGCGCGATCGGCGTGGGCGGCAGGCCTGTGATGCGATAGGTGTTGTAGGGGTTGGCATCGTCCGCAAGGTCTGTGCGCCGTAAGTTGCCGTCAAAGTCGGGACCCAGGCCGTATATGACCGTGGGATCTGTCTGCAGACGCATGCCACGCTGCAGCCGGCGAACGAAAACCCCAGCGATCTCGCCCCGCTCCTGCGGCAGGCCGGTTTCGCGCTCGATAATAGAGGCCATTACCAGTGCCTCGTAGGGCGTTTCATAGGGCAAACCGTCGGCCCGCTCCTGCCATTCCTCCTCCAGCACTTCAAGCAGTTTCCGGTGCGCACGCTGCAGAAGCTGCAAATTTGTGGTGCCCCGGGAGTAGTGGTAACTGTCCGGGAAGAAAAGACCTTCCGCGTGCGGGTAGGGATCGACCAGCGCCTGGATGCGATCATCGCCTACGTCCACAAGTACCGGATCCAGAGGCTCCTCCCTGCCCAGTATCGCCAGAGCCTGGGACAGCGTAATTCCCTCTGGCAGGGTTACCTGGTACTGGATAACCCTGCCGCTCTGGAGCAAGTCCAGGAGCATCGACGGGGTCAGGCGTCCTGTAAGCAGATACTCGCCCCGCTTGATGCGCTGGTCGGCCCCGGTCCAGCGGGCATAGAGCACCAGCATATCCGGATGCCGCAGGACCCCTTGTTCGTGCAAGCGCCTGGCCACTGATCGTAACGATTCTCCCGGTTCAATGACCACCTGCACGCCATCACCCGACACCGCCAGGGGCTCTTCCCAGGCTCTCTCGAGCGTCTGGAAACCCAGGATACCGGCCAGCAGTAGCAACAGGAACAGCAGTAGCAGTTTGCGTATCACGCCAGTTCGTCCCGATACTTCAGGTAGAGCGCTGCGCAGACGTCGTGGCAACGCCAGTGGCGCTCCAGAAAGCTCGCAACCGGGCGCAGACCGACCAGGCTGTTGCTGTAAAAGACCTCGTCTGCGGCAGTGAGCTGATCGATGCCAATGGTGCCTTCACGCACATCCAGACCCAGTGCGGGAGCCCAGCGATGCATAATCAGCTCCCTGCGAGTCCCGCTGATCCCGCACACTTCCAGGCGCGGGGTGAGCAGTGTACCGGCTGTCACCAGGAACAGATTGCCCGCGGTTACCGACACCACCGATCCGGTCTGGTCAAGCATTACCGCTTCATCAAAACCGCAGCTGCGGCATTCCTGCGCCGCCAGCACCTGCTCCAGTCTATTGAGATGTTTCAGGCCTGCGAGTGCGGGCTGACTGGGCCAGCGAATAGCGGCGAGCCCCAGCGCCGCCGCGTCGGCCGGCTCATTGGCAGCGCTGCCCAGCGGGGTGGCCATGATAATTACGCGGGGGACAGCGTCCGTTGGCGGCGCGTAGCCGCGCGGACCGGCGCCCCGCGTCACCGTGATTCGCAGGGCGCACCATTCCCACTGGCGCACTGCAATGCTGGCACTGGCCCGCTCCAGTAGTTGTTCGACCCCGGCCAGGCAATTGGGAAAAGACAGGGCATGGAGCCCGCGCTGTAAGCGCGCAAAGTGCAGTTGACTGAACAGGGGTTTGCCCCCACGCAGGAGCAGCGTTTCAAACAGGCCGTCCCCGAAGTCCAGCCCGCGGTCAGGCAACGGTAATGAAGAAACCTCCACACCGTCCAGCCAGATAATGGAATCCCCGGACACGGGTTGACCGGTCAATCCGGTTTTGCAAAAAGCAGTGAACCGTTGGTCCCGCCGAAGCCGAAGGAATTGGAAATGACACAGTCGATGGGCCGTTCCTGGGCCGTATTCGGTACATAGTTCAGCCTGCAACCCTCGTCGACATTATCGAGGTTGATGGTGGGCGGCGCGACCTGGTCGCGCATGGCCAATATGGAAAAAATTGCCTCGACAGCACCGGCCGCGCCAAGCAAATGACCGATCATCGATTTTGTAGAACTGACGGCCACCTGTGCCGCCACATTGCCAAGCACGGATTCCACGGCGCGACTCTCGGCGACGTCCCCCGCATTGGTGGAAGTCCCGTGGGCATTGATATAACTGATTCGCTCCAGCGGCACACCCGCGTCGCGAATAGCGTTCGACATGGCGGCGGCGGCACCCCTGCCGTCTTCCGGGGGCAGGGTCATATGATAGGCATCGCCACTCATGCCAAAGCCCAATAACTCGGCATAGATATTCGCCCCACGGGCCCTGGCTGACTCATATTCTTCCAGCATCAGGACACCGGCGCCATCACCAAGAACAAAACCATCCCTGTCCTTATCCCAGGGACGGGAAGCTGCCTTCGGGTCGTCATTGCGGGTCGAAAGGGCCCGGGCAGCGGCAAAACCGCCCAACCCGACCGGAGTGGTGGCCATCTCCGCTCCACCCACCAACATCGCATCGGCGTCGCCCTGTGCAATGAGCTTGGCACCGAGACCGATATTGTGCGTGCCGGACGTGCAGGCGGTGACGATCGCGAGGTTGGGACCCTGGAGATTAAACATCACCGAGAGGTTGCCGGAGATCATGTTGATAATGGAACCGGGCACGAAAAACGGCGAGATCTTGCGCGGCCCGGAGGCTCTTATGATCTCGGCATTTTTCTCAATCTGGCCAATTCCGCCAATACCGGAGCCAATAGCGCACCCGACCCGGGGGGCCATCTCCTCGGTAATCACCAGGCCACTGTCCTTCATCGCCTGGATACCCGCTGCCATGCCGAACTGCACAAACAGGTCCATTTTGCGCGCGTCTTTAACCGGGATGTACTGGGAAACGTCGAAGTCCTTGACACTGGCGCTGAAGCGGGTGCTGTAGGCGGATACATCGAAGGTTTCGATAGGCGCTGCGCCGCTCTTGCCCTGCAGAATATTCTTCCAGGTCTCGTCCACGGTGTTGCCAAGCGGACTAAGCATTCCCATGCCGGTCACAACAACTCTTCTGCCAATCAACACGCTAACTCCTCGGCGATATAGTACTGGGAGGCTTAAACAGGAAAAGCCGCTCTACGAAGATAGAAACGGCTTTTCCGAGAGAACGAAAGAGGTAGATCAGGCGAGGTTTTGAGTAATGTAATCAATCGCCAGTTTTACAGTGGTGATTTTTTCAGCTTCCTCATCCGGAATCTCTGTCTCGAATTCTTCCTCCAGGGCCATTACCAGTTCGACCGTATCGAGAGAATCGGCACCCAGATCCTCGACGAAAGAGGCCTCAGTTTGTACTTCTTCTTCTTTGACGCCAAGTTGTTCTGCGACGATTTTCTTAACGCGCTCTTCGATGCTGCTCATGATTATTCTCTTCTCCTGAGATTAGTGCTGAATCAAACCCGTGTAGCCGGCCTGAGCGCGCAGTTTACTCTGTTTTACCAGAGAGTTTAAAATTTTTTTTGGCGACGCTTCCGGTGTACCTATTTATTCTTTTTTTTCAAGAAGTTAACCCATGTACATCCCACCGTTTATGTGGATGGTCTCGCCCGTGATATAAGCAGCCGCATCGCTGCATATAAACGCCACCAGAGCAGCTATCTCATCGGCAGCACCGAGCCTTCCCAGGGGAATCTGGCCGAGCATCAGCGCGCGCTGTTCCTCCGACAATTCCCTGGTCATATCCGTGTCGATAAAGCCGGGCGCTACACAATTGACCGTTACAGAGCGCGAGCCCAGCTCGCGCGCGAGTGCGCGCGAGAACCCCTCGGCGCCAGCCTTGGTGGCCGCATAATTAGCCTGCCCCATATTCCCCATGGAACCTACTACGGATGTGATATTGACGATGCGCCCCCAACGCGCCTTGGTCATGCCACGCAGGCAGGCCTTGCTGACGCGGTAAAGTGCCGTGAGGTTGGTGTCTATCACATCACCCCACTCCTCGGGCTTCATCCGCATCAGGATGTTGTCCCTGGTAATGCCCGCATTGTTTACGAGCACCAGTGGTGCGGCGTACTGCTCGGTAATCGCTTTTATTACGGCGCTCACACTCTCGTCATCGCCGACATTCAGGGTCATGCCGCAGCCGGCGTTGCCGGCCTCCTTCAGGTAGGCGGTGATGCCTTGTGCCCCGGCATCGCTGGTGGCAGTTCCTACCACCGTAAAACCGCCTGCGGCCAGATGCTGCGCAATGGCCTTGCCAATACCACGGCTCGCGCCGGTAACCAGTGCGACTCTTTTTTCTTCAGACATGGGTGATACCCTCATTCATTTCAATTGAGTGCTTCGACAGCGGCCAGCAATTCATCCGGCTCTTCCAGTGAAAACGCCTGCAGTTCTTTATCAATACGACGACTCAGTCCGCCCAGCACTTTTCCGGGACCGCATTCAACGATATTGCCGACACCGGATTTTGCAATGGTTTCCATGCAACGGGTCCACTGTACGGGACTGTAAATCTGCTCTACCAACAGCGCCCGTATCCGCTCTGGCTGGCTTTCAGTGCCGGCGTGCACGTTGTGTACCACCGGTATCCGCGGTGCACTGACTGCCAGTACGGCAACCACCTCAGCCAGGCGTTCACCGGCGGGCTTCATCAATTCGGTGTGGAAAGGTGCGCTGACCGGTAAAGGCAATGCGCGCTTGGCCCCCGCCTCCTTCAACAAGCGGATCGCCTCGTCCACCCCGGCGGTATGCCCGGCGATGACCACCTGGCCGGGCGAGTTGAAATTGACCGCCGCAACGACGTGACCTGAAGCGGCCGCCGCCTCGCGGCACACGCGATTGATGGATTCGTCATCCAGCCCGATGATGGCCGCCATGGCACCCTCGCCCACCGGCACCGCGCTCTGCATGAAAGCGCCGCGCTGCCTGACCAGTTGCAAGGCGTCGGGAAATTCCAGCGAGCCGGCGCATACCAGCGCGGAGAATTCACCGAGGCTGTGTCCGGCCATGATGGAGGGGAGCGGACCTCCCTGCTCCAGCCAGGCACGCCACAGTGCGACGCTGGAGGCTAGCAGTACCGGCTGCGTGGTTTCCGTCAGGTTGAGCGCCGCCTGCTCCCCATTCTGGATCAGGTCCCACATATCATAGCCCAGCGCCTGCGATGCCTCGTCGAAGGTGTTGCGCACCGCCTGGAAACGCTCATGGGCTGCGGCCAGCATGCCGACTTTCTGGGAGCCCTGACCGGGAAACACGAAGGCTGTCTGCTTTTTATTGTCTGGCATCTCTGTGCTCCTGCTGGCTAGTAGTGGGGTGACTGCTGTCGGGACAACGCTGTTATTTCAGGCGAGAAATTGTAGCGCACAATTAAACGACAGCGCAGGCGTGCCTGAGCCGGAATGCGTTTTTTCAAGTTCGATGCCTGTTGCGGGATGGACTGGACAAATTTCTGGACCCGGGCCGAACGGCACCAGGTCGGGGGAAACGACGGGGGTGTAGACCCCCGCCCTACTGATTGAATGCCAACCAAATCGTCTTGGCGAGCGCTAGCTCACCCGTGGCCGGTCAATCAGTCTTCGCTGCCGCTCTCGACCACTTTTTTGCCGCGATAGAACCCATCGGCGGAGACATGGTGGCGACGATGCGTCTCGCCCGATGTCTGGTCTACGGACAGGGTAGGTCCTGACAGCGCATCGTGTGAACGGCGCATGCCGCGACGTGAACGGGTTTTCTTACTTTTCTGGACAGCCATGACTGACTCCTAGGTGTTGCTGCCGGGCTTCAATTGCGCCAGCACGTTAAACGGATTCGGTTTTTCCGCGGGTAGCGCCTCCTCTATGGGAGCCTGCCCGGCGTTGAACCTCGCCAAAATTTCCCTGCACTCTTCTGTGTTGTGGTAACTGAAGGGTGGCAAGGCCAGTATCAATTCGTCCTCGACCACATCCCAGAGCCTGCAAGCCTCGTCCTCGAGGACGAGAGGTTCCAGGTGCCGCGGCAGGTGTCCTGCCTGCTCATCAGTCCAGACCACGGCCAGTGTGTTATCACAGGCGAGGGTTTGGGGCAGTGGATCCAGACACCGCTGGCAAGTTACCATCACCCGGGCAGTTATACCGAGGTGGATCAGATACCTGTTTTCCTCGTCCCGGGAGAACGTTAATTCCGCCTCGATCGCTCCTTCGTCATCGGCCAGAAGTGCTCGAAAACGCTGCAAATCAAGGGGTTTTAGCGTTCCCTTTATACTCACGCCACGGGCGGCTGCCTTGCGGACATCCAGCGTGCTCGGGAGGGGCTCACTCAACATAGGCGCGCATCATAGGGGCGGATTCCCCCTTTGTCAAAAATATCTTTAAAATACAAACAGTTCACGCGCTTACCTACAGGAAGAGCAAACCCGGACATGGACATCATACTGGCCTCTGGTTCACCCTATCGCCGCCGCCTGCTGGAACGGCTGCAAATCGACTTCCGCTGTATCGGGCCACAGCTTGACGAATCGCGGCGACCCGGGGAGGCGCCGGCGGCGATGGCCGCTCGCCTGGCGCTGGCGAAAGCCCGCGCAATCGCCACCGCCCATCCGGGATCACTGGTCATCGGCAGCGACCAGGTCGCTGCGCTGGACAGCGAGGTGATGGGCAAGCCCGGAACCCATGCTGCGGCGCGTGCCCAACTGCAGGCCAGCTCCGGGAGGGAGGTCCATTTTTACACGGGTCTCGCCCTCGCCCACGCCGACGCCGATTTCGAGAAGTTCCACGTGGAACCTTTTAGCGTCCATTTCCGCGAACTTAACGACAAAAGTATTGAAAATTACCTTTTACGCGAAAAGCCTTATGATTGCGCCGGGAGCTTCAAGTGCGAGGGACTGGGTATCGCCCTGTTCAAACGCCTGGAGGGAAACGACCCCACCAGCCTCGAGGGTCTCCCGCTGATCGCCCTGACAGACCTGCTCGCGGACGCCGGCATTGACGTACTCAGTTCGCCAGGCTGACTAATCAGCGCGCCAGCACCGGAAGATTGAGCAGCTCGATGAGCTCGTCGATGATTGCGAGGGGCTCATAGGCGGCTAATCGATCACCGCCATGCACACCGAAAGTCACCGCCACCGCCGGCACGCCCGCCCGCTGCGCCATTGCGAGGTCGTACTCGCTGTCCCCGATCATTACCACCTCCTGCGCCGACTTGCCCCTGGCCGCCATGATTTCATGCAGCATAAGTGGATCGGGCTTTGAGCTGGTCTCGTCTGCACACCGTGTCGCGTCAAAAAAATCCGTAAGCTCCAGCGCGGCCAGCACCCGGTCGAGGCCGCGGCGACTCTTGCCGGTTGCCACCGCCAGCTCAATCCCGCGCGCCCGCAGGCCATGGAGGGTTTCCATGGCGCCGTCAAATAGCTGCGTGGGAGCCCGGTGCGGGGACGCGAAGTGGCGGGAGTAAGCCGCCGCGATTTCACCCCTGGCGGCACTGCCCAGCTCCGGAAACAGCCGGGACAGGGCCTGGGGCAAGCCCAGACCCACGATATCGCGGACTGCGGCCGCCGGTGGCGGCGCAACGGCCAGCTCCTCGGCCGCATCCTGCATCGCGGAGACAATGTGATCCACGGAATTGCAGAGTGTACCGTCCCAATCAAATATAGCTATCATTGTCAGTTAGTTACGTAGTTTATTTAATGTATTTTCAAGGTCAGGATCGAGCCCGGCTTCCAGCGTAAGCGAACCTTTTCCGGGGAGCGACAGGCTCAGCGAGCGGGCGTGCAGGAACAATCGTTTCAGCCCCAGCGCGGAACACAGGGCGGCCGTGCGGTCATCGCTGTACTTGTCGTCACCCAGCAGCGGAAAGCCTGCATGCTTTGCGTGAACCCGGATCTGGTGGGTCCGCCCGGTAACGGGCTTGGCCTCGATGAGGGTGGCCTCGGAAAACCGCTCAACAACGGTAAACTCGGTAACGGAGCGCTTGCCCTCCCGGGACACACGCACCATGCGCTCCCCCGACTGCAGGACATTCTTTTCCAGGGGCGCCTCCACCACCCGCAGGCTCCTGGGCCAGCTTCCCGCCACCAGGGCGAGGTAGCGCTTGTCGATCTTGTCCTCGCGCAGCTGGCGGTGCAGTTCGCGCAATAGAGCCGGTCGGCGGGCAATCATGATAAGGCCCGACGTATCCCGGTCGAGCCTGTGCACGAGCTCCAGGTAGCGGTCATCCGGGCGCAGCTGCCGCAGGCTCTCGATGAGCCCGAAGCTGAGGCCACTGCCACCGTGTACCGCCAACCCAGCGGGCTTGTTGAGCACCAGCAGATCATCATCTTCATACACAATGCGCTGTGACAGCAGGTCCGCCCAGTAACGCGGCACCGGTGCAGGGGCCGTTGGCGATGGCCGGTGCAGGGGCGGAATCCGCACCAGGTCTCCCGCCAACAGGCGATGATCCGCCTTGACCCGGCCCTTGTTCACCCGGATCTCACCCTTGCGCAAAGCCCGGTACAGCCGCGTTTTCGGCACGCCTTTGAGCTCGCGGACCAGGAAATTGTCCAGGCGCTGCCCGGCGGAATCCGCGTCCACCGTGAGGTGGTGTACACCGGTAACAGGTCCGGGCTGGTCGTTGTCAGGCATAAGTAGCCGAAATCATTTAACTTTCTTCCGTTTGCTGATATAGTCCCGCCGTGTGATTGCACCTGCCGGCAACAGAGCCCGGCACAGTGACTACGCAACCCACTGGCGACAGTTTGGACCTGCCCAAGAGACGCACGGTTCCGCCAGTCTGATCACACACCGACTAACGGATGTTGTCGCCCTGTTTGTAGAGCGAGAGTCATAGATGCTCCGCTGCCAGCCGAACGAAACCAAGCAGCTGATCTAAACAAGGGTGTCGACAATTTAATAAACCGCGCAGCAGATACTGCCGGGACACAGAATCAGTTATTCAGACAACACAGCGTGGTCGCAGGTCCCAGGTGCTGCGACACTAGCAAAAAGGCGAAAGCAGTACCACTAAACTTTCCCCGAGACGCTGTAGCAACCACGGCCCCGCCGGTGGTTGCCGTTGACCAGACACCTGGGCGCCAGGAGCGGCGCGAGCGGTTTTACCCGCCGGTAGTGTACCGGCACAGGTGACATCTTTTCACGCTGGTTCCTGTGGCCGGCCCCATGGGGCCGGCAATGGCGCTGATTCCTGCCCCGCCAGGCCTGTTGCATAAAGGCTAATGGCATATCATGAAAAAAATGTTAATCAATGCAACTCAACCCGAGGAGTTGCGCGTAGCACTGGTCGACGGGCAGCGCCTGTACGACCTGGACATCGAAAACCGCACACGACTGCAAAAGAAATCCAATATCTACAAGGGCAAAATCACCCGGGTTGAACCCAGCCTGGAAGCAGCCTTCGTGGAGTTTGGTGCAGACCGCCACGGCTTTCTCCCCCTCAAGGAAATTGCACGGGAGTATTTCTACCGCAAGCCCCCGGGCGATGCCGAAGGGCGACTGAAGATAAAGGACGTCGTCAAGGAAGGCACCGAGATCATCGTACAGGTGGACAAGGAAGAGCGCGGCAACAAGGGCGCGGCCCTGACCACCTTCATCAGCCTGGCTGGACGCTACATGGTGCTGATGCCCAACAACCCCAGGGCCGGCGGTATCTCGAGGCGTATCGATGGCGATGACCGCACCGAGTTGCGCGAGGCGCTCAGTGCCCTGGAAATCCCCAACGGCATGGGTGTCATTATCCGCACCGCCGGCGTGGGACGCTCTGCCGAGGAGTTGCAGTGGGACCTGAATTACCTGCTGCAACTGTGGGAGGCCATTACAACGGCCAACGCAGAGGTAAAGGCCCCGGAACTGCTTTTCCAGGAGAGCAACGTCATTATCAGGGCGGTGCGCGACTACCTGCGCGAGGATGTCGACCAGGTACTGATCGACTCGGCGGACGCATTCCGCCAGGCGACAGATTTTGTCAGCCAGGTCATGCCACAGTACAAGAGTCGTATACGCATGTACCAGGACAGCATTCCGCTGTTCAATCGCTTCCAGATCGAGAGCCAGATCGAGACCGCGTTCCAGCGTGAAGTCCGCCTGCCGTCCGGCGGCTCCATCGTGATCGACCCCACCGAGGCGCTGATCTCCATCGACATCAACTCTGCCCGCGCCACCCGCGGCGGTGATATCGAGGAAACAGCCCTGCAGACCAACCTGGAGGCCGCAGATGAAATTGCCCGCCAGTTACGCCTGCGCGACATGGGCGGCCTGGTGGTTATCGACTTTATCGACATGTTGTCTGCCCGCAACCAGCGGTTGGTGGAAAACCGGGTGCGCGATGCACTGGCCATTGACCGGGCCCGGGTGCAGGTGGGACGCATCTCCCGTTTCGGCCTGCTGGAAATGTCACGCCAGCGCCTGCGCCCATCGCTGGGCGAGACCAGCGCGATAGTCTGCCCACGCTGTACCGGCCAGGGCAGCATCCGCGACACCAAGTCACTGGCACTTTCGATTTTGCGCCTGCTGGAAGAGGAGGCAATCAAGGATCGCAGCGTGGAAGTCCGGGCTATCGTGCCGGTCGACGTGGCGGCCTACCTGCTCAACGAGAAGCGCGCCGCACTGACCGAAATAGAACTGGTCAGCAAGACCCGCGTCCTGGTCATTCCCAATCCAAACCTCGAGACGCCCCACTTCGAAGTGCAGCGCCTGCGTGACGACGAGGTCGATGGCGACCATGAAGTGAGCTACAACGTCGACATCACCGTGCCCGACACGGAAACCATCAGTGATTCGCACAGTGCCGACATCCCGGTCCAGAAGGCAGCCGTACAGGGAATTTCACCCCAGGCCGCGCCACCGCCCGCGCCCATCGCGGAGCAGCCCAAGCCGGTCAGCCAGGCCGCGCCTGCAGCACCGAAAAAAGGCCTGCTGGCACGCCTTTTCTCCGGTTTGCTGGGCAACGCCGAGCCCGAGCCTGTCGTTGAAGTCGCCACGCCAAGGACCAGCGAAAAGCCCGCGCCCCGCACCGGGCAGAAGTCCCAGGGAAATCGCAATCGACGCCGCAGCGGCGGTCAGGACAAAGCCGAGCAACGGCCCCGCAACCAGGACGGCCGCAAGAAGGAAGCACGCTCGGATGATGAGCGGGAGCCGCAAAAGCGCCAGCGCAGTGATGACTCTGGCCGCGGTAATGGCCAGGGGCGTCGTCGTGGCGGTCGGGACGGGCAGCGACGCCGACCCGAGGCTGTCGAGGAAGCCGCCAACGAGTCTCTGGAATCAACAGCGCAGGAAGCACAGGAAGCACTGGCAGAGCAGGACTCCCAGGATGATCGCGAGAAGCCGCGCAAGCGTCCCAGCGACATGAAGCGCGGGGAACCCCAGCGCCGCCGCCGCAATCGCGGTCGCAAGTCCGAGAGCAGCTCCGCCGACGCAGCGACACAGGACGCCCCGGCACAGGAAGACCAGCCGATCGCGGCAGTCGCCGCTTCGATCGAGCCCACTGCTGCAACGCCTGTCGTCGAGGCTGTCGCCGAACTCGCCAGCGATGCACCAGTGACACCGGACGCGACACCCGTTGCCACGCCCGACCAGGCGCAGCTCGCACTCGAAACAAGTCCGGTGCAAACCGCTGCAGCGGCACAGGAAATGCCTTCAATGGAAGCGCCAGCCAGGGCCATTCCGCCGGCAACTGTCGCGGAGCCTGTGGCGGCAGCGCCCCGGGAACAACTGGTGCTGGAGGTTGGCTCCGGCCTGAACGAACAGGGTCGCGCCCTGAACGACCCCAGGGTAGAGGCCAGGCCGGTAGGTGTGGTGGAAATCATTACCTCACACCCTGCCCTTTTCAGCGATTTCGTCGCGCCGCCGGTCGCCCCCAGCGACAGGATTGTACATCGCGCCAGCAATGATCCACGCGGACCCGCGCCGCTGGAACACAGCTACGCGGAGGCGGCGGGGCAATCCTGATTAAAATAGCGCACGAGAGGCCGCGGGCCTCTTGTGCCGCTATTTCATCACTGTATAATCCCGCCCTGTCGCGCCCCGGGTGCGACAAGGTGTAAGCAGTACAAAAGGTTTTTCGGTGGGCTGGCTGAGTGGTCGAAAGCGGCGGTCTTGAAAACCGTTGAGGGTTTATCCCCTCCCGGGGTTCGAATCCCTGGCCCACCGCCATATTTCAAGGGGTTTCGAGCGATCGAAGCCCCTTTTTCGTTTCAGGTTGCCACGCAACCGGGACAGTTCGACCTCGCCATTCGCAACACCACACATGACTAACATAACACCAGGGTCAGCGCCCCAGCAGCAGGTCACCGGTATCGAAATCCACCTTCAGGCTGAACTGGATACGGTAGTCGGAGCCGATATTGCCGGAGATATCCTCGCGCTGCCCCCAGATAAACTCCGTGCCCAGCATGACGTGATCCATCGGGTAGTGCAGCAGGTTGATCTGCGCGATCTGCCCCCGCTTGAATTCAGTCGGGGACTGGCCATCACTGGTATCGAGGTCGATGAGTGACCAGCCAACAGAGGTGGACCACTGCTGGTTCCAGAAGTGGTCGTAATAGGTACTGACGCCGATGATCGGCACCGTCTCGGCCCCGGCCCTGAGAATATCCGCCGAGTCGGGGGCGATGTCGAGACCACCGTCATTCATGTAATTACCAATGCCCTCGCCGTAGGCTACTTGTACCTTCAGCATATCCCTGCCCCAGGTCTTGAGCCCGGCACTGGTGTTCAGACCCCAGCCAATCTCATAGTCGTCGGAACCGGTATCGAGTCTCTCGTAACCGAGTTTGCGCACGATACCCGCAAGCTGGTAATGCCCGAATTCACCATTGTCACGAAAGCGAAGCGCCAGGTCAGGCAGGTCGTTGTACGCCTGGAACACGTCTTGCGCAGTGGAATCCACGGACCCGCAATCGTCAGCGGCGTTGGGCAGGTTACAGTTGTCGATGTCACGGAATCGCCCAACAGTCAGGGCCGTGTCAGGATTCTCAAGGCTGACAGCGAATTCATCTTCACCCAGGGGAAAGGTATATCGCGCCTGTTTATTGCGATAAAACACCATCCCGCTCGGCCCCCAGTAATCTATGGTGTTGGGGAAGATATCGATATCCATGAAGTTGGACCAGGTCTGGCCCATGCCGAAGTTCTTGTAAGTCGCCCATGCATGACGCACCCGCAGTGTGGTCTGTCCCTGGTCGGAGCCCACACCAAACAATTCGCCCTCGAGCTTGTAGGTGATGTCGTCGCCATAGTCGCCTTTGATACCGAGTCTTGACTGGCGCACGCTGAAATTGAAGTCGCCGTCGTTACCGTAGGCACCGCTCCGGGTGGGAATCGTCGTGACCCTCAGGGTATCCGCCCAATCCGGATCCACACGCTTGAAATCATAGATGGCATCGGCCTGTACAAAGCCATACACGTCGGCTGTGAGCTTGCGCTGTGCCGTGCTGTCTTCTGGTGGCACCCCGGGGCCAGTCGGCGCCTGCGCTGCCTGTGTGAGCTGTTGTGTTGGCGCCATGACACCGCCATCACCGGCTTTCAGCCGTTGGAGTTCTGCGCTCATGGATTCCAGCATACGTTGCTGCTGCTCCATGACAGTCCTTTGCTGGTTCAGCTGTTGTTCCAGCGCGGCGATTCTATCTGCATCGGTGGCAGCTGCGGCGCTGAACGTACTGCAGGCTGACAAAACGGCTGCCGCTAAACAAACCTTGTTGTTGCTCATGTGGGTTACCTCGATTTGAATCTACAACACCGCCGGTGTCACTTTGCCGGCGTCACGGCGTACGGGTTACCACCCAGCGCATTGGAAATGTCGGCTATTGCCTTCTGCGCACGCACGCTGTTACCTGCCGCATCAAGCGGTGGCGAGATCACGGCGATACCAAAGCGCCCGGGTGATACGGCAATGATTCCGCCCCCAACGCCGCTTTTGGCGGGTAAGCCAGTAAGGAATAGCCACTTGCCAGAGTCATCGTAAAGACCGGCGGTGGCCATAACCGCGAGCACTTCGGCTACATTTTCATTGCGCATGACCTGCTTGCCGGTGATGGGATTGCGGCCGCCGTTGGCCAGGGTGGCCGCCATCGCCGCCAGGTCGCGCGCGTTCACATTGACCGAGCATTGCTCGGTATAGATATCCGTCGCCTGGTCCGGGTTGTCCTTGATATGCCCATAGGCGTACATGAGCTTGGCTATGGCCTGGTTGCGCTGGTTTGTCGCCGCCTCGGATTTGAATACCTCCTGGTTGACGCTCAGCTCTCGCCCTGCAAAGGCAGCGTAGTAGCTGAGGATCTTGTTCCAGATGTCCTCCCGCGAGTTGCCCGCGACCATACTGGTGGCGGTGATGGCACCGGCATTCACCAGCGGATTCATCTCGGCGCCCTTGTACTGCTCCACCGCCACAATGGAGTTAAACACCTGGCCGGTAGCATCCACACCCATATTGTTGAATATGGCCTCGGGATCCTTTTCGTCCATGACCAGCGCCATGGTAAAAACCTTGGAGATTGACTGTATCGAAACCTCCGATTTCACGTCTCCCGCGGTATAAACCTCGCCTTCCGGTGTTACCAACGCGATGCCGTAGATGTTCGAATCCACCTTGGCAAGCGCAGGGATATAATCCGCGTTGGCTCCTTCCTGCAGGTCCTTGTATTTTGCGTAGGCCGCAGCCAATGCTGCTTCAACATCGGCTTTGGCGAGCCGCTCGCCGGCCTGCAGGCTGGCCGCAAACACACACGCCGCCAGCAGGAGCACGCCTTTCGTCAATAACTGAAACTTCATACAATTCTCCTCAAGCATTGGTCTTTGACTAGATTGGTCCCGAAACAATACTTCTTGCGTCCAGCAGGTGCCGGATATCTTTATAGACCAGACGGGTTCCGCAGGGATTGCCGCCTTGCATGCCTATTGTGGTGAATATTCAGCCAGCGCGCGGCCCCGCCATAACGAGGACGAGGCAGCAAGAATAGGCTTACGCAAGCAAAACAGCTTAAACCTGCTACGGTGAGTCCCCCTGCCCTGCCTCAATTTCCCACTGCGCCCGTGTGGTAGGGGGAAAGATCGAGCACTTCAATTTCCCTGATGGAGGTCGGACTCTGCGACACCCACATCACCACTCTGCGTCCATCGGTAAAATACGGATCCCCTGTCAGGTTGCCTCGCGGCTTTTCGTAGGGCGCGACACCAACACCGCCGACATAGGCAAATTTCTCCAGGGATTCCGAGTAAGCAAAATCTTCCAGCAGGAATTCCCTGGTCTCGTCCACGTTTGGATCTATCTTATGCGTCGTGATGGTGCGCCAGGTGAAATGCACACCGATATCGCGACTGATCTGGCCTATCCATACGGGCTCGCCCTCAAATCGCAAGGGTGTCAACCAGAGCCGCAAATGATTGCGCTCATTAATGCTGTTCCTGGCACGTTGCATGGCAGCGTCCTGGGAGCGGCCGAACACGTAAAGAGGACTTACAGGCGAATACCGATAACGGCCGCCGGAGATCGCCGATACAGCGGTTTTGATCAGCGAACTCCCGTATATCGTCTCGGTTTCGTCCCACCCGGCACGCATAAGTGCGTAATACACATCTTTGATCTGGCCTACAAACACCAGGTTCAAGGGGTCACCTTTATCCTCGCCTTTCTCATCGCGCACACAACACGGCATCGACTCCAGGCCGGCAACCAGCTGTGCCAGGTCGACATCCCTCAGCTCCGATTGCGGGTACATGCCCTGAATGTCTACCTCATAATGGTCGAGCTTGAGGCCCGGTACCGGAACGAAAAAACTCATCATGTAGGGGTCGCCATCACCGATGACATCGACATTAAAAGACTTGGTACCCTCGTCCACGCGACTGAAAACATAGCCGGATTGAGTGCTGTGGGGAGGTACAGGCAGGCGCACGATGCTCCGTCTTTCTATCTGCCGTGAGCCGTCGTCTTCGCCGGCATCGGTGCGATTGCGCTGGACTGCCTCCCTCGGGGTAAAATACGCGCGGTCCAGGCCCATCGGGGTCAGGAAAAGCGTACTGTCACCGCGATTTTCCACCTGCACCCAGACCGGCTGGATATTGCTTCGGTAAAGATCAGCATCAAAGATTTCCCGGGTTTCCTCGGCGCTGGGAACCGCGGTCGATACAGTCAGGTTGCGCTCCGTTTGCACGTACAAACGATCATTGGGAGGTGGCACCCGCCCCGCCTCGATCGCCATCTTTTCGGCCTCATCGGCGCCCGCAGACCCGGCCCCGAGTGCGAAAAGCAAAACAAGGGTTGCAAATGCGCGATCAGTCATTGCCCGACCCACCACTGGATATTGCGTCACGCCGGTACATGATTGTCGCGTCATCAAGGGCCACCGCGTCTTCGGACAGGAAAATGACGGCGCGACTGCCGTCGGTAAAATAGGCAAAGCCATCGAATGTCATGGCCGGTTCATCCTGTGTGTGCGCTACAGCCCCGGACACGATGCCAACCTTGAGTACTGAATGGTTGTACCAGAAGCTTTGCAGTATGAAGCGCTGCGCGCTGTCAATGTCCGCGGATATACTCTCTTTTATTATTTGCGAAATCAGCTTTGAGTCGTCAAAGTAGCCACTTTCGTGCAGGGCGATGGCCGCTGGCTTGTCCTTGTAACGGTAACCTACCTGCCCCATCCAAACGCTGTCACGCCCGACACGCCAGGGCGCCATCCACAAATTCAGCTGCATGCGTTCATTGCCATCGGCCCTGTCGAGGAAAAATATCGCATCGGGGGGCCGACCGTGGAATCGATGTGAACGCCCCTTTGAGGTCATGTCATTTTCCATCGATGTCTCCTGCCAGTTTCCGCGCAGCAGGGAACGACGCACGGCCAGGGGCGTACCCACGAACACCACGTTAATCGGGCCGGCATCCAACTGCCCCGTCTCATCGGTAGCGCAGCACGGCATGTCTTCCAACGCGGTCTTTAGCGAGGACTGGTCCAGCTCCCGGTATTCGTCAGGTCCATACAGTGTCGCGAAATCCACGACTGAAAAATCGGGGACGAACCCGGGTAGCGGTAGGAAAAACGTAAAGGTCGTAGCATTGTGATTGCTGAAAATATCCAGGTTAAATCCCTTGGTGCCCGGTCGAAGATGTGTATAGACCAGTCCCGACCTGGTCTGGCCGGCGGGAATCATGCGTTGCAGGCTGTTGTCATAGAACCACCGCTGCATGTCTTCATAACCCTGGTCGCTGAATTTTTTGCGATTCTTGTAGGCGACCTCGATCGGTGAAAAATACTCCCGATCGATGCTCCAAAGGGTCAGGCGCGCGTCGTTTTGGCTGGTATTTTTGACTTCCAGCCAGATCGGCTGTATGCCCTGGGCATACAGATCCAGGCCGGTGAGCGCCAGGGTTTCAGAGGAATCCGGCATGGCCGCGTGGACGGTAAAACCGCCCTGTTGTTGCGTCTGCGCGCGCTGCAGGAAAGGTGCATCAGCGGCTTGTGTAGCCTGGTAGGCAGCGGTGGCGCAGCCGTTGAGAAAAACGACGACCAGCCAAGCCAAAAATGACCGGAACGTCGGCAGGTGCAGTGCCTGAAGGCACGAAAGGCGGCAAGTCATCGGATATCTCGTTAAAGCCATTTACGCCTGTCCACAGTCTACTGCCACCTGGTACTGGCCTTTCGGGCCAATTTTCATCAATGTGTTCATCACGCGTAGCTTGCCATTTCGCGCAGGCTGCCTGTTCAGGGTGTCGCCATCACTTGTACAGCTTATAGTCTCTTCGTCAAGGCCGCCCCTTGCCCGGAAGTTCATACTAGCCATAGTGCGATCGTACACCAGTATTATTCTTTTCCCTGTGTACCGACCCGCGGTGAAGGATTAAAAAAAAAGTCGGCTCGATACATGTCCGTCGGGACTCACCCCTCCCTACCGGTTTTGCCACTGAAATGTAGTCTAATTTCAAGCCGGGGGCCAGATGGAATCACCGCCCCGGAACCACTTGCCCGAAGCGGTAAGGTGCGTATACTCACATACAGGCGATAGGGGACGCCACCGGGGCGAAAAACACTGCTCCGCGTGGGGTTTATTCCAACAAATTCAATGCGTTCAAAGGAACTTCCCCAGCGCTTCGCTGCCAAAATGAATACCGCAGATACCCTGCGTGGAACTATGGAGTAACAAATGCAAGACAAGAGCCTTTACAACATGAACACAGTCGGCCTGGAGTCGGCTCTGGGCGCCAATAAGGTGCTGAAGAACACCTACATGCTGTTGGGTATGACCCTGCTTTTCAGTGCCCTGACCGCGGGTATTTCCATGGCCATCGGACTGCCACAAGGTGCGGCCCTGATCCTCAGCCTGGTGGGTTTTGGCCTGCTCTTTGTTGTTCACAAGACGGCGGATAGCGGCAAGGGCCTGCTCGCGGTCTTCGCCTTCACCGGTGTGATGGGCGCCTCGATCGGTCCCATGCTGAATTTTTACCTGGCGATGCCTAATGGGCCCTCGCTGGTCATGCAGGCACTGGGAGGCACGGCCGTCGTGTTTTTCGGATTATCCGCCTATGCCCTTACCACCCGTAAGGACTTTTCCTATATGGGCGGCTTCCTGATGGTGGGCCTGCTGGTGGCAGTGGTTGCGATGATCGCCAATATTTTCCTGGCCATTCCTGCCCTGTCGCTGACTATTTCCGCTGCCGTGGTGATGATCATGTCCGGCCTGATCCTGTTCGACACCAGCCGCATCATCAATGGCGGCGAGACCAACTATATCCGGGCCACTGTGTCCCTTTACCTCAATATCTACAACCTGTTCATCCACCTGCTGAGCCTGCTCACTGCCCTGGGTGGCGATGACTGACAGCAGGCAGGCAGGACACAAACCCCGGTATGCACCGGGGTTTTTTGTTTTGACTACCGAGCGACCATGATCTACTCACTGCTGGTAATGTCCTCCCCCGCCTCCGGTCATTGCGCCATGACCGCCGCGCGGTTCGCCCAGGCACTGGTGGCGCGCGGTCACAGCATCAAGCGGGTATTTTTCCTCGACGCCGGTTGCTGCAATGGCTCAGCGACCGCGGTGTTTCCGCAGGACGAAGACCAGCGATTGGAACCCTGGGTAACCCTGGCTGAGCAAAACGGTGTGGAACTCGTGCTGTGCATCGCCTCGGCGCTCAAACACGGCATGCTGGATGACAGCGAAGCACGTCGCTACGACAGGCCCGCGGCCACGGTGCACCCGGCTTTTATCGTATCCGGACTGGGCCAACTGGTGGAAGCCGTCGCCTGCGCTGATCGACTGGTCACCTTCGGGGGTTGATCGTGGCAGCATCTGAAGCAAAGCGAGTATTGCTGGTCATACGCCATTCCCCCTACGGCAGCAGCCTGGCCCGTGCCTCTATCGACCTGGCCCTGGCGGCGGCCGCCTTCGACCAGGACGTCAGCCTGCTCTTTCTCGGTGACGGCGTTTTACAGCTGTGCCCGGATCAGCAAGCTGATGCGGTCGGTTCCAGGAACCTCGGGCGCTTACTGGCCTCTCTCCCGCTTTACGACATCACGCAGGTTTATGTCGATGCGGATGCCGTCACGCGTTACCGGCTGGACCTGGCCGCTGCACCAGTCACTGCCCAGGCGCTGGATCGTCAGGCCATCAGCCAGCTCATGGGCTCCCATGATCACCTGGTGGGATTCTGACAATGATACTGCATACACTCAACGCGTCTCCCTCCTCCGCCGCTTTTGCCGACTGCCTGCGCCTGATATCGCCCGGCGACGCGCTGCTGTTACTGGGGGACGGCGTGTATGCCGCACTGCCGGGCACCCCTGCCCGGCTCGCGCTCGACGACAGCGCGGTACAGCTCTATGTGCTGCACGATGATGCCGCAGCGGCGGGCATACTGGGACGGATAGACTCCGCCCATCTGATCGACATCCAGGGCTTTGTCGAGCTGACCGAGCGCTTTTCACGCCAGATGGCCTGGTACTGAAGTCGTGTTGCCCCCGGATGCCTTTGACCGAGACGGGTTTCTGCGCCGGCTCGACGACTGGACACCGGATGTTGCCCGCCAGATCGCCTCGGCCGAGGGGCTGGCCCTGACCGAGGGTCACTGGGAAATCATCGAGCTGCTGCGGAATTATTATCGCGAATTCGACAGCTCACCCGCCATGCGGCCACTGGTGAAGTACTGTGCCCTCAAACTGGGCAGCGACAAGGGCAGGAGTATCTATCTCATGTCCCTGTTCCCCGGCTCTCCAGCAAAACTGGGCAGCAAGATCGCCGGGCTGCCCAAACCCGACAACTGCCTGTAGGATTCCCGCGTGACCCACGCCAGTTTCGAAAAACCTGAGCAGGAACACCGCTTCGCGCCCTTCGTGCGGACACTCGGCAAAGGCAAGAGTGGCAGCCGCTCCCTCAGCCGGGATGAGGCGAAGCAGTCCTTTGGCATGATCCTGCGCAACGAGGCGGAAGCAGTACAAGTCGGCGCGTTCCTGATGCTGCTGAGGGTAAAGGAGGAGACCGCTGAGGAACTGGCGGGGTTTGTCGATGCCTGCCGCGAGGAAATGCTGAACGCCGGCGGCGATATCCAGGCAGACCTGGACTGGCCAAGCTACGCGGGGAAAAAAAGCCAGCACCCCTGGTACATTCTTGCCATGCTGCTGCTGGCAGGAGCCGGCCATCGGGTACTGGCGCACGGTGCCGATGGACACACGCCCGGCCGCCTGTATACCGAGGAGGCACTGAAGCAGCTGGGGCTGCCGGTTGCCAACGACTGGCAGCAGGTGGCCGCGCAGCTGGATAGCTCCGGGTTCAGCTACCTGCCGCTGCGCCATTTCTGCCGGCCGTTGCATGAGCTGGTCCAGTTGCGGCCGCTGCTGGGGCTGCGCTCACCGGTAAACACGCTCACCCGCATGCTCAACCCCCTGCGTGCACCGTGCAGTATCCAGAGTATATTTCATCCCGCCTATGCGCCGCTGCACCAACAGGCCGACCAGCTGCTTGGACAGCCAAGGGCGATGGTTTTCAAGGGCGAGGGCGGCGAGGTGGAAATCAAGCCACAGGCAGACACCTGGGTTTACCTGCTGTCAGGTTCCCACAGCGAACAGCTCCTGCTGCCACGAGTTACGTCAGCGCGCGCACAGGCCGTCGGCCGACCCGAAGTAGAGCCCCTGCGCGCCCTGTGGCGCGGGACAGCCCGGGACGAGCATGGCACCCGGGCAGTGATCGGTACCACCGCCCTTGCCCTCGCACTGCTGCAGCCGGGGTTGGCCCTGGATGCTGCCCAGCAGGCAGCCCGTGAATTGTGGCAATCGCGCGATACCCGGAGACTGGACTGATGCCCCTGTCCGCCGTCGAGCCTGGCCGCTACGCTCAACTACTTCAGGCAAAGTGCGCCAGGGTCTGCGCCCTGCTGGCGCCCTTCTCCCCTCCCGAGCCGACCGTTTACCCATCACAACCCACGGGTTTTCGTATGCGCGCCGAGTTCCGCATATGGCACGAGGGTGATGAACTGGACTACGTGATGTTCCGGCGCGAGGACCCCACCGTGCCGGTCGCTATCGATAGCTTCCCTATCGCCTGCGAGCGCATCCAGCGCCTGATGCCAGTGTTGCGCGACAAGCTCAAGCACAGCGAGCGCCTGCGCCGAAAACTATTCCAGGTTGAATTTTTGTCAACGCTCGCCGGCGATACACTGGTCACCCTCGTCTACCACCGCAAACTTGACGCCGCCTGGGAGTCTGCTGCTGCCACGCTGGCCGCAGAGCTGGGACTTTCCGTAATTGGCCGCAGCCGCCGACAGAAAATAGTCATCGGCAGTAATTTTGTGCGCGAGTCACTGACGGTAGAGGGACGGAGGTTCAGTTATGTCCAGTACGAGCAGGCCTTTACGCAGCCCAATGCAGGCGTCAATACGCATATGCTGGGCTGGGCCTGCGAGCAGGGAGCGGCGCTGGACGGCGACCTGCTGGAGCTCTACTGCGGCAACGGTAACTTCACGCTCCCACTGGCCCACCACTTCGACCACGTCATCGCCACCGAGTTGTCAAAAACATCGGTGCGTGCAGCCCGGGAAAACCTCGGGGCGAACGGCATCACCAACGTCGAGATTATCCGCCTGTCTGCAGAGGAAGTGACCCAGGCCATGGGTCGCGAGCGGGAGTTTCGCCGACTTGCGGACCTGCCAAGGCCCTTGCACGAGTTCGATTTACGTACTCTTTTTGTGGATCCACCCAGGGCAGGTCTCGATGGGAATACGGTTCAAATGGCCAGCGCATTCCAGTGGATAATCTATATTTCCTGCAACCCACAGAGCCTGGCGGACAACCTGTCGGTGTTATCCGGGACGCATCGCATTACCCGTTTTGCACTGTTTGACCAGTTTCCCTATACCGAACACATGGAGTGCGGTGTGTTGCTGGAACGAAAGTAGGTAATATCTGTTCAGGACAATTTGCAAAAAATGGCGAGATTGTATGGCAATTGAACGAATACCCCCGGCAGAAGTGGAACGGCGCCTGCTTGCACTTCCAGAGTGGGTCATTGACCACCACAAGCTATACCGGCAATTCATCTTTGGGGATTTTGTCGAGGCTTTCGGTTTTATGGCCCGGGTAGCACTATTGGCCGAGGCCCAGGATCACCACCCCGAATGGTCGAACGTGTATAACCGGGTGGACATACACCTGACCACCCACGATGCCGGCGGTATTTCATCGCGTGATTTTACCCTGGCCGAGAGCATAAACGCCCTGCTCCCGCCTCAGTAGCGAATGCCATAGGCGAGCAGGCCACGCCCGAGTACCTCGTCGAGGCGATCCGCATCGGCTGCGTTGATTTCAATATGTCGCAGCTTCAGCGCCCGGTAGAGCTCCCGCTTGCGCAGTTTTGCCGACAAGGCATGGGCAGGCACATTCTCCTCCCAGCAATCGATGTATACGCTGCCTTCTGGCACGTAGAAATCTGCCAGTAATTGCTCTTCGGTGGGCAGTGCCCGGTGGTAGGCATGTGCGAGCTGGGCCAGGTACAACCAGTTGCATACGCGCGTCTGCAGCCCGGAAGCGAGACTATGGCCGTCAACGCCGACACAGCTGACCGCGCCGGTGGCAAACAGGTCAGGCTCGGCGTCATCGGCACTGGCTACGGGGTAGCCCTGGTCAGACTGGCGGGTAAGCTCACGATGAATGACCGGGTCGTCGATAACCTCGTGTGGCCAGGTCACGTAGAACGCACCGCTGTTCTGGCTTTCTTCCTGCTGCCCACCCAGGGCTTTGCCGCGCTCTGTGAGCTCCCAGCCGATTATGCTATGGCGCTGCAGACCGAGCTCTGCCAGCGCACGGTTGATCTGGCGTGGATGCAGGCGCGGATAATAGCGACGCATCGAGGCGGCGTTGATACGCTGGTTTGACTCGATGGCGGCCAGCAAGGGATGTTGCTCAATGCGATCGGGCCAGACTATATAGCGACCGAAACGGCGACTTTGCTGGTAATCGCCTCCCTCGAACTCTCCCTTGGGTGTCAGCACCCAGGACTCGCCGGAACGCTCGATCCAGCCATAATCCCTGAATGTTGCGAACAGTTGCTGGGCAGGAATATTGAGTTTTCGCGCCAGGGCTGTGGTTGAAAGCCTGCTTTCTTCGAGTTCCATGAATTACTCTACCAGCACGAGCTCCACATAGCGCAGCCTGAGCGCACTGTACACCTGCTCGGCGAAATCGCCGGCGCCGTGATCCATCACCGCCACGAGTTCCGCAAGGTGTTCATTGTCCTCCCTGCCAGCCCAGTTCTTCACATAAGTACCGTCTTTATAACCGTGATCCTGGCGAAAGAAGTTCAACACGTTCTTGCCGACATAGGCAGTGTAAAGGCTGTCGAAATCCAGTCCCGAGGCGAGCATGAGATCGCGAAATCGCGAAGGGGAAAAACCCCTGGTCTGCAGGCAGTGCAGTGCAAGTGCCTCGGTAGACTCCAGCACCCCGAACCCCGTCGGCGCGTGAGCTTCGAGGTCCGCGATGATCTCCTGGGCTATCTGCTCGATGGTCTTACCGTCATGAAACAGCGCGGAGAGGCCAAAATGCCAGATATCGATAACCTCGAGCCGAACCTGCTCGATATCCGGCACTTGTTTTTTCCACCACTTGTAGCCGTAGTGCTCTATCAACTCACCGCACTCAATCCAGGCGGCGCGATACCAGGCAAAGTCCTGCTCCGCCCAGTTTTCATGAACACGCGTATTCATACTGTGTTGCATGGTCAGCATATTGATTAAAGCCTGCTTCAAGCGCTCACCTCATGGTTGACTTCGAAATTCGTCCGCCGGCGCCAGCCGGAAGGGCAATGATAAACAGGGACTCAAGGGATAGATAGGCCGGAGTGCCAGGTCCGAGTCCATCTGTGCCACATTATAGTAAGCAGCTATTATTGCGAATAAACCCAACATCCGCATCATCAGAATCTCGCTATGGCGTAGTATCACCAAAATCGCCTTCCTGCTTTCAAACTGCAGAACACCACGGGATTTTTATTACAATTACCAATATAGTTCCCCGGCACATGCAATAAATCTGCGTCAGACACGTTCTCGCTTGCTGCCTACTCAGGGCGACAAGGTGTTGGCGGAGCCTGGTCCGGAAATTCTGCCAGTGTTTCACTGTCGCCAACGGGCTTATACCAGCTGTCGTCCCATATACAGTGCCAGTAATTGCTGGGCAGGAGCGCCAGCTCGAAGCCCTGTGTTCTTTTCTGGAGTACTGGAACGAACCACAAGCGCGCAAACGCTTCGATCGCCTGGGCATTACGTAACGGTCCTGCATCCAGCGGCACCAGTCCAAGGTCGGAAATGATCCTGGCTACAATCTCCTTCGCGCCCCGGTCATCAGCGGCAACAAAACTCGTAACACGACCGCCAAGGCTCAGTGGATTATCAATCACATTTGAGCCGGCAAACAGTGTTTTTACCACCCTTGCTGCCGGGTTCCACGCCTGGATCATTTCTGCGCTTGAAGTTTCAACCATGCTCTCAAGGTAGCCATCTGCAGCCTGCCTGCTGGGGATCGAGGCATCTACCAGGATTTTTCCATCCATCGCGCCAAGATTTCTGGCAACTGTTTCCATGGCTGGCCACGGTACGACAAGCACAACAATATCGGCCTGTTGCGCTGCGTCTTTCTGGCTCGCCGCGGTAGCGTTGCTGCCAGTGCGCTTGACCAACTCCCTGACAGAGTCACGTGCGGGGTCTCGACTGCCATATATTATCCGGTATCCCTTTTGAGCCAGCCGGGGACCAATCGAATCCCCCATATCACCTGTGCCAATGAGCGCGACCACCTCCCGCTCCAGTGCGTAAGAGACAGTGCTGATCGCTGAAAGAGCGACGTAAATGCAAATGAAAGCGTACTTGATCATCTTGTGATTACCATTCCAGCTGGGCTATCAAGCTAGTGTTTTTGTTACCTGTAATGCTTCCCTCGTAATAATAAGACACATTACAAAAAACAGGGCCAATTAACGACCGGGCAATGGCACTTTCTGAAAAAAGGGCGGACCTCAGCCGGGGTCGTTTTCGGCAATGCTGACGAATACAGGGTGACACCAATTCTGCCGCCAACGCTCTCGTTTTTCCTCGCCCGATTGCGAGCTGAAGTTCACCTTACAAGGAGCCGGGAAACTCGTCTTTTTGTGAAGCTGATTCACGTTGACCGCACCGTAGAGTTCACCAGCTATTTCCACTGTGACAAAGACAATGGCCCGCTTTTATTCCTGGTGCACAGTTGAATAAATCGTATCTGTTTGATTTGTATGTGCATATGGTGCCCGGGACCGGAATCGAACCGGTACGACTGTTTCCAGTCGGGAGATTTTAAGTCTCCTGTGTCTACCAATTTCACCACCCGGGCGAGTGCGTACAATATATCGAGGTTACCCCATG